>NZ_JARANY010000001.1 GCF_029889885.1 Chromohalobacter sp. 296-RDG
CGGCGTTCTTCGGCGCCAAGCCGGCGACGATCCTCAAGGGTGGAATGATCGCCGCCGCGCCGATGGGCGACCCCAATGCGTCGATCCCTACCCCGCAACCGGTGCATTACCGCACTATGTTCGGCGCTTTGGGGAGGGCGGCGAGTCAGACACGTCTGAGCTTCGTCAGCCAGGCCGCGCTCGACGCAGGAATCAAGGCGCGTCTGGGACTGCATAGCGAATTGGCGGCGTGCAAGGGCGTGCGGCAGGTGCGCAAGTCGGACATGAAGCTCAACGATGCCTGCCCCAAGCTCGAGGTCGACCCTCAGACGTATGAAGTTCATGCCGACGGTGAGCTGTTGACTTGCGAGCCGGCGACGGAGTTGCCGCTGGCACAGCGCTATCACTTGTTTTAGACGATGTAAGAAGTAAGAGGGAAGAAGTAAGAGGGAAGCATGCGGTGCCATTGGGGACGGTTTGTGCTTCTAACTGATTTCTTCCTTCTTAAAGAGGCGAAGCCACGTTCTGGAGCATGTCATGCTGAAACTAAATGAACGCCTGGGGCCGGTCACGGTGGAACAGGCCGGCGATACCCTGACGCTGCCGTTCGAGCAGCGCATGCGCGGTCGTCTCAAGGCGATAAGTGACGGTGGCCGCGAGCTGGGGCTGTTTCTCGACCGGGGACCGGTGCTGCGCGATGGCGACGGCTTGCGAGCGGAAAATGGCGAGATCGTGCGTGTATACGCTGCCGAGGAACCCGTGGTGACCGCGCGTACCGTCTCAGGGCTACCCTTGGCGCGCCTCGCCTATCACCTGGGAAATCGTCATGTGCAATTGGCTATCGGTGACGATGACGACGGTGGCTGGGTGCGCTTTCCGCCGGATCATGTGCTTGAGGCGTTGGCCGAGCGGCTGGGCGCGACGTTGGAGCATTACGCCGCACCGTTCGATCCCGAGCCTGGCGCCTACGCCACCGGGGAAGCCCATCACCATACGCATGGCCATGATCATGACCACGACCATGTCCACTGAACGGCATGCGGGCCACGACCCGTTGGCGTTGGCGGGATTGCTGCAACTCGTCAGCCCGGCGTTGCCGATCGGCGCCTTTGCCTGGTCACAGGGTCTCGAGAGTGCGCTGGAACTTGGCTGGGTAGAGGGCGAAGCGGGCCTTGGCGAGTGGATCGCCGGGGTGCTGGACGACGGCCTGACGCGCTGCGAACTGCCGGTTCTGGCACGCGCTTATCACGCCTGGGCGCAAGACGATGGCGAGGCGCTGGCCTATTGGAACACCTGGCTCCAGGCCAATCGCGAAACCCATGAACTGCTCGAGGAAGAACAGCGCCTGGGCGGCACCCTGCTGCGGTTGCTGCATAACCTCGAACAAGTGCCTGAGACGCCGGTTTTGCCCGCCACACCAGGTTACGTGGTGGCCTTCGCTCTGGCGGCACGGGTTCGCGGCGTGAGTTGTGAGGACGCAATGCTGGGGTTTGCCTGGGCCTGGCTGGAGAACCAATTGACGGTGGCCTGCAAGGCGTTGCCTTTGGGACAGACGAGCGCGCAGCGCCTTATCGAGAAACTGCGCCCCCATCTGGCCGACGTGGTGGCGACGGCCATCGCGCTGGACGACGACGAGCTGGGGCCGGCATTACCTGGCCTGGCGTTGGCCAGCGCGCTGCACGAAACCCAGTACTCACGGTTGTTTAGAAGTTGATAGAAGTTGATAGAAGGAAGAGGGAAGAGGGAAGAACGTTGCCATGCGCCTGAAGAAAGACGAGGGATGACAGAGGGCGGTTTTTCTTCCCTCTTCGAGTCGCGAAGCGACGTCTTCCTTCCTTCATCCTTCTTCCTGACATTCGAATTCATGCAAGGAGAAAACCGATGACACATTGTCTACGCGTCGGGATCGGTGGTCCGGTGGGGTCCGGCAAGACGGCCTTGCTCAAGCAGCTCTGTTTGGCACTGCGCGGTCATTACGATATCGCCGTGGTCACCAATGACATCTACACCCGCGAGGATGCTGACTTCCTGCTCAAGCACGACGCCTTGGAGTTCAACCGCATTCTGGGGGTGGAAACCGGGGGCTGTCCGCATACGGCGATCCGCGAGGACGCCTCCATGAACTTGGCGGCGATTGACGAGCTGCAGTCGCGTCATCAGGGGCTCGAACTGGTGATGGTCGAATCCGGTGGCGACAACCTGTCGGCGACGTTCAGCCCCGAGCTTTCCGATCTGACGATCTACGTCATCGATGTTTCCGCTGGGGACAAGATCCCACGCAAGGGCGGGCCGGGGATCACCAAGTCGGATTTGTTGATCATCAACAAGATCGATATCGCCGAGCAGGTGCATGCCTCGCTGGAGATCATGGATCGCGACGCTCGCAAGATGCGTGGCGAACGTCCCTTCGTGTTCGCCAATCTCTACGATGGGGTGGGGGTCGAGGAAGTCATCCGCTTCATCCTCGAGCGCGGCATGCTGCCGGAGCGTCGGCCGCAGCCTGTGGATCAGGCAGCCGCCGATGTAGCACCGAGTCTCTAAGATACGCTGGTTATCACTGACTATCTGGTTATTACTGACTATAAAGGAGAATATTCATGTCCTTGTCTCGTCTTCATATACGCCATCTGATCCTGGCGTTATCTCCCTTGGCCCTATTGTTCGCCGGTTCCGCGTTGGCGCATCCAGGGCATATGCCGCATTCGCATGCCGGCAGTTTCATGGCGGGCTTGACACATCCTCTGACCGGGCTCGATCACTTGCTGGCGATGGCGGCCATCGGGCTGTGGAGCTTCCGTCAGGCGGGTGCGTTACGCCGTGCCATGCCGCTGTTGATTGCGCTGGGTATGCTGGCGGGCGCCAGTCTGGCCTGGATGGGCGTGCCGTTGATGGGCGTCGAATTCGGCATCGCCTCGAGCGTGCTGCTGGCCGGGGTATTGCTGGCCACTCTGGTGCGTTTGCCGAGTGCGCTGGGGGGCGTGCTGGTGTTCGCGTTCATTCTGATGCATGGCCACGCGCATGGCAGCGAACTGGCGCCGGGCGCCTCCGCACTGCTTTACGCGCTGGGCTTCGTATTGACCAGTGTGGCCATCACGCTGGCGGGACGTGTGCTGGGCGAGTGGCTGGCCCGCCGCGACAACCGTTGGCTACGCGGCATCGGTGCTGCCATCGCGGCTGCCGGCGGCGCGCTGTTGATGAGCTAAGCGCCACCTCCGGTCATAGTCGTGGGGTGCGCGTGCGCCGATATCCCGCGTTGATGAAGCAGTAAAGGCCGTAGGCCATCAGCCCCACGGCGACACCGCCGAGCAGCCAGCGTCCATAGGGTTGCTCGGCGAGCGTGTCGAGGACGCCGCCCAGACCCTCGGCATTGTCGGGATCGACTTCGATGGCGGCCACGCACAAGAAAGTTCCGATGATTCCGAACACGATACCGCGAGCCGCTAGCCCTAGACGGGCGATGCCCTCGAGGATGGGCAGCGGCCCATTGGGCATGTCTTCGACGTGCCAATTGCGACGGTAGTGGCGTTTCCAGGCACGCCGAAGCTGATGTAGTCCCACGCCGATAAAAGCGATCCCGAGCCCGAACAGCACAAAGACGCCGCCGGGATAGTCGAGTAACTCGGCGGTTTGTTGTGACGTGCTGCTGCCTCCTCCGCCGCTGGCAAGCGAGCGTACGAGCAAGGTGGCACATTGCCAGGCGAGAGCGATATACAGAGTGCCGCTGATGACGAATCCCAGACGTTGCAAGATGCCCTTCCAGTGGTGGCCCTTATGTTCGAGATCCCACCAGGCTTGGGCGAGACGCCAGAGAACATAGGCCACCAGGCCAAGCCCCAACAGTGCGATCAACAGCGTACCGAATGGCCACAACGCGATGGTACGAATGACCTCGTCCGTGCCGGCATTTTGGCCGCCCATGCCGAGAGTGGTAAGCAACGATAGCCAGCCAATGGTGATATAGATCACCCCCTTGGCGACATAACCGGCACTCGCCGTGCCGCTGAGCGCGTTACGCAAGCCGGCCAGGGAAAATTTCATCAAGACATCCTTGTCGCCGGGAAGAAATGCACGCATGGGAAACGGTAGGCATCATGCCATGCCAAATACAATGACGATGCTTACGGGGCGTGAAGAACATGTGAGTATGCGCCGATCCCCTTGAACGAATGAATGCGCTACCATGAGCGCTTTTGCGCGTATCGTCATTGTAAGGTATACGCTGCGGCAACGTAGACCATCTTTCCTGAGCGGAATTTTCATGAAGCATTATATCGTGCGGCCGACCACGTGGCGTGGCTGGGGGTTGACTCTGGCATTTGTCACGCTCATCGCAGCGGGCATCTGGCCGGTGATCGGTTGGTTCAATCGAGCCTGCGTGGTGCTCGGTTTGCCGCTGATTGCGGTATGGGCGTACGTCGTCGTGTTCGCTTGTTGCGGCGTCATGGCCATCGGCAACCGGCTAGTGGAGCGTTCTGGCGATGACGAGTAGTGTGCCGATTGTCATGACGCTCGCCTATCTGGGCGTGGCGCTCTTCCTGGGCTTGCGCGCCCGGACAGGACGCTCGATGAATTCGTTGGAAGAGTGGGGCGTCGCCGGTCGCAGCATGGGGCCGGTCACGCTCTATCTGCTGATCGCCGCAGGCAGCGTGAGCGCCTACACCTTCATGGGCGCGCCAGGATGGGCTTACACCAAGGGCGTGGCGGTGTTTTATGTGGTGATCTACCTATCCTATCTGGCGCTGGTGGCCTGGTATTTCGGCCCCAAGGTGTGGGCCTTCGGCCGGCGTTTCGGCCATGTCACGCAAGGGGCGGCCATAGCCGATCGCTATGAAAGCCCGCTGTTGGGGGCCCTAGCCGCAGGCGTAATGTCGATTGCGTCATTGGCTTATGCGGTACTGCAGACCATCGGGGCTGCGTATATTCTGAACGTTATGAGCGCTGGGCGATTACCGATCTGGGTGGGGGTGCTGGTGGTCTTGAGCTGTATCGCCCTCTATCTCTATGCCAGCGGCCAACGCGCGATCGGTATCACCAACGCCTTCCAGGGCGTGCTGATGCTGGCGGTGGCGTGGGTGATTGGGCTCTGGGCGTCACAGCGTTTCGGCGGTAGTCTATGGTTTGGCGATGTCTTTACCACTCTGCATGAGCGTGATCCGGCTTTTTTAACCTTGCCGGGCGCGCAGGGAGACATGAGTTTCGCTTTCTGGACGACGTCGATTATCGTCTCGATGTTGTCGTTCATGCCACCGGTCTGGACGCAGTGGATGAGTGCGTCATCGGCACGCACCATTCGTCGCAGCGCAACCTGGCTGCCTAGTTACTATGTAGTCATCTTGCCCATGGTGGTGGTGGGCTTCATCGGCATTTATAGCCTGCCTGAACTGGCACGTGCCGATACCGTGGCGCTCGAGCTTGCCATGCAACAGATGCCGGTCTGGCTGGTGGGCCTGCTTGGCGCGGGCACGTTGGCGGCCTCTATGTCGTCCTGCGAACCCTTCTTGCATTCGGTGGCGCTTTCCTATGCCAAGGATATCGCGCAACCGGCTTTCAAGCTTTCCGATGCCGCTGCCGGCAAGCTGGCGCGGGGCCTGCTCTTGCCGATCATGGCGCTAATCGTCGCGCCGGTGGCCATCGCCGAACCCAGCAACTTGGTGATGATACTGCTCGTGGGGCTGGGATTTGCTACCCAGGTGCTGCCTGCCTTTATCGGCATGTTCTTCTGGACCCGTGCCTCCAAGCTGGGCGTGTTGAGCGGCATCGTAGTGGGGTTTGCCGTCACACTGCTGTTTACGCTGGTGTGGCGCCATCCGCTGGGAATCCACGCTGGGTTCTGGGGGCTTGTCATCAATTTACCCACATTCGTGGTAGTGTCCTGTCTGACGCGACCGGCCTCTCCGCTGGTAGTCGAGCGTTTCTTTGCCATTGCGGCACCAAGACGGCAGGCGACTGAAGCCGGCTTCGTGCCGGACGCGAAAGAATCTGCGTTACGGGCTGAGTAAGTAATTAGCCGAGTATTGTACAACGCTTTTCCGAGCCGGGTCTGACGTCTAAGATGTAGGTGATTCAAGCGATCACCGGCCACTGGGACGCTACTAAAGGAATTGCGCAATTGCGCTGGTTGGTGGCCGGCAGCCAAGGAAGGAGGTGGATGACGCCTCGCAGGCTCATGTGATCCGAATCGCCAAGGAAGACGCAAGTCTCATGTGTGTCTCCAGAGGTGGAAAATCATCCGCCTCCAACCGGTCTACAAAGGCCGGCGTAAGTTTCTCGCCATCCAATACATGGCGACTTGCCGGTTGATTGTCAACCGGCGTTTTTTTGTCTTCGTTTCGACGTTTGAAGAATGCAAAGAACCAGGGGGATCTTCATGAGACAAACCGCCAAACGAGCATTGAGCGTGATATTGATGGCGGGGTTGGGATGTACGGGAATCGGCAATGCCTGGGGCTATTTCTACAATGGCGCCGACCTTCTCGATTTTCAGCGCCATTACCAGCAATTTCGTGCTGATGAGTCCTACGATACTAGTAAGTTTTTCACCTATACTGGGTACGTGTTAGGTATTTTCGACCGCTTGGAATCCCACGAAAAAATTTGTGCGCCCAGTGACGTTCGCGGCCGCGATATCTTGGATGAAGTGTCGCAATACCTGGAAAGTGCTTCCAGTAGCTGGGACGAACCGGCCAGTGATGTGGTCACCGATGCTTTGAAAAAGGCGTACGTCTGTCAATGACATGATGCCATGTGCAGGGTGAAGCAGGCTTGTCTACCCAAAAAACGGGGCTGGACTGCCGCTAGGGGCATTCTGTTCCGTTCATGGACCCTTTATTAACGCAGGTTAAGTTTATTGCATTCGCAATTTGTCAGAATACCTGCATCCAGGAAGGATACTCAGCTGCCAAGGACGTGTTGAATTCATTCATGCACTTGGGCTGATGCTGATTGAGAGCCTCCGATCGTCCTCGGGGGCTTTCTCTTTAAACGCCTCAGCGGCCGGTTCATTTCAGTTATGCAATTGCCCAGCTCGCAGACTGGGCAATTTACTGGGACAGCAAAAAGGACTCCAAGGCTGCTCACCGGAGTGATTAAGTGCTGTCAGATTTTACGCTGACGATCTCAAACGGCTTGTAATTGCGGCCAATGATCGTACGCGCTCCTCCATCGCTTTCATCATGCACTCACAGGTTTAGTAACCAACGGAGAGCTGCGCCAGTGGTTGCCGCTTGATTTCTGAATATTCGATTAGCGCTCCCCAACGCATCCCGTGTACACCAGAACTCTCAGTGTACATGTCGGTGTACACGGTGAGGAACTGTGGATCGGGTTCGGAGAGTTTAAGTCAGGTCAAAGAAAAGCCCGTGGTTGAGCGGCTTTCAGAGTATCTTGAGGAGATCAGGTGATGCTTGGGGAATCCCTGTGGTGCGGATGGGGAGACTCGAACTCCCACGCCTCTCGGCACTAGAACCTAAATCTAGCGTGTCTACCAATTCCACCACATCCGCAGTCGGGCAGGTCGAGCGATATTCTACGGATACAGAGAGGGAAGTCAATCGCCATGGGCACTGAGGCGATATTGAAGGTCTTGGAGGGTGTCGGTCACGGTGATACTGGTCGGCATATCGGCATTGAGCGCAGCATGCGGGAGGTGGCAGGCATGCTAGTCTGTTCCTGTCGAACTTTGTTGAATAGTCTTGAGAACTTATAAAAGAACCAGTTAATCATGATAACAGTGAAAAACGTTTGGTATTTGTCTGCCAAGATAAAGATGCTGGTCAACTTGTCGGTGCATGCAGGGTTGCCGGGTCCTTGTGCCTTTTGCATGGGCATGACGCCGCCGGCGTCACCGTGGTGCGAGGCATGTTTCGAGGCGTTGCCCTGGAATCGCGTGGCCTGTACGCGCTGTGCCGAGCCGTTGGCGCGTCCTGCTGATCTGTGCGGCCACTGTCTGCGTCATGCGCCGTCTTTCGATGTGGCGCGGGCGCCGCTACGTTACGAAGATGCTTCGCAGGCATTGCTTCAGCGCTTCAAGTTCGGCGCGCAACCGCGTGCGGGCATCTTGCTGGCGACGCTCTTTGCACATGATAGGGAAGGTGCGTTACCCGAGGCACTCGTTGCGGTGCCGACGCATCCGCAGCGGCGGCGTGAACGCGGTTTCGATCATAGCGTCTGGCTGACGCGAGAACTCTCGCATCAATTGGGCGTACCGTGCCAGCGTGCCTGGCGTGAGCGTGACACGCCGACCCAGCGTGGGCTGACACGCCGTTCGCGTCGCGGCAACGTGCGCGGGGCTTTTGGTGTTGCGCCAGGCTTGCCGGCTCACGTGGCGCTCGTCGACGACGTGATGACCACCGGCAGTACGCTCTCGGCACTGGCCGATGCCTGCCGAGGGGCGGGCGCCCAGCATGTCGAGGCCTGGGCGATGACGCGAACGCCGCGAGAAATCTGATAGCATGAGGATGCATCTCCAATAGGACACGTCATGACCGCCCCAAAGCACCCGTTCGAAAGTTTGTCGCCCGCACACGTGGTCGATGCCGTCGAGTCGCTGGGTTTTTGGTTGCCGGGCGAGCCGTTTGCGCTCAACAGCTACGAGAATCGCGTGTTCCTGTTGAGCGACGACGATCGCCGCCGCTGGGTGGCCAAGTTCTATCGTCCCGAGCGTTGGAGCGAAGCGCAGATTCGCGAGGAGCATGCCTTTCTCGATGAACTCGATGCCGCGGGAGTACCCGGCGCGCCGCCTTGGCGCGACGATGCTGGAGAGACGCTCCATCATGCCTATGGATTTGCGTTCGCGTTGTTTCCGCATCTCGCAGGACAGGCGCCGGAGCTCGAGGACCCCGCGCATCTCTTTGCTCTTGGTGACTTGATCGGCCAGGTGCATGCCGTGGCACGTCGTGGTTCCTTCCATGCGCGTCCTGTTCAGGAGCCTATGGCGATCAGCCAAGCCAGTTGTGAGCGCGTGCTGGCGAGCGATTGGCTGAGTCGTCGTCAACGTCAGGCATACGCCCGCATCGTCGAGCGCCTGCAGACGCTACTGGCCGAACAGCGATGGCCGGAGACGGCCCTGCAACGCGTACATGGCGACTGCCATCTGGGCAACATCCTGGGGCGCGATGAGGATTTTGCACTGGTTGACTTCGATGATTGCTGCATGGCGCCAGCGATCCAGGATTTGTGGATGTTATTGACGGCGTCTGAAGCCGACGAATGGCAGATGCAGTTATCCGAAGTGATCGAGGGTTACGAGCAGCATGTCGAGTTCGATCGGCGCCAACTGCGCTGGATCGAGCCGTTGCGCACGTTGCGATTGATGCGCCATAGCGCCTGGTTGGCCGACCGCTGGGAAGATCCGGCGTTTCCCAAGGCTTTTCCTTGGGTAGCCAGTGAGGGGTATTGGGATCAGCACATCCGTATTCTCGAGCAACAGCGCCTCGCGTTGGAAAATCCGCGCTGGCTGGCGTGACTTTGCAGCCTCGAAGGCCCCGGGGCGGCGTCGGGAAATGTAGTGTCGCCGACGTCGGTGCGAATCGCGCGTGCGTCGCGCTTTGCCGGTGTGGCAAACTTCCGGTGTTGTATTCATTTTGTAACGTATGCCCGATCGGGCGTCATGACGAAGGCACTCAAAGGCACTTAAATGACAGAAGAACTCGCAACGCATTACCGCGACATCATCGCCGGCTTGGGCGAGGATCCCGATCGGGAAGGGCTACGTGATACGCCCATGCGAGCCGCCGAGGCCATGCAGTTTCTCAACCAGGGCTATGGGCAGACGCTCGAGTCATTGGTCAACGGCGCGGTGTTCGAATCGCAGACTGACGAGATGGTGCTGATCAAGGACATCGAACTCTATTCGATGTGTGAACATCATTTGTTGCCATTCATCGGCAAGTGCCATATCGCTTATTTGCCCAAGGGCAAGGTACTGGGGCTCTCCAAGTTCGCGCGTATCGTCGACATGTATGCGCGACGCATGCAGATTCAGGAAAACCTGACACGCCAGATCGCCGAGGCCGTGCAGGAGGTGACCGAGGCGCGCGGTGTGGGTGTGATCGTCGAAGCGCAGCACATGTGCATGATGATGCGTGGGGTCGAGAAACAGAATTCGTGCATGAAGACCTCCGTGATGCTGGGCGCTTTCCGCAATAACTTGAATACGCGTCAGGAGTTCTTGACGCTGGTGCATGGCTGAGCGCGGCGTCGATCACCGTCGCGTGACGCGCGTTTCACACTTTAGGAGAAATGCTGCATGGCCTTACATGCCCTGAACGATCAGCACCTCGATCACGATCTGGCAACGATTAACATCAAGAATCTGCGCCTGCGTACCCATATCGGTATCAAGGACGAGGAAATCCAGAACCGCCAGGATGTGGTGATCAATGCCATCATCCGTTATCGGGCCGATCGCGCGGTCAAGTTCGATCATATCGAGCAGGCACTCAATTATCGTACGATCACCAAGCATATCATCGGCTATGTCGAGGATAACCGCTTCCTCTTGCTGGAACGCATGACCCGCGAGGTTCTGGATATCATCATGAGTTACGAGCAGGTCCTCACGGCGCAAGTGGAAATCGACAAGCCTTTCGCGCTGCGTTTTTCCGACTCTGTCTCGGTGACGCTATCGGACTCGCGGCTCGATTGAGGCGACATGACCATGTCATCGGTATTCGGCTGGGAGTCGCGTCGTGAACGGTAAGCTCGAACACTTCGACGACGCGGCCCAGCGCGGCGTGATCGTCGGCAACGATGGACATCGTTATACGTTCACATTGACCGAGTGGCGTGGCCGGGGCCTTCCCAGGGAAGGCAGTCGGCTACGTTTCGATGGCGACGCTGGTCGTGCCGAGCAGGTGTTCGATGCCCCCGTTCCTCAGCGCACCGCGCGGCAGACGCGTGACGATCAGGGGCACATCAAATCTTCTTTATTGTCGCCCTGGGCGGTGCTGGCGCTGGTGCTTGTCGCCGTGGCTCCGCTGTTCGCGTCTTATATGCTGCTCGTCGATGTGCTGGCGATCCTACTGGCCGTGCTTGGGATCCGGCAGATACGGCGCTCGCCGTCGCGTTACAGGGGGCAGGCACTGTGTGGGGCCGCCATTGCCATCGCGGTGCTGAGTCTCTTTATCTGGGGTGTTGGGTGAACGTCATGTCAGGGTGCGCTGCGTTTGGTGGCATCAAGAGACTCGGCATAAGATGAATTCACGGCGACGGCCAGCGTCGCCCTCATTGTCAGGAAGGAGAACGCCATGGAGTCCCTTCAGGAGAACTCGCTGTTTCGTCCCTTTGCCTATATCGATGGCAATTGGGTGGCAGCGGACAGCGGCGAACAGATCGAGGTCGACGACCCGGCCACCGGTGAGGTCGTGGGACGCATGCCCAAGCTGGGGCGTGCCGAGACTGAGCGTGCCATCGAAGCCGCCGAGTCGGCCTGGCCGGCCTGGCGTGCCCTGACGGCGCAAGAGCGCGCGGATACCCTGATGAAATGGTACGACCTGATGCTCGAGCATCAGGACCAGCTGGCGGCGATCATGACCGCCGAGCAGGGCAAGCCTATCAAGGAGGCGGCCGGTGAAATCGCCTATGCGGCGAGTTTCCTGCGCTGGTTCGCCGAGGAAGCGCGGCGCGTCTATGGCGACACCATCCCTGCGGCCAAGTCCAACCAGCGCATCGTGGTGCTCAAGCAGCCGATCGGCGTCGTCGGGGCGATCACGCCGTGGAATTTCCCGTCGTCGATGATCACTCGCAAGGCGGCGGCGGCATTGGCGGCGGGGTGCCCGATCGTCATCAAACCGGCCAGTCAGACGCCGTTTTCTGCTACCGCGCTGGCGGCGCTGGCCGAGCAGGCCGGGGTGCCGCGCGGCGTGTTCAATGTGGTGCCGGGGCGCGCCAGCGAGATCGGCAAGGCGATGACTGAATCGCCCGTGGTGCGCAAGATCACCTTCACCGGCTCGACCGAGGTGGGCAGCCAGTTGATGGCCGGCGCCGCCGAGCATATCCAGAAGATTTCGCTGGAGTTGGGGGGCAACGCGCCGTTTCTGGTGTTCGAAGACGCCGATCTCGATGCCGCCGTCGAGGGCGCGATGGCCAGCAAGTTCCGCAATGCCGGCCAGACCTGCGTGTGCACCAACCGCTTTCTGGTGCAGTCCAGCGTGATCAATGCTTTCAGCGAAAAGCTGGCGGCGGCCATGAACAGCGAATTGCACGTCGGCCCGGGCACCGAAAAAGGCGTGAATATAGGGCCGTTGATCGACGATGACGCCGTTGCCAAGGTCTCTGAGCATATTCAGGATGCCGTCGAGAGGGGCGCCGAGTTGTTGTTGGGTGGTCATACGCACCCGTTGGGTGGGCGCTTTTTCTCCCCGACACTGGTGAGTCATGCCAATACCGACATGAAGGTGGCACACGAGGAAACCTTCGGGCCGTTGGCGGCGGTACTGCCGTTCGATGACGAGGAAGCTGCCGTGAAGATGGCCAATGACACGCGCTTTGGGCTGGCATCGTACTTCTATGCCAACGATCTGAGTCGTGTTTGGCGCGTGGCCGAAGCGTTGGAGTACGGCATGGTCGGCATCAATACGGGATTGATCTCCAACGCCAGCGCGCCGTTCGGGGGCGTCAAGGCCTCGGGGCTGGGGCGTGAAGGCTCCAAGTACGGTATCGACGAATACATGGAAACCAAGTACCTGTGCATGGATCTGGGCTGATCCCACAGAGGTAAGAGTTAAGAAGTAAGAGGGAAGAAAAGCCCCTGTATCCATCTACGGGGGCTTTAGCTTTTCGTAGCAAAGGTCATCCTGACCTTCCGTCTTCCGTCTTCCGTCTTCCGTCTTCAGTGCCTGAAGTGGCGCATATCGGTGAAGACCATGGCGATACCGGCTTCGTTGGCGGCATCGATCACTTCCTGGTCTCGCATCGAGCCGCCAGGTTGGATGACGGCGGTGATACCGGCAGCGGCGGCAGCGTCGATGCCATCGCGGAAGGGGAAGAAGGCGTCAGAGGCCATTACCGAGCCGGGCACTTCCAGACTTTCGTCTGCGGCCTTGATACCGGCGATCCTGGCCGAGTAGACGCGGCTCATCTGCCCGGCGCCCACGCCGATGGTCTGACCGTGCTTGGCATAGACGATGGCGTTGGATTTGACGAACTTGGCAACTTTCCAGGCAAAGCTGAGATCGCTTAGTTCTTGGGCGCTGGGCGCGCGCTCGGTGACGGTGCGTAGTTGGTCGGATTCGACCATGCCCTGGTCGCGGTCCTGGACCAGGAGCCCGCCGGTGACGCGCTTGAAATCATGGGCAGGACGCGGCTGACTGGGCCAGTGCTCGCTGACATCGAGCAGGCGCACGTTTTTCTTCCCGGCGACGATCTCGGCGGCGGCATCGTCGATGCCCGGCGCGATGATGACTTCCACGAACTGGCGGTCGACGATGGCACGTGCCGTATCGGCGTCCAGTGGGCGGTTGAAGGCGATGATACCGCCGAAGGCGCTGGTGGGGTCGGTAGCGAACGCGCTCTGATAGGCGGCGAGCGGCGTGTCGGCAATGGCGACGCCGCAAGGATTGGCATGCTTGACGATGACGCAGGCCGTCTCGCTGAAGACCTTGACGCACTCGAAGGCGGCATCGGTGTCAGCGACGTTGTTGAACGACAATGCCTTGCCCTGGCGCTGCTCTGCCGTGGTCACGCTGGCTTCGGTGGCATCTGTCTCGGCATAGAAGGCTGCCTGCTGATGCGGGTTTTCGCCGTAGCGCATCGCCTGTTTTTTCTGGAACTGCACGTTATAGGTCCGCGGGAAGTTCGCCTCGCCGCCTTCCACCAAGGTACCCAGATAATTGGCGATGGCGCTGTCGTAGCCGGCAGTATGCTCGAAGGCCTTGACCGCCAGGTCGAAACGCAGCGTTGCGCCGACGCCGCCATGTGTACGCATGTCGTCGAGCACGCGGCCATAGTCGGACGCATTGACCACGACGCTGGTGTGAGCGTGGTTCTTGGCACAGGCGCGGACCATGGTGGGGCCACCGATGTCGATGTTCTCGATGGCCTCTTCCAGCGTGCAATCGTCACGGGCAATGGTGTCGGCGAAGGGGTAGAGGTTGACCACGACCATGTCGATGGCGTCGATGTCATGCTCGGCCATTACCTCGTCGTCTTGCCCACGGCGCCCAAGAATGCCGCCATGAATCTTGGGGTGCAGCGTCTTGACGCGACCATCCATGATTTCCGGGAAGCCGGTATGCTGCGAGACCTCCGTGACCGGGATGCCGTGTTCGCTGAGTAGGCGAAAGGTGCCGCCGGTGGAGAGCAGGGCGACGCCGTTTGTGCTGAGTTCGCGGGCGAAATCGACGATGCCAGTCTTGTCGGACACGCTGATCAATGCGCGGCGCACAGGCTGGGGAGACGAGGATGCGGTGTGATCGGCCATGGGGCTCCACTTTTGAAAGGTGAGGGACGATTGACGCCAGACACTAGCGTGAAACGTGAAGAGCGCCCGGCGAGAGCGCTCCTGTCAGATCGGTTCGGACTCAGATCAGGTCATACTGTTTGAGCTTCTTGCGCAGGGTGCCGCGATTGAGGCCCAGCATGTCGGCAGCACGTGTCTGGTTGCCGTCGGCGTAGCGCATCACGGCCTCCAGCAAGGGCACTTCGACCTCGGTCAGCACCATGCCATAAAGGTCACTGACCGTTTCGCCATCCAGGTGGCCGAAGTAGCGCTGCATGGCGAGCTCGACCGACTCACGCAAGGTTTGCTGATGCGCTGGCGATGCTGTGGCGCTGGCATCGAGCGTATTCTGATCGATGGGAAATGCTTGCCTGCTGGTCATGCTGCATTGCTTCCATTTGAGGCCAACGCAAGCGCATCGTGAGCGAGCGAATCCACGAAGCGGTGTTGGGCCGAGGGCTGTTCCAGAACGTTGAAGCGTGCGCGCAATGCCGCCGCTTGTGGGCGAGTGGCGAGATACCAGCCCACATGCTTGCGTGCGATGCGCACCCCCATGTGTTCACCGTAAAAGGCATGCAGTGCCTCGAGATGACGGTGCATCACGGCGGCGATTTCTGCGGGCGTCGGGGGCGCCAGAGTATCACCGGTACGTAAGTAGTGTTCGATCTCGCGAAAGATCCACGGGTTGCCTTGGGCGCCGCGTCCGATCATGACCGCATCGGCTTTAGTGTAGTCGAGGACGCGAGCGGCTTTCTCGGCGCTGTCGATATCGCCATTGGCGAACACCGGCAACGATACCGCTTGCTTGATCGCGGCGATGGTGTCGTATTCGGCGTCGCCTCGATAGCGCTGTGCGCGGGTGCGGCCATGCACTGCGAGTGCTTGGATGCCGGCGGCCTCGGCCAACTGTGCGATGCGTTTGCCGTTGAGCGACTCCGAGCACCAGCCGGTACGGATCTTCAATGTCACCGGGACATCCACAGCCGCAACGACGCTTTCGAGAATTGCTGCAACTAAACGCTCATCACGCAATAGCGCGGAGCCGGCGGCCTTGTTGCAGACCTTCTTGGCAGGGCACCCCATGTTGATATCGACGATCTCGGCGCCTTGCGCAACATTGAGGCGCGCGGCTTCAGCGAGCATTTCCGGGTCGCCGCCGGCGATCTGTACATCGCGCGGGCCGGGCTCGCCGGCATGATCGAGACGCTGTCGCGACTTGCGGGTATGCCATAGGCGCGCGTCGGCGGTGACCATTTCCGAGACGACCAGGCCCGCGCCGAGTTCTCGACACAATTGCCGAAACGGACGGTCGGTCACGCCCGCCATGGGAGCGAGAATCGCCCGGTTGGGCAATGCGTAAGGGCCGATGCGCGGCAACGGCGACACCGGAGATGAGACATGGGTCGGCATCACGAGACGCGTCTAGATGGTGAAAGGGGGTCATGATAGCCGCCAGAACGATGTTCTTGAAGGGGCTTTTCGTCGCCACTGGTGTGGCCGCCCTTCATCATGAGGCGGCGACACCGGTGATGCGCACCCAGCCTTCGCGTTCGCAAGGCGTGTCGAGGTCGATGCCCTGGGCACGATAGGCCTCCATTACCTCCTCGGCTTGCCCTGCGAGAATCCCCGATAGTGCGAGACGACCACGCGGGGCGAGATGGGCGCAAAGCGTCGGCGCCAATTCGACCAGAGGGCCGGCGAGGATGTTAGCGACCACTACCTCGTAGCGTTGTGCCGCGAGTCGCTCTGGATAGCAAAGCGACAAATGTTCATCGGCGATGGCATTGCGCTGGGCGTTTTCACGGCTCGCCTGCAAGGCCTGTGAATCGATATCGGTGCCTGTAGCGTGATCGGCTCCCAGCTTGAGCGCGGCGATAGCCAGAATGCCGGAGCCGCAGCCGAAATCCAGCACCTTGCTGGCGTCGAGATCGAGGCCATCGAGCCAGCCGAGGCACAGTGCGGTGGTGGGGTGCGTACCGGTGCCAAAGGCCAGGCCGGGGTCGAGCAGCAGATTGACGGCATCGGGCTCGGGGGCGGCATGCCAACTGGGCACCACCCAAAGCCGTTCGCCCATCTTGAGTGGGGTGAAATCGTCCATCCACTCGCGCTCCCAATCACGATCGGCGAGCAACTCGTAGTCGATCTCGGGGCAGGGCTCGTCGGCCATCTCGGCGGCCCACTGCTGGCGAACTCGGTCGAGCATTGGCTCGATATCTTCCAGATCGTCGTAGAGGCCGGTCAGCACGGTTTCATCCCACAGCGGCGTGGTACCACTTTCGGGCTCGAAGACGGGATCATCGTAAGCGTCCTGCAGGGTGATAGCCTGAGCACCTTCGGCTAGCAGCAGCTCTTCCAGGGTCTCGGCATGCTGCGGAGCGATGTGTGCCTTGAGTTGTAGCCAGGACATGAAGTCTCCTTGAGCATCAACGCAAACGGGACGGCCAAGGCCGCCCCGTGTCGAGTCGCTTGAGCTGATCAGGTCAGGTCAAGCTTCTTCTCGAGGTAGTGAATGTTTACCCCGCCTTGTTGGAATG
Organism: Chromohalobacter sp. 296-RDG; assembly: GCF_029889885.1. GTDB lineage: Bacteria > Pseudomonadota > Gammaproteobacteria > Pseudomonadales > Halomonadaceae > Chromohalobacter. The sequence goes on from NZ_JARANY010000001.1 coordinate 16,951, forward strand.
CACTATCGCGGACCAGATCCTTCTGTAGATCGATATTGGTCTTGATGCCTTCGACCAGCAGCTCGTCGAGCGCATTGCGCATGCGCGTCAACGCGGTCTCACGACTGGCGCCCCAGGTGATCAGCTTGCCGAGCAACGAATCGTAATGCGGCGGCACGCTATAGCCGGTATAGATATGCGCGTCCATGCGAACGCCCAAGCCCCCCGGCGCGTGGTAGAGATCGATCTTGCCGGGCGAGGGAATGAAAGTGCGCGAGTCCTCGGCATTGATCCGGCACTCGAAGGCGTGTCCGCTGAGATGCACATCGTCCTGCGAGATGGACAGCGGCAGTCCGGAGGCGATGCGCAGCTGTTCCTTGACGATGTCGACGCCGGTGACCATCTCGGAGACCGGGTGCTCGACCTGTACGCGGGTGTTCATCTCGATGAAGAAGAACTGACCGTTTTCATACAGGAACTCGAAGGTACCGGCGCCGCGATAGTTGATCTCGATGCAGGCATCGGTGCAGGCTTTGAAAACGTTTTCGCGGGCCTCGGGATCGATATCAGGTGCCGGCGCCTCTTCCAACACTTTCTGGTGACGGCGCTGCAGAGAGCAATCGCGATCGTAGAGATGAATGGCATTGCCCTGGCCGTCGGCCAGCACCTGTACCTCGACGTGACGCGGATTCTCGAGGAACTTCTCCATGTAAAGCGTACCGTCGCCGAACGACGCATTGGCCTCATTGCGTGTCACGCTGACCGAGGAGAGCAGGCTATCCTCGCTGTGCACCACACGCATGCCGCGTCCGCCACCGCCGGCGGCTGCTTTGATGATGACCGGATAGCCGATGCGTTGCGCGGTGGCCAGTACGGCTTCGTCGTTATCTTCGGGGAGTGGGCCGTCGGAGCCGGGCACGGTGGGTACGCCGGCTGCCTTCATCGCCGAGATAGCGCTGACCTTGTCGCCCATCATGCGGATGGTTTCGGCACGCGGGCCGACGAATACGAAGCCCGAACGCTCAACCTGTTCGGCGAAGTTGGCGTTCTCGGAGAGAAAGCCATAGCCGGGATGGATGGCGCTGGAATCGGTGACCTCGGCGGCACTGATCAGTGCCGGGATATTCAGATATGACTGCGCGGAGGAGGCCGGTCCGATGCACACGGCTTCGTCAGCCAGGCGCACGTGCATGAGTTCACGATCCGCTTTGGAATGGACCGCTACTGTCTTGATGCCCAGTTCCTTGCAGGCGCGCAGTATGCGAAGAGCGATCTCGCCACGGTTGGCGATGAGTACCTTGTCCAACATAGTGTCGTCCGTCTCTATGTAAGCTCGGAAGCGTTGCGCGATTGACCGCCAAGGGCGATCGCAAACGGCTTCAAGAGATGATGACCATCGGCTGGTCGAATTCGACCGGCTCGCCGTCCTCGACCATGATGGCTTCGATCACGCCATCCTGATCGGCCTCGATTTGATTCATCATCTTCATGGCTTCGACGATGCACACGGTCTCGCCTTTCTTGACGCTTTGGCCGACTTCCACGAAGGCTTTCGCGCCCGGCGCCGGCGAGCGATAGAAGGTGCCTACCATGGGGGAGGTCACTGGGTGGCCGCTGGGCTGCGTGGGGGCCGCCTCGGCCGCTGGCGCGGCTGCTTCGCTCGGCGCTGCAGGGGCGGGTGCGGGCGCTGCGACCGGCGCGGGGGCCTCGGCGGCGGGCGGTGCGCTGAAACCACCGGTGTGGCGGCTGATACGCACAGACTCCTCGCCTTCCTGGATTTCGATCTCGCTGATATTGGACTCTTCCAGGAGTTCGATGAGTTTCTTGACCTTGCGAATATCCATAAGCCTGTCTCGATCAATGTGAATGTGAGGTGGCGTGGTTTGCATCGGAGCGTGGGTGCTGTCAGCCGAGCTGACGTAGCGCGGCCTCCAAGGCAAGCTCGTAACTATCGGCGCCGAATCCGGCGATGACGCCGCGAGCGACATCCGAAAAATACGAATGCGCGCGAAACGGCTCGCGCGCATGCACGTTGGAAAGATGCAGCTCGATGAAAGGGATGGCGACACCCGTGAGCGCGTCGCGCAGGGCAACGCTGGTATGCGTAAAGGCGGCCGGGTTGAACAGGATGAAGTCGGTGCCGTCGTCATGCGCTGCATGAACACGCTCGATCAGTGAGTGCTCGGCATTGGACTGTAGCCAATCGAGTTGGTGGCCGGCATCAGAGGCGCGCTGGGTCAGACGCAGACGAAGGTCCTCGAGGGTGGTAGTACCGTAAACACCTGGCTCGCGGGTGCCGAGCAGGTTGAGGTTAGGGCCGTTGAGTACGAGAAGCTTCGCCATTTCATGGGTCCTGATCGACGCTGTTAACCTGTTCAGGATTGGCTTAGATCACGGCACGATCACGCAAGATGCCGCTGCTGGTGCCATATATCGTTAGTGTGGGCGGAGTTTGCCCAAAAACGGACGAGCTGTCTAGTTTGCGTTGGCACAAGCAAAAACGCCACTGCATGATAGGATGAAAGTTATTGCTCTCAACTTCATCACAAGGACGTCTTATGGCTCTTTTTCGTAAGCGTGAGCGTCAACAGCGCAATATTCTGGAATCGCCCCAATATGGCTGGATCTGGAAGCCTCTGGTCGCCTTGCTGATCATCTACCTCGTGGTCTGCGTGGCGCTGGGCGTCTGGTGGAGCCAGCGGCCCGATGATTTTAACGTCGATGACGCGGTGGGCGTGCAGCGCGGCGCCGCGCAGCCATCCGGTGCCGAGGCCGCGTCGGATGCCCCTCGGCCAGGCGAGACCGTGACCGCCACTACCTTGACGCTTCTCGGCAGCTTGCTCGACAAGCCCGGTGGCTATTTGCGCAACGATATCGCGCTGCCGGGATTGTGGCTGGATAACATGCCGAGCTGGGAACATGGCGTGCTTGGGCAAGTGCGGGCCATGAGCGCGACTCTCAATGATTCCATCGCCAGTGGCGACGAAGACGTACAACAAGCCGTCGATGCCTTGGCAGCACGCAGTGACGCCTGGCGTTTTCCGTCAGCCGAAGGGCGTTACCAAGAGGCGCGCGAAGCACTACGCGATTACTTGGGACGTCTGGGTGAGCAGCAGGCGGATTTCTCATCGGATGCCCCGGCATTAGCTGCCTGGCTGGATCGTGTGCAGACTCGGCTCGATCAGCAGACGCAACGTCTGGCAGCGAGTGTGGGAAGCGCCGAACGCCACAGTGCCGATATCGAAACCGGCGAGGATGGCGAGAGTACCCCGTGGTGGCGTATTGACAACGTCTTCTTCGAAGCGCGCGGTAACACCTGGGCCTTGATGCACCTGCTCAAGGCGGCCAAGCGTGACTTCGCGCCGGCCATCGAGGCGGCCGGGGTCGGCAAGTCATATGATCGGCTGATCGACGAACTCGAGGCTTCGCAGGCACGCGTCTGGAGTCCGGTGGTGCTCAATGGCAGCGGCTTTGGCATTTTTGCCAATCACTCGCTGATGATGGCCAACTACACGTTGCGGGCATCACAACTGATTCAAGAGATACGCAGCGATCTCGGGGCACAATAGCCCTCAATAAAACACCCCGCGGCGGTATGTCCGACGCGGGGTGTTGGGCGGGCGGCGAGCGCTTCAGGCTTTGGTATAAGCGTCGGCTGCTTTTTCGATCGCCTTTCGGGCAGCTTCAGCGCCGTCCCAGGAGTCGATCTTCACCCATTTGCCTTTTTCGAGATCCTTGTAGTTCTCGAAGAAATGCGCGATCTGTTGGCGCAGCAGCTCGGGCAAGTCAGTGACTTCCTGCACGTCGTCATACAAGGCGCTCAACTTGGGATGCGGGACGCAGACCAGCTTGGCGTCTTCGCCTGCTTCATCGGACATGTTGAGCACGCCGACCGGACGCGCACGAATCACACTGCCCGCCTGGACGGGATACGGGGTGACCACCAGGGCGTCGAGCGGATCGCCGTCGTCGGCCAGGGTGTTGTTGATGAAACCGTAATTGGCCGGATAGAACATCGGCGTAGCCATGAAACGGTCGACGACCAGCGCGTCCATGTCTTTGTCGATTTCATATTTGACCGGCGTGTGATTGGCAGGGATCTCGATCGCCACATAGACGTCGTTGGGAAGATCCTTGCCAGCGGGAATGTTTTTGAAACTCATCGTCGAGTCCTTGCGGTTTGCAGGTTGAACACCAGCGGGAGAAAATCCGAGAAATTATACGAGTAGCGTCCAGCGTTTACCAACCGACGTGGGACGTAAATGGCATCATGCAATCGTTGTCATGCATCGTCATGCTCAGCGAACGCGGGAATTATCCGTCTCATCATCATTGACAAGGAGACGCTCGTTGACGGCAAGCAGCCTTTCTATCAGCTTCGGTCAGGCATTCGTGGCACCGGATCGGCGTCGCCATCGCAGTTCGATGTCGGTACAGATACCCGGCGGTTCGCAATTGTCCGCCAAGGGGGCCTGCGCCCTGATCAGTGATTCCACCTGGCGCAACGCCATCGCCAAGCAGGCCGGAGATCTGAGCGTACGGGGCTTTCTCGCCGATTATTATTCGACGCCGGAGCATTGGGACGTCAAGACATCGGCACATCGCGTGCTGCGTGCCTTGAATGGCTGGAGCTATAGCCAAAGCGCGTACATCGAAGGCGGCAGCTATATCTGCTCGCTATCGGCCATGGTGTTCCGTCATCGTGAGGTGCATCTCTTTCATATGGGAGACACCTTGGTATTCCGCCTGCGAGGCGCCGAATTCGAGCAAATGTCGCGTGATCACGTCACCGAACTGGGCGGTTATCGCTATCCATCACGGGCGCTTGGCATGGACGGTAGCCTCGACATCGATTACGTGACGGATTCTCTCAAGCAGGGCGACCTTTTCCTGTTCACTACCCAGGCCGTACGCGGCACCCTGTTGCCCTCGGATTTCGTGCAACTGATCCGTGCCGATGTCAGCGACCTCGATGCGGCCTGCGAACGCTTGGCCGAGGCGGCGCTGGCCCGGGCTCAGGAACGCGGTTACGGCGGCGACCAATTCTGCTTTCAGTTGGTGCGCATCGACCGGCTGCCCGAGGAAGTCGAGCCCGATCATCCTGTGCCGTTGTATGGTGACTTGCCGGTGCCTCCCGAATTATCGCCCGGAGAGCGTCTCGATGGGCTGGAGGTGCAAGAGGTGTTGTCGCGTACAGCCAAGTCGCGTGTCTATCGCGTGCATGATGCGCGCAACGAGCGTGAGATAGTAATGAAGGCCCCGAGCCCCGAGCTGTCGCTGCGCAATGCCTATCAAGAACATTTCGCGCTTCAGCAATGGATCGTGCAGCGTGTCAACTCGCCGTTCGTGGCCAAGGTCGTGGACCCGTCCCGCCCGCGCCGCTATCAGTATTACTTGCTCGATTACATCAAGGGCGAATTGCTCAGTGACTGGGCGCTACGCCATCCCCAGGCGAGTCTTGAGGCACGTCTGGATTTAGCGCGTCAGTTGGTCAAGGCGGTGCAGGCCCTGCATCGCCGCGATGTGCTGCACCAGAACATCCACCCCGATAATCTGATGGTCGATTCACATGGGCAGCTGGTACTGACGGATTTCGGCGCCTGCCACCTGCGTGAAAGCGATAGTCAGCAAGCAGCGCGCGAACTGGCGCGTCAGGTGGGATTGAACGAGCACAGCGCACCGGAATATGCGCTGGATACCGAAGTAGGGCGGCGCAGCGATCAATACGAGCTGGCCTCGACCATCTATTGGTTGCTGACCGGGCATCAGCCCTATGCGCTGGCGCCCCACGAGTTACGCAGCCATACCGATCTCGAGCGTATGAGTTACACCAGTGCACGGCGCTACAATCCCGCCATCACCAGCGAACTCGATGACGCCTTGAAGCGTGCCCTCGACCCCCAACGTGCCTTGCGTTTTCGGCGGCTGGGCGAGTTTGCCTCTCATCTGCGCACGCCCAAGCGCCGTGACGACCTCGAAGCCCGCGAGTCATGGCAGCAACCGGCCACGCTATGGAAAATAGTGGCCGGCGTGCTGCTCCTGCTTTTGCTGCTGTCGTGGTGGCTGGGGTAAAGCCTTCGGATATGTCGAGGCGCCGTTAGGCGTCATCCAGCTTCTGCTTGAGGAGGCTGTTGACCTGTTGCGGGTTGGCGGTGCCGCGCGAGGCTTTCATGACCTGGCCCACGAAGTAGCCGATCATTTTGCCGCGCTTGGTCTCGTCGGCTTCACGGTACTGGGTGACCTGAACCGGACTGTCGGCGATGACCTGGTCGATCATGCCCTCGATGGCGTCGGTGTCGGTGACCTGCTTGAGGCCGCGCGCCTCGATGATAGCATCGGCAGTGTCCGCCTCGCCGTCCCAGAGCGCCTGGAAGACCTGCTTGGCGGCCTTGCCGCTGATGGTGTCGTCCATTACGCGTCGAATGAGGCCGCCGAGCTGCTCGGCCGTGACCGGGCTGTTGCCGATTTCCAAGCTTTCGCGGTTGAGGTTGGCCGATAGCTCGCCCTGAACCCAGTTAGCGGCTTGCTTGGCATCGTCACATGTTTCTTTGACGGCTTCGAAGTATTCGGCCATGGCGCGGCTCGAGGCCAACACACCCGCATCGTAGGCGGAAAGGCCCAACTGGTTTTCGAAGCGGTGGCGCTTTTCGCTGGGCAACTCGGGCATGCGTGCGCGCTGGTGATCAACATAGGCGCTGTCGAGAGTGACCGGCAGGAGGTCGGGGCAGGGAAAGTAACGGTAGTCGTTGGCTTCCTCCTTGGTACGCATGCCACGTGTCTCGTCGCGTTCTGGGTCGAACAGTCGGGTTTCCTGAATGACCTCGCCGCCGTCCTCGATGAGTTCGACCTGGCGTTCGACTTCGAAAGCGATGGCTTTCTCGACGAAGCGGAATGAGTTGACGTTCTTGATTTCCGCCCGGGTACCGAAAGCGGCCTGTCCCTTGGGGCGTACCGAGACGTTGACGTCACAGCGCATCGAGCCCTCGGCCATGTTGCCGTCGGAGATGCCGAGATAGGTGACGATGGCATGCAGCGCCTTGATATAAGCCACGGCTTCCTTGGCCGAGCGCATATCGGGCTCGGAAACGATCTCCAGCAGTGGCGTGCCGGAACGGTTGAGATCGATACCGGTCATGCCGTGATAATCCTCGTGCAGTGACTTGCCGGCATCTTCCTCGAGGTGGGCGTGATGAATACGGACGCTGCGTGTCGAACCGTCGTCGAGCGTGATCTCGACCTTGCCGGGGCCAACGATGGGCTGCGCCATCTGGCTCGTCTGATACCCCTTTGGCAGGTCCGGATAGAAGTAGTTCTTGCGCTCGAAAAGCGACGTTTCGGGGATATCGGCGTCGACGGCGAGGCCGAACTTCACCGCCATGGCGACGGCGTTTTCATTGAGTACCGGCAGTACGCCGGGCATGCCGAGGTCGACGGCGCAGGCCTGCGTGTTGGGCTCGGCGCCGAAGGCGGTGGACGCGCCGGAGAAGATCTTGGATTGAGTGGCGAGCTGAACGTGAACCTCGAGCCCGATCACGGTTTCCCACTGCATCATGCCGTCTCCTTGCCGAATGCCGGACGCTTGAGGTGCCAGTCGGTGGCTTGCTGGAATTGATGCGCCACGCCGAGCAGTTGGGCTTCGGCGAAGTGCGGTGCCAGTACTTGGAGGCCGACGGGGCGATTGCCGGCAAAGCCGGCGGGAACGCTGATGCCCGGAATACCGGCCAGATTGACGGCAATGGTGTAGATGTCCTGCAAATACATGGACACCGGGTCCTTCTGTGCGCCCAGATCGAACGCGGGCGTCGGTGCGGTCGGACCCATCAGTACGTCGACTTCGTCGAAAGCATCGAGGAAGTCCTGACGAATCAGGCGACGCACCTGCTGTGCCTTGAGATAGTAGGCATCGAAGAAACCTTCGGACAGGGTATGCGTGCCGATGAGGATACGCCGTTTGACTTCTTCGCCGAAGCCTTCGGCCCGCGTACGCTTATACAAGTCCTCGAGGTCTGTCGGATCATCGCAGCGGTGGCCGAAGCGCACACCGTCATAACGCGACAGGTTGGAAGAAGCTTCTGCCGGGGCAATGACGTAGTAGGCGGGGATCGCCAGATGTGTATGCGGCAGGCTGACCTCGCAGACCTTGGCACCGAGCGACTCGTAGACCTTGATCGCTTCACGCACGGCGGTTTCGACCTCGGGGTCGAGCCCGTCGCCGAAATATTCCTTGGGCAAGCCGATCTTGAGGCCGGAAAGCGAAGTATCGAGATCGGCGGTGTAGTCGGGTACGACGCGCGCCACGCTGGTGGAGTCGCGAACGTCTTGACCGGCGATCGTTTCGAGCAGCAGGGCGCAATCGGCGGCGTTGCGTGCCAGTGGGCCGCCCTGATCGAGGCTCGAGGCATACGCCACCATGCCATAGCGCGAGACGCGGCCATAAGTAGGCTTCAGGCCCGTAATGCCGCAGAAGGCCGCCGGCTGGCGGATCGAGCCACCGGTATCGGTCCCCAGTGCGGCGGGCACCAGTCCCGCGGCGACGGCGGCCGCGCTACCGCCCGAGGAGCCGCCGGGCACAGCGCTCAAGTCCCATGGGTTCTTGACCGGACCATAGAAGCTGTTCTCATTGGACGAGCCCATGGCGAACTCGTCCATGTTGGTCTTGCCGAGGTTGACGGCGCCGGCTTGGCGCAGCTTTTCGACCACCGTGGCATCGTAGGGCGAGACGAAGTCGTCGAGCATCTTCGAGCCGCAGCTGGTGCGCACGCCCTGGGTGCAGAAGATGTCCTTGAGGGCCAGCGGCAAACCGGCGAGAGGGCCGGCATCGCCGGCTTCGCGTGCACGGTCGGCGGCATCGGCGTTGGCCAGTGCCTGCTCGGCGGTCACGGTAATAAAGCTGTTGAGCTCGCCATCGAGGTGCTCGATGCGTTCGAGTGCCGCCTGGCATAGCTCACGGCTGGAGAACTCGCCTGCTTGAAGACCGGCGGCAAGCTCCGTGAGGGTCTTGTCATGCATGGAAGAATATGACTCCTGATTCGAATCCTGACGAGGATGCTTCACTCGACGACGCGCGGGACGAGATAAAGGCCGTCGGTAACGGCTGGCGCACAAGCCTGGAAGCGCTCTCGCTGGCTATGTTCGGTCACTTCGTCGGGACGTAGGCGCTGGGTGGCATCCAGTGGATGCGCCAGCGGGGTGATGTCTTGAGTGTCGACGGCCTGAAGTTGGTCGACCATCTTCAGTATGCGACTCAAGTCGTCGACATAACCGGTTGCTTCGTTTTCACTCAAGCCGACGCGGGCCAAGTGGGCGGCACGGAGCACGTCTGCATGTTCGATCGCCATATCGTTTGCCTTTTATGGAGACTGCGCGGCGTGTGTCAGCGCCGCGCCAATGAGCGCCAATGAAGGTCGCCGTGGGTAACCACAGAATTTACCATATCTGGCGAGCGCTGACAGGCCTTTGCTTGCCGCGCCATCCCCGTGATGGTACCGTTTGCGTCCGCACAGGGTTCCGGTCTGGACTAGGTGAAAGACTTCCATGTTTAAACGTTTACGGGGGCTTTTCTCGAGCGATCTGTCGATCGACTTGGGAACCGCCAACACGCTGATTTACGTGCGCGGTCGCGGTATCGTGCTCGACGAGCCGTCGGTCGTGGCGATCCGCCAGTCTGGCAATATGCGCACCGTCGCGTCCGTGGGGATCGATGCCAAGCGCATGCTAGGTCGTACCCCTGGCAACATTACCGCGATCCGTCCCATGAAGGATGGTGTCATCGCTGATTTTACCGTCACTGAGCAGATGCTCCAGAACTTCATTCGCAAGGTGCATCAAAGCACGTTTCTGACGCCGAGCCCGCGTGTCTTGGTCTGCGTGCCGTGCATGTCGACCCAGGTCGAGCGGCGCGCTATCAAGGAATCCGCAGAAGGCGCTGGTGCACGTGAGGTCTTCCTCATCGAAGAGCCCATGGCGGCGGCCATCGGCGCCGGCCTGCCGGTCGAGGAGGCCATGGGGTCAATGGTCGTCGATATCGGTGGCGGAACTTCCGAGATTGCGATCATTTCGCTCAATGGCGTGGTGTACACCGAGTCGATTCGCGTTGGGGGCGATCGCTTTGATGAGGCGATTTCGGCCTATGTGCGCCGTCATTATGGCAGCCTCATTGGTGAGGCGACCGCCGAGCGCATCAAGGAAGAAATCGGCTGTGCCTATCCCGGCGGTGAGTTGCGTGAAATCGATGTGCGCGGTCGCAATCTGGCGGAAGGCATCCCGCGCAGCTTCACGCTCAATTCGCACGAGATTCTCGACGCCTTGCAGGATCCGCTCTCGTCCATCGTCGCGGCGGTCAAGAGCGCCCTGGAACAATCACCGCCCGAGCTGGCGTCAGACATTGCCGAACGTGGCGTGGTATTGACCGGCGGTGGCGCGTTGTTGCGTGACATCGACAAGTTGATCGCCGAAGAAACGGGCTTGCCGGTGATCGTTGCCGAGGATTCGTTGACGTGTGTGGCCCGTGGCGGCGGCAAGGCGTTGGAAATGATCGATCAGCGGACCTTCGAGTTGCTGTCCAGCGATTGACGCACTCGGGCGCTTGCCATGTTAGCGCTGATACGCCTGCCTGGAAGCCACATGCGTCGTGTGTGGCTTCCAGCGTGTGTCCGATCGTTATGAGTCTTGCGCCCTGTTTGCGGAGGAAGGCTTATTAAACCTCTGTTTTCACACGGTCCGGTGCCCAGTTATCGCATGTTGTTATGTGCGGTGGCTGCTTTCTCATTGATGTTTGCGGAGCATCGCCTGCCTTTCATGGACGATGTGCGCTCGCAATTGACCACTGTGGTGGCGCCCGTGCAATGGGCGGTGAGTCTGCCCAGTGAGGGTTTGTCCTGGGCGGCGCTGGTCTTTTCGGATCAGCGTGCCCTGGTGGATGAGAACCAGCGCTTGCGTCAGCAGTTACTGACGCTATCGCATCGCGTGCAGCGCATGGCGAACTTGACGGCGGAAAACGTGCGACTGCGAGAGTTGCTGAATGCTGCGCCGCGCGATGAAGTCCCCTATATTACCGCTGAATTGTTGTCATTGGATTCCGACCCTTTCACCCAGCAGATGGTGATCGGTCGGGGGCGCCGTGATGGCGTTTATGTGGGGCAGCCTGTCATGGATGCCTCTGGCTTGATCGGGCAGGTCATTGCCGTTTCCGCGTATACCAGCCGTGTGCTGATGGTGAGCGATGCCAATAATGCCGTACCGGTGCAGGTCAATCGCAGCGGGCAGCGTTTCATCGTCCAGGGCTCCGGCGACCTCGATACTCTGAATGTGCTTAATGTGCCGGCGACCGCCGATATCAAGGAAGGTGACCTGCTCACGACCTCGGGATTGGGCGGACGTTTTCCCGAGGGGTACCCTGTTGCGGAGATCACGCAGGTAGATAGGGATGGCCAGCATTCTTTCGCGAGCGTCGAAGCGCGACCGCTTGCGCAACCCGAGCGCTCACGGCATTTCTTGCTACTGTTTCCCTCACCTGCGGCGGCGGCCATTACCAGCGACGTCAATATCGAGGCCGCATTGCACTTGATGGATGGAGGGGTGGTAAAAATACCCAACGAGCTTGAGGAGGCGCGTCCATGATGCGCTTGCCAGGACTTCTCATGATCTGGTTCACCCTGCTGGTGAGCTTGTGCTTGCAGGTCATGCCGCTGCCCGATGCATGGCTGATGTGGCGTCCCAATTGGCTCGGCCTGGCATTGGCTTATTGGTGCATTGCCGCCCCCCAACGCGTCGGTGTCCTCCATGGTTTCGTACTTGGCTTGCTGCTGGATCTGATTGAGGGCACGCCCTTGGGCCAGAACGCCTTGACATTGTCGCTGCTCACCTATTTGTGTCTCTTGCTCTATCAACGCCTGCGTGCCTACTCCATCTGGCAACAGGCCGTCTTGCTCTTTGTATTGCTGGGCTTGATTCAACTGGTCGAGCAATGGCTGCGCACGATTTTCGGCCCGGTCTCTATTCATCTGGCATTCTTGCTGCCCGCGCTCATAGGCGCTGCCTTATGGCCGTGGTTGTTCACCATGATGCAAGTACTACGGCGCCGCTTGAAAATCATTTGACCTCGCTGCTTCATTCCGCGAAACCTTTGTCACCCAAGTCGTGAGGAAAAGCACATGTCCACATCCCAGGGGGCGTCGCTGCGCCTGGCGTCGGCTTCGCCGCGTCGCCGTGAGCTGTTGGCGTCGATTGGCGTAACGCTCGAAGTAGCGTCGGCCGATATCGATGAGACACCGCGGGCGGGGGAGTTGCCTGCCGCTTATGTGGAACGCTTGGCGCGAGACAAGGCGCAGGCCGGTGCGGCGGGAACGTCGTTACCCATATTGGGGGCCGACACAGCCGTGGTGCTGGGGCAGAGCATCCTAGGCAAACCGCGTGATCGCGAAGATGCCGTCGACATGCTCACGGCGTTGTCGGGCACCACGCATGACGTGATGACGGGCGTCGCGGTGACTGGGCCGTGTGGCGTTTTGTCGACCTACGTGACGACCCGGGTGACACTGCGTCCGCTCGAAATGCACGAGATCGATGCGTATTGGCGTAGTGGTGAGCCCGTCGACAAGGCGGGTGCCTATGCCATTCAAGGGCTGGCAGCGATATTCGTCGAGCGCATCGAAGGCAGTCACTCTGCGGTAGTCGGGTTACCTCTTTTCGAGACCGCCAAGTTATTGACGCGTCAAGGTGTCTCGCTGTGGGGCGAGCGCGTGGCTGTGCCATAATGCCGACAGATAATCTGGTTAGGGGCAACGCATGAGCGGCGAGGTACTGATCAATTTGACGCCCATGGAGACGCGTGTCGCCGTGGTCGAGAACGGTGTCTTGCAAGAAGCCTTCATCGAACGCAGCCGTCGACGTGGCATCGTGGGCAATATCTACAAAGGCAAGGTGGTGCGTGTACTGCCGGGCATGCAGGCTGCCTTCGTGGATATTGGGCTCGATCGGGCGGCCTTCATTCATGTCAATGAAGTCGTTGCGCCCAACGCGAGCACCGATGAACACACCACGATCTCGCACTTGCTCCAGGAAGGGCAGCCGTTAGTCGTGCAGGTCACCAAAGACCCCATCGCATCGAAAGGGGCACGTTTAACCACACACCTGTCGGTGCCGTCGCGCTATCTGGTGTATATGCCTGACTCGCCGCATACCGGTGTCTCCCAGCGTATCGAGGATGAGGGCGAACGCGAGCGGCTCAAGACGTTGATCGAAGCCTCTCAGGCGGCAAAACACGATGAGGCGCCGGGGGGCGTGATCATCCGCACTGCTGCCGAGGGTGTGGGACAGGAAGAGCTGGCGACCGACATGCACTTTTTGTTGCGGCTCTGGCGCAAGGTCGATGAACGTCGCCACAGCGCCACACCACCGGCCCTTCTTTACGACGATCTGCCGTTATTCATCCGCACGTTGCGCGACGTGTTGCGCGCCGATATCGAGCGCGTACGAATCGACTCGCGCGAAAACTACGCCAAGCTCAAGGAGTTCGCCAAGGAATTCATGCCCGATGTCGAGTCGTGCATCGAGTACTATCCCGGCGAGCGCCCGTTGTTCGATTTCTATAGCGTCGAGGACGAAATCCAGAAGGCGCTGGGCCGCAAGGTACAGCTCAAGTCAGGCGGGTATTTGGTGATCGACCAGACCGAGGCGATGACCACCATCGATGTCAATACCGGCGGTTACGTGGGGCATCGCAATCTCGAGGAAACCATCTTCAAGACCAACCTCGAGGCGGCCACGGCGATTGCGCGTCAGCTGCGGCTACGCAATCTGGGTGGCATCATCATCATCGATTTCATCGATATGGAAGAGCTCGAGCACCAGCGCCAAGTCCTGCGTGTTCTCGAAAAGGCGCTGGAACGCGACCATGCCAAGAACAAGTTGACCGGCGTGACCGAACTCGGCTTGGTGCAGGTGACGCGTAAGCGCACCCGCGAAAGCCTCGAGCAGACCCTATGTGAACCTTGCTTGACCTGCCAGGGACGCGGAACGCTCAAGACACCGGAGACCGTGTGCTACGAGATATTTCGGGAAATCCTGCGCGAGGAGCGCGCCTACAGCCCGGAAACCTATATGGTGCTGGCTTCTCAGGGAGTGGTCGATCGCCTGCTCGACGAGGAGTCCACGGCGGTGGCGGATCTGGAAGCCTTCATCGGCAAGACGATTCGCTTCCAGGTCGAAGCCCACTATTCTCAGGAGCAGTACGACATCGTGCTGATGTGAGCCCATGAATGCGTTGCGAGGAGCGTGGCGTTGGGCGCTCACGGTCGTGGCAGTGGTACTGAGCGTCATCGTGCTGGTGCTGCTGGCGGCTCGCGGTCTGGCGACACAGGCTGATGCGTTTCGCGACGATATCGAAGCCCAACTTTCCGAACGTTTCAGCGCCGATGCCGAGCTTGAGCATATCGGCGCCGATTGGCATGGATGGGATCCGTCGGCGACCCTTTCGGGAATGACCTTGCGTGCCAAAGCGCCTCAAGCGCCGCCTTTGCTGAGCCTCGAGAGTGCGCATGCGCGTCTCGATACCCTGGCGTCGCTGCGCGCGGGGTATCCCGTTTTCGAAAAGGCCGAGGTCGAACAGGCGACGCTTCATCTTTATCAGCGTGATGAAGGAGGATGGGGCTGGCCTTCGGCGGAAGTGCCCGATGAGGTTCAGGCACCGGGTCGCTTCCGCCTCGCCGATATCGACCGTTGGGTCGGTGTTCTTGTGCGTCAGCGTGTCGCCATTCATGACGTGCGCGTGGTGCTGCATGGGCGGCAGGACGAGGTCACGCTCGTAGCACCGCGCATGCTGATGGCGGGCGGCGACTCACAGGCCCACCTCGAGGGCCAGATGCATGTCGACGGCCAACCGGATGCCGCCTTGAGTGCGGTTCTCGAGGTGCTACCCGGGCGTCATGGACTGGGTGCCTTCAATGCCGCCCTGCAAGTCGACGTCAACGCCCAGGGGCTGCGTGCCCTGGGCCAGGTGTTGACTGCTCAGCAACGCTACACTCTGAACACGGTAGAAGGCGACGCCCGGCTATGGGCCCGCTGGCAGGATGCCCGTCTCGAGGATGTGCGTCTGCGCTTGTCGCTACCCAGGCTGGAGATCACCAGGCGAGGTGGCTCGCCGCTGGCATTCGAGGATATCGGCGTGCGTGCCCAGGCGTTGCGGGATGACGATGGCGGCTGGGATATCTGGGCCAATGACCTGGTTGCCAAGTGCGATGGCGACGACCGCAAAGGCTCTCCCTTGCCCGAGCGATTACAGGCGCGTATTGATGGCGCCGACTGGTGGTTGCGCAGCAGTGGTTTTTCCCTGAATGCGATGGCCGCCTGGGGCCGCATGCTGCCGTTATCCGATGAGCACGCACGAATGCTCGAGCAGATGGCGCCGCAGGGGCGAGTCGCCGGCCTCGAAGTCGGGCGTCATGACGACCGTTGGTTCACACGCACGGCATTGACGGGCGCACGCGTGTCGGCTTGGGACGGCATCCCCGGCGGCGGGCCGTTCAGCGCCTGGGTGACCACCGACAACGCCTCGGGCAGCGTGCATTTTCGTGATGAGCCGGGCATGGTGCTTGCGTTCCCCGATGTCTATGCCCAGCCGATTGCGGTGGATGCCGCGACCGGACATGTCGACTGGCAACGTGACGGTAATGCTTTCGACATCGAGGGCAAGGCACTGCAAGCCAATTGGCGTGGGGCCGATGTCAACGGTACGTTCGCGACGCACATACCGATGGCAGAGGACAGGCCCGGGCATCTCGATCTCGATCTGGCGTTTTCCGATGCTGATGCGATCGATACGCCGCTGCTCGACTGGCTGCCCACCCAAGCCATGGACGACGAATTGCTCGATTGGCTATCGCAGGTCAGCGGCCGCGTTCCCCAAGGCAGTCTGTCATTGTCGCAGACGCTGACCGAACGTGAGGCACCCGAGGGCCAGTTGTTCGTCAATCCCGATGATCGCCTGCAGCTGGCGCTGGATGTCGAGCAGGGCCGGCTACCCTATGACCCCGAATGGCCAGCGCTGGAAAACGTTGCCGGCCATTTGGATATCGACAATCAGACCCTGGTCGCGCAGGTGGACCACGCCTTTAGCATGGGCCTGGAAACGCGCGATGCCCGCGTCTTGATGATCGGCAATACGTTGGGTGTGCGTGGGCCTGTCACGGGATCCAGCCAAGCCTTGCTGGATTATCTCGCCGCAGCGCCGCTGGAAGATCTTAGCGAGACCTTTGCCGATTGGCAGAGTGAAGGCCAGGTCGAGGCCGATCTCGACATGACGATTCCGCTGGCGATTCCTGAAGCGATGAAGGCCGATATCAAGGGGCGTGTCGAGGCCTCGCGACTGTATCTCGGCATGTTGCGCCTTCCGCTCGAAGATGTTCAGGGCGATCTGCGTTATCGACACCTCAAGGATCAGGACCTGCTGACCGGTGACGTGAGTGCGCGGGCGCTGGGGGGAAATATGAATGGCACGCTGGACATGGGCGGTGATGGCTTTACCTTCACGGGCCGTGCCAGCGCCGAGGGATTATTGAGCTGGGCGCGCCTGGCGCCGCAGCCAGCGCTTGCCGAGGGTACGCTACCGTATCGCGCCCGGGTCACTTTCGACGATGAGGACAACGCGAGCGTGCGCGTTACCAGCGACCTCGAAGGCCTGGCTCTGCACCTACCAGCCCCCTTTGGCAAGGCCGTCGACGACACGGCGCCGCTGAAAGTCAACGCGGATGTGGCCTCGGGTAGCGGCCGGGTCAGCGTATCGGATTGGGGGCGATTACGCTGGCGTGTGCGAGACGAACGTTTACAGGGCCAGGCATGGTTGGAAAACTGGCCGGAAGCGCCCCAGTGGCCACAGCAGGATGGCTGGAGCGTGAACTGGCAGCCGCCTCGGTTGGACCCACAACAATGGATATCGCTGCTGCGTGAACGCGATCTCAACCGACAAGTCACCACGCAACCCAAGGGCGTGCCGGACGACGCCTCGAGCGGCACGGGCGAGGACCTCTCGAGTGGTTTGCAGCGTATCGCCGTCTCGTCGCCTTGTGTCGTTCTCGATGGACAATGCCGGGGCGCGTTGCAAGCCGATATCACCCCGCTCGAGGATGGATGGCAATTGGCGCTGGCCGGTCCCGTGGCGGCGGGAGAAGCGCAGTGGCGGCCAGAGGCGCCGCGCTCGCTGGATATTAACCTCACGCGTCTAGATCTTGACACCCTGTGGCCTGCCGAGGGTGCTAGCCAAGGCGACGGTAAGGTGAAACTCAGCGATGAAATCGCCACGCCGCCAGATCCCGTAGCGCTTCCGGATGGCGTGGAAGGCTGGCCCGATGGGCGTTTGCATGTCGACGAGCTGCGTCATGACGGGCAGACCATCGGTCCGCTCGATGCCGACTGGCAGACCTCGTTACAGCGTCTGGATATCAAGCCGTTGTCGTTGGTGGTCAACGGCGTGACGGCGAGCGGCGAACTGGCCTGGGAAGCCACAGGGCGAAGAGATAGCCTGACGCGCGCGCGGATGACCCTGAAGGGGAGCAATCTCGGCGACGCCCTGGTTCGCCTAGGGCAACCCGAAGTGGTCAATAGCGAAAGCGTCGATCTGGATGCGCGCTTGGCATGGCCCGGGGCGCCATGGCAATTTGCCGTTGAACGCTCGCAGGGCAGTGCATCACTGGCATTGACCAATGGCCGTTTCCGGGAGGTCGAATCGGGCCCGGCCAAGCTGGTGGGACTGCTCAATCTGGATAACATCTTCCGTCGGCTGACGTTGGACTTCTCCGATATTACCCAGGAGGGGACGGCTTTCAATAGCGTGAATGGCGAGGCGACGCTATTCGACGGCAAGCTCATAACCCGAGGCCCGGTTGAAATCGACGGTTCGGCCACCCACTTTACCTTGCAAGGCGAAGTCGATCTCGTGCAGCGTACACTGAATCAGCGACTGGGTATCACCGTGCCGGTGAGCCAGAATTTGCCGCTGGCGGCCGTGCTCGTTGGCGCGCCGCAAGTAGGCGTGGGATTGTACCTCGCCCACAAGCTTTTCGGCGGCTGGCTCGATAAGGCAACGCAGATACATTACCGCGTGCACGGCCCATGGTCGTCGCCGCAACTGACACTGGAAAGCGCCCGATGAACGCACTCAACGACAGCGCCTTGAATCAGGCGACCTCATTGCTCCTCGCGCCGGGGGGGCTCGACCTGGCGGCGCTAGATACCGGCCTGGGCCACGCCATGGGGCCGGGTATCGATTATGCCGACTTGTATTTTCAGCGTACCTGGCAAGAAAGCTGGATCCTCGAGGACGGCGACGTCAAGGAGGCCGGCTACAGCATCGACGGTGGCGTCGGCGTACGCACCCTGACCGGGGAAAAGACCGGTTTTGCCTACTCCAATCAGATCAGTCCCGATGCGCTGGCCGATACCGGGCGTATTGCAGCGGGTATCGCGCGAAGCGGCCAACGCTTGCCGCCTCAGGCGGTTCAGGCTGCCACGCCTACGCGCCGCTACGCCGATGTCGATCCGCTGGCGGGGCTGTCCGCCGAGGATAAAATCGCCATGCTCAAGACGGCGGATCGTGTGGCCCGTGCCGCCGATCCGTGTATCACGCAAGTCAGTGCCTCTCTGTCGGGCGTCTATGAAGTGGTGATGGTGCGCGCCAGCGATGGCACGCTAGCAGCCGATATTCGCCCCTTGGTACGCTTCAACGTCAGCGTCATCGCCGTGCGTGACGGGCGTCGTGAGCGGGGTAGCGCAGGCGGTGGCGGTCGTTACTCGATGGCGCGCTTGCGCGACGAAAACGTCGCAGAACGCTTTGCCAAGGAGGCGGTGCGTCAGGCGAAGGTCAATCTGGAGGCGGTCGATGCCCCGGCCGGCCAAATGCCGGTGGTGTTGGGCAACGGCTGGCCCGGCATTCTGCTGCACGAGGCGGTGGGGCATGGCCTCGAGGGAGACTTCAACCGCAAGGGCAGCTCGGCTTTCGCGGGGCGTATTGGTGAACGTGTGGCCGCGCCCGGTGTCACGGTCGTCGACGACGGGACGCTATCCGACCGGCGCGGATCGCTTTCCGTCGACGATGAAGGGACGCCGACGCAACGCAACACGCTGATCGAGGACGGTATCCTCAAGGGCTATATGCAGGACAAGCTCAACGCACGCTTGATGGGCATGGCGCCCACTGGTAATGCGCGTCGCGAGTCCTATGCACACGCCACCATGCCGCGCATGACCAATACTTGCATGATGGCCGGCCAAGATGATCCCGAGGACATCGTCAAAAGCGTCAAGCGGGGCATCTATGCGGTGAGCTTCGGCGGCGGCCAGGTCGATATCACCTCGGGACGTTTCGTGTTCTCCGCCTCCGAGGCTTATTTGATCGAGGACGGCAAGATCACCGCACCGGTCAAGGGTGCGACCTTGATCGGCAACGGGCCAGAGGTCATGCAGCAGGTGTCGATGATCGGGCACGATCTCGATCTGGATACCGGTATCGGTGTCTGCGGCAAGGAAGGTCAGGGGGTGCCGGTCGGCGTGGGCCAGCCGACACTCAAGATCGACGAACTCACCGTCGGCGGGACGCAGTCCTGAGGTAAGGGAGAAGAAGTAAGCAATAAGAGGGAAGAAGGAAGAACGAGGAGCAAGCCAGGATATGTGGTTTCCTTTCATCTTCCAGGCGCGAAGCGCCGGTCTTCCTTCTTTGAGGCACGGAGTGCCAATCTTACATTTCGGCGGTTTCGCGAATCAGTTTGAACAGTTTGCGGGTATTCTTCGGCGGTTTTTCGCGCTGGCGCTCGCTTCTAGCATTGCGAGTGAGTTGCCGCAGCGTCTGTCGGTCGACCTCGGGGTATTCGGCGATGAAGGCCGCCAGCGCGTCGGCGCTGTCGTCCTCGATGAGCCGGTTGCGCCAATGCTCGAGACGATGGAAGGCGTTATCGCGCTGTAACTTTTCCTGTTCGATGGCGTCGAACGTTGCCTGAATGGCCGTAAGGTCTTCGCGGCGCATGACCTTGCCTACATACTGCATGTGGCGACGACGGCCTTCGTGGGAGCGGATGCGCGAGGTGTCCTCGACCGCGACACGCATGTCGTCGGAAAGCGGCAGGCGTGCGCGCTGGGCATCGCTCATGGCGATGATGCGTTCACCCAGCGCTTGCAGGGCTTTCATCTCGTGCTTGCGCTGGGTCTTGCTGGGGCGTCCCGCCTCTTCATCGTGCGGGTCGGGGAGATCGATCGACATTGCATTACCATCATGCTTCGGGGATGACCGTGCAGTATATCAGGCTTCCTCGACAATCCTACCGAGCCCTTGAGCAGTGTCTCGGGCCTTATGAGTACAGGAGTAGACCATGAGCCAGGCCTTCGATGCCGTAGAGCAGCAAGCACGCTTGGAGGCACGCGTCGCGCAGGCCTTGGAATGGGCCAAGCGATTGGGCGCCGATGCGTGTGAAGTGGGCGCCAGCGTGGACCAGGGAATCGAGGTCGGTGTACGCCTGGGCGACGTGGAAAACGTCGAGCTATCCCGCGATCAAGGGATCGCGGTGACCGTGTACGTGGGGCAGCGCAAGGGCAGCGTGTCGACATCCGACGCGAGCGATGAATCCTTGCGTGCGGTGGTCGAGAAAGCGTTGGATATTGCGCGCTATACAGCGGAAGACCCGGCCTCGGGCTTGGCCGATGCTTCACTGATGGCGACGGAATTGCCGGATCTCGGCGTCCATTATCCTTGGCCGTTGAGCACCGACGATGCCATCGAACTGGCACTTGCTTGCGAGTCCGCCGGTCGCGGGGTCGAGGGTATCGCCAACTCCGAGGGGGCGAGCCTATCCAGTGGTGAAGGCGTGCGCGTTTATGGCAATAGCCATGGATTTCTGGGGAGCCAGCGCGGAAGCCACCACTCGCTGTCGTGCATGCTCATCGCCGGTCAGGGAGCGGACATGCAGCGCGATTACGACTATACCTCGGTACGCAATCCAGCGGACTTGGAGTCGCCCGAGGCGGTGGGTCGACGTGCTGCCGAGAAGACGTTGGCCCGTTTGGGGGCAGCCTCACCAGCGACAGGTCGAATGCCGGTGCTCTTTGCGCCCGAGCTTGCCAGCGGTTTGGTGGGTAGTTTCATGGGCGCCATCGCCGGAGGCGCCTTGTATCGCGAGGCATCCTTCCTGTGTGGTCAGTTGGGTGAGACTATCTTCCCCGAGTGGTTCACGCTGTGTGAACGGCCTCGTGAATATGGCGCCATGGCGAGTACGGCCTTCGATAATGATGGCGTCGCCACGCGCGACAACGTGTTCATCGACCAGGGACGCTTGGCGAGTTACATGCTTTCGGCATACAGTGCGCGGCGCTTGGAAATGACCACGACCGGCAATGCCGGTGGCGCGCGCAATCTGCGTATCGAGGCGCCTCTAGTTTCGCGGGATGAATTGCTCGCGCGGATGGGGCGTGGCGTACTCGTTACCGAATTGATGGGGCAAGGGGTCAATGGCGTGACCGGCGATTATTCACGCGGTGCGTCGGGCTTCTGGGTCGAGGATGGCAAGATTCAGCATCCCGTCGAGGAATTCACCATTGCCGGCAACTTGCGCGATATGTTCGCCAATATCCAAGGCGTAGGCAGCGATACCGATACGCGCGGCAGTGTGCATACCGGGAGCTGGTTGATCGGCGACATGATGGTGGCGGGCGAGTAAAAAGCTCGGTGACGCGGTGCCTCAGCGCCGCGTCTCAATAAAACGCTGTGGCCAGTCCCAGAAACGCGACGAAGCCGACCACATCAGTAATCGTCGTCAAGAGCACGCCTCCCGAGAGCGCTGGGTCAATCTTCAGGCGCTTGAGCAGCACGGGAATCACGGTGCCGGCCAGTGCGGCGACGGTCAGGTTGATGACCATCGACAAGGCGATGATGCCGCCGAGTTTGTAGTCGTCGAAGCGCACGATGGCGACCAGGGCCACGATCACGGCCCATAGCACACCGTTCATCATCCCCGAGAGCATTTCGCGGACCAGCAGCCACTGCACGTTGGCGCCGCCGACGTGTCCGAGGGCGATCCCGCGAATCAGCACCGTCAGCGTCTGCGACCCGGCGATACCGCCCATGCTGGAGACGATGGGCATCAACACGGCCAGCGCAGTGATTTGCTGAATGGTCGATTCGAAGATGCCGATGGCAAACGATACGATGGTCGCCGCAATCAGGTTGATGCCTAGCCATACGGCGCGTCGACGCCCGGTACGCCACGCTGGCGCGAAGGTGTCCTCGTCCTCGTCGAGGCCGGCCATGCTCATGACCTGGTGCTCGGCATCCTCGCGAATGACGTCGACCACGTCGTCGATGGTGATTCGGCCCAGCAGGGCGCCGTCGGTGCTCACCACCGGTGCCGAAATGAGATCGAATTTCTCGAACAGGCTGGCGACCTCGGTGTCCGCGGCCGTGGCTTGCACCGAAGCAAAATCGGTGTTCATGACCTCGCGGACCAGGATCGAAGGGTCGGATACCAACAGCAAATTGAGCGGTAGCGTGCCGATCAGTTCGTCGCGGCGGGTGACGACGAGCAGCGTATCGGTGGAGTCGGGCAACTTTTCGTGTCGGCGCAGATAACGCAGCACCACGTCCAGGGTGATATCCGGGCGAATGGTGATGGTGTCGGTGTTCATCAAGCCGCCTGCGGTGTCCTCGGGGTAGGACAGCACGGTCTCGATCCGCTGGCGTTCTTGCGCCTCCATGGCTTGCAGTACTTCGTGAATGACCGTGTTGGGCAAGCGTTGCAGCAAGTCGGCGAGGTCGTCGACGTCGAGTCCTTCGGTCGCCGAGACGAGCTGTTCGGCGTCCATGCGGCTCAGGAATTCGCTCTGGATGTCGTCACCCAGGTATTGCAGCACATCGCCCTGCAATTCGGGGTCGACCAGTTCCCACAGCACATTGCGCTCACGCGGCGGCGTTGATTCAAGCAGATGGGCGACATCGACCGGGGCCAGGCCACGATTGAGCATGCGCCGCGCCTGGTCCAGCGCACCGCTTTCCAAGGCCTCGCTGAGGCGGTCCAGCCGAGGCTGTAATTGCTTGTGATTGGGGCTCATGGGGAATCGGCATCCTTTGTCGATTCTTGGGCGAAGCGTAATTCTAACATCGCTTCGGGCAGGCGCGAACGCTGTTCGCTAATCAAGCATCTTCCTCGAAGCGTGACTCGAACAAGGTGGTGAGGGCCTTGAGTACCTCGTCGGCGTCGTCGCCCTCGGCTTGAATGTCGAGTTCGGTCCCGCAGGGGGCTGCCAGCATGAGCAGTGACATGATGTTGGTGGCATCCGCTTCACGCTGACCATGGAACACACAGACGCGCGCCGCATAAGGTTGGCAGCATTGCACGAGCTTGGTCGCGGCACGTGCGTGGAGGCCGCGCTTGTTGGTGAGTTGCAGCCTACGACGCGGCATCGCCATCCTCCGGCAGTGCGGCTTGCACGCCCAATTCGCGATGGCGTAGGCGCACTCCACTCATTTGTGTCGCAAAATACCGAGCCAGCCCTTCGATCAGGTATACCGAGCGGTGCTGGCCACCGGTGCAGCCGATCGCGACGGTCAAATAACTACGATTGCTGGCAACATAGGCGGGGAGCCAGCGTTCCAACCACTGACGTATATCGTCGGCCATGGCGTGAACGTCGGGGTAGGCTTCGAGAAACGTGACGATTTGAGAATCGCGACCGTCGAAACCGCGTAGCTGAGGGTCCCAGTAAGGGTTGGGCAGGCAGCGCGCATCGAACACCATGTCGGCATCCAGCGGGACGCCGCGTTTGTAGCCGAATGACTCGAACGTCAAGGTCAGGTGTCGGCCGCTATGGCGTGCCACCTGCTCGGCGATGCGGCCACGCAGTTCGTGTACCGACAGGTTGGAGGTGTCGATGACCAGATCGGCGATATCGCGAATCGACGAAAGGTAGGCTTGTTCCTGTTCGATGGCCTCGGCGAGCGTCATTTCACTGGTTCGCGTCAGCGGATGACGACGGCGCGTCGCCGAGTAGCGTTCCAGTAGTATGCGCGAGTCGGCGGTCAAATAAACGACCTGGCACTGAATGCCTCGGGCGCGGATCTCTTCGAGCAGCACCGGGAAGCGTCTCAGGGCATCGGGAAGATTGCGTGCGTCGATACTGACCGCGATATGCGTGCGTGACGGCGGGCCTTCACGTAGCTCATCGATCAGGGGTGCCATGAGACTGGCCGGCAGGTTGTCGATCGCGTAGTAGCCGAGATCCTCGAGTGCTTGGAGGGCAATCGATTTGCCGGAGCCGGAACGGCCGCTGATGATCACGAGCTGCATGAGCGCCCCTTGTGTTGCGCGAGTATCAGTATGCGCGGATGTCAGTTTGCGCTGGTGTCGTGCTGGCGGATGGCCTCGATCAGAGTGTCGTAGAGCTGTCGTTGAGTCTGTGCCTGGCGTAGTTTGGTGCGAATGGCGCTATCGTTCATGATGGCGGCAACCTGGGCAAGCAACGACAGATGGGCATCGTCGGCTTCTTCTGGAACCAGCAGAACGAAGATCAGGTCGACGGGGTCGCCATCGGTGGCATCGAAGTCGATGGGCTCCTGCAGGCGTAGAAAACCGGCAATCGGCTCCTTGCAATGCGGATTGCGCGAATGCGGGATAGCGACACCATTACCGATACCGGTGCTGCCCAATCGTTCGCGGCCGATGAGACGTCCGAACACTTCCTGGCTATCGAGGCTGGGTGTGTTCTGCGCGATGAAGGTGCTGAAAAATTCCAGCACACGCTTCTTGCTCCCCCCGGCAACGCCGAAGAGTGCGCGTTCGGGGGGTAGGATGCTTTCCAATATCATGGCGAATTAACGGGCACCGGCGCCCTGAGCGCGTGCCTGCAACTTTTCCTTGTGTTTGACGAGCTGACGGTCGAGCTTGTCGGTTAGGGCGTCGATAGCGGCGTACATGTCGTCGCTTTGTGTATCGGCGTGCAGGTCCGCGCCTGCGGCATGAAGCGTGCATGCAGCCAGGTGGCGTTCCTTCTCGATGGATAACGTGACCTGGACGGTAGTGATGTTGTCGTAGTGGCGTTCCAGACGCGCGAGCTTTTCATTGACGTAGTCGCGTAGAGCATCGGTCAATTCGATGTGGTGACCGGTGATATTGGCTTGCATGGCACGCTCCTATTCCATCGGTTGGCACTTCGATTGTAACCCTTTTTAGAGCGCTGCATAGCCCTGGATCAAGGCTGGCTAACGAAGACCGCAGCGAGTCTACGCAGCGTGGCCGATACGTGCAAACTGCCCGCGTTCAGGCGAGTCGCTTGCGCTCGCTGGAGGAAGGTATACCCATCGCTTCACGGTACTTGGCGACGGTGCGTCGTGCGACCGGAATGCTGTCCTGAGCCAGGAGGTCGACGAGCTTGCTGTCGGATAGAGGCTTGCGTGGTGGCTCGTCGCCAATCAATTTCTTCAAGCGTGCACGAATTGCCGTGCTGGAATGGGCGTCGGTTTCGCCTTGCCCCCCGACGTGGCTGGAAAAGAAATACTTGAGCTCAAAGACGCCGCGAGGCGTATGAATGAATTTCTGCGTGGTCACGCGGGAGATGGTCGACTCGTGCATGTCTACCGCGTCGGCGATATCTGCCAGGATCAACGGTTTCATGGCTTCCTCGCCGCGTTCGAGGAAGTCGAATTGGCGTGCCATGATCTCTTGGCCCACGCGCAGCAAGGTGTCGTTACGGCTCGAAAGGCTCTTGAGCAGCCATTTGGCTTCTTGTAGATGCTGCTTGAGGAAGGTGTTGTCGTCGCTCTTGTCGGCGCGCTTGATGAGTGCAGCGTAATCCGGTTGGATACGTACGCGGGGCAGGGCCTCGGGATTGAGCTCGATGCGCCAATCCTGTCGGATGCGCCGCGCGATGAGGTCGGGAATGACATAATCGTTGCTGCTGTCCTCGAAGGCGAGGCCGGGGCGCGGGTCGAGGGACCGAATGAGGGCGATGACGTGGTCGAGCTCTTCATCGTCGAGGCGCAAGCGTCGCTTGAGCAACTTGCGGTCGTTGCCTGCGAGAGCTGCGAGGAACTGGCGTACCAGCCGCTTGGCCTGGGTTATCAGCGGCATGTCTTCAGGGAGGGCGCCGAGTTGCAGCAACAGACACTCGCGTAGGTCGCGGGCGCCTACCCCAGTGGGATCGAACTGTTGTACGCGCATCATGACGTGTTCGACATCGCCCACCTTGAGCCCCGAAAGGCCTTGGCCGCGCAAACCGTCAACAAGCTCGTCCAGGGGCAGGGTGAGATAACCGTCGGCCCCCATGGCATCGATCAGGCCTTCGGCAATATCATGTTCGCGCGGCGTCATGTCGGCCATGGCGAGTTGCCAGGCCAGATGGTCGTGAAGACTGGTATGCGCGGTATTGCGCTCTATATCGGGGCCTTCCTCGCTACCGCCACCCCCCGTCAGTGAGGGGCCTGAATCCTGGTAGGTATCACTCCATTCGCTATCCAGCGACAGGTTCTCGGGGATGTCGCTTGCCCAATCATCTTCCTGCTGCGTTTCGCTGACCTCGCGTTCTTCGAAGTCCTCCTCGAGCTCCAGCATAGGATTGGAGTCCAGCGCTTGCTGAATCTCCTGTCGCAAATCCAGCGTTGAAAGCTGCAAGAGCTGAATGGCCTGCTGTAACTGGGGCGTCATCGTCAGCTGCGTGCCGACGCGAAGCTGCAAGGTAGGTTTCATGGACATGGAGAATCGATCGTCGCTTCCTGAAACGGTTCTCGTACGTTATCTCGCGACGACGCTACTTGCAAGAATGAAAGCAACAATCATGCCATTTATATAAGCGTGCAGCGGTTCCAGCAGTTTGCGTTTACAATCTGAACTCATGGCCGAGGTAGACGTCACGCACTTTCTGGTTGGCGAGAATGGCCTCTGCATGTCCTTCGGCGATGATCTGACCGTCGCCGACGATATAGGCGTTGTCACAGATATCCAGGGTTTCGCGTACGTTGTGGTCGGTGATCAAGACACCGATATCACGATCACGCAATTGGCGGATGATGCTCTTTATCTCGCCAACGGAGATCGGGTCGACCCCGGCGAAGGGCTCGTCGAGAAGGATGAAGGCGGGCTCGGTGGCCAGGGCGCGGGCGATCTCGACGCGACGACGTTCGCCCCCGGACAGGCTCATGCCAGGGTTGTCACGAATGTGGGTGACGTGAAACTCCTCCAGGAGGCGCTCGAGCTGTGCCTTGCGCGCGGCCTTGTCGAGATCGCGGCGCGTCTCGAGAATTGCCATGATGTTGTCGGCGACCGAGAGTTTGCGAAAGATCGACGCTTCCTGGGGAAGATAACCGATACCGGCGCGGGCGCGTTCGTGCATGGCCGCATGTGACAGGTTGCGCTCGTCGATGTGCACGCTGCCGGCATCGGCGCCCACCAATCCGACAATCATGTAGAACGAGGTAGTCTTGCCGGCGCCATTAGGGCCGAGAAGTCCGACAATGCTGCCCTGACGTATGGTCAGGCTGATGTCATGCACCACGCGGCGGCCCTTGTAGCTCTTGGCGAGGTTGGCGGCACTCAGGGTCTTCATGGGCGTCGGGTCCTACCTAACTGGGGTGAGTGAATCACGAAACACGTCACTGCTCGCTATCGCGGGGCGTCAGCGTCATGCGAACGCGCTGGTCGCCATCGCCGTCATCGTCGGAGCGAGCCTGTACCTGGCGGCGGTCGAGGAAGTATTCGACATAGGCGCCATTGAAGGTATCCCGGGCCTGGTGCAGCTCGGCATTGTCGATGAGTTCCACGCGACGCTGGGCGGCATGATAGATCACCGTATCGCCCCAGCCCTTGGCCACCGGCTCGTCCGGCGCTGGCTTTTGCTCGAGATAGGCGCGTTCGCCACCCCCGCCATGGGCGGTGACCGTGGAGACTTCGCCCTGCGCGTTGCGTTCGATCTTCACGCGCGCGGCCGTCAGTTGCATACTACCTTGCTGCATATCGACATCGCCGGTATAGACCGCGGTGCCGGCGTTGTCGTCGAGATCTAGCTGATCGGCGACGATCTCGATAGGCTGGCTGGCATCGCTATCCAGCGCTAGCGCCGTGTGGCTGGCGAGTCCCAGCGCGGCGCATGCCAGTGCCATCGTCAATGGTCGTGTCATCATGATTCGTCCTCGGCAAGCTGTGGATGGTGGCCTCGCACATCACCGCTCAGACGCGCTTGATTGGTGTCGATCCAGGCGTCGAAGCGATTGCCGCGCACGCGCTGTTCATGCTGCCGCAACACGGCCTCGGTGTCACTCCAGGCGTGGCCCTCGCTGGACTTGTAGTACAGCACGTCGGTGTCGAGACGCCAGCCCTGCTCGGGTTGTACGAGCCGGGCATTCCCGGTCAGGGTGAGTAGATCGCGTTGCGGCCCCAGGCTTCCCTTGTCGCCGGAGATGTCCCACTTACGTCCCGCCTCGTCACGCACCTTGGCCTTCGGTGAGTCGGCGCGAATGACATCGTCGACAGGGGTATGCACGAGGCGCGGCGATTCAAGCGTCTGGTGGGGGGTGCCTTGCGCGTTGAAGCGCGTCATGGTGACGCCTTCTAAGTAGTAATCGGGCTCGCCTGCGTCATCGCTGGGGACCGGGCCAGGAGAAGAAGCATCGCGTTGTTCGACGATGGCCAGGCCGATACCAAGGACCACTAGTATCAGCAATAGCCCCAGCCGTGCCCATTTGCGAGAAGACAGAAAAGTCGGCATGACGCGCTTCATCCTTGGCCATCGAGATAGGGTGCGAGGCAAACGTCCCACCGTCCCTGGCAGCTCAGCAAGGCATCGCAGATTTCACGCACCGCACCTTGGCCGCCCGAGCGCGTGGGAATCCAGTCGGCGTGCG
Source organism: Chromohalobacter sp. 296-RDG (assembly GCF_029889885.1). GTDB lineage: Bacteria > Pseudomonadota > Gammaproteobacteria > Pseudomonadales > Halomonadaceae > Chromohalobacter. Next base: position 45,791 of record NZ_JARANY010000001.1, read on the forward strand.
CACGGACGTAATCCGGCGCATTGTTCACGCTCAGACCGAGTCCTGCGGCGCGAATCGCGGCCAGGTCGGGCAAGTCGTCGCCACAATAGGCGCTCGCGTCCAGTGGTAGGCCGAGCTGTTCGCACAGGGTGTCGAGCGCTGCTAGCTTATCCTCGCGACCTTGTACGACGTGTGCGATGCCAAGCGCCTCGGCACGCCGGCTGACCATGGGCGACTCACGCCCGGTGATCAATGCCACTGCGATGCCGCTTTGCTGCAGCAGCTTGATGCCGAGACCGTCGAGAATGTTGAAGCTCTTGGTTTCCTGGCCATCGCTTTGCAAGTGTAGCGTGCCGTCGGTGAGTACGCCGTCCACATCCAGGGCCAGGAGTCGGATGCGGCGTGCCTTGTCGCGCCAATCGTCGGAATATGTCATGGGGCTCCTCAAATGACGCCGCTGACCAATAAGTCGTGCATGTGCAGCGCGCCGATCGGTCGTCCGTCGCCGTCGACCACGGCAAGTGCCGTGATACGATTGTCTTCCATGACCTTGACGGCCTCGGCGGCGAGTAGATCCGGCCGGATTGTCTTGCCGCCATGGGTCATGACGTCATCGACGCGCAGACGGCGAAGGTCGTCGTGTTGGTCGAGCGTGCGCCGCAGGTCGCCATCAGTATAAATGCCGGCTAGATGACCGGCGTTATCGACCACGCAGGTAAAGCCCAGGCCCTGGCGGGTAATTTCCAGCAGAGCGTCGCGTAGCGGGCTACCCAGTGCGACACGTGGCAGGCGCTCGCCATGATGCATGAGATCTTCGACCTTGAGCAGCAGGCGTCGTCCTAGGCTACCGCCGGGGTGTGACAGGGCGAAGTCTTCGGCGGTGAATCCGCGTGCCTCGAGCAGGGCCACCGCGAGGGCGTCGCCCATGGCCAGCGCAGCGGTCGTCGAGGTGGTCGGCGCGAGGTCGAGCGGGCAAGCCTCACGGGCAACGGCGGTATCCAGATGTGCTTCGGCGTGACGCGATAGGGTCGAGCCGGGACGCCCGGTCATGCTGACCAGTGGGGCGCCCATGCGTTTGAGAAGTGGCAATAGCGCCGTGATCTCGGCCGTCTCGCCCGAGTTGGAGAGGGCCAGGACGACGTCACGGGGTGTGATCATGCCCATGTCGCCGTGGCTGGCCTCGCCGGGGTGGACGAAGAAGGCGGGTGTGCCGGTGCTAGCCAGTGTCGCCGCGATCTTGCGGGCGACGTGCCCGGATTTGCCCATGCCGGTGACGACGACACGTCCTTCGCAGGCTAGAAGCAGGCGACAGGCGTGGTCGAAGGCCTCGTCAAGGCGTTCGATCAAAGCGGCGATGGCCTGCGATTCGAGTGTCAGCGTGCGTCGCGCGCTAGCGCGGTAATCTTGCTCGGTAACAGTGTTCATGGTGGTGATTGTTGCCCTTCGCGGCCTTGGGCTCAAGCCTCGCCGACTTCCGGGGAGCGACGAGCGAATTGAGGCGCTCATTAAACGCACTCGCCGAGATTGTTGCAAGGCGAGGCTGGAGGTGATCGCTAGAGTTAGGATACAATGTTCGATAATTATCGCGACGTGGATGAGCGTTACGTGACTGACACGACCCTGGTCGACGTCGAGGGGTTGCATTTCTCGCGGGGCGAGAATGACATCTTTCGTGGCGTCGATCTGCGTATTCCCAAAGGCAAGATTACTGCGGTCATGGGCCCTAGCGGTACGGGCAAGACGACGTTGCTCAAGTTGATCGGTGGTCAGCTAGTGCCGGATGCGGGACGTGTGTGCATCGATGGAGAGGATGTGCATGGCTTGTCTCGCCGTGCGTTGTTTCGGATGCGGCGGCGCATGGGCATGCTGTTCCAGAGCGGCGCGCTGTTTTCGGACCTGAGCGTTTTCGAGAACGTGGCCTTCCCACTGCGCGTGCATACCGACCTGCCGGAAGCCATGGTACGCGATATCGTGCTGATGAAGCTTCAGGCGGTGGGCTTGCGCGGTGCGCACGACTTGCCGCCGGCGGAGCTGTCCGGCGGCATGGCCCGGCGCGTGGCGCTAGCGCGCGCGGTGGCGCTCGATCCCGAACTGGTGCTTTACGACGAGCCTTTCGTCGGCCAGGACCCGATTTCAATGGGCGTTCTGGTGCAACTGATCAAGACGGTCAATCAGGCGTTGGGGCTTACTGCGGTCATCGTCTCGCACGATATCAAGGAGACGCTTTCCATCGCCGATTACGTGTATATCATCGCCGACGGCCAGGTCATGGCCCATGGCACGCCGCAAACGCTGGATGTCAATCGCGATGCGCGCGTCAAGCAGTTCGTTCATGGCGAGCCCGATGGCCCAGTACCATTTCATTACCCGGCGCCCGATTTTTATCGCGATATCCTGGCCACCAAGGGGGAGCGTCCATGATTCGTCCTATCGCGTCGCTGGGTCGGGGGACGCTCGATGCGCTGAGTGCCTTGGGCCGGGCGGCGATGTTCCTGGCGCAATCGGTGTTGGGCATTCCTTCTCGAGAAGGATGGCACCTATGGCTGCGTCAGATGCATTTCATCGGTGTCATGTCGTTGGCGATCGTGCTGGTATCGGGACTCTTCATTGGCATGGTGCTGGGTCTGCAGGGCTACACCATCCTGGTCGATTTTGGCGCCGAGGATGCGTTGGGGCAGATGGTGGCGCTGTCGCTGCTGCGTGAACTCGCGCCGGTGGTGGCGGCGTTACTGTTCGCGGGGCGCGCAGGGTCGGCGCTGACGGCCGAGATCGGGCTCATGAAAGCGACCGAACAGCTGACCAGCATGGAAATGATCGGGGTCGACCCGCTGCGGCGAATCGTGGCACCACGCCTCTGGGCAGGGTTTATCTCGATGCCGTTGCTGACCGTGGGCTTCAGCGTGGTTGGCATCTGGGGCGGCTATCTGGTCGGCGTGCAGTGGCTGGGCGTGTTCGATGGCTCCTACTGGAGCAATATGCAAAGCAGTGTCGCGTTCGTCGACGACATTCTCAACGGCATGCTCAAGAGCGTGGTGTTCGGTCTCGTCGTTACATGGATTGCGGTGTTTCAGGGATATGACCTGATCCCGACGTCGGAAGGCATCTCGCGGGCGACGACCCGCACGGTAGTCTATTCGTCCCTGGCGGTGCTCGGATTGGATTTCGTGCTGACCGCGCTGATGTTTGGAGAACTTGGATGAAGCGCAGCAAGATGATGGAGTTCGGCGTGGGGCTGTTCGTCCTGGCCGGGATTCTGGGCATGGTGTTTCTTGGCTTGCGAGTCAGTGGCATCAGCCTTGGCGTACCGCAGGATACATTCACGCTGCAGGCCAATTTCGCCAATATTGGCGGACTCAAGTCAGGCTCCAGGGTTGCCATGGCAGGCGTGACCATCGGGCGCGTCAGCGACGTCGAGCTCGATACCGAATGGCTCGATGCCCGCGTGACCATGGAGCTGGACGAGGATCTCGAGGGCAAGATCTCACGCGACAGTACGGCGTCGATTCTCACCTCGGGGTTATTGGGTGAGCAATATGTCGGCCTGAGCGTGGGGGGCGATCCTGAGATGCTCGAAGAAGGCGACACCATCCGCGATACACAGCAAGCGCTGGTGCTGGAACAATTGATTCAGCAGTTCGTGTCGAACATGACAAGCGAATGAGCCAAGGAGGTTCCCATGACATCAAGGCAATTCACTCCCCGGCGCTCCAGTCTTTGCGCACTACTGCTGTCGGTCCTATGGTGCGTGGCATTGACGGCGCAGGCCCAGCAAGCCCCCCAGCAGTTGATCGAAGACAACGTGGCCGCGTTGATGCAAAAACTGGATGGGCGCAAGGATTATTACGCCTCGCATGAAGGCGAGCTCGAGTCGCTGGTCGATGACAGCCTCGATGATGTGGCCGATTTTCGCTATATCGGTGCCAGCGTCATGGGCCGATATTTCAGTAATGCCTCGCCGGAGCAGCGCTCGCGTTTTGTTAAAACGTTTCGCAAGACGCTGATCGAGACGTATGCCAAAGGGCTGGTGACATTCGATTACCGTGACATTCGGGTGCTCGATCATGATAGCGAGCGGCGCTACGAGGATCAGGCTAGCGTCGATATGGAAGTAGTCTCCACCAATGGTGATGTCTATCCCGTGGTGTATACGTTGCACCAGCGTGACGGCGAGTGGCGCGTGATCAATGTCATCGTCAACGGCATCAATCTTGGACTGACGTTTCGCAACCAGTTCGATCAGGCCATGCGCGACAACAATCGCGATATCGATGCGGTCATCGATGGTTGGGCGCCGGACGTCGCTACCGATGAGCTCGAAAAAGGCGGCGACGACAACCAATGAATGTCTTGCTCGAGCGTGACGATGCCCGGCTCGAAGTAAGCGACGAGCGTATTCTGAGGGTCGACGGCGAGGCGGATTTCGACAGCGCCGCCTCGCTGGCGGCCAAGGGGCAGGAGTGGTTGCAAAGCTTGCCGCGCGATGCCGAGGTCGAGTTCGATCTGACCGGCGTGAGCTGTGCCAGCAGTGCCGTGCTCAGTGTCCTGCTCGAATGGCTGCGTTGCGCGCAGGCGCATGGCGTGCATATCGTTCATGTGGCCCTATCACGGCCCTTGGCACGGTTGACGGCCATGGCGGGATTGGATCCCTTGCTTCCCAGTGACGAGACACGGGTGGCTTCGGAAACGTTATGACAACACGGAGCGTCGCCTCCCGGTATTCTGCGTGCAAGCGGGCGTCGCCAACGGCGCCCGTTTTCTTTATCATGCCTGTTTGAAATCCCGACTCAATTACCGCACTCGTGCGTGTCACGCGCGCCGTGCCGTAGAACAGGAGCCAACTCCTTATGCAACCCAGCGACGTCAAGGCCCTACTCGAATCGCGTATCGACGATTGCCAGTTTCATATTCAAGGTGAAGGCTGCAATTTCCAGGTGGTCGCCGTCGGTGACGTTTTTGAGGGGTTATTGCCGGTCAAGCGTCAGCAACTGATTTATTCGGCGTTGTCAGATGAGATCGCCAGTGGCGCCCTACATGCCATCAGTATCAAGACCTACACCCCGTCTCAGTGGGAGCAAGCCCCTGAAAACGCGGGCGTCTAAGCACGGAATTTCATGGACAAATTGATCATTACCGGTAACGGGCCGCTCGACGGGGAAGTATGGGCGAGTGGAGCCAAGAATTCCGCCTTGCCGATCCTGGCAGCGACCCTGTTGGCTGATGAGCCGGTGACTATCGGCAACCTGCCACATCTGCAGGATATCACCACCACGCTGGAGCTGCTGGGACGCATGGGCGTCGAGCCGGTGATGGGCGACAAGATGAGTATTCAGCTTGATGGTTCCCAGGTAACGCAGTGCCATGCGCCCTATGAACTGGTCAAGAAAATGCGTGCGTCGATTCTCGTGCTCGGCCCCTTGCTGGCGCACTTCGGCACGGCCGATGTGTCCTTGCCGGGCGGCTGCGCGATCGGGTCGCGCCCCGTCGATTTGCATCTGCGCGGTCTCGAGGCCATGGGTGCGGAGATCCATGTCGATGGCGGCTACGTGCAGGCGCGATGCGCCGGTCGCCTCAAGGGCGCCACGATCTTCTTCGACACCGTGACCGTGACCGGCACCGAAAACTTGCTGATGGCCGCCACCTTGGCCGAGGGGACGACGGTACTCGAGAACGCTGCGCGCGAGCCGGAAGTGGTAGATCTCGCCGAGTGCCTGATCGCCATGGGCGCTCGGATTCGTGGCCACGGCACGGATACGATTGTGGTCGAGGGCGTGCCGTATCTACATGGTTGTCATTACGATGTCATGCCGGATCGCATCGAAACGGGCACCTTCCTGGTGGCGGCCGCAGTGACCAGTGGTCGCGTCCGGGTGCGTAACACTCGCGCCGATACGCTTGAGGCCGTGCTCGCCAAGCTCGATGAAGCCGGGGCCCACGTTGAGGTGGGTGACGGCTGGCTGGAGCTCGACATGCGTGGGCGGCGTCCACAGGCGGTCAATGTGCGCACTGCGCCTTACCCCGCGTTTCCCACCGACATGCAGGCCCAATTCGTCGCGCTCAATTGTGTCGCCGAAGGGTCGGGCACCGTCGTCGAGACGATCTTTGAAAACCGCTTCATGCATGTGCAGGAGCTCAACCGCATGGGCGCGCGGATTGCACTGGAAGGTAATGCCGCGGTGATCACAGGCGTCGAAAATCTCTCCGGTGCGCCGGTGATGGCCACTGACTTGCGGGCGTCGGCGAGCCTGGTCATTGCGGGCATGATGGCGGAAGGCGAAACGCAGGTGGATCGCATCTATCATATCGACCGCGGTTACGAATGCATCGAGGAGAAGCTGCAATTGCTCGGTGCCAAGATTCGCCGCGTCCCCGGTTGATCGGCGGTTTCATTCTCGCGTTCCGCCATGGTGGCGGAACGCCAAGTTCAATAGATGTGCCAACATCATGTCAAAGCAACTGATTCTGGCCCTGTCCAAAGGGCGCATACTGGAAGAAACGCTCCCGCTGTTGGCTGATGCGGGCGTAGAGCCGGCGGAAGATTTCGGCAAGAGTCGCAAGTTGCTGTTCGATACCAATCTTCCCGATGTCAAATTGGTCGTGATTCGCGCCGTCGATGTGCCGACGTACGTGCAACTCGGTGCCGCCGATGTCGGTGTGGCGGGCAAGGATACCTTGCTCGAGCACGGGGCCGAAGGGCTGTATGAGCCTCTGGATCTGGAAATATCGCGCTGCAAGTTGATGACGGCCGGCGTGGTCGGAGCGGAGCCGACTCATGCGCGGCGGCGGGTGGCCACCAAGTTCGTCAATGTGGCGCGTCGTTACTATGCCCGGCAGGGGGTTCAGGCCGAGGTGATCAAGCTCTACGGTGCCATGGAGTTGGCGCCTTTGATGAATCTGGCCGATGAAATCGTCGACATCGTCGATACCGGTAACACCTTGCGCGCCAATGGTATGGAGCCGCGTGAATTGATCGACGAGGTTAGTTCGCGACTGGTGGTCAACAAGGCCTCGATGACGATGAAACATGATCGGCTCAAGCCGCTGATCGAGCGTCTGGGGCGCGCGGTCGAATCGCGGCGCGGTGAGACGCAGGCGTAAGAACACGAGAGGGCGAGATGACTGACAATGTCATGAATGTGGCGCGTCTGAGCACCACACAAGACGATTTCGAGACACGTCTGACAGCGTTGCTGGCGTGGGAAGGTGTCTCCGACAAGCAGGTGGCCGAAAGCGTCGAGGAGATCATCGATGCCGTACGTTCGCGCGGCGACGCCGCAGTGATCGAGTACACCAACCGCCTGGATCGCATGCAGGTGTGTGGTATGAGTGAGCTCACGCTGGGGGCGGAGCGGCTGCGCGAGGCTTATGAGAGCTTGCCGGAGACACAGCGTGGGGCACTGGCGCACGCTGCCGAACGCATTCGTGTGTATCATCAGCATCAAAAGCCTGAATCCTGGCAGTATACCGAGGCCGATGGGAGTGTGCTGGGCCAGAAGGTCACGCCACTGGACCGCGCGGGCATCTATGTGCCGGGCGGCAAGGCCGCGTACCCGTCCTCGGTACTGATGAATGTCATTCCCGCGCATGTTGCCGGGGTGCGCGACATCGTCATGGTGGTGCCTACGCCTGATGGCGTGCTCAATGACCTCGTGCTGGCGGCCGCGCATCTGGCGGGTGTCGATTATGTCTTCACCGTGGGGGGCGCCCAGGCCGTGGCGGCCCTAGCATATGGTACTCAGAGCATTCCACGCGTGGACAAGGTCGTCGGGCCGGGCAATATCTACGTGGCCACGGCCAAGCGCGCGGTGTTCGGACAGGTAGGGATCGACATGATCGCGGGGCCTTCCGAGATTTTGATCGTGACCGATGGTGAGACCGATCCTGAATGGCTGGCGATGGACCTGTTCTCGCAGGCCGAGCACGATGAAGATGCTCAGGCAATTCTAGTGAGCTGGGACGCGGCCCATCTCGATGCGGTTCACGCCGCCATCGAACGTTTGTTGCCTACCATGGAGCGCGAGGCGATCATCCGCGAGTCGCTGGCGTCACGCGGTGCCTTGATCCAGTCCCGTGATCGCGATGAGGCGCTGACGATCATCAACCGCATTGCGCCCGAGCACCTTGAGCTGTCGGTTGGCGACCCTGAAGCGATGGCGGAAGGCGTACGTCACGCCGGAGCTATCTTCATGGGACGTTACACGGCGGAAGCGCTGGGCGATTACTGTGCCGGCCCCAATCACGTGTTGCCGACCTCGGGTACTGCGCGCTTCTCCTCGCCCCTGGGCGTTTACGATTTCCAGAAACGCTCGTCGCTGATCCATTGCTCGCCGGAAGGTGCGGCCACTCTGGGGCGTACTGCCTCGGTGCTGGCGCGAGGGGAGTCGCTGACGGCGCATGCGCGTTCGGCGGAGAATCGTCTCGGCGATACCTGACAACGATTAGCGCCCTCCGATCAGTCTTCTCATGCCCTTACTGATGCGCCGGTGGGGGCATGCTGCTTTTGATTACTGCACTTCTGAGGCTTCGGGGCGTTCGCCGGCCGTCAGTGTAATCTCACGTTTTTTACCATCACGCACGATGGTAATGGGGAGCTGTGTGCCGGGAGAAATCTCGGCGATATCGGCCATGGCCTCGCGGGCATCGACGATAGGCTCGCCGTCGATGGACATGAGCACGTCACCCGGTTGCAGGTCAGCCTTGTCGCCTGGGCCGTCGGGTACGACGCTGGCGATGACCACGCCGGTCAGGGTCTTGAGGCCGAATGACGAGGCCAGGTCGGGTGTCATCGCCTGGACATCGATACCCAGCCAGCCACGGATGACGCGGCCATGAGCGACGATCTGATCGAGTACCTGGTGCGCCAGGTTGGCGGGTATGGCGAAGCCGATGCCTTGTGAGCCTCCAGAGCGTGAAAAGATCGCGGTATTGATTCCTACCAGTGCGCCCTCCGCATTGACCAGTGCCCCGCCGGAGTTGCCGGGGTTGATGGCAGCATCGGTCTGGATGAAGTCTTCGTAAGCGTTCAAACCGAGATGGTTACGCCCCGTGGCACTGATGATGCCCATGGTGACGGTTTGGCCGACGCCAAAGGGATTGCCGATGGCGAGGCTTACATCGCCTATGGCGACTTGCTCGGAGTCACTGAGCTGGATGACGGGAAGATCTTCGCTGGGAATCTTGAGCACCGCCAGGTCGCTCTCGGGGTCGGTGCCCACGACCTTGGCAAGTGTCTCACGGCCGTCGCGGAGGGCGACCTGAATCTCATCGGCATCGCGTATGACATGATTGTTGGTCAGTACGTACCCTTCGGCGCTGACGATGACGCCCGAGCCCAGGCTAGAGAGCATGCGCTGACGTTGCGGCATGTCCTTGCCGAAGAACTGCTGGAAAAAAGGATCGGACATCAACGGGTGCTCGCTACGCTCGACCATACGTGACGAATAGATATTGACGACGGCAGGGGCCGCCTTATTCACGGCACTGGCATAGCTCGCGGGGCCTTGAGACCTGTTCAGGGGGGCGGCCTCGACGACTTCCGGTGCGCGCTCGGCGGTGTCGGTACGTTCGGCGATGGCGCGCACGGCGCTGGTATCGGGTACTGGCGTGGCGGCATCGCCGGTACTGCGCTCGCCCATCAACTGGGGGAAAGCATTGAGCAGCACGATGGCGAGCAGGATGCCACTGATGATGGGCCAGACGAGCGACATCAGTGAGCGACGCATGTACGGTTCCTTGTCGTCGAGCGGGCAGTCGCTGCCCCGTGAGGCAGCCGTTACAATGGCGCCGAGTGTAACATTGCATCCTTAAACTGTCTGGAGCCGCCCATGAGTGCTCGACAAGAATTGATCGCCGCGATTGAGTCCGAATTGCAGTGCGGCGACTTCAAGGACTACACCCTCAATGGCCTGCAAGTGGAAGGGCGCGAGACGGTGACGCGCGTGATGAGCGGCGTCACCGCTAACCAGGCGCTGCTCGATGAAGCGGTGGCCTGGAAGGCAGATCTGGTGCTCGTCCATCACGGCTATTTCTGGAAGAATGAACCGGTGGCGGTCACGGGGATGAAGCGTCGGCGCCTGGCCACGTTGATGACGCATGATATCAATCTGTTGGCGTATCACCTGCCGTTGGATGCGCATGCGACGTTGGGCAATAACATGCAGCTCGCCAAGCGGCTCGACCTCACGCCGTCAGGCTGTCTCGACGGCGCGCTTGGGCGTGGCCTCTTGTGGCATGGGGAAATGTCATCGGCGATGGATCATGCTGCATTCGCGGCGCATGTCGAGCGGCAACTGGGGCGTGCGCCCTTAGTCATAGCGGGACACGCTCGACCGATCGAGCGTGTCGCGTGGTGCACAGGCGGAGCCCAGGATATGCTGCCGCTGGCGGCTGAGGCGGGTGTCGATGCCTTTATCTCGGGAGAAATTTCCGAACGCACCACGCACATGGCACGTGAAATGGGCGTGACCTATGTGGCGGCCGGTCATCATGCCACCGAGCGCGATGGCGTCAGGGCGCTGGGGGATTGGCTGGCGTCACGTTTCGGCATCGCGCATCGTTTCGTTGATATCGACAATCCGGCCTGAGTGATTCCGAAACAGCAAGCGCCGGGCGTTTAAAACGGCTGGCGCTTAGGCGTTGTGATAAGCGTGAGGGGCGCCCAACGAGGACGCCGAGCGGGAGCGTTTGATCTCAGTAGCGCGGTGGCGGCGTCTCTTCTTCTGTGGCGCGCTGCCTGCGTGGCTCGAGGCCATAGTCTTCCGAGAGTGTGCCCTTAGTGCCCTCAGCGTAGTCGCGTGGCATCTGGGGTGGGGTGGCATCTTCTTCTTCTGGCGTTTCACCCTCCTGGCGCGGGTGCAGGCGGCGCTTGAGCTGCAGGTCGTCGACGAGACGGTCGGCGCCTTGAGATAGCTGCTGCTCAAGCTCATGGCTCTGACGCTGAATGTTGTTGACCAGGTCAGTTGCCTTGGCGAAATGGTCGTTCAGTGCATCCTTTACTTGGCTGAGTTCCAATTCCGCCTCTGCTAGTCGTTGGCGAACTTTCTGGTTGCGCGCCACGTTGGCGTTCAGCAGATGGTAGCCGAGGGCACCGATGCCGATGCCTGCCAGAAAGCACGCGATGGCCAGTATCCAGTCGATGTTGCTCTCGTTCACAATGCTCTCCTTGATCGTCACGGGCATGCGGTTACGATGCGATGGCATACCAAGCATGGCTATTATATCGGTGTCTTGGCGCGACGGGTCAAACCCGAAAGGGTGGCACCACGCCGCGCGTGTCCATGCAAGTATCGTGATGATGCGTATAATGTCAGCTTTCATCATTCAGTCGAGGTGTGTTTCGCCCCCATGAGTGCCACCATGCCGCCGTCCGTGGACACACGTACGCCCCTGGAAAAATATCGCCATGACTTGCAGCGCGACGATTTCCAGTACGATCCCGATCAGGAAGAGGCCGTTAAATACTTGCAGCGGCTCTATGACGAGTTGGTAAATACGCCACGCCAATCGTCGAGCTTACCATCGGCAAGTGACGATGGCCTCACGTCCAAGGTCGCCAAGCTCTTCGGCAAGAAGTCTGCTCCTTCTCCTTTCGAGGCACCGCCGGCGATTTTGGGGTTGTATTTCTGGGGAGGCGTAGGGCGAGGCAAGACGTACTTGGTGGATACGTTCTACGAGGCCTTGCCGTTCGCCGACAAGATGCGCACTCATTTTCACCGCTTCATGCAGCGTGTGCACAATGAGTTGACGCATTACAAGGGCGAAAAAAATCCGCTGACGCTGATTGCGTCCAAGTTTGCTTCTGAGGCCAGGGTGATCTGCCTTGATGAGTTCTTCGTCAAAGACATCACCGATGCGATGATTCTCGCCAATCTGCTTGAAGCGTTGTTTGCGCAGGGCGTGGTGTTGGTCACGACCTCCAATATCGTGCCCGATGATCTTTACAAGAATGGCCTGCAGCGTGCGCGTTTCATTCCTGCTATCGACTTGCTCAAGCGTCATTGCGAAGTGGTCAACGTCGATTCGGGAATCGATTACCGCTTGCGGGCACTGGAACAAGTGAAGATCTTCTATCATCCGTGGGGCGAGGCCGCCGACCGTGCGCTGGGCGAAAGCTTCCATGCCATTGCGGGTGCCGAAGGCGAGAGGGAAGCTGAGATCGATGTTAACCATCGTGTCCTGCAGCCTCATCGATTGCATGAAGATGTCGTATGGTTCGAGTTCGAGACGCTATGCGATGGCCCGCGGAGTCAGAACGACTACATCGAGTTGTCCCGCGAGTTTCATACGATTCTCGTCTCCAACGTGCCTCAGATGAGCGGGGCGACGGAAGACCTGGCGCGGCGATTCATCAACCTGGTCGATGAGTTCTATGATCGCGGAGTCAAGCTGCTGCTTTCCGCCGAGGTTGCCATTGAGTCGCTTTACACTCATGGTCAGCTAGAGTTCGAGTTCGAGCGGACACTGTCTCGCTTGCAGGAAATGCAGTCCCAAGAGTATCTGGCATTGCCGCACAAGCCATGAGGGTTGCCGTGAAGCGCGACATCGTGCTTTATGGCCGAAGAAACGTCGTGTACAATGCGCGCTCGCTCTAACGTTGTCCGTCTTTCGAGGCGCGGCAACCAAGAAAAATAGGGATTGGCTGATCACGCCCTTACACGCGTGACGCCCACACAAGCAATTGGTGATTCACCCATGAAGACGTTCAGTGCTAAGCCACAGTCCGTCACACGCGACTGGTATGTCGTCGATGCGACTGACAAGACGCTCGGCCGCCTGGCCACCGAAATCGCTCGCCGTTTGCGCGGCAAGCACAAGCCGGAATACACGCCGCACGTCGACACTGGCGATTACATCGTCGTCGTCAATGCTGAGAAGGTGCGCGTCACTGGCAACAAGGCGCAAGCCAAGAATTATTACCGTCATACCGGATATCCGGGCGGTCTGCGCTCCATGTCCTTCGAGCAATTGATCGATCATGCGCCTGAGCGTGTTATCGAAAATGCTGTCAAGGGCATGCTGCCGAAGGGGCCATTGGGCCGTGCCATGTACTCCAAGCTCAAGGTGTATGCTGGTGCCGAGCATCCGCATGCCGCGCAGCAGCCGCTTGAACTGAACCTCTAAGGGATTCTTCGCCATGACACAGCAGTATTACGGTACCGGGCGCCGCAAGACGTCCACAGCTCGGGTGTTTTTGAAGCCGGGCACCGGCAAAATCGCCGTCAACAATCGTGACTTGCACGACTATTTCGGTCGTGTCACCGGTGAGATGGTCGTCCGTCAGCCGCTCGAGTTGACTGAAACCACTGATCAGTTCGACGTCTATGTCACCGTGAGCGGTGGCGGCGGCTCTGCGCAGGCGGGCGCGATTCGTCACGGTATTACGCGTGCCTTGCTCGCCTACAACGAAGACTTCCGTCATCCGCTGCGTGATGCGGGCTACGTGACGCGTGACGCTCGTCAGGTCGAGCGTAAGAAGATCGGTCTGCGCAAGGCGCGTCGTCGTCCGCAGTTCTCCAAGCGTTAAGACGCAGCGCTTCGCACCCATCGGGGCGCGCTACGCAAAGGCCCGGACCTGTCGTCCGGGCCTTTTTGCGTGACGCACGCGATAGGGGCGGCTTGTATGGGTGCATGACCTTATCTATCCTCCCGACATGCTCAATGAGTGGCGGCGGGTGGCATTCGTGCCCCCTATTAACGTGTTATCATCTGGGTCCGAACTGAAGCGAGGAATGTTTCATGGGTGTAGTGGCCAAGCGGTCGTCGATGACCTTCTATTCTGGTAACGATGATCATTATAGCCATCGCGTTCGTATCGTGTTGGCGGAAAAGGGGGTGGCCGTCGATGTCATCGAGGTCAACGATGACAATAGCCCTGAAGAGCTTGCCGATCTCAACCCGTACAACAGCGTGCCTACCCTGTTGGATCGTGATCTGGTGCTTTACGAGTCCAAGGTCATGATGGAATACCTGGACGAGCGTTTTCCGCATCCGCCGCTGTTGCCGGTCTATCCCGTGGCGCGTGCGCAGACCCGTTTGTGGATGCATCGCATCGAACGCGAGTGGTGCCCGCTGGTCGAAACGATTCAGCAGGGCAGCAAGAAAGATGCCGAGAAGGCGCGCAAGGAGTTGCGCGAAAGCATCACGGGCATTTCACCGATCTTCGAAGACATGCCGTTTTTCATGAGCGATGAGTTTTCGCTGGCAGATTGCTGCATCGCACCGATTCTCTGGCGGCTACCGTCGCTGGGCGTCGAGCTGCCGGAAAAGCAAGTCCAGCCGCTAGTGAACTACATGGAGCGCCTCTTCAGCCGTGATGCCTTCAAGGCTTCCCTGCTGGAGGCAGAGAAGGAAATGCGCACTTAGCGTTGCCATGCATGAGTGTGCAGCGCTGATGAACCGTCGCCGCGAACCGAAAGAGGAAGTTGTCTATGCTTTCCAGTCGCCCTTACTTGGCCCGCGCACTCTATGAGTGGTTGCTGGACAACGGACATACACCGTATATCGTTGTCGACGCCGAGCGTGAAGGTGTGAACGTACCCCGTCAGTCTGTGCAAAACGGACAGATCGTCCTCAATATTGCACCTTCCGCGGTACGTGATTTATATATCGAGAATGCCGCCGTAACCTTCGGGGCGCGCTTTTCCGGCCAGCCAATGGATGTCATCGTGCCCATGGAAGCATTGATCGCGCTTTACGCGCGTGAGAATGGGGTCGGTATGGTCTTTGGCCATGAGCCGGTCATGCCGGAAGCCGAAACGAGCGAGGGTGACGACACGCAGCCGGAGGACGATGGCGAGCGTCCTGCGCTGGAAGGCGTCGAGTCGCCTGACGATGAAGAAGCTAGTGAAGCTGAGAGTGAAAGTGACGACGCCCCGCGTACCAAGGGGCGTCCATCACTGCGTGTCGTGAAGTGAAAGCAGGGTCTTCGACCCTGCTCGGTGCTCAATCAAGATATTCGAAGACTTTGACGATTCGCTGAATACCACCCACTTGTGAAGCGATATTGGTCACGATGTCTGCTTCCTGGTGGGTCACCATGCCCATAAGATAGACCGTGCTGTTTTCGGTGATTACCCGAATGCGGCTGCCGTCGATGCGCTCGTCAGTCGCGAGGCTCGCTTTGATCCGTCCGGTGATCCAGGTGTCCGTCATGCGCTGGCCGATGGGGGAATTGGCGGCGACTTCCAGTTCGTTGTGAACGCGACGCACCTGCCGTGCTTGTTCGGCTACGTTGCCGGCTTTCTGCTTGAGCTCGTCGCTTGCCACCTGGCCGGTGAGTAGCACCATGCCGTTGTAGCTGTCGATATTGATATGTGCGTCGCGAAAGCGCGCGTCGGTGCTGGCAAGGCTGTCGGAAATCTTGTCCTGGATGCTGTCGTCTTCCACCTTCATGCCGGGGGTGCGCTTGCCATAGTTTTCACCGCCCTGGTTGTCGGTGGAAGGTGAGGCGCAGCCTGCCAGCGCTAGCGTGATGCCAAGGAGGAGCGGGAGGATAACCTGTCGTGTCATGACGAATTCCTTATTCGGTGCTGCCAAACAGTTGTTGATCGATGAGATCGCATAGGCAATGTATCGCGAGTAAATGCACTTCCTGAATGCGCGCCGTGGAGGTCGAAGGGACGCGGATTTCGCAGTCGTCCTGGCCAAGCAGCGATGCCATGTCGCCGCCATCGCGTCCTGTCAATGCTACGATATGCATGTCGCGATCATGTGCGGCCTGAATGGCCTGTACTACGTTGGCCGAGTTACCGCTCGTGGAGATTGCCAGCAATACGTCGCCAGGCTGCCCCAGGGCGCGTATCTGCTTGGAGAAAATCTCGTTATAGCTGTAGTCATTGGCGATCGAGGTGAGTGTCGAGGTGTCGGTGGTGAGCGCCATTGCCGGCAGGCTGGGACGCTCGCGCTCGAAGCGATTGAGCAGCTCGGAAGAGAAGTGCTGACTGTCGCCGGCGCTACCGCCATTGCCACAGGCAAGAATCTTGCCTTCGCTGACGAGGCATTGAACCATCATCTGGCTGGCAACTTCGATGAAGGCCGGTAGCACCTCACTGGCATAGGTCTTGGCATCGATGCTGGCGTTGAAGTGGCCGAGTATACGTGATTGGAAATCCATGGATAGAGGCCTTGCTTGGGTCAAAAGGCGTCGAATGCCGAACGAATCCAGTCGAACGACACGTTGGGTGGCGTGCCGGTGACGCCTACGACGTCGAAACGACACATACATGATAGCCCGTTGCGATGGAGATAAAAACGTGCTGCGCTGATCAGGCGACGCTGCTTGGCGGCGGTCACGGTCTCGAGAGGGTGACCATGGCTGGTGTGGGCGCGGTGCCTCACTTCGATGAATACCAGGATCTCGCCGTCGCGCATGACGAGATCGATTTCGCCGCGTCTGGCGTGCTGGTTGGTATCCACCAGCTGCAAGCCATGTGTAGTCAGCCAGTCGGCGGCGTGACGCTCCATATCGAGGCCGCGCCGCCGTGGGTCATGGGTCGAGCGTGACATTGTCGATATCCAGGTCGGACCCGCCGGTCAGTAGCGGCGCGGGTACGCCGGATTGGAACTTGGCCCAGGGCAAGGTGCGCTGGATTCGTCCGTCGTCCCGTGGTTGAAGTGTCCCGGTGGCACCGAAGACTTCCAGCGAGTGCAGTGCCTGCATCTGTGGTAGACGGCGTGCTAGTTCGTAGGCGTCGACGCCCATGGCATTGAGCTTGAGCAAGCTGGGGTCATCCTGGGCGCCGAGCTTGCGATAAGTGGAGTAAAACGGCAACGCTTCTTCGCCGCCGGCCGCAGCATCCGGTATCAACCAGGGAATATCCATGAACATCACGTCGTTGAGGTCATGGTCGGCGCGCGGTTGGGGGTGGCCGCTGTAGACCTGAGACGTCGCGTAGACGGGGAGGTCGCCCGCGTAGTAATAGTCCAGCGTGGGTGGTACTTGGCGCGCATAGCTAGGCAATGCCACGAGAAAGAGCATGTCGATATCCTCGTTGCCACTGCGCTTGCCGTCGGCATTCAGCAGACGCTTCGTCGCCTCGCTGACGGAGCCCTTGGGGTCATAATGCACGACGGCATCGAACTTGCCTTCCCGGTCTTTCCAGTGAGTGCGGAAGGCCTTGAAGACGCGTTTGCCCCATGCGTTGTCGGGGATCAGTGCGGCCGCGTCGTGATGGCCATCCATACGTGCACGCTTGGCCACCTGACGCGCCTCATCCTCGGCCGATAGCCCGTATTGGAACAGCTCGTCTGCTTGATTGCGGTCGTGTTCGCCATAGTTGAGAGCCAGCGTCGGGAGGGCGACGTTGTCGCGTTGCTCGAGTTGCGAGACCAGGTCCTTGTCGAGCGGTCCGAGCACGACTTGTGCGCCGTCCATGGTGGCTTGTGCGTAAAGGGCCTCGAGATTTCCTGCGCTGCTGTCGTAGTACGTCAGTTGTGGTGTCTGTTCGCCCTGGTTGAGGGCGTCCATATGGCGAGCCTCGATGCCTTTCTTGATCGCTTTGGCCACATTGGACAGCGGGCCGGACTCGGGAAGGAAGATGGCAATGTGCTTGACGTCGTTGCCGCGCAGATCCTTCAGCGCGGATAGGTCGCTCGGCAGACGGCGTGCAGCGGGATGGTTGGAGTACTCCGAGCGCCAATCGTCCAGTGCGTCGGTGAGACGGGAGACGTCGCCGCCGCTTTGGCGATATAACCGTGCGAGCTCGACCCAGCCTTGGGTGAGCGTGTCGCCTTGATCCTCCATGCGGTCGAGTGTGGCCTCGCTCAAGCGCGACAGTGGCGTCCAGATGTCATCGTTGAGTTCGAAAGGCGCCTCGTCGCGTTGCAGCTCGATCAGAGACTCTGCTGCGGCACGCGACTCGCCCACTAGCGTCAGGGCTAGGCCGCGACGATGGCGTAATGTCTGCTGTGCATCGCGTGGTATGTCGTCGATATCGCCGAGTATCTGAGCGGCCGCCAGCGCGCTCCGGCCATCTTCCTTGCGCAGGCTGAGGTCGGAGATCAGAAGGGCGCGGTCGATGCGATCTTCGCGCGTTAGCTGCGACGCATCGAGGTCTCGGGCGATGTTCAGCGCCTGCTCGTCGTCGCCTTGCCGTGATAGCATGTGAGCCGCTTGGAGCCTGCTCTGTGCTGCCTGCGTAGCGGATTGGCCTTGGGCCTTGTCCAGCAGCTCACTGGGGCTGAGGCCCTGCGAGGCAGATCGTGTATCGCTGGGCCCCGGGCCGCTGGCGCACCCGGCGAGTAGTAGAGCGATCAAGGCGACCCCGAACAGGCTGCGCAACGATTTGGGCATGGTGTCATTCCTTTATGGCGGTGTGACTCGGACGGTTCCCTGTTCCGGATTATGTCTGACGCATGCTGAGCCTGGCGCCAACCGCTTGAGCCACTGGCGCGTGGCGCTCTGGCGACATGACACGACGCAAGTTATCCAATAGAGCGTCGCAACCGGGATATTAACGAATGAGCGAAGGATGTGAAGGGTCATTGTACGTGGTCGCCACGCCGATTGGGAATCTCGAGGATCTGAGCCCTCGCGCGGCCCGTCTGCTCGGTGAGGTGTCCTGGGTGGCTGCGGAGGATACGCGGCACAGCGCACGCTTGTTGCGTCATCTGGGAATCGACAAGCCGCTGGTGTCGCTGCATGAGCACAATGAGGCATCGCGGGTGGCGGCGCTGCGCGATGCACTGGCCTCCGGTCAGGATGTTGCATTGATCAGCGATGCGGGCACGCCGCTGATCTCCGATCCTGGTTTCGTGGTGGTGCGAGAGCTGCGTGCTAGTGGCCATCGGGTCATCCCGGTGCCCGGTGCCTGTGCGCTGATTGCAGCGTTGTCGGCGGCCGGTCTAGCGACGGATCGCTTTCTATTCGAAGGGTTTCTACCCGCCAAGGGAGGTGCGCGACGTCAGCGCCTGACGGCAGCGCTGGAGCGCGAAGAAACCTTGGTCTATTACGAGTCGCCGCATCGCATTCAGGCAACACTTCAGGATATCGCGGCGCTATTCGGTTCGCGGCGAGTGGTTCTGGCGCGTGAGTTGACCAAGACGTTCGAAACCTTTCTCGATGCCGATGCCGAGACATTGCTGGCGCGCATGAGCGAAGACCCCGATCAGGCACGCGGTGAGTTCGTGATCATGATGGCGGGCGCCGAGCCGCGGGATGATGAAACGCACTTCCTTGCCGAGGGTGAGGCATGGCTCGCAGCGATGCTTGCCGAAGGTGTTGGGGTCAAGGCGGCGGCGACGGTTGTGTCCAGCCGGCTTGGGGGGCGCAAGAAATATTGGTATCAATGCGCTCAAGCCCTCAAGGACGGCGATGCGTGATAATGTGTCCTTGCGGAGTTTAGGCGCTTGAGGGGCCTGCGAGGTGCTGTTATCCTTGCGCGCTTGGGAGTCGGCCGGACGGTCGCCGCCGCGTATTGCGCGGGGGAGGAAAGTCCGGGCTCCACAGGGCAGGGTGCCAGGTAACTCCTGGGCGGCGTGAGTCGACGGAAAGTGCAGCAGAGAGTAGACCGCCTAAGCGGGCTTTTGGCCCGCCGGTAAGGGTGAAAGGGTGCGGTAAGAGCGCACCGCGCGCCTGGTAACAGTGCGTGGCAAGGTAAACCCCGCCCGGAGCAAGACCAAATAGGAACCCAAAGGCGTGGCCCGCGCTGGGTTCGGGTAGGTTGCTTGAGGGTCGTGGTGACGCGGCCCCTAGAGGAATGGCTGTCCTCGACAGAACCCGGCTTATAGGCTGGCTCCCATTCGAATTTCAGATCTCCGGGTCTGTGCGCGTCATGCCGCGACGTCTGCCGTCGGGCGGCCCGATACAGCGGCGGCAGGCCCCAACGCCCGAGTGATTCATGCAGCATCGTGACAATCCTGAGAAGGCCCCGCTTTCTGATACGCCGAGTGCTTCCGATGATCGGGCGGCTGATTACCGACACGCGAGTGTGTTGCTCGACGGCGCGGTTGACGCACTGATTACCGATCCCGATGGCAGTTATCTGGATGGGACCTTCGGTCGCGGTGGGCATTCCCGCGCGATCCTCGAGCGGCTATCTCCACAAGGACGCCTGCTGGCCATCGATCGCGATCCGGCGGCACTGGCTGAAGGCGCCACGCTAGATGACCCGCGTTTCTCTCTTCAATATGGACGCTTCGCCGAGCTGGACACCATCGCTCACGATCATGCGTTGCATGGTCGTCTAAGGGGCGTGTTGCTGGATGTCGGCGTTTCATCGCCACAGCTTGACGATTCTACGCGTGGTTTCAGTTTCTTGCGCGATGGCCCGCTCGACATGCGTATGGACCCCACGCAAGGAGAAAGTGCCGCCGATTGGCTGGCCCGCGTCCCCGAGCGCGACATGAGCGATGTCTTCAAGCATTATGGCGAGGAACGTTTCGCGCGCCGTATTGCCAAAGCGATCATCGCGCGCCGCGCCGAGCGACCGATCACGCATACCGAAGACCTGGCGGAACTCGTCAAGGCTGCGCATCCCGCTTGGGAGAAAGGCAAGCACCCCGCGACCCGCGTCTTCCAGGCGATTCGCATTCATATCAATGCCGAACTCGAACAGCTCGAGGCCGCGCTCTCCGCGGCACTCGAGGCGCTGGCGCCGGGGGGGCGTTTAGTGGTCATCAGCTTCCATTCCCTGGAGGATCGGCTGGTCAAGCGCTTTATTCGTGACCAGGCGCGTGGCGATACACACTTGCCGCGCGACTTTCCGGTGCGAGATACGCAGTTGAACCGCCGCCTGTCCATGGTCGGCAAGGCGAGCCGTCCTGGTGAGCGCGAGGTGGCTCTCAATCCCCGCGCGCGCAGTGCCGTGATGCGTGTGGCTCGGAAACTCGACTGAGGTTGTGATGGCGGCACAAGGACGAAGCACTGCGCTCAAGTCAGGCTGGCCGTTCGCCAGCCGCTTGCGTTGGCGCCATGTCATCTTGCTGGTGCTGATTGGCGTGATGCTGATCAGCTCGTTGGCGTCCATCGCCAGTACCCATATGACGCGTGTGCAGTATGCGCGTTTTCAAGAGCTTGAAAGCGAACGTGATAGCTTGCAGACCGCCTGGGGACGGCTGCTTCTCGAGGAGAGTACCTGGTCGGCGCCGGCGCGGGTCGAGGACATGGCCGTTAAGCGCCTGAATATGCGTGTGCCAAACGTTGATGACGTCGAGGTGATTCGTCCATGAGTCGCGAGCGTCGATCCACCACGGGGCGTCGTTCGCCGAATAACGGGCCAATGGGCCGTGGGCGCTACCTGTTCTTGCTGGGCATCGTCATCATCGGTCTGGGCGCCCTGGTCAGCCGCATTACCTATCTCAACGTCATCGACCGAGACTTCCTGCAGAACCAAGGGGATGCGCGCACACTGCGTGTCGAGCCCATCAATGCGCACCGAGGAATGATCTCCGATCGTAATGGCGACCCGCTGGCGATCTCCACGCCGGTGGTCACGCTATGGGCCAACCCCCAAGAACTACCTTCCGACCCGGTCCAACTGGCGACGCTTGCGCGTGCCTTGAATATGAAGCCCGATAAGCTCGAAGCGCGTATCGAACGTTATTCCGAGCATGAGTTCATGTATCTGCGTCGGCGCCTGACACCTGAAGCGGCAAAGCCTGCCCGCAATCTCGATATACCGGGTGTTTACGCCAAGGACGAGTACAAGCGTTATTACCCCTCGGGAGATGTCGCCGCTCAACTAGTGGGTGTCACCAATGTCGACGACCATGGCCAGGAAGGTCTGGAGCTGGCCTACGACGACTATCTCAGTGGCCAGCCTGGCAAGCGTCGTGTGCTCAAGGATCGCAAGGGCCGCCTGGTGCGCGACCTACACTTGCTCAAGGATGCCAAGCCGGGAGGCGATCTGACGCTATCGATCGACCTGCGCTTGCAGTACATGGCGTACCGTGAATTGCAGAAATCCGTCGACGATCATAATGCCGACGGTGGCTCTCTGGTCATGATGGATGCGCGCAGCGGCGAAGTCCTGGCGATGGCCAACCTCCCGTCCTATAACCCCAACAATCGCACTTCGATCGACATCAATGGTTTGCGCAATCAGGCGGTGACCGACGCCATCGAACCCGGGTCGGTCATGAAGCCGTTGGCGATGTCGGCGGCGCTGGCGACGGACAAGATCGATCCCGATACGGTCATCGATACCTCGCCTGGGTGGATGGTCATCGATGGGTATACGATCAGCGACTTTCGTAATTACGGTAAGCTGACCCCCGGGGGGATTCTGCTGCATTCGTCCAATATCGGGATGTCCCATATCGCCTTGAAGTTGGACAAGGGCACTATCTGGAAACAATACCAGAAGCTGGGGCTGGGGCAGCCCCCGGAAACCGGTTTTCCGGGCGAAGGTAGCGGCAGTCTGCCGTCCTTGACTGGCTTATCGCGTAGTGCCCAGGCTTCTATGGCGTATGGTTATGGTCTTTCACTGACGCCACTGCAGCTTGCCAGTGCGTACACGGCGATCGCCAATGACGGGCGGCGTCTGCATCCCTCGTTGTTGAAGCGCACCTCGGCTCCTATCGGTGACCAGGTCATGTCGCCGACGATCGCGCATGAGTTACTGGGCATGCTGGAGAAAATCGTTCAGCCCGATGCCGGTGGCGCGCGCGCGATGGTGGAGGGGTACCGCATCGCGGGCAAGACCGGTACGGTTCGCAAGGTGACTGCCGGGGGCTATCAGCAAAAAGCCTACCGCGGCCTGTTTGCGGGTATTGCGCCGGTGTCCGACCCGCGCATCGTAACGGTGGTGATGATCGACAATCCCAAGGGAGACGATTATTACGGTGGTCTGGTGGCGGCGCCGGTCTTTGGCCGTGTAGTGGGCAAGGCGTTGCGACTTCTCGATGTGCCCCCCGATAAACAGGAGACTTCCGAGTGATGGAAATCGATACGCAGCGTTTGGTCGACGCTCTGGCAGTGCTCTGGCCATCGCATGCCACGCCCACGCTGCTCGATAGCTGGCGCCCTGCGCTATCCACTTGTGTGGTGACGCTCGACAGTCGTGAAGCGGGGCCCGGCGTGCTGTTCGTGGCCGTGGCGGGAGCGCATGTCGATGGGCGCGCCTTTATCGGGCAGGCGCTGGCGTCCGGTGCGGACGCGGTGCTATGCGATGCGGACATGATACCGGAAGAGACGCCCGTACAGGACGCGCGTGTGCTTGGCGTGCCAGGCCTGCTAGGGCAACTCGGCGAACTCGGGCGCTATCTGTTCGATGTCCCCGAAAGACTGGAGCTGATTGGCGTGACCGGCACCAATGGCAAGAGTTCGGTCACCCATTATATGGCCGCGCTGTCGGAATCGCTGGGTACGCCGACGGCGATAATCGGCACCTTGGGCATTGGACGTCCGGGGCAGCTCGAGCACGCCACGTTGACCACGCCGGGTCCGCTGGCGCTTCAAGCGTCGCTGGGGCGTCTGAGTGCGCAGGATATCGAGCGCGTCGCCATGGAGGTCTCGTCGCATGCGCTCGAGCAAGGTCGCGTGGTCGGATGCCGGTTTCACGCGGCGGTTTTCACCAATATCAGCCGCGATCATCTCGATTATCACGGCAGCATGGCCGCATACGCAGCGGCCAAGGCACGCCTGTTCAAGCATCGTGAGTTGTCGCTGGCGGTGGTCAATGGCGATGATCGCCTGGCGCCATTGATGTTGGCTGGCCTGCCCAAGGGCGTACGCGTGCTCGCTACGGGAGGCGATGAAGCCACGACCTTGCGTGTCATCGACTGGTTTCCGCATGCGCTCGGGCAGCGTGCCTTGATCGCGACGCCGGAGGGTGAGCGTGAATTGGAGTTGTCACTGCTGGGGCGTTTCAATCTCGACAACGTGCTCTTGGCGATGGCGACGCTCTATGGCCTGGGGAACGACATGGCCGCGCTGTTCGATGCTGCGGCGCAGCTCGCGCCGGTGCCGGGGCGGATGCAGCGTTTGGTCGCGGATAATGCGCCGACGGTAGTGGTCGACTACGCGCATACGCCGGAGGCGCTTCACAACGCGCTCGATGCGTTACGTGCGCATGTGCCCGCCCAAGAGGGGGCCAAGCTATGGTGCGTTTTGGGGTGCGGCGGTGATCGCGATCGCGGCAAGCGCCCGCTGATGGCACAATCCGCCGAGGCGCTGGCCGACCGCATGGTGATTACCGACGACAACCCGCGTGGCGAGCCGGCGGCGTCGATTCGTGACGAGGTCGTGGCGGGACTATCGAGTACGGGCCAGGCCCGCACGCAATGCGTGGCGGGGCGTGGCGAGGCGATCGAGCGTACCTTGCAGGAGGCCGGCGCGGACGACATCGTGCTGATCGCTGGCAAAGGGCACGAAACCTATCAAGATATCGACGGCCGACGTTATCCGTTCAGCGATGTCGAGGTAGCGCAGGCCGCACTCGAGCGGCGTCGGGAGCATGAGGCATGAGCGCGACGACGCTACGCGATATCGCCGACTGGTTGGGGGTGTCTCCCCCCAAGGTAGACGCCGAGGCGGTGCAGGTGGTGAGCGATACGCGTCGAATCGCACCGGGCGACGTCTTCCTGGCCTTGGTCGGCGAGCGCTTCGATGGCCATGATTTCTTGGAAGAGGCGGGCGCCAAGGGCGCGGCGGGGGCGATCGTATCGCGGCCCGTGGCGACCTCTTTGCCCCAGATCGAAGTCGCTGACACGCGCTTGGCACTGGGGATGCTGGGGCGCGTTCGGCGACGTACCTGGTCGGGTGAACTGGTGGCGGTCACCGGCAACAGCGGTAAGACCACGGTCAAGGAAATGCTCGCGGCGATCCTGTCCCGTTCGCAGCCCACCCTCGCCACGCAGGGTAACCTCAACAATGATATCGGCGTGCCGCAGACGTTACTGACGTTATCGCCAACGTATCGCCGCGCGGTCATCGAGGTGGGGGCCAATCACGTGGGGGAAATCGCCTGGACAACGGCGCTGGCGCGTCCCGATGTGGCGGTGATTACCAATGTCACGGGTGCGCACATCGGTGAGTTCGGTGGTCTCGGTCAGATCGCCCAGGCCAAGGCGGAAATTCTTCAGGGGTTGCCGGCCATTGGCGCAGCCGTGCTCAATCGTGACGACCGGTTTTATCCGCTGTGGCGGGAACTGGCCGGTGAAACCGAGGTGCTCGATTTCGGGCTCGATACCATGGCACGAGTGCGTGCTCAGGCGCTGGCCTGTGACGACGCCGGGCGTTATGCTTTCACGCTATCCGTGGATGGCGAGCCATTGGGCCGGATCCAGTTGGCTTTAATGGGGCGCTACAATGTGCTCAATGCGCTGGCCAGTGCAGCGGCGGCGTGGGCACTTGGCGTCTCGCGCGAAGATATCGTCGTCGGGCTCGAGGCCTGCGAGGCAATGTCGGGC
Source organism: Chromohalobacter sp. 296-RDG (assembly GCF_029889885.1). GTDB lineage: Bacteria > Pseudomonadota > Gammaproteobacteria > Pseudomonadales > Halomonadaceae > Chromohalobacter. The sequence continues at coordinate 71,114 of NZ_JARANY010000001.1, forward strand.
CGTATGGCGTGTGTGCCGGGACTGCGTGGCTCGCGCCTGCTGGATGATACTTACAATGCCAATCCTGGCGCGGTCCATGCTGCTCTGGCGGTGTTGGCCGATATGCCCGCGCCCCGCTGGTGCTTCCTAGGCGCCATGGGGGAGCTGGGACGCGATAGCGAGCGCTTGCATGCTGACTTGGGCCGCGCTGCGCGGGAACTGAAGATCGACTTTCTCGGCACGTTCGGTGCCGATGCCCGCCCTGTGGTGGCGGCATTCGGCGATTCGGCGTGTCATTTCGATGATTGGGCGACGCTCGTGCGTTACGCCCACGACCATCTTCCCTCTGGGGCCAGTGTGCTGGTCAAGGGGTCGCGCAGTGCCGGCATGGAGCGCTTGATTGCCGAGCTGCGCACGGATGCACCAAGGTGAACGCGACTCATGCTGCTTTTCCTGGCTGACTTATTGGCGAATTTCCAAAGCGCCTTCAACGTTTTCAACTACCTGACGCTGCGCGTGATCCTGGGAACGCTGACCGCGCTCATGCTGTGCCTGTGGTTGGGGCCTCAAGTCATCAAACGCCTGGCCGAGCGTCAGATCGGCCAAGCGGTGCGCGACGATGGACCGCAATCGCATCTTTCCAAGGCCGGCACGCCGACCATGGGCGGTGCGATGATCCTCATTGCCATCGCTATCAGCACCCTGCTCTGGGGAGATCTGACCAACCACTACGTTTGGTTGGTGCTGGCCGTGACGTTAGGCTTCGGTGCCATCGGCTGGGTCGACGATTATCGCAAGGTCGTCGAGAAGAATCCGCGTGGCTTGCCGGCACGTTGGAAGTACTTCTGGCAATCGGCCATCGGGCTCGGCGCGGCGGTGGTGTTGTATCTGACGGCTGCCAGCCCCGTCGAGATCAGCCTGATCGTCCCGTTGTTCAAGGACATCGTGGTGCCGCTGGGGCTGTTCTACATCGTGCTGACCTATTTAGTCATCGTCGGCAGCTCCAACGCGGTCAACCTCACTGATGGTCTCGACGGCCTGGCGATCATGCCCACGGTGCTCGTTGCGATGGGGTTGGCGATCTTCGCCTATGCGAGTGGCAATACCATATTCGCGCAATATCTGCATATTCCCCTGGTGCCGGGCGCCGGCGAGTTGGCCGTGTTCTGTGGCACCATCGCGGGGGCCGGTCTGGGCTTCCTGTGGTTCAACACCTATCCCGCTCAAGTGTTCATGGGCGATGTCGGGGCGTTGGCCTTGGGTGCGGCGCTGGGGGTGGTCGCCGTCATCGTGCGCCAGGAAATAGTGCTGTTCATCATGGGCGGCGTTTTCGTGATGGAAACGGTCTCGGTCATGCTGCAGGTAGGATCCTACAAGCTGACGGGGCGACGTATCTTTCGCATGGCCCCTTTGCATCACCATTTCGAGCTCAAGGGCTGGCCAGAGCCGCGCGTGATCGTGCGTTTCTGGATCATCACGGTCGTGCTGGTCTTGATGGGGCTGGCGACGTTGAAGATTCGCTGACATGACCAAGGTGCCCCCTGAATATACGCTGATCATCGGGCTGGGTGTCTCCGGCCAGGCGATCGCGCGGCATCTGACCCGTCAGGGAGTGCCGTTCATGATCGCCGATACGCGCGAGATGCCCGCAGACCTGGAGTTTTTTCGCGCGACTTATCCGGACGTCGATGTCGTGTGCGGCCCGCTGCAAGCGCTGGATATGCGCGAGGCGCGTGAAATCGTGGTCAGCCCGGGAATTGATTTGCGCACGCCGGGACTCGTCGAGCACGTGAATGCAGAGGGTGAAGGCCCGCAGGTGGTCGGCGAGATTGCGCTATTCGTACGTGCGAGTCGTGCGCCGATAGCCGCCATTACCGGCTCCAATGCCAAGTCGACAGTGACCACGTTGCTTGGTGAGATGGCACGGGAAGCAGGACATCGCGTTGCGGTCGGGGGGAACCTCGGCACACCGGCACTCGACTTGCTTGCCGAGGCACCGAATGCCGAGTTGTTCGTACTCGAACTCTCGAGCTTCCAGTTGGAAACTATTGCTTGGCTGAGCGCCGAGACGGCAGCGTTTCTCAATCTTTGCGAGGATCACCTGGATCGCCACGGCGACATGCATGGCTATCGGGCGGCGAAGCAGCGCGTTTTTCGCGGCGCGCGGCATGCTGTCGTCAATGCTGACGATGCCACCACATGGCCTGACACTGATGTGCGCGACGTGGCACGGTTTACTACTGAAGCTCCTTCTGGTGACGATTGGGGTATCGCCGAGCATGCCGGTGAATCCTGGCTCATGTACGGCGATACGCCATTGATGCCGACGCGTAGTGTGCGCATGCCAGGGCGACACAATCATGCCAATGCTCTGGCGGCTCTGGCGATGGGAACTCAATTGGGGCTGCCGCTGATGGCGATGCGTCGTGTACTCGAGCGTTTCCCTGGCTTGCCGCACCGTGGCGAACTGGTCGTCGAGCGTGAGGGCGTGCGCTGGATCAATGATTCCAAGGGCACCAATGTGGGGGCGACATTGGCGGCAATTGATGGCGTTGGGCCGGTGCTAGTGGGACGCCTGATTCTACTGGCGGGTGGCGACGGCAAGGGCGCGGATTTTACGCCACTGATTGAGCCGCTGATGCGCTATGCGCGCGAAGCCGTGGTTTTCGGGCGCGATGCTCAGCGTCTCGAGCATGTCATGTCCGGGCGCGTCCCGGTTACCCGTGTCGACGATCTCGACGCGGCCATGTGGCGGGCGCAGGCTATCGCGCGCGCCGGTGATGCCGTCATGCTATCGCCCGCGTGCGCAAGCCTCGACCAATTTCCCCATTACATGGCGCGCGGTGACGCCTTTCGACAGTGGCTGATGCCGGGCGGAGCGATGACATGCTAGCGCGTTGGGAAAAACGGCTTTCCACCCAAGGGCAGGCCACCGATGGGTGGTTGCTGCTGGCGACATTCTCGTTGTTGGTGGTGGGCTGGATAATGGTGACGTCGGCGTCGTCCGAGATCGCGACCAGCCTCACCAGCAATCCTTATTATTTCAGTATTCGCCATGGCGTGTTCGTGCTTTGCTCGATCTTGCTAGGGCTCGTGGCGCTGTGTATACCGCTCGAGCGCTGGCGTTCCTGGGGGCCGGGTTTTCTGTTGTTGGGTATCGTGCTGCTTATAGTGGTGCTGCTCATCGGTCATGAAGTCAATGGCAGCAAGCGATGGATCCCCCTGGGCTTTGCCAATATCCAGGCCTCGGAAGTTGCCAAGTTGTGCCTGATCGTTTACTTCGCCGATTATTTGCAACGTTACCTACCCGAAGTGCGCCGTGACTGGGGAGCCTTCTTGCGCCCATTCGTGGTGCTCGGGGTGTACGTCGCACTGTTGCTATTCGAGCCGGATTACGGGGCCGTTGTGGTGCTCGGCAGTTGCATGATGGGCATGCTATTGATGTCGGGCGCGCCGTTGGGACGTTTTGGGCTTGTCATGATCGTGGTCGTGGCGGCTGGTGGTTTGCTGGCCGTGGCCGAGCCCTATCGCCTGGAACGTATTACCAGCTTCGCGAACCCTTGGGCAGAACAATACTCCAGCGGCTATCAGTTGACGCAAGCATTGATCGCCTTCGGACGTGGGCATTGGCTGGGCCTGGGATTGGGTAACAGTATTCAGAAACTGTTTTATTTGCCCGAGGCGCATACCGATTTCGTGTTTGCGGTGCTGGCCGAAGAGCTAGGCCTGATTGGGGCCGTGGGTGTGGTCTGTCTTTTCGCGCTGCTTGTCTTTCGTGGACTTCGCATCGGGCGTAAGGCCGAATTGCGCGGCTGGGCCTTTTCCGCTTACTTGTGCTATGGCATCTCGCTGGTGTTCGGTGCGCAGGCATTCATCAATATTGCTGTCAGCGCGGGCATGTTGCCCACCAAAGGGCTGACTTTACCGCTATTGAGCTATGGGGGCTCCAGCTTGGCAGTCAGCTGTGTCATGGTCGCCTTGTTGCTGCGCGTCGATGCCGAAATGCGGGCCAAGACACGTGCCACTCAGGCGGCACGCCAAGCCAGGAAGCAAGAACGAGGAGAGCGCTAGTGCCTCATCAGCAAGTGTCCCGTGTTCTGATCATGGCGGGCGGAACCGGCGGCCATGTAGTGCCTGCTCTGTCGCTAGCCAAGGCGCTGCGTGAGCGCGGTGTCGTGGTGGAATGGTTGGGCAGCCCTCGGGGAATTGAAAACCAATTGGTACCGGCGGCGAATATGACCTTGCACCACGTGCAGGTCTCTGGTTTGCGCGGCAACGGGATTGCCGGGTGGTTGTTGGCCCCATGGCGTCTGACCAAAGCCATCTGGCAGGCACGCCAGGTGATCGCCACATTTGACCCGCAAGTGGTGGTCGGGTTGGGCGGCTTCGCCAGCGGCCCCGGTGGGCTGGCCGCCTGGTTGATGCGGCGGCGCTTGATCATCCATGAACAAAACGCCTTGGCCGGGATGACCAATCGCTATCTAGCGCGTCTGGCGGATTGCGTCTATGCCGCTTTTCCAGGTGCGTTCGGCGAACGCCAGGTGAAGGTGGTGGGAAACCCCGTTCGCGATGACATTGCGACGCTGGGTGAGTTACCGCGCGATATCGAGACGCTTCGCGCGCGCCCCTTGCGATTGCTGGTATTGGGTGGCTCGTTGGGTGCTCAGGCACTGAATACCAATGTGCCCCGGGCCGTGGCACAGTTGCCGGTGACTCGTCGTCCCGAAGTGCGTCATCAAGCGGGGCGCGACAAGGAAGCTACGACGCAATCGGAATACGCTGCAGTGGACGTCAGCGCCGAGGTCAGTGCTTTCATCGACGATATGGCGGCAGCCTATGATTGGGCGGACCTGATTGTCTGCCGTGCCGGCGCCTTGACGGTTGCCGAGCTCGCCGCAGCGGCCAAGCCTTCGGTATTGGTGCCTTTTCCGCATGCCGTCGATGATCATCAGACACTCAATGCGCGACAGTTGGTCGATGCCGGTGCCGCGCGTTTGATGCCGCAGGATCAACTGTCGGCGGCGGGTCTCGCCGAGACGTTGGCGGCACTTCTCGAACCCGAGACCTTGGCTACCATGGCGATTGCGGCACGCTCCGAGGCGCGCTTGGAGGCGGTCGAGCGCCTGGTGGCAGGGTGCATGGAGGCAAATATTGACAGCGAATAACGTTTCCGGCCCAACCCGCCCCAACCGCACCGGATTGGGCATGCGCCGTATTCACAATATCCATTTCGTGGGCATTGGCGGCGCCGGCATGTGCGGGATCGCAGAAGTGCTGGCCAATCAGGGCTATACGGTCAGCGGCAGCGACCTGCGTGAGTCACCGGTCACGCGGCATCTGCGCGATTGCGGCATTCGTGTGTGCATCGGGCACGTCGATGAGCATGCCCAGGGGACCGATGTCCTGGTCGTCTCCACGGCAGTCGATACCGAGAATCCGGAGATTCGCTGGGCACGTGAGCATCGCATTCCCGTCGTTCGGCGTGCGGAAATGCTTGCCGAGTTGATGCGTTTTCGCCATGGCATCGCCGTCGCGGGAACGCATGGCAAGACGACTACCACCAGCTTGACCTCGACGCTGCTCGGTGAGGGCGGGCTTGACCCCACCTTCGTGATCGGCGGCAAGCTGACCAGTGCCGGCGCCAACGCGCGCTTGGGCGAGGGCGATTACCTGGTCGCTGAGGCCGACGAGTCGGATGCCTCGTTCCTGCACTTGCAACCGATGGTTTCGATCGTCACCAATATCGATGCCGACCATATGGCGACCTATGGGGGCGACTTTACACGGCTAAAGGATACCTTCCTGGAATTCTTGCATAATCTGCCTTTCTACGGGCTGGCGGTGCTGTGCCTCGACGATGACAACGTGCGTGGTTTGATTCCGCGCCTCCAGCGTCAGTTCGTCACCTACGGGTTCGCCGAGGATGCCGATTACCGGTTGTGCGATTTCGTCCAGCGCGGTGGCGTGGTGCATTTTACCGCCGAGCGCCCGCCGGGCATGGCGCCGCTCGAGATCCAGTTGGGTATGCCGGGGCGCCATAATGCCCTCAATGCGCTGGCGGCGATCGCCGTGGCCAGCGACGCGGGTGTCGACGACGAAGCTATCCAACGCGGCTTGGCAAACTTTGCCGGCGTGGGGCGGCGTTTCCAAGTGCAGGGGCAGTTTCCGGCACCGATTGCTGAAGGCGAGGTCATGCTGGTCGACGATTACGGCCACCATCCGCGTGAGGTGGAAATGGTCATCGATGCGGTGCGCGCGGGATGGCCCGAGCGTCGCTTGGTCATGCTGTACCAACCGCATCGCTATTCGCGTACACGAGATTTGTACGAGGATTTCGTGCGTGTGCTCTCGGGCGTGGACACACTGTTGCTGCTGGAGGTCTACAGCGCCGGGGAAGCCTCCATTCCGGGTGCGGAGGGTCGGACATTGGCCGGATCGATTCGTCAGCGTGGCCAGGTCGATCCATTGTTCGTCGAAAGCAAGCAGGAGCTACCGGCGCTGTTGTCACGCGTGCTGCGCCCCGACGATATTCTGATCACCCAGGGTGCCGGTGATATCGGTGGGATCTCGTTGCGTCTGGCCGATTGTCGGTTACATCTGGATGGAATGGAATTATGAATGACAGCGTGACGAACGAAGGCGCGCAACGCCAGCATCCGGGACGCGTCGTCGTGGTATACGGTGGCCGTTCTGCCGAACGTGAGGTGTCGCTGCTCAGTGGCCGCGCCATCCTGGCATCGCTCAAGCGCAGCGGTGTCGACGCTCGCGGGTTCGATTTAGCCGGTGGAGGGGTGAGCGGATTAGAAGCGCTTGCGCCGGCATGTGTCTTCATCGCCATGCATGGCCGGGATGGTGAGGACGGCTCTTTGCAGGGTGCCCTGGAGCTAATGGATATTCCCTATACGGGCAGCGGTGTGCTGGCCTCCGCGCTGGGCATGGACAAGGAACGCACCAAGCAATTCTGGCGTGCTCATGGTCTGCCCACGCCGGAAAGCGTCATGCTGGAAAGTACAGTGGATTGGGATGCGGTCATCGAGACTCTCGGCTTGCCGTTGATCATCAAACCAGTGCACGAAGGTTCGACCATCGGGATCAGCATCGTCGACACGCGGGAGGAATTGATCGCTGCTCATGCCGAGGCGGCACGCTTCGATAACGCCATCATGGCCGAGCGTTTCGTGCAGGGCGAGGAATATACCGTGTCGCTGCTTGGCGACGAGGTGTTGCCGGCGATTCGCGTCGAGGTACCCAGTGGCTTTTACGATTATGAGGCTAAGTATCATTCCGACACCACGCGCTATCTATTGCCGTGTGGTCTCGAGGCCGCCGATGAGCGGGCGCTGGGCGATCTGTGCCGCCGTGCGTTCGAGGTGATCGGCGGCAGTGGTTGGGGGCGTGTCGATGTTATGCGCGATGCGCAGGGACGCTTCTGGCTACTCGAGGTCAACACGGTGCCGGGCATGACCGATCATAGCCTGGTGCCGCAAGCGGCGGCGCATGCCGGGTGCGATTTCGATGCGCTGGTGTTGCGGATTCTCGACACCACGATCGGTGAGTGACGCGGGAATGAAGGAGGCCGGTTTGCGTGGTGCCTTGTTAGGCTTGATCTTGTTGATCGTTTTGTTCGGCGCGGGCGGGCGTACATTGTGGCTCTGGCTCGACCGGCCTATCGAGCGAGTCTCCATCGCTGGTGATCTGCACTACGTTTCGGCGGCCTACTTGCAGCGCAATCTCGCCCCCTTGGTCAGCGGTGAGACCTGGTTATCCATCGACCTCGACCAGGTGCGCGACAAGGCGCGCGATATCGATTGGATGTCGGAAGTAAAAGTTTCGCGAGAATGGCCGGATGCCCTACGCTTCGAGCTGTTCGAACAAACGCCAGTTGCACACTGGAACGACGACAAGCTGCTCAATACGCATGGAGAGCCTTTCTCGCCGGGTCCGGTCGATGACTTCGATGAACCTTTGCCCGATCTGGCGGGCCCCGAGGGCAGTGGGCCTGAAGTGCTGGCGTACCTTGACTCGTTGCTACGCCGTCTGAAGACCTTGGACTTGCGTGTAACGCAATTACGATTGGAGGATCGTGGCGCTTGGCGTTTTCAGGTTAATGACAGTGTATGGGTTATCCTGGGGCGTGCCGATCTCGAATCTCGTCTAGCGCGTTTTACTGCGGCCTGGCAACGACAGTTGGGGACGCAGGCGTCGCAAATTCGCTACATTGATTTACGTTATCCCAATGGTGTTTCCGTCGCTTGGCATGGACAGACAGAAATAGATGCGACAGAGTAACGGCGCAGTTGCCTTTTTCGGCGCCAGGCCACGAAATCCGGGCGATGGGGGTTTCCCTTTTCGAAAAAATCACCGTATTCTGAGGCCGATTTCATTTGTTGGGTGGTGATATAAAGTCACATGTTACTATAATTACCCCAACGCGTTTTTATAGATCGATAAATTTCAAACCCAGTGCAGTTCGAGGAGTGACCCCGACCTATGGTAGGACAATCCAATGCTTCCAACATGGTGGTCGGGCTGGATATCGGAACGTCCAAGGTAGTGGCTATCGTCGGCCAGCCTTCCGATGATGGAAGCATCGAGATCGCAGGTATTGGCTCGCACCCCTCGCGCGGTATGAAAAAAGGGGTCGTCATCAATATCGAGTCGACCGTGCAGTCGATTCAGCGTGCCGTCGAGGAAGCTGAGTTGATGGCTGGTTGCGATATTCACTCGGTGTATGTTGGCGTGGCGGGTAGTCATATCAGCTCGATGAATTCCGACGGTGTCGTGGCTATCAAGGAGCGGGAAGTAACACCCTCGGATATCGATCGTGTCATCGATTCGGCACGCGCACGTGCTATTTCCGAAGGACAGCGTATTCTTCATGTGTTGCCCCAAGAATTCGCCATCGACAACCAGGAAGGTATCCGTGAGCCCATGGGGATGTCGGGTGTGCGTCTCGAGGCGCGGGTTCACTTGGTCACGGCGGCATTGAATGCCGTGCAGAACATTGAAAAATGCGTGCGGCGCTGCGGTCTGGAAGTCGATGACATCATTCTGGAGCAGCTGGCCTCCAGTCATGCGGTATTGACTGAGGACGAACGCGAGCTGGGCGTTTGCATGGTGGATATTGGTGGCGGTACCACCGATATCGCCGTGTTTACCGAGGGGGCCATACGCCATACGGCGGTGATTCCCATCGCGGGTGACCAGGTGACCAACGACATTGCCATGGCATTGCGCACACCAACGCAATACGCGGAAGATATCAAGGTCAAATACGCTTGCGCGCTTACCCAGCTCGCAAGCAGCGACGAAATGATCAAGGTTCCCAGCGTGGGAGACAGGCCGGCACGGGATTTGTCTCGCCAGGCATTGGCTGAAGTAGTCGAACCGCGCTATGAAGAATTGTTTACATTGGTGCGCGAAGAATTGCGGCGTAGCGGCTACGAAGACCTCGTGGCGGCCGGGGTGGTTCTAACCGGCGGTACGTCGCGCATGGAGGGTGTCGTCGAGCTAGCCGAAGAAATCTTTCACATGCCCGTGCGCATTGCTTATCCCCAAAACGTTCGCGGCCTCGCCGATGTCGTTCGTAACCCGATTTATTCGACGGGAGTGGGTTTGCTACTCTACGGTATGAATGATGCCAAACGTAATGCCGTCGTGTCGGCTCAGCCCCGTAGAGAAGAGGCTCATACCCGACGTGGACAAAGGCAGGAACGCTCGGGGTTGGAAAGGATCAAAAGCTGGTTTAAAGGAAATTTCTGAGAGGGCCGCACAAGTAGCGGTCACAGGAGACGGGGCTTATGTTCGAACTGGTAGATAACGCACCTTCTAGCAGCGCGGTTATCAAGGTGATTGGCGTCGGTGGTGGCGGTGGCAATGCCGTCAACCACATGGTTGAAAGCAACATCGAAGGCGTCGAGTTCATCTGTGCCAATACCGACGCTCAGGCGCTCAAACGCGTCGCTGCCAAGACCGTTCTTCAGCTCGGCAGCGACATCACCAAAGGGTTGGGGGCTGGAGCCAGTCCCGAAGTTGGTCGTCAAGCGGCGACGGAAGACCGTGAACGGATCGCCGAGCTGCTGCAAGGCGCCGACATGGTGTTCATCACGGCCGGCATGGGCGGTGGTACCGGTACCGGCGGCGCGCCTATCGTGGCACAGGTCGCCAAGGAACTGGGTATTCTGACCGTGGCGGTGGTGACACGCCCGTTCCCCTTCGAGGGGCCCAAGCGTATGCGGGCTGCCGAAGAGGGGATGGAGGCGCTGTCCGAGTATGTCGACTCGCTGATTACTATCCCCAACGAAAAGCTGCTCGCAGTGCTCGGCAAGAACGCCAGCCTGCTGTCGGCATTCAGCGCCGCCAACGACGTGCTGCTGGGTGCGGTTCAGGGGATCGCTGAGCTGATTACTAGTCCTGGCATCATCAACGTCGACTTTGCCGACGTGCGCACCGTGATGTCCGAGATGGGCATGGCGATGATGGGGACCGGCGCGGCCACTGGCGAGAACCGTGCACGTGAAGCTGCCGAAAAGGCCATCCGCAGTCCCTTGCTGGAAGATATCGACCTGCATGGCGCGCGCGGGATCCTGGTCAACATCACGGCGGGGCCGGACCTATCCATCGGCGAGTTCAACGATGTCGGGGCTACCGTGCAGGAATTCGCTTCCCAGGACGCGACGATCGTGGTCGGGACTTCCATCGATATGGAGTTGTCCGACGAGTTACGCGTCACCGTGGTGGCCGCGGGTCTCGAGGGTCTCAAGGAAAAAGCGACAGTCGCCACACCGCAGCGTGAGACGGTTGCGGCGGCACGCAGTGCCGAATCGCCCGATTATCGCAAGCTGCAGCAGCCAACGGTCATGCGTCAGCAGGCTGCCAAGGAGCAGGATGAGTCGGCTAAGTCCCGGCAGGAGTCGCGCCGTAAGTCGCAAGAGCTCGACGACTACCTGGATATCCCGGCGTTCTTGCGCCGTCAGGCCGATTGATCGGACGACATGCTGGGCGCACAGGCGTGGCCAGGCGACATTTTTTTGTTGAAACGTTCGTTCGGTGTTATAGTGAACAGCGTTTCATAACGATTTCCAAGCTTGGCTTACGCCCATGATTAGACAACGTACATTAAAGAATACCATCCGTGCCACTGGTGTCGGTTTGCACTCAGGTGAAAAGGTCTACCTGACGTTGCGCCCCGCGCCGGTCAATACTGGCGTCGTCTTCGTACGTACCGATCTCGATCCAGTGGTGCAGATTGCCGCCAACGCTGAATACGTCACCGACACGACGCTTTGTACTGCGCTTTCACGTGACGGCGTCAAGGTGGCGACGGTGGAACATCTGATGTCGGCGTTTGCTGGGTTGGGGATCGACAATGTCTTCGTCGAGCTCAGTGCTCCGGAAGTGCCCATCATGGATGGCAGTGCCGGACCGTTCGTCTTCTTGATTCAGTCGGCGGGCATCGCTGAACAAGGGGCGGCCAAGAAGTTCATCCGTATCAAACGGGAGCTCGTGGTTGAAGAAGATGACAAGGAAGCGCGCTTCTTGCCGCATAACGGCTTTAAAGTAGCGTTTGCCATCGACTTCGATCATCCGGTCTTTGCGCACCAGAAACAGACAGCAAGCGTCGACTTCTCGACGACTTCGTTCGTGAAGGAAGTTTCCCGCGCACGTACTTTCGGGTTCATGCGTGATCTCGAGTTTCTGCGCGCTCAGAATCTGGCGCTCGGAGGAAGCCTGGATAATGCCATCGTCGTCGATGATTACCGTATCGTGAACGAGGGTGGTTTGCGCTACGAAGATGAGTTCGTCAAGCATAAGGTACTCGACGCTATTGGCGATCTGTATCAGCTAGGACATAGCCTTATCGGTGAGTTCCGTGGCGTTAAATCTGGCCATGGATTGAACAACAAGCTATGTCGCGCCTTGATGGCTCAGCAGGATGCCTGGGAAATCGTGACCTTTGAAGACGAGACGCAAGCTGCGCCTATCTCGTACGCAGCGCCAGCATTGGTTTGATAGTCGCGCCGTTTGTAAGATTAGCCGTTTTTAAGATTAGGTGTAAGACCAAGCTTTTATTGACGCCGACTGATAGGTCGGCGTTTTTTATTAGGGTGACGCGGCTGGCTAGGCGTCGTTCGGGGCATGGGAAGCCAGGCGAGCCAGGGCTTTTTTCAGCTTGGGGTCTGCAGTGTCATCGGCGCATGCCTTGAGATGTTGTGCAGCCTCGGTTGAAAGCGCGCGTGGCTGATAAGCGGGTGCCTTGAGAGGGTGTACGGGGCGGACCTTGAAGTTGAGCGCGAGTACGGCTTCAAATTCGGGGAGTTGACGCAGCAATGTTAGGAGACGTTGGCGTTCATAGCGTAGCCACGTCAACCATACGGCACCATCGGTGATGAGGGTCAGAGCACCTTCCCGGTAGCCCCCGACGTAGACGTGTTCGGCGATTTCGACAGGAAGCCCGGCACGCAGGTGCTGTTGGGCCCGTTGCAGCAGTTTCGCCATACGTACCACCGACCCCAGCTCGCCGGAACCGTCGATGAGATGGTGGATGGACTGTGCTCGGAAACGCTTAGCCTTTATACTCATGGGCTTGCCCGCGCGAAGGAAAGCAGAATGTCTGCGCAATCTACCATGAGCCGGAGCTCGTCGATAGCATGACCAGCGCTACGCACCATAGCTCAACGCCGCCGCGTCGCGTCCGCACGCGCCATCGTGCGCAATGGTGGCTTGCCGGTCTGTTGGTCGGGTGCCTATTGCCGGCAGGGTTGATGCACCCCGACGCGTTACGTATCGCTGGGCGGTTGACGCAGATCTGTCTGATGGCGCCGGAAGCCATTCGTGCCCAATCGCGTCGTGTGGTGCGGCGCAAGCGCTTGTTGGGCACTGGACGTCGTCGTCCAAGGTCTTCTCGCCTGTGGCGTTTGCCCCAGCGTTTCTATCATGTGTTGAGCGTGGGGTTGGATGTCATCTCGCGCCGAGGTCCACCACACAGTGTCTCGTTCCGAGATATCGGGTGGCTAACCGCCTGATATCGACGTCGGCACCGCGTCGATGCGGGCCGATATGACGTTTTAGGCACTTTTGTATTTCAGGATCTCACATGCTCAATACCATTGTACGTAAGCTTGTCGGCTCGAAGAACGAGCGTGAAGTCAAACGCATGCGCAAGGCCAGTGAAGCCATTAATGCGCTGGAGCCCACTTTCGAGTCTCTCGATGATGCCTCGCTGTCGGCAAAGACCAGCGAATTCCGCAAGCGTCTGGAGTCCGGCGAATCCATTGACAAGATACTTCCCGAAGCTTTCGCCGTCGTGCGCGAGGCGAGTAAGCGCGTGATGGGAATGCGTCATTTCGATGTGCAGATGGTCGGCGGGATGACGCTGCACGAAGGGCGCATCGCCGAGATGAAAACCGGCGAGGGCAAGACCCTGGTCGGTACTCTGTCGGTCTATCTCAATGCGTTGCCGGGGAAGGGCGTGCACGTAGTGACGGTCAACGACTATCTGGCGGGCCGCGATGCCGAGTGGATGCGCCCTCTCTACGAGTTTCTCGACCTCAGCGTGGGGACGATCTATTCCGGCCAGGCTTCGCCCCAGAAGCGTGAAGCCTACGCCTGCGATATCACCTATGGGACCAACAACGAATTCGGGTTCGACTATCTCCGCGATAACATGGCGTTTTCGCTGGATGACAAGGTTCAGCGCGAGCTGCACTACGCGATCATCGATGAAGTCGACTCGATTCTCATCGACGAGGCGCGCACACCGCTGATCATTTCCGGCCCGGTCGAAGAAAACGTCGAGCTTTATCGGCGTATCAATCAGCTATCCCTGGGGCTCGAGGAGTGCAGCGACGAAGAGGACCCGACCAGTGGGGACTTCATTCTCGATGAGAAACAAAAGCAGGTGGAACTGACGGAAACCGGCCACCAGAAGCTGGAAGGGATATTGAGAGAGACGGAGCTTCTGGGTGCGGACGACTCGTTGTACTCGGCGCAGAATCTGGGGCTTCTACAGCATGTGCATTCGGCGTTGCGTGCTCGCCATCTCTATCATCGCGACGTCGATTACATCATCAACAACGATGAAGTAGTCATCGTCGATGAGCATACCGGACGTAGCATGCCAGGTCGCCGCTGGTCCGAGGGTCTGCACCAAGCGGTCGAGGCCAAGGAAGGCGTGACAATTCAGAAAGAGAGTCAAACACTGGCCTCGACGACCTTCCAGAATTACTTTCGCCTGTATGACAAGCTGTCGGGGATGACGGGGACCGCCGATACCGAGGCCTTCGAGTTTCGTCAGATCTACGGGCTGGATGTCATGGTGATTCCCACCAACCGCCCGTTGGTGCGCGTGGACCATAATGATTCGGTCTACATGAGCAGTGAGGAGAAATTCGAAGCCATCATCGATGATGTCAAGACGCAACGCGAAGCGGGGCGTCCCGTCTTGGTGGGCACGGCGTCGATCGAAACCTCCGAATACCTCGCCCAACTGATGCGGCAGTATCAGGTGCCGCACAATGTGCTTAACGCCAAGCAGCACCAGAGCGAAGCGGAAATCATCGCCCAGGCGGGACAGCCTGGTGCCGTGACCATCGCTACCAATATGGCCGGGCGTGGTACCGATATCGTGCTGGGCGGTAACTGGGAAGCTGAAGCGGCGGCTCTCGATGATCCTTCCGAAGATCAGGTCGCGTCACTCAAGGCGGCATGGCAGGAACGCCACGATGCTGTACTGGCTGCGGGCGGTCTTCACGTAATTGGCTCCGAGCGCCACGAATCGCGGCGCATCGACAATCAGCTGCGCGGACGCTCCGGCCGTCAGGGCGATCCAGGGTCGACACGCTTCTTCCTCTCGTTGGAAGACAATCTCATGCGGTTGTTCGGCTCCGATCGCGTGCAGCGGATGATGAATGCCTTGGGCCTGGAGCGCGGCGAGGCGATCGAGCACAAGATGGTGTCCAATGCTGTCGAGCGTGCCCAGAAAAAGGTCGAGGGTCGCAATTTCGATATCCGCAAGCAGTTGCTGGAATACGACGACGTTTCCAACGATCAGCGCCGCGTCGTTTATCAGCAGCGCGATGAAGTGCTTGCTACCGATGATCTCTCGTCCAATATCGCTGAGATTCGTGAGCAGGTCTTGTCCGAGGCCATTACCAGTTATGTGCCGGCGCAGAGTCTGCCCGAACAGTGGGATCTTGCCGGGTTGCAGGACTATCTCAAGCAGGAGTTCAATCTCGACGTGCCCTTGGTGCAATGGGCAGAAGAAGACGAACACTTCCATGAAGACCTGCTGCGTGAACGTCTGCACGACCAGCATCGCGGTCTCTTTGCCAGCAAGGCCGAGGCAGTGGGACCGGAGCTGATGCGCCGCTTCGAAAAGCAGGTCATGTTGCAAGTGCTCGACACGCGCTGGAAGGAACACCTGCAACACATGGATCATCTGCGCCGCGGGATCCATCTGCGTGGGTATGCACAGAAGAATCCCAAGCAGGAATACAAGCGTGAAGCCTTTGAGCTCTTCCAGTCGTTATTGGCCAACATCAAGCACGATGTCATTCGCATCCTGAGTCATGTGCAAGTACGGCGTCAGGAGGAAGTCGATGAGATGGAACGTGAGCGGCGTGCCACGCTGGAGCGCGAACGCGCGATCAGCCAGCCGGTGCATGAAGATGCCGTGGCCTCCGCCGAGGCAGTGGCCGTCGAAGGCGAGGAACGTACTGGCGACGAAGAGGATGGACAGCCGGTACGTCGCGAAGGCCCCAAGGTGGGCCGCAACGACCCGTGCCCTTGCGGCTCCGGCAAGAAATACAAGCATTGCCACGGTCAGTTGAACTGAGCTCAAGGCAAGCGTGGCGTGAGGAGAGGCAATATGGCGGTGGGGGACGCGAGTTTTCCGGCGATGCCGGCCATCGAAGGTATTCGCCTGGGAACGGCGATGGCAGGTATCAAAGCAGCGGAGCGCCGTGATCTGGTGGTGGTCGAGTTGCCCGAGGCAACGACGCTGGCGGCGGCGTTTACCCGCAACGCATTTTGCGCGGCACCGGTTCATTTGGCTCGACGTCATCTCGAGACGGAAAAGCCGCGTTATCTGCTGATCAATACCGGTAATGCCAATGCCGGTACGGGTGAGCAAGGCATGCATGATGCCGAGACGAGTTGCCAGGCACTGGGCGAGCTGGCGGATGTCGCCGCACAGTCCGTCTTGCCGTTTTCGACCGGTGTGATCGGCGAGTCGCTGCCGGTGAGTCGGCTATGCGATGCCTTGCCGGAGGCGCTTGCCGTGTTGTCGGCGGATGCCTGGCAGACGGCAGCCGAAGGCATTCTGACGACGGATACGCGTGCCAAAGGGGCCACGGCGTGTATCGAGATCGACGGCCAAATGGTGACGATCAACGGCATTGCCAAGGGCTCGGGCATGATCAAGCCTGACATGGCCACGATGCTGAGCTTCGTTTTCACCGACGCTGCTATCGACGACGAGCGCCTGCAAGTACTATTGCGGCGAGCCGTCGATGACTCTTTCAACTGCATCACCGTGGACTCGGATACCTCGACCAACGATGCCTGTACATTGGCGGCCACCGGACGCGGTGCTCGCATCGATACCGACGAGCGCGAGTCGCGCTTTGCTGCGGCGTTGACCGAGGTGCTGGTAGAATTGGCGCAGGCCATCATCCGTGATGCCGAGGGCGCGACCAAGTTCGTAACCCTCGAAGTCGAAGGGGCGATGGCGCGGCAGGAAGCGTTGGACGTTGCCTTTACCGTGGCGCATTCGCCGTTGGTGAAAACAGCGCTTTATGCCAGTGATGCCAATTGGGGACGCATTTTGGCGGCGGTCGGGCGTGCTCCGGTACCCGATCTGGATGTGTCGCGTATCGCTATCGACCTCGGTAGTGTGGCGCTCGTCGAGCGAGGCGGTCGCGCGGCTTCGTATACCGAGGAGGCGGGAAGCGCGGTCATGGCCGAGTCCGAGATCACGATTCGCATCCATCTGGGACGCGGAGATACCGCGGCGACGGTCTGGACGTCAGACTTGTCACACGATTATGTCTCCATCAATGCCGACTACCGTAGTTGAGTGCGAGTCGTAAAGTACGGCTAGCCGAGTGCGGATGGCAGCAGCGATAAGCGGGCCGTCTTCGGTCCGCGGATCATGAACAGTCAGTCAAGGTGAAATGACCAACATGGTGAAGAGAAGGGTACACGTAGCGGCGGCTGCCATCATTCGCGAGGATGGTCACGTGCTGCTGGCACGCCGTCCCTCGATCGTCGATCAGGGGGGGCTATGGGAATTTCCCGGGGGCAAGTTGGCACCCTACGAAACCGGTTTCGAAGCGCTCACGCGTGAGCTCCGTGAAGAGCTGGGCGTCGAGATCCTGCGCGCTCAACCACTCATTCGCGTTCACCATGAATATGCCGACAAACGCATTTTGCTCGATGTCTGGCAGGTGCATGAGTTCGAGGGCGAGCCCTTTGGGCGCGAAGGCCAAGCGGTGCGCTGGGTACCGCAGAACGAGCTGCACAATTACCCGTTCCCGGAGGCCAATCACCCGATCTTGCGTGCGGTGTGCTTGCCGCACGAGTATTTGATCAGTGACGAAGAAGCCGACGACACGGTATTTCTCGACAAGCTCGAGCGCGCCTTGCGCGACGATCATGTGTGCCTGGTGCAACTGCGTGCCAAGACGCTGGATGAAAGCGCGTATATAAAGCGTGCCGAGCAAGTGCTGGCGCTTTGTCGTCGCTACGAGGCACGCTTGATGCTCAATGGCGACCCCGCACTGCTCGACAGCATCGATGCCGATGGTATCCATCTGCCCAGTCGTGCCTTGATGGCACTCAAACATCGCCCTATTGCACATGACAAGTGGCTGGGGGCCTCGACGCATGATCCTCAACAGCTTGAACAGGCTGCTGCAATTGGCTGCGATTTCGTGACTTTTTCGCCGGTGCGCGTGACCCCTAGCCATCCTGACTCTGCGCCAGTCGGCTGGCACGATTTTCAGCAGCTGGTGGAGACGGCGGGGATGCCGGTTTATGCGCTAGGCGGGGTCACCCGAGACGATATCGATCAGGCGCGTGCAGTGGGCGCCCAGGGGATCGCGACGATTCGCGACCTTTGGAAGTAACGCGCTCGTCGCAACAGCGCGGTATCGCATACCAACGGCTCGCCATTTTGGCGGGCCGTTGGCGTTCATGTCTCATTGGCGTGGTTCGCCGCGCTCCAGGTCGTCGATCAAGCGGTCGAGATCGGTTTCGTCCATGGCGGGCTCACCCGCAATGCGGTGGGATTCATCGGCCCAGGCGCCTAGATCGAGCAAGCGGCAGCGCTTCGAGCAGAAGGGGCGATAAGGGTTGTCGGCTGTCCAGGCGACCTTGGTGCGGCACTGGGGGCAAGCGACTTCAAGGGGGCGGTCTTGGGATGTCTCCGTCATGCTAAAGCGAGTGCTCCTGATGGGTGCCATCGAATAGTTGCCGGTAACGCGCGTCGAGCTTGGCGACCTGCGCTTTCAGCGCCGTCATGTCACCATGATTCTCGATCACATCGTCGGCAAGCGCCAGCCGCTCTTGGCGGGGCATCTGTGCCGCGAGGATAGCATGTGCCTGGCTTTCGCTCACTTCATCGCGTGCTTGAGTGCGCGCTACCTGAAGCGTTTCGGGTACATCGATGACCAGGCGGCGGTCGACCAGCGAGACTTGATCCGTCTCGAACAGCAGCGGCGACACGAGTAGCCCATAGGGGGCGTCGTCCTGGCGTATCGCCGTGAGACGCTCGCGTAATCGCTGGCGGATGCGTGGATGCGTGACGCTTTCCAGCCACTGACGCTCGCCATCATCGGCGAAGACAATGTCGCGCAAGGCACGGCGTTGCAACTCGCCGTGCGCGTCGAGAAGCGAGTTTCCATAACGTGCCACGATGTCGTCCAGCGCGGGTTCGCCGGGCGCGACGATATCGCGTGCCACGAGGTCGGCATCGACCCAGGGAATCCCCAGTTCGGCGAACATGGCGGCGACGGTGGACTTGCCCGAGGCGATGCCACCGGTTACGCCGATGATGGGAGCGGCGGATATCATGGCAAATTCCTCATAAGCCGGTCCAGGCGCGTAGTGGGGCGCCGAAGAGTACCGCGATCCAACCGGCGAGGGCGAGAAAGGGACCGAAGGGGAGTGGCATGCCGCGCAAGCGTGACAGCGAGAGCTGCAACATCCCCCCGATGATCGCACCCAGCCCGGCGGAGAGCATCAGTAGCATCGGCAGCATCGTCCAGCCGAGCCAGGCACCCAGCGCCGCCAGCAGCTTGAAATCACCGTAGCCCATGCCTTCCTTTTTGGTCAGCCACTTGAACAGCCAGTAGAAGCTCCACAGCAGCACATAACCGGCCATTGCGCCGACAACGGCATTCTCGAGCATATAAGGCTGAAAGAAGAGCTGATAAAGCAGGCCGGCCCAGAGCAAAGGCAGTGTGATGATATCGGGGAGCAACTGGGTGCGCAGATCGATGACGGCCAGAACCAGCAACGCCAGGCACAGTCCGCTCCAGGCCAGCGCTGCCCAGGTGGCGCCATGCACGATGATGACGCTCGCCATCAACAAGCCCGCCATCAGTTCGATCAACGGATATTGCACGCTGATACGTGCCTGGCAGTGCGCGCAGCGGCCACGGCGCTTGAACCAGCCAATGAGAGGCAGGTTGTCGTGCCAGGCGATGGGCTGGCGGCAGCTCGGACATTGCGAGCGTGGCGTGCACAGGTTGTAGCGCGCTACCTCTTCCGCGGGTAGCGCCAGCGCATCGCGGGATTCCTGACGCCATTGCTGCATCAGCATTACCGGCAGACGTACGATCACGACATTGAGAAAACTGCCCAGCAAGGTACCGAGGACGAACGCCATGATGGCCAGCCACGGTAAAGGAATATCGGCGAGCAACGTGCCACTCCTGCAACGAACGCGCCCGGCGAAATGCCGGGGCGGATGAATGAGAAACGTACCAATGTCTGAGGTCTGTCTAGATTGCCGACCCCATCTCGAAGATCGGCAGGTACATCGACACCACGAGACCGCCGACCAGCACGCCCAGCACCACGATGATGAAGGGTTCGAGCAACGATGTCAGGGCGTCGACCTTGGTGTCGACGTCTTCCTCGTAGAAATCCGCCACCTTGTTGAGCATCGCGTCCAGTGCGCCGGATTCTTCGCCGACCCCGATCATCTGCACGGCCAGGTTGGGAAAGCGCCCGGTGGCGCGCATGGCGAAGTTGAGTTGCTGGCCGCTGGCGACGTGTTCACGCACCTCGTTGATGGCACGCTGGTAGATACGGTTGCCGGTCGAGCCTGCTGCGGTATGCAGCGATTCGACCAGGGGCACTCCGGCGCTGAAGGTCGTCGCCAAGGTTCGCGAGAAACGCGCTACCGACGACTTGTCGAGGATATCGCCGATCACCGGTAGGCGCAGTATCAGCCCATCGATGTGATAGGCGAAGCGCGGCGAGCGCCGTATGCCGAGACGTATCAGCAAGCCGGCAGCGATGAAGGCGCCAAGCACGTGTGGCCAATAGGCCTGGACCCACGTCGAGAGATGGATGGTCAATTGCGTGAAGGCGGGTAAATCGGCGCCGAAGCCGCGAAACAAACTCTCGAATTGCGGTACGACCTTGACTAGCAGCAGGGCGGTCACCCCCATGCCCACGAGCACGACGGCGGCGGGATAATAAAGCGCCTTGCGCACGCGGGACCGCAGCGAGTCGATCTTTTCCTTATAGCTGGCGACGCGCTCCAGCATGCGATCCAGCGAGCCGGATTGCTCGCCGGCTTCGACCATGTTGACGAACATGCGATCGAAATGCTGTGGATGCTGCGAGAGTGCTTCGGAGAAGCTGGCGCCGGCCGAGACTTCATTCATCAGTATCTCGATGAGATGGTGCATGGCGGGGCGCTTGAGGCTTTCCGAGACCACGCTGAACGCCTGTAGCAAGGGAATACCGGCACGGATCATGGTCGCCATCTGGCGCGCGAACAAGGTGATGTCCTGCGGGCGTATGCGACCCAGCCCGAAAGGGCTGCGCACGCGCTGAATCCGCTTGACGAGGATGTTCTGACGCCCGAGTTCCTGACGTACGCCCATTTCGTCCGCAGCGACCAGTTCACCTTGAATGGTTTCACCGCGTGAGTTCTTGCCCTTCCACCGCCAGCGGTGCAGGACGACGCGCCGAGGTGCCTTGCTGCGTGATGCTACCGCCATGTCGTTGTCCTCATGTCACTTGACCGGATCGCTCATTCCAGCACCACGCGATTGATCTCCTCGAGACTAGTAATGCCTGCGAGTACTTTGCTCAGACCGCTGCGCCGCAGATCGGGATGGCCTTCTTGACGGGCCAGTTCACCGAGTTCCAATGAATTGCCGTCGGCCATGATCAGTTTGCTCATGGCCTCGCTGACGGGGAGTACTTCATAGAGACCGACGCGCCCTTTGTAGCCGTGGGTGCATTGCGTACAGCCCGTGGCGCGATAGCAGGTCGCGGTCTCGATTTCGTCTGTCGTGAAGCCCGCCTCAAGGAAGAGTTGCCGAGGAAGCTCGACAGGTGACTTGCAGTGGGGGCACAACTGACGCAACAGGCGCTGGGCGACGATCAGCGTCACCGAGCTTGCAATGTTGTAGGCCGCCACGCCCATGTTGCGCAGTCGCGTCAGGGTTTCGGCCGCTGAGTTGGTGTGTAGCGTCGACAGTACCAGGTGGCCGGTCTGCGCGGCCTTGACGGAGATCTCTGCGGTTTCCAGGTCGCGGACCTCACCGACCATCACGACATCGGGGTCCTGGCGCAGGAAGGCGCGCAGTGCGCTGGCGAAATCCAGCCCGATCTTGGGCAGCACATTGACTTGGTTGATGCCATCCAGCTTGAGCTCGACGGGGTCCTCGGCGGTGGCGATGTTGCGCGCGTCGGTATTGAGAATGTTGAGCCCGGTATACAGAGTCACGGTCTTGCCGCTGCCGGTAGGACCGGTGGCGAGTATCATCCCCTGCGGCTGCGCGAGCGCGTGTTCGAACAACGCCTTTTGCGATTCGCTGAAGCCTAGTGCATCGATTCCCAGGCGTGTAGCGCCGGCATCCAGCAAGCGCAGCACGATTTTCTCGCCGTGGACGGTGGGTAGCGTGCTGACGCGGAAGTCGATGGTACGAGAGGCCGAGACACGCAGTTTGATGGCGCCATCCTGCGGCAAACGACGCTCGGAGATATCCAGACGCGACATGACCTTGAGACGTGCCGAAAGACGGGCGCGCAAATTGAACGGCGGCCGCGCCACTTCGACCAGGATGCCATCGATACGAAAGCGGATGCGGAAGGTCGACTCATAAGGCTCGAAGTGAATGTCCGAGGCACCACGCCGCGCGGCATCGAGCATCATCTTGTGCACGAAGCGCACCACCGGGGCATCGTCGTCATCGGTGTCGAGCCCTTCATTGAGAGGCTCTACATCGTCGAGGTCGAGCGTCTCGAGCGCTTCGCTGGCATCGTCGAGGGCCTCGAGCATACCGTGCGTCTCGCGTTGGACGAGATACCGCTCGATGGCCGGCTGCAACTGATCGGCGGCCACCAGCACGCCCTCGGCGGTGAGGCCGGTAGTGAATTGCAGTTCATCGAGTTTGGACAGCGTCGAGGGGTAGGGGATCGCCACACTGATATGGCGCTCGCCACGCGCTAGCGGCAAGATCCCGAGACGGCGGATCAGTGTGTCGGACAGCCCCTCGCCGATGGGCAGGCGCTCGGTACTGATGGCTTCCAGATCGACGAACGGCAGGCCATATTCCCATGCGGAACTCTGGGTGGCCTCGCGCGCGGCAACCCAGCGTTGCTCGATGACATACTCGAGCACTGACTGATGCGTATCGTGCACGGCCTCCATGGCATGCTGTGCCTTGGATTCCTCGATCAGGCCTTCCGTGACCAGGCGTGCGGCGAGCCCTTTCAAAAGCGGCCTGCCGGAGGCGGGAGGATACGATGATGAAGACGAGTGCATAAGCGTTTCGACACCAAAAGGAGCGACCAGATGGGGCGGCCGATACCCCGTAATTTCTCGCATTCTACCCCATGCATGACCGCTTTAGTGACCTTGGGCATGAGATATCTAGTCAATTAGTTTTTTCATGTAATCGACCGAAATCGGGAAAACTTTAATCTCGATTATCTTGCCAGCATGATAAGTGTAATTTAATGTAACATCGTGGGCGGCTGCCTCGCGGAGAGCCGGCAGGGGCGGCACATCGCTGGAGCGTCCGCAACGCGTCATCATCCGCCCCGTCGGGCTCGCCAAAAAGGCGAACAACAGGGCATTCAACAAGGGGGTACAGGAGAACTCAATGGAACATCAACAACGCGGTTTTACACTCATCGAACTCATGATCGTCGTCGCGATCATCGGCATCCTCGCCGCCATCGCCATCCCGCAGTATCAGAACTACGTCGCGCGTTCGGAAGTCAGCTCTGCACTCGCGACCCTCAAGTCACTGCAAACGCCGGCGGAACTGGCGGTTCAGGAGGGCGACACGCCCTCGGCAGCCTCCGATCTTGGTCTTTCGGATAGTGCAGTTCAGAATGGTAAAATTACGGTTGATCAGTTCGGTGACGACAAAAAGCAACCGAAACTGACCTTTAAGTTTGATGATGAAGGAAATTTCTCCAACGAAACTTTGACGCTTGAGCGCCAAGACGATGGAGGGTGGGAATGTACTGCATCGAAAGGTATTAGCGACGATGTCGTGCCTGATAGCTGTGTTGCCAATAGCTAAGGTGTGACCAAGCGACTTTCTAACAAGCAAAAGGCCGGCAGTCGCCGGCCTTTTAGATTCTCTCGTATCCCTTTCGTTCTTCTTCCTTCCCTCTTCCTTCTTAAAACTTCCAGCTTCCAGCTTAAACCTTCAGTACAACGCCTTCCCTTCGTCGACGACTTCCTTCAACACTTCCAGAAACAGTCGGTCGGCTTCCGAGTGCTCGCTAGGGTCTTCGGGAATATGCACGCTGGTATTGTCCGAGATTTCGTTGGCAATGGTGGCCCACATCTGTTGACTGTCACCGTCGGTGTAATGGGCGCGGGCGATGCTGAGCGATTGCTCGAGAATCGCCGGATCCTGCAGCAGTTTCTTGATGAATTCACGCAGCTCGTTGATGATCCGGACTTTCTGCATTTCAGACGCGGAACTCATGGGGGCTTTCTCCGTATGGCCGTGTGGCCGTGTGGCGCATGCGGGAACGCGTGCCGTGCATTCACGGCGTCGCGAATCGACGCGCAGGGCAATGTTGCGGACGATAGCATATCCTCGCGGTGGACGGCAGTAGGCCGTCACGGTGACGGGACGGCCGCGAGTGGAGACGCGCGAGTAGAGAAACGACCGTGCACCCTTTATAGTAGCGCCCGTTTATAACGATGCGCCGCTTTATCGTGCCAGCGTGGATCATGGGACGTCGGCGACGCAGGGGCGAGGAGGAAGGCTGGTGGCGGTGATACACCCACGCATCAAGCGCAGCCTGGTAGTGTCCGCGCCGGTGGTCAGGATTCTGGCGGTATTGCTGGGCGTGCTGGCGATCTTGATGATCGTGCCGCTCGGCGTGCTGACCCTGGAGAATGACCCCGACCGCATTGCCTTCGCGCTGTCGATCGCCATCGTGGCGGGTGCTGCATGCCTTATGTGGTTGGTCACGCATGGCATCGAGATTCTGCTGCGTCCGCGTCAGATGTTCATTCTTACGACCTTGAGCTGGGTGCTGGTGAGTGCCGGGGCTAGCCTGCCGTTGATTCTGGGGGCGCCGCAACTGTCCTTCGCTGATGCCGTCTTCGAGTCCGTCTCGGCGATCACCACCACCGGGTCGACGGTGCTGGTGGGCATCGACGGTCTCTCCGACGGCCTTAAATTGTGGCGCGGCTTGATGCAGTGGCTGGGTGGTATCGGCATCATCGTCATGGCGATCGCTATCCTGCCGTTTCTCAAGGTTGGCGGCATGCGTTTGTTTCAAACCGAGTCGTCGGACTGGTCCGACAAGGTGCTGCCACGCGCTGGCGGTATCGCCAAGGCGAGTGGCGCCATCTACCTGGGCGGAACCTTGCTGGCAATGCTGACGTACTACCTGGCGGGCATGACGCCGCTGGATGCCGTCGTGCATGCCATGAGCTCCATGGCCACCGGAGGCTTTGCCAACTCGGATGCGTCCTTCGGGGTCTATCATGAGCGTCCGCTGATTCTGTGGTTGGCCTCGTTCTTCATGCTGTGCGGCGCGCTGCCGTTCGTGCTGTTCATTCGCGCGTTGCGCGATACGCCGAATGTCCTGTGGCGGGACCAGCAGGTGCGAGGGCTGATGGGGCTGTTGGCGGTGGTGATACTGGGATTGACCGCGTATCGCGTCGCCGGGGGTGTGCCGTTCTTCGAAGCGCTGACCCAAGTCGCCTTCAACGTCATCTCGGTGGTCACCACCACCGGCTATGCCTCCGACGACTACACTCAATGGGGGCCGCTGGTCGTCGCTGCGTTCTTTTATCTGACCTTCGTTGGCGGCTGTAGCGGGTCCACGAGTGGCGGCATGAAAATATTCCGCTTTCAGATCGGCGCCATCATGCTGTTCACCCAGCTGCGCCATCTCGTGCATGCTCAGGGGATCTTCGCGCAACGCTATAATGGCAACCCGCTGAGCGACGAAGTCGTGCGCGGGGTCATCGCGTTTTCCTTCTTTTTCTTTCTGACGATTGCAGGTCTGGCGCTGGGACTAGCGCTGCTGGGGCTTGACCTGGTGACGGCGCTTTCGGGGGCGGCCACCGCCGTCTCCAACGTCGGCCCTGGCCTGGGGCCGGTCATCGGACCGGCGGGTAATTTCGCGTCGCTGCCCGACGCCGCCAAGTGGCTCTTGAGTCTGGGCATGTTGATGGGGCGCCTTGAAATCCTCACCGTGCTGGTGCTGTTGACGCCCACGTTCTGGCGGAAGTGACGCGTCAGGCGTCTTCCTCGATATATCCGGCGCGGTTGAGAATGGGGTTGGCGTATTGGCGTAGCCACCAATGACGCAGGTGATCGGGTACCGTGGCCAGGCGTGCTTCGAAGCGTGCACGGTCGGCATCGGTGACCTCGCTCAAGTCGACCAGTTCCGGTGCCAGCCCCGTGGCCTCTAGCGCGAGTTGGTGGCTGGGGAACATATGGTAGTGAGCCAGTACCTGGTGATCGATTTCCTCGGTGATAGCTTCCGGGCTCGCGAAATCACTTCTCAGGGGCGTGCCGAAGGTCAGGCGGATACGGCCCTTGTGGCCTGTGATGCCGGCGACGATGGATTGAATATCCTCGAATTCGACTTTGTCGTAACGGCCCTCCGTATGACGGGCGTACAACTCGCGTGCCTTCTGCAGATCGCAGGGGTCGTATTCGTAGCTGATGGACACCGGCACGAGGCGTAGCTCGGATACTGCGGCACCAATATCGGCCTCGCCGCCGTCCATGCGCTGGGCCATGCCCAGCATCTTGACGATAGCGGTATCGGCGCAGTCGATACCGTCCTTGGCGCGCCCTTCGCGCTCGGCGATCCAGATCGAGTGATTATCCGTGGTGATCGAATGGCGGATATAGCGCGATAACGTCTGATACGCCTGCAGCATCGCTCGCTTGCCCTTGGCCGAACGCGGCACGATGAAACTCTTGTTGAGACGCATCAGGTCATTGACGAATGGCTTTTGTAGTAGATTGTCGCCAATCGCGATGCGTACGGTATTGCGTCCTTTCTGGTAGAGCGCGTAATTGACGAACGCCGGGTCCATGGCGATATCGCGATGATTGCCGATGAATAGATAGGCCTTGTCGGCGTCGAGGTGCTCGAGCCCTTCGATCTCGAAGGCATCCGTGGTGGTGGCGATCATTCGCGCCATATAGCGGGCGATGCGTTGCTGAAAGGCGGCGACGCTCTCGATGTTGCGCATTTCGTGTTGTAGCCCTAGACGCGCGATGAAACGCGCCACGGGGGGCGCGTAACGCGCCAGCCGGGGGAGGCGAAAGTGCGTGATCGCATCGAGCAGTTCGTCGCAATGGGCCAGACGGTCGAGTACCGTCGCCACCTCATCGTCTTGATAAGGACGAATGGCGTCGAAATCTTGGGGAGCGGATTGGGGAGTCGGTGCGTGCGTCATGATGTAGGCGCTGCCGGGTCGGCTTCGCCGCCCAGCCATTCGATGAGTTGTTCGATGAATCCAGAGAGCACTTGGGCCATGAGAGCGAAGTCCGTTTCCAGGCGTAGCGTGGGGTCGTCATCGCCTTCTTGTTGAGCGGCTTCGTCGAGCACGGCGTCGGCGAAGCGCAGCGATTTGAGTGTCAGGTCGTCGTGCAAGACCAGCGATAGCTGATCTTCGACATCCAGCGCCAAGCGGCTAGCCTGACGCCCACTGGCGAGCACACTTTGCACTTCTTCGCCGTCGAGGTCGATGCCTCGTGCACGCCACACGCCATCGTCGCCATTGGCGTCCTTGAGTTCGACCTGATCGCCCAGCTGCAGCCCTTCGGGACGCGAAGCGATATCCGCGAGCCAGGCGGTCATGCTGCGCGAGGGCAGTTGGCGCACGGCCAGCGGCGTGACCTTCAACGAGCCCAGCGACTGACGCAGCAGGTCGAGAGCATCCTCGGCGCGGGCGCGGCTGGCGCAATTGACGGCGATGAGGCCACGACGAGTATCCCACCATATATCAATGCGCTGGCTACGCGTGAAGGCGCGTGGCAGAAATTCCTCCACGACCTGTTCCTTGAGTGCCTGGCGCTCGCGGCGTGGCAATGGGCGACCTTCGGCAGCCTCGCGCTCGGCGGCGCGTTCTTCTACTTCCTCGCGGACTACCGAGGCTGGTAGCAGGCGTTCTTGGCGCAGCAGTGAAAGCAGGCGATGGCCCTGGATCTCATGGGCGAGCTGTTGACCGTGCCGCCCCGCAGGGCGTTGCCAGCCGAGGCGCTTGCCTTCACTCGGCGACACTGGACGAAAGGCGAAGGCCTCCAGAGCCGATTCGAGTGTCTCGAGCGCGATGGGTGTCGTGTCGTGCAGGCGGTAGAGATGCAAGTGCTTGAACCACATGAGCCTATTCCGTCACAAAGGGGCTCATTATGGCGAAACGCCAAGGCGGGTGCCACTCCCCAGTCGGATGCACGTATCAGCGGTATATGAAAAGGCGTGTTTTGCTCGCGCTCGTGCGGAGCGAGCGATTGCATTGACCAAGCCTGCCGCATTGCCATGTGAAATGGTATGATGGCGTGATTCGGGCCCTTTGAGGTGTGGGCCCGCCATCGAAGCTCAATGATTGCTGTGACAGCCATTGGCGTCGAGCGCTGAAGAGTGACCTGCGGGGCTTCGTGCTCCGTGAGGTCGCTGTTCGTTTCATTCAGTGCCATGACCGATGGTATGGCGCGGTGCAAAGGATTGAACGACCCATGGGTGAGATCGCCAGAGAAATTCTGCCAGTCAATATCGAGGACGAGCTTAAACAGTCGTATCTCGATTACGCCATGAGCGTGATCATCGGCCGTGCGTTGCCGGATGTACGGGATGGCCTCAAGCCCGTACACCGGCGCGTATTGTTCGCCATGCATGAACTCAGCAATGACTGGAACAAAGCCTACAAGAAATCGGCCCGTGTCGTGGGTGATGTGATCGGTAAATATCACCCGCACGGGGATAGCGCGGTCTACGACACCATCGTGCGTATGGCGCAGACATTCTCGATGCGCTATGTGCTGGTCGATGGTCAGGGTAACTTCGGTTCCATCGACGGTGACAGTGCGGCGGCGATGCGTTACACCGAGGTGCGCATGGCACGCCTCGCCCATGACCTCCTCACCGATCTGGAAAAAGATACTGTCGACTGGGTCGACAACTACGATGGCACCGAACGCATCCCCGAGGTGTTGCCGACCAAGGTCCCCAACCTGCTGGTCAACGGGGCCTCGGGCATCGCTGTGGGCATGGCGACCAACATCCCGCCGCACAACATGCGCGAGGTAATCGATGGCTGCCTGGCACTGATCGACGATTACACGCTCAGCATCGACGATCTCATGGCGTATATCCCGGCCCCCGATTTTCCCACCGGCGGGATCATCAATGGCCGTGCGGGAATTCTCGATGCGTACCGTACCGGGCGCGGGCGCATTTATGTGCGGGCTCATCATACCATCGAGCATGACGACAAGACCGGACGCGATCACATCATCGTCACCGAACTGCCTTATCAGGTGAACAAGGCGCGCTTGATCGAGAAGATCGCCGAGCTGGTCAAGGATAAGCGTATCGACGGCATCGCCGAGTTGCGCGACGAGTCCGACAAGGAAGGTCTGCGCGTGGTGATCGAGGTCAAGCGCGGCGAGTCCGGCGAAGTGGTCGTCAACAACCTGTTCGCACATACTCAGCTGCAGACCGTATTCGGCATCAACATGGTGGCGCTGGATAACGGCCAGCCGAAGATCCTGAATCTCAAGGAGATTCTCGAGTCGTTCATTCGCCACCGTCGTGAGGTGGTGACGCGGCGCACGTTGTTCGAGCTCAAGAAGGCGCGCGACCGTGGCCATATTCTCGAGGGTCTGGCCGTGGCGATCTCCAACATCGATGATGTGATCGAACTCATCAAGGCGTCGCCCTCGGCCACCGAAGCCAAGGAAAAGCTGGTCGCACGTGCCTGGCAACCGGGGCAAGTCACCGGCATGCTCGAGCGCGCCGGAGCGACGTCCTGCAAGCCGGAAGATCTCGACGAAGGCTACGGACTCGCCGACAACGAGCGTGAATACCGCCTGTCACCGGCCCAGGCGCAGGCCATTCTGGAATTGCGCCTGCACCGTCTGACGGGGCTCGAAACCGAAAAATTGCTCGACGAATACCTGTCGATCCTCCAGCGTATCGCCGAGCTCAACGAGATTCTCGCTTCTCCGGAGCGGCTGCTTGAGGTCATTCGCGAGGAACTTGGCGCGATTCGCGATCAGTACGGCGATGACCGCAAGACCGAGATCCAGGCCAGCCATCTGGACCTGACCATCGAGGATCTGATCAACGAAGAAGACATGGTGGTCACCATCTCGCGCAGCGGCTATGCCAAGACGCAGCCGCTTTCCGACTACCAGGCTCAGCGGCGTGGCGGACGTGGCAAGTCGGCGACCACCATGAAAGACGAGGACATCATCGAGCACCTGTTGGTGGCCTCGACGCATGACACCATGCTGCTGTTCTCCAACCGTGGCAAGGTCTACTGGCTCAAAGTCTACGAGATGCCCAACGCCAGCCGTGGTTCGCGCGGCAAGCCGCTGGTCAACATGCTGCCATTGGATGATGGCGAGTCGATCAACGCCATCCTGCCGGTACGCGAATACCGCGACGACTGCTACATCTTCTTCGCTACCGCCAAGGGGACCGTCAAGCGGACCTCGCTGGAGCAATTCTCGCGGCCGCGCAGCGTGGGCTTGATCGCCATCGACCTCGAAGAAAACGACCGCCTGGTCGGCGCCGCGATCACCTCCGGCAACGATCATGCGATGCTGTTCTCGTCCAACGGCAAGGCCATTCGCTTCGAGGAAGGCAACGCACGCGCCATGGGCCGCACCGCTCGTGGTGTACGTGGCATGCGCCTGCAGGGCGACGCCGAGGTGATCAGCTTGATCATTCCGCAATCGTTGACCATCGATACCGAGGCTGACGACACCGGTGACGTTGCCGAGGAAACTCCGGTCCAGGCGGTCAGTGAAGATCAGGCCTATATCCTGACCGCCTCCGAGAATGGCTATGGCAAACGCACGCGTCTCGATGAGTTTCCGCTGCGTGGACGCGGCGGGCAAGGAGTCATCGCCATGCAAACCTCGCGGCGCAATGGTGCCATGGTGGCGGCGATTCAGGTCCGCGACAGCGATGAGATGATGCTAATCACCGACAAGGGCACATTGGTGCGCACGCGGGTCGAAGAAATTTCGGTCAGTTCACGTAATACGCAAGGGGTTACCCTGATTCGCACTGGCGAAGGCGAGCGTCTGGTCGCTACGGTGCGGGTCGATGAGCCAGGCGAGGCGCTAGCCTCCGATGAAGAAGGGGCGGTGATCGAAGAGGCGACGCCCGCGCTGGATGATGACGAGGCGCCACAAGGCGATTGAGTCTCAATGCGGCCGCTCCTTCGGGAGTGGTCGTTTTACGTTTGGAATCACGCTGATGACACGCAAGTTCAACTTCTGTGCCGGTCCAGCGGCGCTGCCCGGCCCCGTGCTTGAGCGCGCCCGCGACGAATTGCTCGACTATCAAGGGCGCGGCCTGTCGGTCATGGAAATGAGCCACCGCAGCGATGCTTTCGCGGAAATCGCTGCGCGTGCCGAGCGCGACCTGCGTGCGCTGCTGGCCGTGCCCGACAATTATCGCGTTCTGTTCATGCAGGGCGGCGCATCCAGCCAGTTCGCGATGGTGCCTTATAATCTGCTGGGCACGGGCGGTACACCGAACTATCTATACACTGGTATCTGGGGCAAGAAAGCGATTGCCGAGGCACGCCATCTGGCGGGTGCGCACGTGGCGGCCTCCAGCGAGGCCAATGGACTGACCGCGGTGCCGCGGCCTGAGGACATCGCCTTGTCGTCGGATGCTGCCTATCTGCATTATACGGCCAACGAAACCATCGGTGGCCTGGCATTCGATTACATTCCCGAGGTCGGTGACGTGCCGCTGGTATGCGATATGTCGTCGTCGATTCTCTCCGAGCCGCTGGATGTGTCCCGCTTCGGCGTCATCTATGCCGGAGCGCAGAAGAATATCGGCCCGGCGGGGCTGACGTTGGTCATCGTGCGTGACGATCTGCTCGAGCGCGCCTTGCCGAACACACCGACCATGTTCAACTATCGTGTCATGGCCGAGAACGGTTCGATGTTCAATACGCCGCCGACGTATGCCTGGTATCTGGCGGGGCTGGTCTTCGACTGGTTGCGCCACGACATGGGGGGAGTCGAGGCGATGGACCGGCTCAACGCGCGCAAATCCGAAAAGCTATATGCGACCATCGATGCCAGCGACTTCTATTCCAGCCCCATTGCCATGTCCAATCGTTCGCGCATGAACGTGCCGTTTGTGCTGGCCGATGAGTCGCTCAACGATGCGTTCTTGAATGATGCCGAGGCGGCGGGGCTTTTGAATCTCAAGGGCCACCGCAGCGTAGGCGGCATGCGTGCCAGCCTGTACAACGCCGTGCCGGAAGCGGCAGTGGATGCGCTGGTCGATTTCATGCGGGAGTTCGAACGACGCCATGGCTGATCATGACATGTCCGATAACGATGCCCCTATCACGTCGGCTGACCTGCCGGCATTGCGCGAGCGAATCGATACGCTGGATAGCGAGATTCTCAAGCTGGTCAGCGAACGCGCGCACTGCGCACAGCAAGTAGCGCAGGTGAAAAACGACAGCGATCCGCAAGCGACGTTCTATCGCCCCGAGCGCGAGGCTCAGGTATTGCGTCGCATCATGGCGCTGAACAAAGGTCCCCTCGACGACGAGGAAATGGCGCGCTTGTTCCGCGAGATCATGTCAGCGTGTCTGGCGCTGGAGCGGCCGGTCAAGGTCGCCTATCTCGGCCCCGAGGGCACGTTCACTCAGCAGGCGGCGCTCAAGCATTTCGGCGACAGTGCGGTAAGCTTGCCGATGGCAGCCATCGATGAAGTCTTTCGCGAGGTGGAAGCGGGGGCTGCGCATTTTGGCGTGGTCCCGGTGGAAAACTCCACCGAGGGAATCGTCAACAGCACCTTGGATACCTTCATGGATGCCAGCCTGCGCATCTGTGGCGAGGTGGTGCTGCGTATTCACCACCATCTCTTGGTGTCCAGCAATACGCGCCGCGACAAGGTCTCGCGCATTTATTCGCATCCCCAGTCCCTGGCGCAGTGCCGCAAGTGGCTGGACGCGCATTATCCCAATGCCGAGCGGGTGCCGGTGTCGTCCAATGCCGAGGCGGCGCGCCTGATCAAGAGCGAATGGCACAGCGCCGCGATTGCCGGCGACATGGCCGCCAAGCGTTACGAGCTCGAGAAGGTCGCCGAGAAGATCGAGGACCGTCCCGACAACTCGACACGCTTTCTGATCATCGGGCACCAGGACACGCCGCTCTCCGAGGATGACAAGACGTCCATCGTCGTGGCCATGCGCAACCAGCCCGGGGCGCTGCACGATCTGCTCGAGCCGTTCCACCGTCACAAGATCGATCTGACGCGCGTCGAGACGCGGCCGTCACGTACTGGGGTCTGGAATTACGTGTTCTTCATCGACTTCAAGGGCCATCGCGACGATCCACAGGTCGCGGCGGTGCTGGAGGAGATTACGTTGCGTGCTGCCGAGCTCAAGGTGTTGGGATCTTATCCCGTGGGTGTGTTGTAAATGTCGGAGCAGTCCTGTGCGCCGACCGAGCGCGGTATCCTCATCATTGGGTTGGGCCTGATCGGCGGTTCGTTGGCGGCAGCCTTGAAGGAAGCGGGTTTTGCGGGGCGTATTCTGGCCTGTGATCGTGACGCTGACGAAGTAGCGCGCGGCATCGACATGGGGCTGATCGATGCCGGCAGCACGGAGCTGGCGCCTTGGGTAGCCGAAAGCAGCTTGATCGTGCTGGCGGTGCCGGTATTGGCGATGGAAGCTGTGCTACGCGAATTGGCGCCGCATCTAGGCGAACAGGTAATCACCGACGTCGGCAGTACCAAAGGTGCCATCGAGGCAGCGGTCCAGCGGGCCTTCGATGGCATGCCGCCGCGCTTCGTGCCGGGGCATCCGATCGCGGGATCCGAAAGAAGCGGTTTAGCGGCGTCCAACTCTGCACTTTATCGCCGCCACAAGGTGATACTGACGCCGCGTGCCGATACCGATCCCGACGCCTTGGCCCGTGTACGAGCGCTATGGGCGGCTTGTGGGGCGGAGCTTCTCGAAATGGACGTGGCACGCCACGATCAGGTCCTGGCGCGCACTAGCCATCTCCCGCATTTGTTGGCGTTTTCGTTGGTCGACACCTTGGCGCGTCAGGACGAGCGCCTGGAAATCTTTCGCTATGCGGCGGGGGGCTTTCGCGACTTTACACGCATCGCCGGTAGCGACCCGGTCATGTGGCGCGATATTTTCAGTGCCAACCGCGAAGCAGTGCTTGGTGCACTGGATGAATTCGAGACGGGCGTTGCCCGTTTGCGCCGTGCCGTGACCGATAACGATGGCGATGCCATGCTGGCGATCTTCGATCGTGCCAATCATGCGCGGCAGTATTTCGATACGCTTTTGAACCAGACGAGTTATCAAGCGATGGAACAACGCAATATCCGTTACCGCGTGACTCCCGGTGGCGATGTGCGCGGTCGGATCCGCGTGCCGGGAGACAAATCGATCTCGCACCGCTCGATCATGCTCGGTGCACTTGCTGAAGGCGTGACCGACGTGCATGGCTTCCTCGAGGGTGAGGATAGTCTGGCGACGTTGCAGGCATTTCGTGAAATGGGCGTCGCCATCGAAGGTCCACACCAGGGGCGCGTGACCATCCATGGTGTCGGCCTGCATGGCCTGACGGCGCCTGCCGGCCCTCTTTATGTAGGCAATTCGGGCACCGCCATGCGCCTGTTCGCAGGCTTGCTGGCCGGGCAGGCCTTCGATACCGAGTTGACCGGTGATGTGTCGCTCAACAAGCGGCCGATGGGACGGGTAGCCGATCCGCTGCGCGAGATGGGCGCAGTGATCGAAACCGCTGAAGGCGGTCGGCCACCGCTGACGATTCGCGGTGGCCAGGCGCTGCGCGGCATTCGTTATGACATGCCCATGGCCAGTGCCCAGGTGAAGTCCTGTCTCTTGCTGGCAGGGCTCTATGCCGAGGGTGAGACGCGGGTGCGCGAGCCGGCACCGACGCGCGATCATACCGAGCGTATGCTCAACGGTTTCGGTTACGCGGTGCAGCGTGCGGCTGACGAAGCCTGGCTACAGGGCGGCGGTCGCTTGACGGCGTCGCCTATCGATGTGCCATCGGATATCTCGTCGGCGGTCTTCTATCTGGTGGCAGCGGCCATTACGCCGGGTTCGGACCTGCTTCTGGAGCATGTTGGGACTAATCCGACACGCATCGGAGCCATCAATATCCTCCAGGCCATGGGCGCCGATCTTGAATTGCTCAACCCTAGGGAAGTCGGCGGTGAGCCGGTTGCCGATATTCGCGTTCGCCATGCGCCGCTCAAGGGCATCGATATCCCCGTGGAACAGGTACCGCTGGCCATCGACGAGTTTCCCGTGCTGTTAATCGCTGCGGTCAATGCTGAAGGCGTGACCCGCTTGCGGGGCGCGGAAGAATTGCGCGTCAAGGAATCCGATCGCATCCAGGCGATGGCCGATGGTCTGGCGGTCCTTGGCGTTGAGAATACCGTTCATTCCGATGGCATCGACATCGTCGGTCGTGCCGACGCCAGTGATACGCATGTTGCGCATTATCGCGGTGGACATGTCGATAGCCTGGGCGACCATCGCATCGCCATGGCCTTCGCCATTGCCGCGCTGCGTGCCGAGAGCGAGATCATGATCGATGACTGCGCCAACGTAGCCACGTCATTCCCGGGATTCATCGATCTTGCGCGTCGTGTGGGGCTGTCGCTCGAAGAACAGGAGGCGTCATGAGCGTGTCGCACGACGAAGTGCCCGTACTGACCGTTGATGGGCCGGGTGGCGCAGGCAAGGGGACGGTCAGTCGCTTGATCGCCGAACGTCTGGGCTGGCACCTGCTGGACTCCGGAGCGCTATACCGCCTCACGGCACTGGCGGCGCTCAAGCATGGCCTGACATTGGGCGATGAGGCTGCCCTTGAGACCTGCGCCGAAACCCTGGATGTCCGCTTCGTGGCATGCGACGGCGAAACGCGTATCGAATTGGAAGGCCGCGACGTGAGCGGCGAAATCCGTACCGAAGAGGTCGGCGACGTTGCCTCGCAGGTGGCATCGTTGCCTCGAGTGCGTGATGCGCTTTTGAAACGCCAGCGTGACTTTCGCGACATGCCGGGGCTGGTAGCGGATGGACGGGATATGGGAACGGTGGTATTCCCCCAGGCGCCCCTGAAAGTTTACCTGACGGCCTCGGCCGAAGAGCGGGCGCGGCGACGCCATGAGCAGTTGCTGAATGCCGGTCGGGATGCTAATCTAACGAGTCTTCTAGAGGAAATTGAGGCTCGTGACGCGCGCGACATGCAACGTGCAGTAGCGCCACTCAAGCCGGCAGACGATGCCGTGTTGTTGGATAGTACGAGTCTTGCGATACCGGACGTGGTGGAGTGTATCGAAAGGCTGCTCAGTGCACGTGGGCTTGGCCTCCCGAACTGAGTAGCTGGGGTGAAACGGGCACCCATCCGGAGACCCTGGTCAGACGTCATGACGTGCGCGGGCGATAACCGAGAGCCTTCGCAGGTCGAACCAGCGCCAACGTCCCCAGGGATATGTAGGAAAGGCCCGCGCTTGCTGGTGGTGCGGAGAATGAGCGGCCTGGCCGCTATTAACGTTGATCACGTAGGAACAACATGAGCGAAAGCTTTGCTGAACTGTTCGAACAGTCTCTCCAGGACATCAATATGGAACCCGGTGCCATCGTCATGGCAACCGTGGTCGACATCGAAGGTGACTGGATTACCGTCAACGCGGGTCTGAAGTCCGAGGGGCAAATCCCCGTGGCACAGTTCCGTGATGACAACGGCGAATTGACTATCTCCGTGGGCGATGAAGTCAAGGTTGCCCTTGAAGCCGTTGAAGACGGCTTCGGCGAGACGCGT
The DNA here is from genome assembly GCF_029889885.1 of Chromohalobacter sp. 296-RDG. Taxonomy (GTDB): domain Bacteria; phylum Pseudomonadota; class Gammaproteobacteria; order Pseudomonadales; family Halomonadaceae; genus Chromohalobacter. The sequence goes on from NZ_JARANY010000001.1 coordinate 107,866, forward strand.
CTGTCTCGCGAAAAGGCCAAGCGTGCCGAGGCCTGGAAAGAGCTGGAAGCGGCCTTCGAGAAGGACGAAATCGTCAAGGGCGTGATCAACGGCAAGGTCAAGGGCGGCTTCACGGTCGATGTCTCTTCCATCCGCGCTTTCCTGCCCGGTTCTCTGGTTGACGTCCGTCCTGTACGCGATACTGCTCACCTTGAGCATAAAGAGCTGGACTTCAAGGTCATCAAACTCGATCCCAAGCGTAATAACGTTGTGGTCTCGCGCCGTGCCGTGCTCGAAGCCGAGAACAGCGCCGAGCGTGAAGCGCTTCTGTCGACGCTTCAGGAAGGTCAACAGATCGACGGTATCGTCAAGAACCTTACCGATTACGGTGCGTTCGTCGATCTGGGCGGCGTCGATGGCCTGCTGCACATCACCGACATGGCGTGGAAGCGCATCAAGCATCCCAGCGAGATCGTTGCGGTTGGCGATGAGGTCAACGTCAAGGTGCTCAAGTTCGATCGCGAGCGCAACCGTGTGTCTCTCGGCTTGAAGCAGCTGGGCGAAGATCCATGGGTCAACATCAAGGATCGTTATCCGGAAAACACCCGCGTCAATGCCCGCGTCACCAATCTGACCGACTACGGCTGCTTTGCCGAACTCGAGGAAGGTGTCGAAGGCTTGGTTCACGTTTCGGAAATGGACTGGACCAACAAGAACATTCATCCCTCGAAAGTCGTCCAGGTCGGCGATGATGTGGAAGTCATGGTGCTGGATATCGACGAAGAACGTCGTCGTATCTCCTTGGGTATCAAGCAGTGCACCACCAACCCGTGGGAAGACTTCAGCGCGCGCTATAACAAGGGCGATCGCGTCTCGGGCACCATCAAGTCGATCACCGACTTCGGTATCTTCATCGGCTTGGAAGGTGGCATCGACGGTCTGGTTCACTTGTCCGATATTTCTTGGAGCGAAACCGGCGAAGAAGCCGTGCGCCAGTTCAAGAAGGGCGACGAAGCCGAAGCGGTCATCCTCTCGATCGATCCAGAACGTGAGCGTATCTCGCTCGGCATCAAGCAGCTCGAAACCGATCCGGTCTCCGAGTACTTGGCCGTCAACGACAAGGGTGCCATCGTCACCGGTCGCGTTGTCGAAGTCGATGCCAAGGAAGCTCACGTCGAATTGGCGACTGATGTCGTGGCGGTACTCAAGGCCTCCGAGATCAGCCCCGATCGCGTCGAAGATGCACGCAATGTGCTCAACGAAGGTGATAGCGTCGAAGCCAAGATCGTCGGTGTCGATCGCAAGAATCGTGCGATCAACCTGTCTGTCAAGGCGAAAGAGCAGGTCGATACACGCCGTGCGATGGGCAAATTGCGCGATCAGGAAGCCGAGCCGGAGTCAGGCCCGACTACTATCGGTGATTTGATCAAGCAGCAGATGGGCGGCGAATAAGCCACATTGCCGCCGCGTCTTGGCGCGGCGGCGAGTGCTTTATCGAGCCGCACGAAAAACCGCGCCTCCAAGAGGCGCGGTTTTTTTATGTCGGGCAGATGGCTGATTCTTCGGGGTGGCTGGCTTTTACCTCAGTCATCACGTTTTGTGCCGGCATTTTCCAATGTCGTCAAGACACCGCGCAGGATGGAGAGCTCCTTGCGAGTCGGTTGAGCACGGGAGAAAAGTGCGTGTAGATGATCTTCAGTGCGTGCATGAGGCTGAGTCAGAAATCCCGAGGACGACAGCGCTTGGTGCAGGTGAGTCTCGAAGTGAGCCATCTGTTCGCGCGTCGGCAAGGCGGGCTGCTTGGACTTGGGCTGAGTGGCGCTGGGGGTTTGGTGACGCCATGCACGGCGTACTTCGTAGGCGAGTATCTGCACGGCTTGTGCCAGATTGAGGACACTGTAATCGGGGTTGGCGGGGATGCTGACCTGGTGCGTGCAATGCCGAATTTCATCGTTGGTCAGGCCGAAGCGCTCACGGCCGAACACCAGTGCCACCGGGGCTTCATGTGCATACTCGACCATTTGCACGGCCATGGGCTCGGGATCATCGAAATGGGGTAGAGGGAGGCTACGCAGGCGGGCGCTGGCGCCGATGACCTGGACGCAATCTCCGACGGCTTGTGAAATGTGTTCGACGACGCGTGCGTTGTCGAGCACATCGGTCGCACCAGCGGCTAGCCGAGTGGCCTCTGCGTCGGGAAAGCGGCGTGGATTGACCAGTACCAGGTCCCCTAGGCCCATGGTTTTCATGGCACGTGCGGCCTGGCCAATGTTGCCGGGGTGGAATGTCTGGACGAGTACGATACGTATATTGGAAAGCATAAAAATCGCGATACAGTCGAAGGCAGGGCGATAGTGTACTTGGGCTACGAGCTACGAGCTACGAGCTACGACTGATCCATTCCTCTGACATGAAAAACCCCCACCGGTTGCCCGGCAGGGGTTCGAGTCACGGGACAGCGCCCGGGAGTCAGTAGGCGGCGATTACATCATGCCGCCCATACCTCCCATGCCGCCCATGTCCGGTGCGCCACCGCCACCGCCGGATTCTTGCTCATCCGGGTCGTCGGCGATCATGGCTTCGGTGGTGATCATCAAGCCAGCCACGGAGCCTGCGGATTGCATCGCGCTACGTGTAACCTTGGCGGGATCGAGAACGCCCATGTCGAACAGGTCGCCATACTCACCGGTTTGTGCGTTGTAACCGTAGTTACCTTCACCGGCCTTGATCTGATTGACGATGATAGACGCTTCCTGACCTGCGTTAGTCACGATCTGACGCAGCGGCGATTCCATGGCACGCAAGGCGATGGCAATGCCGTGGGTCTGGTCTTCGTTCTCACCTTTGAGGTTGGCGAGATTGCCAAGGATGCGTACCAGTGCGGTACCACCGCCAGGCACGACGCCTTCTTCGACGGCGGCACGTGTGGAGTGCAGCGCATCTTCGACGCGAGCCTTTTTCTCTTTCATCTCGAACTCGGTCGCGGCACCCACGCGGATGACGGCGACACCGCCGGCCAGCTTGGCGACACGTTCCTGAAGTTTTTCGCGGTCGTAGTCGGAGCTGGTGTCTTCGATCTGAGCGCGGATCTGGCCAACACGTGTTTCGATGTCGGACTCGACGCCGGAACCATCGATGATGGTGGTGCTTTCCTTGGACATGGTGACACGCTTGGCGCTACCCAGGTGATCCAGGTTAGCTTGCTCGAGCGTCAGGCCGACTTCTTCGGAAATCACGGTGCCACCGGTAAGGATGGCGATGTCCTGAAGCATGGCTTTGCGGCGATCGCCGAAACCGGGTGCCTTGGTCGCTGCAACCTTGACGATGCCGCGCATGGTGTTGACCACCAGTGTTGCCAGCGCTTCGCCTTCGATGTCTTCGGCGATAATGCCCAATGGCTTACCGGACTTGGCAACTGCTTCCAGCACCGGCAGCAATTCGCGGATGTTGGAGATCTTCTTGTCGACCATCAGCAGATGCGGATCTTCCAGTTCCACCATCATGGTGTCCTGGTTGGTCACGAAGTAAGGCGACAGGTAGCCACGATCGAACTGCATACCTTCGACGACTTCCAGCTCGTCTTCGAAGCCACGGCCTTCGTCAACGGTGATGACGCCTTCCTTGCCGACTTTCTGCATGGCATCGGCGATAATTTCACCGATACGCTTGTCGCCATTCGCGGAAATGGTTCCCACCTGGGCGATGGCCTTGGCATCGGTGCACGGCACGGAAAGCTTATGGATTTCCTTTACGGCGGCGTCGACGGCATGGTCGATGCCACGCTTGAGATCCATCGGATTCATGCCCGCCGTCACGCCTTTCATGCCTTCAGTGACAATGGACTGGGCAAGAACGGTGGCGGTAGTGGTACCATCACCGGCCACGTCAGAGGTCTTGGAAGCAACTTCCTTGACCATCTGCGCGCCCATGTTTTCGAACTTGTCCTTGAGCTCAAGTTCCTTGGCGACGGAGACCCCATCCTTGGTTACGGTCGGAGAACCGAAGGATTTTTCCAGTACGACGTTACGCCCTTTAGGCCCGAGGGTGACCTTGACGGCGTCGGACAGGGTGTTAACACCGCGCGCCATGCGCTTGCGGGCATCATCGGAGAATTTGATCTGTTTAGCTGCCATTTCTAGCTCTTCCCATTAATGGCGCGATCAAGTCGCGCAAACGTGAAACGAAAATGTGATTGGTGAGCGTTGTGAATTACTCGGCAACGGCCAGAATATCGCTTTCGCTCATGATCAGGACTTCTTCGCCGTCGATTTTCTCTTTCTCGACGCCAAAGCCATCCTTGAAAATCACGGTATCACCCACCTTGACGTCCAGCGGGCGCACTTCGCCATTCTCGAGAATACGACCGTTGCCGATAGCAAGGACTTCACCGCGGGTCGGTTTCTCTTGAGCGTTACCCGGAAGCACGATGCCGCCAGAGGTTTTTTGCTCTTCTTCCATGCGACGGACGACGACGCGGTCGTGCAAAGGACGGATTTTCATTGCTCACGTTCTCCTGATGGTTCTATGGATCATAGGATAATCCCGTTGAGCCAAGCTCAAGGGTGAAGGCTGTGCCTTCTGTTTATAAGGCCGATGCATCAAAGCATTACGGCCGAATCATCTGTTAAGGCCTTGATTGGGTCGACGTATTCACTTTCAAGGGCTCTTCATGAATTTTTTCAATGCCGGGAATCATCTTTCCCTATGTAGTCACCTTCGATCGGTTGCTCGTCATTCGTCTGGCTATTTTGTGAGGCCTTGTTCGTGCGCTGCGTGTGCTCGTGCCAGTCATCGTCCCGGGTTTTTTCCTGAGTTGCGCCATCGGCGCCCATGGTAAACATTCGGCCGCGCCATCCACCACGTTGCAGGCTGCGGCCCAGCAAGCGGCGGCTACTCGGGATAAGGCAAAGCAGCCCCAAACCGTCCGATAGAAAACCGGGGGTGACCAGTAATGCTCCACCGAAGATCAGGGCGGCCCCTGTAATCAACTCGTCCGAGGGAATTTCTCCCTGAGTGAAGCGGGCCTGGGCGCGTTGCAGGGTCTGCACTCCTTCGCGTCGAATCAAATGGAGGCCTAGGGCGCCGGATAGCAGGACCAATGCCAACGTCGGAAGCAGACCTATCTGTCCCCCGATCGCGAACAGCACTACGAAATCGAGTAGCCCGAAAAGCGTAATGAAAAGTAACAGTGGCATGGCAGCTCCGTTTGATTTCGACTTCCCAGTAGATGGTGGCATGAGTGTGAATTGCAAGGGAAACGACGCGCTGGATGCAAGCGTGCTGAGAGACCGGATGGTATCACGTCGAGTACGCGTTATATCGTGCCAAACGGTGACTTAACGGGGCGAGTGTTGTAGCGCGGTAGCGGGCTGAAGTACGCGGGCGGGCTGAGGATCTGATGTCTCGTATACTCTTCAGATGAAACCTGATATTGGCCGAAAAGACGCTCGCTGGATGCTATCCGTGCGAGCGTCGATAGGGCGGCATCAGAACGTGATGCGATCATCCAGGTCTTCCACCGTTCCTTCGCCGATGCCTTTGACGCGGGTCAAATCATCGACCGAGGCGAAAGATCCATTGGTGTTGCGATCCTCGATGATCGCCTGTGCCTTGACGGCGCCGATGCCCGGTAGTTGGGTCAGGGTTTCAACAGAAGCTTGATTGATGTCGATAGGACCCGGGGCGTCTTCCTGGGCGATTGCGAGGGTAGTGACACTCAGCGCCAGTGTCAGTAGAGCACCGCTAAGCAGTTTGTTCATGCGATCAGTCCTTTAGGTATATCTTATTTAGAAACTTAACCATACTCAGATTTTCATGGTCGGGATGTCATCGTTTGCTGACAATATTTGTAGGATATTGACTACAATATAAAGCCTTTCTTATAAAAAGACGAGGCGGAAGACCTGCCAGGTGCTAGGTGGCGGAGTGGGGCAGCGGTATACTGCCGCTGCCATAATATTGTTCGCAGGAGACATCATGCCGCGCCCCGATACGCCGTTGATCATCGCTCTCGACCACTCTGACCTTGACCAGGCGCTTGCCATGGCCGATCGGCTGGACCCCGCGCGCTGCCGGGTCAAGGTTGGCAAGGAGCTATTCACGCGCAGTGGCCCGCGGATACTCGAAGCACTGCATTCACGTGGCTTCGAGGTGTTTCTGGATCTCAAGTTTCACGATATTCCCAATACGGTGGCGGGGGCCGTCGAAGCGGCGGCGGACCATGGCGTATGGATGGTTAACGTCCATGCGGGTGGCGGGCAGCGGATGATGGAAGCGGCCAGAGAACGACTCGAGAAGCGGCGGCTCGCCACGCATCTGATAGCAGTGACAGTGCTCACCAGTATGGCGCGTGAAGACCTCGTCGAAATTGGCGTCGATAGCGAAACATTGTCTCAGGTCAAACGTTTGGCGACGCTCTCGCAACGTAGCGGCATGGAGGGGGTGGTGTGTTCAGCGCAAGAAGCGACGGCGTTGCGCGCACTATGTGGCGATACTTTCTTGAAGGTCACGCCGGGTATACGCCCCAACGCTTCGACAGGCGATGATCAACGCCGTACGTTGACGCCGGCACGGGCGTTGGCGGCCGGGAGCACGCATCTAGTGATCGGCCGGCCGGTGACGCAAGCCTCGGATCCGATGGTGGCGTTGGCCGCAATCGAGCAGGAGATCAGCCGCTAGCGGCTATTCGCCTTCCAGCCCTGTGATGGGCTTGGTGGTGCCCCAGCTGTGGCAGCGCGGGCATTGCCAATGCAGTTGGGCGCTGCCGAAACCGCAGCGATGGCAACGGTGGCGGGGACGTGCCGCGAGTAGTTTATGGGTGTGCTGTTTGAGCAGCAGCAGGCGCTCGCGGTCGCCATGGTCCTCGCCGATCAGATAGAGGTCCATGAGATAATCGACGCCACGCAGGCTGGGATGCGCTTGCAACTGTTCACTGATCAACTCGATGGCGGCGTCCTGGCCTTCGGCATTGAGTCGGGAGGCCGCGAGCATGACCACGACGCTGGTGAAGTGCGTTTCCTGCAGCTTGGTCTCGAGAAATGCGCGCCAGCCCGGTTCGTCCTCCAGGCGGCGATACGCCTCGTGCAAAGGCTCGAGGATGACCGGAAGGAAGCCCGGGTCTTGCTCGGGGATGCGCTTGAGATGGCGGATTACGGCCTTGTAGTGGCCGGTATCCCGCTCCAGCTCAGCAAGCAGCCAAGTGGCTCGGACACAGCGTTCATCGGTCGATAGTGCCTGGCGCAGACGCTTGCGGGCTACGCTGGGGCTCGCATTATGCCGATCCTGTTGGGCGAGTTCGCAAAGCCAGTGAGCGGCAGCGCGCTTGATATCGGCATCCTGGCGGATGAGCTGCGGCGTAGCGACATCCAGCGCTTGTTGCCATTCCTTCTCTCGCTGTAGCAGATCGACCAGTAGGCGTTTGGCAGCGTCACGCAGTCCCTCGTCGAGAGTGTCCTTCACTAGTGTTTGCAGAAGGCGTTCGGCGCGATCGAGCAATCCCAGGTTCAGGAAGTCTCGTGACAGTTCCAGTTGCACGAGCCCGCTTTGATAAGGGGTCAGCGTCGGGCGTGCCAACAGATTCTGATGGATCTTGACCGCGCGGTCGGCTTCGCCGCGCGATCGGAACAGGTTACCCAGCGCAATGTGTGTCTCGATGGTGTCGCTGTTGACCTCGAGCGCTTGCACAAAAGTCTCTATGGCCTGATCCGGCTGCTCGTTGAGCAGATGGTTGAGACCAATGAAGTAGTCCCTGGGCAACGACACTTCGGGAGATAGGCGTTCGCGAGCGCGCCAGCGCTCGCGACGTCCGAGCCACCAACCGATGGCAATCGCCGCGACCAATAGGCCAAGCAGCAGCGGATCAAGCATTCAGGGCGCTTCCTTGAACTCCTGGGTGCGTAGCCGATCCAGTTCCTTGCGCTGCTGTTGATTGTGGCGCTGGGCACGGGTCAGAAGCGTGCGCAGCCGCAGATAGATGCCGGTCATGGCCAGCATGCCGAGAATCACGCCGCAGGCCAGCGATATCAGCAACCAAAGAGACAGCGAGGCGGGCGGCAGTTCGACCCATATCAAGTCGAGCGGCATGGCTTGTTGGTTATTGACGGCAAACAGGATGCCGAGCAACAGGACGACCAGCAAGATGATGGCCAGCACGACACCTTTAAACCAACGCATGGGCAGGTTCCTTTTGCATGGAGATATGGCGCCCTTGGGGCTTCAGTAGCCGAGTGCACGGCTAGCGTTGACCTGTTCGCGCAATTCCTTACCGGGCTTGAAATGCGGCACGAATTTGCCCTGCAGATCGACGGGGTCGCCGGTTTTGGGGTTGCGTCCGATCCGGGGCTCCCGAAAATGTAGGGAGAAGCTACCGAACCCGCGAATTTCGACACGCCCACCGCTGGAAAGCGAATGGGTAATGTCTTCGATGATGATCTTGACCGCTGCCTCGACCTCTTTGGCCGATAGCTCGGGCTGCCGAATGGCAATCTGTTCAATCAACTCGGACTTGGTCATCGAATGTCTCCAAGCGACTTTGCCGCTCCACTGAACGTGGTAGTAAAACAACCACGGTATTGTTGTGAATTCAGCATACTGCTCAAATCTTGATAAAACAACGCACTAGCACATTGCAAGTCCATCTTAACCGGTTTTGAGCAAGGAATGGGTACGATGTGTTTCGCCAAGTCCTCGGGTATACTCGTCGCTTATTCATGTCATGACATCGCTTGGGAGTCTCCATGCAGGACGATGTAACCATCAAACGGCTTTACTGGCACTCGCGGCGTGGCATGTGGGAGCTGGATCTACTGCTGATCCCGTTTCTCGAACATTGCTATCCGCAGCTCGATGATGCGGACAAGGCCCGTTATCAAACGCTGATCGATCAGGAAGACCAGGACCTCTTCATCTGGCTGATGCGTCGAGAGTGGCCTGCCGACGCCGGACTGCGGCGCATTGTCCAAATGATCGTCGATTATGCCGAAACCACTTCCAACAATCAGTATCGTACCCTCTAGGCTCGACTTGGCACTTCAGGCCCTCGTCTGGGGAGTGGTGAGTGTCCTGATGTTCATGCTGAGTACATGGTGGCTGACGTCTGTGGTATCGCTTAGCGGTGCCGCACTGGTGGGCTACTGGTGGCGTGGTCAGCGGCGTTGGGAATTGCGGGAGTGCCTCGATGGGGAGCACGCCACATGGCAATGGCGTGAGGTCTCGGGGCAGTGGCAGAACGCTGCACCAAGACCACTGCGTATCGGCGCGTGGTTGATCGGTTTGCGCATCGGGCGTCGCGTTATTTGGCTGTGGCCGGATAGCGCGGCGCCCACCTCGCGTCGCCTGTTGCGTATACGGCTGCTGGAGGCGATGCCGTTGGGACGGTGACGCTTATGAAGACTGGCGCCCACCGATGCTGAGCATCAGCGTGCGTCATCCTCGCTGCGTTCCAGGTCACTACGCGAGGTATCCAATGGCATCGCCAGGTGATCGCGAATCAGGGTGTGACGCGAGGCGCGGCGACGCAAACGGGCGCTGGGCAGTCGCTCGAGTGTCTGCAAGGTGTCGATGAGTGCCTGCGTGAGGCGTGCCAACTCACGGTTGAGCCACAGGTAGCCGCTTGGGCTGAACAAGGCGCGTTCATTTTCGCCACGCGCCTCCAGGGTGGCTTGTGCATGGCGCTGCAAGTCGAAGGCGACCACCGTGATGTCGATGGCCTGACCCGTGCGTACCTGGAAAGCCAGGCTGCCTAGCGCGCGCGCCAGTCGGTGCTGTTCGTCCCGCAAGCCATCGAGTTCGGCGATGATGTCGTGACCGGCCCGCGTGGCCCAGTGAGTCTCCAGAAGCAGCTCGATCGTCGACAGCATGCGTCGTTCCAGCGATAGGATGCGTTCCAGGTCATCGCGATGCAGACGGCGTTCGCTGTGAATGGCATCTACCAGGCCGCGTTGCTTGACCAGTTGATCCGTCGTGCTCTTCAGCAATTGGTGCGTATCGACGTCGTCATGCTGCGTCGCATTGGTATGCGCATGATAAAGGCGTGCCAGCTTGTCGAGGTTGTCGGCGAGCAGGAAACGCAAGAGGTCGGTGGCTTTCTGGGGCAGAATGAACAAGGTCGCGAGGATGCCGATGCTCGTCCCGATCAGCACGTCGAAGGCGCGCCACAGGGCGATTCCCAAATCCTGATGGCCGTCACCCACCACCATCAGCAATGTCACGCCAAACATCAGCGCGCTATAGCCATAGCGCGTGGCGAAGGTGGTGTGCGTAGCGACCGCGATGCCGATCAGAGTCCAGGCCGGCACTACCCACTGAGCCGGCGCGGGAATCAGTACCAGCAGGATGCCCCAGATCGCTCCGAGCACTGTGCCCAGAAGGCGTTGCCCACCCTTGTCGATGACGCCGCCAATATGCGGAAGATTGCCCATCACCATCATCGTGCTGACCAGCGCCCAGCTGCCATGAGGGATCTGCAAGGTCAGGATGACGATGAAGGTGATCGCCAACGCCAGCGAGGTACGCAGGACATGCAATCGATGGCGGTAGTGGTAGATGAAGTATGGATCGCGCAGACGCGTGGGCGACATCATTGTCATGACGCTCCGTGTTGGTGTCCGGTGGATGCTTTAGCTTTAGCGCGCGCCAATGTGGCTGCATGCACCATGCTTGCTGCCCACAGCACGAGTAGCAGAAGCAACCAGATGAGACCTAGCCAGCGAAGGGGGATCATCATCAGCGCCATCAGAGCGATGAATCCGCCCAGCCATAGCGCGGCCCAGCCCCAGCGTCGCAGGAACACGTGGCCGAACCCGGGGAGCAAGAAAGCCAATAACAGCGTGATGAAGAGGCGGTGGCGCATGGAGTCTCCGCTCGTCGTGGTCCGGGCCTTCATGATGGCGTGTCATGATACAGCGTCTCGAGTGTCGGCGCGGTGCATCGTTGGCGCTTGGCGATGGCCAGCAACGGCCCCAGTATGGCCTCGCGCTCGGTCGGTCTGCCGGCGAGGACATCTTGCAGCATCGAGGCGCGGTTATTGGCCGTGGCCCCGATGACCTCCCAGACGAGCGTATGCCAGCCTGCTGGTGGCGGAACGACGCCTTCACCCTCGAGCAAGGGGCCGATCTCGTTGATGATGCTGTCGACCATGCGGCGAAAAGGCTGATCGCGCAACTGGCCGTTACGAATCCGATAGCGGGCTACGAGTGGGTTGATCGCGGCATTGATGGTGAGCTTGTGCCACAGGCGCTGGACGATCGCGACATCGTGATAGGCACTGAATCCTGCCTGATTGAGCCAATACACGCTGTCACGCGCCAGGATAGGCCAGGTGTTGTCGATATCGCCGATCCAGGTGGTGCCCGTACCGGCATGTACGACACCCGTTTCGCCCTCGACATAGGCGCCTTCGGTGGTGCTCGCGCAGAGCACCGGGCCGGCCCAGATCTTCGCTAACCGAGGCTGTATGCTGAAGCCGTTCTGCAATGACAGCAGAGGCGTTTGGGGATCGACATGGCCTGCGAGTTCTTCGACGGCCGTCAGGGTGGCATGGCTTTTGGTGGCGAGCACGACCAGCGCAGGGCGAGCATGTGTGTGCAATGCCAGGGTGGCGAGAGTGGTGCGCGCCACATCTACGTCATGGATCTCGCCGCAAGGGGCGTGATAGCGGAGCGGGCCGTCGTCAGGGCGACGGCCGATCAAGTGTAGCGATAGTGTGGTCGTCAAGCGGGCGCCGAAGAGTCGCCCCAGCGCGCCGGCGCCGAGAATCCACCACGTAGGCGATGTGCGCATCAGGTATCGCCTTTTTTCGTGGTGGCTTTTCGAGGCGTGGTGCGTTTTCGGGTGCGCCGCTGCGTGGTCGACGGTTTGTCGCTTGCGCTGCGCCTGGCGTTGCGGCGCTTACCCCGTGATGGTGCGGTGGGCTCGGCACCACCCGGCGTGGCCAGGGCCTGGCGCATGCGCTCGGTATCCGCCTGGCTCAGTAGTTGGCGAACATCGCCCACCAGAGTGTCGAGGAACGCGGTGGCGTCGGCATTGCCCTCGGCGATCTCGGCCAGGCGCTGTTCCCAGAGAGCGGTGCGCTCGGGGCGCGTGGCGGTATCCGGCAAGGCCTGAATCAATGCGCGTCCGGTGCGTGTGGCACGCAGTGTGCCTTGCTGACGGATCACGTAGCCGCGCGTGATGAGCGTCTCCAGAATGCTGGCGCGTGTCGCCTCGGTGCCTAGACCGTCGGTGTCGCGCAGGGTACGACGCACCGCGTCATCATCGACGTAGCGGGCGATGTTCATCATCGCCTTGATCAGGCTGGCGTCGGAGAACGGCTCCGGCGGGCGTGTCTGACGATCCTCCACCGCGCACGCCTGGACCCGAGCGGTTTCGCCTTCGCGCAACGTGGGCAGCGCCGGTGCTTCATCGCGCGTGGTGAATAGCGGTTTCCACCCGGGCACGAGTATCTCGCGGCCTTGGGCGCGAAAGCACTCCCCGAGGATCGAGAACTCGGCCTTGACGTCGCGCGTTTCCAGCGGCGGGTAGAATTGCGCCAGTACGTTGCGGGCGATCAGCCGGAAAACGTTGGCCTCATCATTGGATAAGCGGGCCGCGTCGAAAGGGCGGCCGGTGGGCGCCAGCGCGTGGTGGGCGCCGACCTGCTTGTCGTTCCAGGCGCGTGAGCAGCGTTTGAAGTCCGCGCCGCGCAGCCAGCCGGTGAGGCTTTCGTCAGAGGCGCAGGCCTTGGAGAGTGTCTGTTTCGCCGTGGCGAAATGGCCTTCGGGCAGGTAGCGACAGTCCGAACGTGGATAGGTGATGAGCTGATGACGCTCGTAAAGCGTCTGGCAGATATCCAGTACACGCTTGGCCGGTAGCTTGTAACGGCGTGCGGCATCGACCTGTAACGACGACAGCGAATACGGCAGCGGTGCTGTCTGGGATTTCTTCTTGCTTTGCAGGGCGCTGAGGTGCCCTTCGGCGCTGGGCAGGCGTGCCGCCAACGCCTCGGCGGGCGAGCGCGCCAACAGTCGCCCTTGATCGTCGAGCGGATGCGGCGGCTGCGGTTGCCACCAGGCACGTAGCGTGCCGTGCTCGACGACCAGATCCGCCCACAGCGTATAAAAGGGGCGCGAGACGAAGCGCTCGATCTCCAGATCGCGGCGCACGATGAGTCCCAAGACCGGCGTCTGCACGCGCCCCACCGAGAGTACGCCCGAGTAACCGGCTTGGCGACCGGTCAAGGTCCAGGCGCGCGACAGGTTGATGCCATACAGCCAGTCGGCGCGTGAGCGTGCTTCGGCAGCCGCGAAAAGTGACTGATAGCGTGCGTTGTCCTCGAGGTGTTGCAGTGCCTGCTTTACGGCGGGGCGGTTGAGGTCGCTGATCAACAATCGCGACATCGGGTCACGCCAGCCGAGGCGTTCGATGACCTGCTGTACCAGCAATTGGCCCTCGCGGTCCGGATCGCCGGCATGCACCACGCTATCGGCGCGCTTGAGAAGTTTGCGAATCACGGCCAACTGCGCACGAGCCTTGGCGCGCGGCATGAGTTGCCATTGCGTTGGCACGATGGGCAAATCGTCGAGGCGCCATTGCTGGTAGCGTGCGTCATAGGCGTCGGGGGGTGCCTGTTCGAGGAGATGCCCGACGCACCAACTGATGCAGGTCTCCCCGCATTCGAGGTATCCGTCCCGGCGTTGCGCCTTGGTAGGCAAGGCCTCGGCGATGGCGCGTGCCAGACTGGGCTTTTCGGCGACGATCAGGCGCATGACGTTAGGCTATCCAGCATGAACATGACGCTTATTCTGCCACGTTCGATCCGATGCGTGGGCCGAATCGACGCAGCGCGCAGCCAGTTTTCGGGCAGAGTCTAGCGGCGTCCGAAGAGACGCCGCGCACGCACCAGGGCGCGATACCAGTCGCGATGTGGCGTTCCCACGGCGGGCGGGCGATGACTGAGAAAGCTGATATTGCGGGCGTCGCGTCCCGTCAGGTTAATGTTGGAAAGCATCTGCAACGTGCTGTCACGGGCGCCATACTGGCGTTTGAGAAACTCGATGGCCGCCGGTTCGAGTTCCACGCGATAGTGACGCACCAATGCCAATGCTAACGACTCTGCCGCGCGTGACAGCTCGGTATCCACTTCGCGAACCATCGACGCGCCGAGCGCAGCCTTGGCAGCCGCCGACAGGTTGGGCTCGATCTGGCCAAAATCGGCGGCATTGGAGCTGTTGATGGCACGCTGCGTGGCGGGTTGCGAGAGTCCCACGTGAGGTTCGAGGGCGATGAATATCTCAATGGCCAAGCGCTTGGCGGCATCCACGCCGACACTGAGTTGGGTCTCACGGTGCGCGCCACGCCATACCTCGTGATGACGTGATGTGATGCCTGTCTGGCTCAAGTAGCGTGCGAGATGCTTGCAGACTCTTGCCTTGGCTTCGTCATCCAGGGCGATGGAGCGTTCACGGATACGTAGCCCCTGTCGCCCTGGGCCCAGGCGTAGGCGCGTCGTGTCGTCGGACAGGCTGGCGGTGATGCGTTCCCAACGTTCCACCGACTTGATCAATTGGGCATGACTGCGGCCCACTTGTTCATAGGCGCTGGAAACGCTCTTGTAGAGTTGGATGGCATTGGCAAGGATGTCCGCCTTGGTGCGGAGTGCGCGCTTGCGCTCTTCTTGGCCGGCTTCCACGGCCTGGGCGAGATGCACGATCTGTTCGGCCAGCGCGTCCATCGCCTTTACCGAACGCTCGAGTAACAGTTCGGCACGCAGCCCCGAGGCACTGTCCTCGACCAGGGTACCGGATTGTTCGGCTAGATAGACGTTGAGCGCCTTGAGGCGCGAGAGGCCGGTCGCTTGCGCGATGCGCTGGCGTGCACGTGCCTCTTCCAGGTTGTCGAACGCCTGGGCGAGGCGCCAGCGTCCGCGATACTCGAACGAGAGCACCGGAATCTTGCGCCCGCTGATCAACTCGAAAGCAAGGATCAACATTTCCTCGACGTCCTGAAGCGTCATCAGCAGGTCGTTGTCCTGCTCGATGGCTGCCATGACGCGCTCGATGAAGTTCTCGTCGCGCGGTACGCCCTGATGGAGATCGGGGGCACGGCCTTCGAAGCGCTCACGCAGCAGGTGTGTGGCGATAGGTGCGGTGTCGTAGAGGGCGTTGAGTTGAGGTTCTACCGTGTCGCGGTATTGAGTGACGAGATCTCGGATGCGGGCGTGCAAGCCGACCCGGCGGTAGACGTCGATCTGGCCGATGAGACGTGCGCTTTCGCGGTCGTCGAGGAGTTCGATGGCCGCCAACTCGACGCCCTCTGGCGAGAGGTCATGCTTGCGTAGCAACATGGCGGCGGCTTCGCGGCGCCGGGCATCGCCCTCGTGGCTTTCGACGATCAAATCGCGCGTGACCAGTAGTAGCTCGGGCAAGGTCTTGATGACCTGCTCGATCTGCGCGGATGTCTTCTCGACCTTGCGTCCCTGAGTGAGCTGGTAGCCGAGATTGGCCAGAATCCCCGCAGCGCCGGTAATGACCGTGTACGAAATGAAGAAGACATAGTTTTCCGTGGTCGGTGCCTTGCCGTATCCCAGCAGATAGCCGCCCCAGGCGCCGAGTAGTGTCACCGGACCGGCTGTCCATAGGATCTGCATCAGATTGACTGACCAGGGCACCTTCTCGACGGCGGCGGTGATGCGCCGGATTTCGTGGCGTCCTTCGCGTTCGAGGCGAACCTGTGAGGTTTCTTGAGCGGGCGATGCTTTACGCTGAAACGGCAACGGCAGGAGCACGATGACATCCCTTACATGGCAGGGTTCGGACAAGCGGCGACAATACCCGAAAAGCCGCATGGGTGCACCAAGCGGTAGACGGATGAGGCTTGCTCGTCGGACATGCTAGAATAAAGCGATTTTTTCTGGAGGGTCGCGATGCTGGCCGCATGGGTGGAACAATTGCTGGGATACGCCAGCGGCGCGTTGAAGGCGATACGCGACAACGAGCACTATCCGGCGCTGATGATCTGGGCGCGTGACGAAGGAGTGGTACGTGTCGGCGGTGACCTGAGCATGGCACAGGCCTTGGCGCCCTTGTTGTGGAACGAGACGCCGCTGGTGCGGCTGGGTTTCGATCCCGAACCTTTGGCGTGGCCGGGGCGTAACGAGCTCTGCTGGTGCGATTCAGGGCGCAAGACCAAGCAATGCTGTGGTGCGGTGACACTGCCGGGGGCGGTTCCCTCGCACCTGATGTGGATGCTATCGCTCAAGGAATGGACGGGCGAGACACTCAAGGCGGCTCTGGGGAGCGGCAAAGCGCCGGATCAGGCACTGCTGGAAGCCGGTTTGATTGCCGCCGAAAGCGGTCAGCGCGGTCGTGCCCAGCAGATCCTCGAAAGCCTCTTCTCCAGTGAGCGTGACTGGTCGCGCTTGCCTGAGCAGGCCGAGCCGGCGTTTGAAATTCTCGTCGATCTCTATCAGTCGCGGGGTTTTCATCGCAAGCGAGCGGCGTTACTCGACGAGGTCCTGGAACGTGGCCCGACCTTCCTGCGCGGTGTGGCGCTCGAGCGCCTGTGCTTGATGCATCTCGACAGCGACGATCTGGCCAGTGCCCGGGAAGCCTTCGTGCGGGCCCAGCAGACGCTGCCCGATTCGCCGACGCTGGCCTATATCGAGTCTATGCTGTTGCTGCATGAAGGTCATCCCGAAGAAGCCCGAGCCCGGGCGCATTTCTGGTGGCGTCGTCTCTCCAAGCGTTCCGACCTCGAATCCGATCAGCTACAGTTCTTGGCCGACCTGGCCGCCAATCCCGAGGCGACCCTGGCCGAACAGATGATCAACTCCGAGGAGGATCTGGCTGAGCCGTTGGCGGCGCTTGCCGCCTTGCTCGATACCCTGGAGGCGCCGCCTCAGTTGCAATTGTCGCGCACGCCGGAGGGCTACGTGGAATATCATGCCACGGCCCGAGAGGATACCGCCTTCGCGGCGTGGTTCGAGTATTTCAAGGTAACCATCGACGAAGAGGCCGCGCTGAGTTTCGAGTCCGACCCCTGGGAAAACGCGGGAGAATGGCTGCCCGCCTTGTGTGCTCATCCCGAATGGCTGGGCTCGCCAGCGGTAATGCAATCGCTGAGCCTGGCGTTGACCAATCGTTTTGGAAGCCTGCCTTGGATGGCGGAGCGCTTCTTTGCGCCACTGGCGGCGAGGTTCGAGGAGTGGCTATCACAACTCGAGACGCAGCAAGGCCCTTTCGCCTGGGATGACGCCGACAATGCTACTTTGCTGCGCTGCGCCTTGGCGCTGATCGTGGGAATGGAACGCGGCGCGCGGACGCGTTCGCGGCATCTCGCCGAACGGGTGCTCAAGCTCGACGAAGAAGATGACCTGGGGTTGCGCGAGTTGGTGCTCGATCAGTTGCTGCGTGAGGGGCGTGACGACGAGGCCGCCGAACTCAGCGGCGCGCACGATGAGGAAGAGATGATCGGCGTGACCAT
This sequence comes from Chromohalobacter sp. 296-RDG, assembly GCF_029889885.1. Classification (GTDB taxonomy): domain Bacteria; phylum Pseudomonadota; class Gammaproteobacteria; order Pseudomonadales; family Halomonadaceae; genus Chromohalobacter. The sequence continues at coordinate 125,302 of NZ_JARANY010000001.1, forward strand.
GGCGCGTGTGCTCGCCTTGTATCGTTTGGCGCGCCCTGACGAGGCTGACGAGGCGCTAGCCTTCGCCCAGCGGGCCAATCCCTATCTGGTGCCGATGCTGTGCGACGAGAAGCCGAAGCCGGTGGCGCTGGCCGTCGATGCGCCGGCGCCGGGAACGCGTGCCGAGGCGTGGCAGTATCGCCAGTTGATGCGCGATCAGTGGATGGCCACACCGGGGGCCATGGCATGGTTGGATCCCCATCGTTGAGATTCGTCATGCGTCAACGTGCCAGCGTCGGGGGCATGTTCAGCGCTGCGTACGAGCGAGCCAGAGCGCGAGTAGCACGGCGGGCACGCCTAGGGCTGCGCTGACGGTAAAGAAGCCCGTATACCCGACGCCATCCACTACCAGCCCCGAGAAGCCGCCGAGAAACTTGCCGGGTAGCGTCATCAGCGAGGAGAACAAGGCATACTGCGTTGCCGTGTAGGCACGTGACGTCAGACTCGAGAGAAAGGCGATAAAGACCGTGCTCGCCAGACCATTGGCGAGGTTGTCGCCCATGATGGTCATGACCAGCATGGGAAAGCTGTGCCCCGCGTTGGCCAAGGCCACGAACATCAGGTTGGTGAGGGCGGTCGCCAGGGCGCCTGCCACCAGCATTCGTCCCAGTCCAAAGCGCACTACCAATAGCCCGCCGGCCACACCGCCGAGAATGCTCATGGCGATGCCGAATACCTTGGTTACATTGGCAATCTCGGAGAGGCTAAAGCCCAGGTCGATGTAGAGCGGGTTGGCCATCGCGGCCATCGCCAAATCGCTGATGCGGTAGAGACCGATGAACAGCAAGAACCATAAAGCCGTGCGTCCGTGGCGGGCGAAGAAATCGGTGAAAGGGCAGACGATGGCCCCGATGACCCAGGCGCCAAAGCGTCGCCGCCGTCGAGGCGCGTGCCGATGCTGGTACAAGAATGCGCGAACGCGTGGTTCGCTGGCGAGCTGGATGCCAAGCGTCGAGCGTTGCGGCTCCGGTCTCACCAGGGTGGTGATTATGCCGACCCCGACGAGTGCTGCCATGCACGCGTAGGCGGCATGCCAGGAGACCGCGTCGGCGATGTAAAGCGCCCCGGCGCCAGCGGCGAGCAGCCCGCCGCGATAGCCGATGATATAGGTCGAGGCCATGGCGGCCTGCACGCTTTCCTCGGCGGACTCGATGCGATAGGCATCGATGACGATATCCTGTGTCGCTGCGCCGAACGCGACCAGCAGAGATAGGCCAGCGATGGGGATGAGATGCGCGGGCGGCGAGAGAGCGGCCAGGCCCAGCAGTCCTGCGCTGATCGTCAACTGAGCGCAGAGCATCCAACTGCGGCGTTGGCCGAACCAGCGGCCCACGCCGGGCAGGGCGACACGGTCGACGACCGGTGCCCAGACGATCTTGATCGAATAGAGAATGCCGATCCATGAAAAGAATCCGATGGCGGCGACATCCACTCCGGCGTCGCGTAACCACGCCGTGAGCGTCGAGAACACCAGCAGGAACGGTAGGCCGGCGGCGAAGCCGAGAAATAGCATGGTGATGACCGGTGCCTGCAGATAAACCGCCAAGGCGTCGCGCCAGCGGCGGTGTGCGACATCGTGAGTCATCGGTTCCTCCCGTGAGCGAGCCGCCCGATGCGGCTCGGACATGAATCCGGCACAATGCTAGAATGCAACGTTTGCACGGCAACGGCCCCCGCGCCCCAGGCGCGTGGCTAGAATGCAGGTTGCGTACCGTGGCATACCCCGACGACGAAGGCCAGAGGACATGACCGATCAGCTCGATCCAAGCGCGTTCGACGACGCGGCCGCCTGCCCGCGCTGGTATGTGGTGCAGTGCAAGGGCGGGGAGTCCTTTCGTGCCAGTGAACATTTGACCAATCAAGGCTATCGTGTCTTTCATCCGGTGCTCGAGGTACAGAAGAAGCGCCGCAACAAGCTGGTCTGGATCGCCGAACCCTTGTTTCCTCACTATTTGTTCATTCGTCTCGATCGGGTGGCCAGCAATTGGCGCCCCATACGATCCACGCGCGGCGTGTTGAGGCTGGTGGCGTTCGGCGACGAACCACTGCCCGTGCCGGACACGCTGGTCGAGATGCTGATCGCCCGTTCCCAGCGCGATGAGACGGAGCGTGAGGCGGGCAACGTCTACTTTCGTCCCGGTGAAATCGTCGAGATCACCGAAGGCCCCTTTCAGGCGCTCAAGGCCGTGTTCGAGGTCCAGAAGGGCGAAGAGCGCGCCATTGTCCTGCTCAGCATGCTGCATCATCAACAGCGCCTCGAGTTACCGGTAGGCGGTCTACGCCGCACGACATGACACGCCGCTCAATGCTTTAAAGACCAGGAGTTTTCATGACTATCTCGCCGCAACATGTCGTTCGTCTGCATTATGTGCTGTACGACTCGGCCGGCCGTGTGCTCGACGACTCGCGTCGACGTGAGGAGTCGCTCGAATACTTGCATGGCCACGCCAATATCCTGCCAGGTCTGGAGGCGGCGTTGGAGGAGCTTTCCGGCGGCGATACCCGCGAGATCAACCTGACGCCCGAAGAGGCCTATGGAGCGCATGAGCCCGATCTCGTGCAGACGGTGGCGCGCACGGCCTTTCCCGGCGTCGAAGAGTTGTCACCGGGTATGCGGTTTCAGGCGCAGGGTCCCGATGGACCACGTACGGTGACCTTGATCGAGGCGGATGATACGCAGGTGACAGTAGATGCCAATCATCCGCTGGCGGGGCAGGACCTCGTGTTTCGTGTCGAAATTCTCGATGTCCGCCCGGCGAGGCGCGCCGAACTTGCCAAGGGCCACCCATTGGAGAACGACGTGACGGCATCCGAGGTCGAGGATCGCAAGCAATAGCGGCGCATCGAGGTGCGTTTGAGTGCATCAACGAGGGGCATGCCGCGCAGGGCAGGCCCCGGTATCGCTCAGGAGGTCAGGCGTTGACGCAGGAAATCGAGCATCGTGTCGGCGGGCACCATGGTGACCTCACTATCCCGGCGCCCCTTGTATTCCAGTTCGTCGTTATCGAGGCCGCGCTCACCGATCACGATGCGGTGCGGAATCCCAGTGAGCTCCTGGTCGGCGAATTTGACGCCAGGACGCAGGTCGCGATCATCGATCAGTACGTCGACGCCAGCATCGCTTAGTTGCTGATAAAGGGTTTCGGCATACTCGCGAACGCGCTCGGATTTATGCGCGTTCATGGGCACGAGCGTGACTTCGAACGGGGCGATGGCATTCGGCCAGATGATGCCTCCGGCATCGTGGCTCTGCTCGATAGCGGCGGCGACGACGCGGGTGATGCCAATGCCATAGCAGCCCATCAGCAGTGGAACTGCCTGGCCACTGTCGTCGAGCACGGTGGCATTCATCGCCGTGGAATATTTTGTACCTAGCTGAAAGACGTGGCCGACTTCGATGCCGCGTGCGATGGCCAGTGTGCCCTTGCCATCCGGCGAGGGATCACCCTCGACCACGTTGCGCAGGTCGGCCACCTTGGGCAGGGCGACGTCGCGTTCCCAGTTGATGCCGAAATAGTGCTGGCTGTCGGTGTTGGCGCCGGCACCGAAGTCGCTCATTAGCGCTACGCTACGGTCGATGATCAGCGGCATGTCCAGATTGACTGGTCCCAGTGACCCGGGGCCGGCGCCCACCGACTGGCGAATTTCCGCTTCATTGGCCATGGTCAGAGGCGCGGCAACCTCGGGCAGGTTCTCAGCCTTGACCTCGTTGAGTTCGTGATCGCCACGTACCAGCAGGGCGACCAGCCCTCCTTCGGCGGCGTGTACCATCAGTGTCTTGATAGTCTTCTCGATGGGCAGGCCATGCTGCTCCACCAAGGTGGCGATAGTGCGCGCATTGGGCGTATCGACCAGACGCAGTTCTTCCTGGGGCGCGGCGCGCTCGGGGGTATCCCCCAGCGGGGCGGGGAGCGCCTCGGCTTTCTCCATGTTGGCTGCGTAGTCGGACGATGTGGAAAAGACTACTGCGTCCTCGCCGGACTCGGCCAGCACCTGAAACTCGTGGGAGCCGGTGCCGCCGATGTCGCCGTTGTCGGCCTCCACGGCGCGGAAATCTAGCCCTAGGCGTGTGAAGATGCGTATGTAGGCGTCATACATCGCGTCGTAGGAACGCTGTAGACCGGCCTGGTCGATATCGAACGAGTAGGCATCCTTCATGATGAACTCGCGCGCGCGCATGACGCCGAAACGTGGACGCGTTTCGTCACGGAACTTGGTCTGGATCTGATAGAAGTTGGAGGGCAGCTGCTTGTAGGAGCGTATTTCGTTGCGCACCAGGTCGGTGATCACTTCCTCGTGCGTCGGGCCATAGCAGAAATCGCGATCATGGCGGTCACGAATGCGCAGCAGCAGGTTGCCGTACTGGTCCCAGCGGCCGGATTCCTGCCACAATTCCGCCGGCTGTATTGCTGGCATCAGGACTTCCTGAGCGCCAGCGCGATTCATTTCCTCGCGCACGATGTTCTCGATCTTGCGAAGCGTGCGCAGCCCCAAGGGTAGCCAAGTATAGAGACCTGAGCTCAGGCGGCGAATCATGCCTGCACGCAGCATCAATTGATGGCTGACGATGTCGGCGTCGGCGGGAGTTTCCTTGAGGGTGGAGAGCAACAATTGACTGGCGCGCATGGACAAGCGGTTCCTTGGATTCGAGGCCTAACATCGCGTCGCCCTGAAGCGGCGCGGTAAATGGGACTATTGTACGGTCAAGGCGTAAACGCGGCAAAAGCGATACGACTCAACGCAGGTCATGGACGGTGATCGCCTGGGAGGCCGCCGCCTCTTGGCCTGGCCAGTTGGCGCGATTCTTGGCTTGTCCGTGATGTCGCAGGGTGGCGATGTCCGCCAGGTCTCGGTCTCGAAAAATGAGATATTGAGCGCTGGCGACCGTGACCGGTTGGCGGGCGTCGGGCATCAAGCCAAATCCTTGAGCCAGAAGACCATGCGTTTGTCGGTAGCCTGTTCGCTGTCCACGTCCTTCCAGGCAAAGTGCGTATAAAGGTCGGGTTGGCGCTGATAGCCGTGACGTTCCCAGAAAGGGGCCAAGGGCTGGTAATCCACCGGGCGACGTGGGTGAGATGGATCGCGTTCCACGGCGCAAAACGCCGCCACCTCGAAGCCGCGGGCGCGAGCATGTGACTCGCGTTCGTGCATGAAGGCCTTGCCGATGCCCTGGCCGCGATATTCTGGGATCAGTACCGACTCACCATAATAAAATATGCGCTCGGGATCAGGCCGCTGGCGTTCGAAGGGCGCGCGAAATTCCTCGCATTCGTCGGCCAGTGGTTGGCCAGTGGCCGCGCCGATCACGGTGTCGTCTGCGAAGGCCAGTACAAAAAGGCTGGCGGGATTGTCGGCGTAACGGGCCAGATAGCGTGCCTCGTATTCTGCATCGCCATCGTAAAGGTACGGGTAGTCACGAAACACATCAATGCGCAGTGTGGCGAGTGCCCCGAGGTGTGGTGTGATGTCTCGACCTTGACAGACCTTCAGCGTGACCGCTGTCATGACGTCTCCTGGTTGAAAGGCATCTCTGCTGTGCGTGCGGTTGCATCGACATGCGTGGAGGGCATGGGCGCAATTACCGCTCACACGTCATCGAGCTTTGCGATACCCTTATGCGTGTAATACTCAGCTTATGGGTGCCGTAGTCTTGGCCTTGAATAATGTATGTGAACAGGGTAAGAGGATAAAGTGATGAGTGCCATGAACGACCGGAAAGTCCTCCAGGTCCGCCGCTGGATGGCAGCACTGACCATCGTGGCCATTACCACGACGCTGGCAGGGTGCGGGACTGTGTTCTATCCCGAGCGTAAAGGGCAGCCTAGTGGGCGCGTCGATCCCGCAGTGGCGATCGCCGATGGTGTGGGCCTACTGTTTTATATCATCCCTGGCGTCATTGCCTACGCCATCGACTTTTCCAATGGCACGGTCTATCTGCCGAGTCGCGATACTGCGCAGGTGGATACGCTGCATTTCGAGGACGAGTTGGATACGCAAACGCTCGAGTCGGTGCTGGCAGAACGTACGGACGGGGCAGTGCGTCTAGACGATGAGCTCGTGCGCGTCGAACGGGTTTCTTCTCGAGATGAGGCGCTGGCACTGGTGCGCATGTCCGGCACTTACGATAAAGAACGCCTTGCCTCGATGTAAGGACTTTATTGGAGTATGAAGCATTCTAGTGTGAGCTGCCTCACATGACTTTGATGAGGGTCATGATACGAGGCAATTCGTGATTGGCATGAGAAAAACCAGACATGTAAACGCGAATATCAAACTGTTATCAAAAAGACTCTAACGCATACTGAAAACCCGATTCAGATGCAGGGAGCCTACGATGACATCACAATATAAAGCTTCTCGATTTGCGGCACCGTCCGAGCACCCGAGGCAAACCTACCGTTTGAGCAGCATGTGCTTGCCAGCGCCCTTGTCAGTGGGCGAGTTGGAAACGTTCAGTACGATTAGCCGTCAGGTGTCGCCTTTGAGAAAGCGCCAAACGCTATTCGCACAAGGCGAAGAGTTCAAGAGCCTGTATATCGTTCGCTGCGGAAGCTTGAAGCAAGTCTATCGAGATATCACCAATGAAGAGCACATTACCCAGTTTTATTTGCCGGGCGAAGTGGTGGGGCTTGATGCCATCAGTAGTGGTTTTCATCCGGGGGTGACGCAGGCGTTGGAAACGACATCCGTCTGCGAAATATTGCCTGAAGCGCTCGAAGAGCTTGCCCAAAAAAGACCGAATGAGCTGGGCATGAACGGTTGTTTTCTACGAGTGATGAGTCGCGCACTGCATCAGGAGCGCATGATGGTACGTCTATTTCTGAATAGAACGTCCGATATTCGTTTGGCCAGCTTTCTGCTTGCCTTGTCGACGCGCTTTCGGCAACAAGGTTACTCGCCGTTCAGCTTCCGTCTGTCCATGTCACGTAGTGATATCGGCAATTATCTGGGGCTGGCGGTTGAGACAGTGAGCCGTCTATTAGGACGTTTCCAGAACTTGGAATTGCTCACGGCAAAGGGGCGAGAAATCAGGATCGACGACTTGGAGGGCTTAATGGCATTGGCGGATGGGCATGGGCGTCAGTCCATCTGGCATGCCACGGTCTCATCGCCGAGTCCCGGCCACCTCGCCGGCATGCAGACGCACTGAGGCCGAGTGCCTGGTGGACACTTTATCGACACTTTAGAGGTCGTCGGTAAAAATGCTAGCAGGAGAGGGCGCCAAGTGCTTGATATTATTGGTGCCCGGAGCCGGACTTGAACCGGCACGGTGTTACCACCGAGAGATTTTAAGTCTCTTGCGTCTACCAATTTCGCCATCCGGGCTAACGGATACGGAAGGGGAACACCGCAGAAGAAATGGAGGCTGGAGTCGGAATCGAACCGGCGTTGACGGAGTTGCAGTCCGCTGCATCACCACTCTGCCATCCAGCCTTGTTGCACTCGTTCAAGAACGGTCAACGCTTGAGTTTGGAGCGGGAAACGAGATTCGACCGGGCTGGCGTTCCAGCTTGCGACCCTCATTAGCCGTTCCAATACTTCTGAGTTCTGGAGCGGGAAACGAGATTTGACCGGGCTGGCGTTCCAGCTTGCGACCCTCATTAGCCGTTCCAATATTTCTGAGTTCTGGAGCGGGAAACGAGATTCGAACTCGCGACCCTCGCCTTGGCAAGGCGATGCTCTACCGCTGAGCTATTCCCGCCGAACTCGAGGACGTATTATAGAGATAAGTCTGTGAATGTCAAACGTTTATGTGCCTCTTCGAAGTAAGAATAATGCTCACATGGAGCGCGTCAATTCCGGCCATGCTGCGCGCAGGTACTGGAACATCGACCACAGCGTCAACGCGGCGGCGACATAAAGCAGAACGACGCCCAGGTCGGCGATCATCGAGCCAGGTGCGAAGCCGAGCAACAGCAACAGCGAAACCATCTGTAGGGTGGTTTTTAGTTTTCCTACCCACGAAACAGAGACGCTACCGCGCTTACCGAGCTCCGCCATCCATTCCCGTAACGCCGAGATGACGATCTCCCGACCGATGATGACCAGGCCCGGTAGTGTCAGCCACACGGCGTCGAAACGTTCGATCAGGAGCGCGAGGGCGACAGCAACCATGAGCTTGTCCGCTACTGGGTCGAGAAAGGCGCCGAAGGGAGTGCTCTGATTCCAGCGACGAGCCAGGTAACCGTCGAGCCAGTCGGTCACAGCAGCGAGCCCGAACAACCCCGCGCACAGGAGCATGCTCCAGGCATAAGGGAGGTAGAAGGCGATCACCAGCAAAGGAATGAACACGATTCGAGCAAGCGTCAATAAATTGGGGATGTTCATCGAGCGATGTAAGTCCTGACTGGTGAATGAGATCGTCGTGCTATTGTATCTTTCAGCTCATGGCTCATCCATGCAATGCCTGATGAATGGTCGTGGCCATTTGGGCGCTGACGCCGGGCACGCGTGCCAGTTCATCGCGGCTGGCCTGACGGACACCCTGAAGCCCGCCGAAGAAGCGTAACAACTCCCGGCGGCGTTTGGGGCCGACGCCGGGAATGTCTTGCAGAGTCGAGGTGCGACGCTGCTTGTCGCGCTGCTGGCGATGCCCGGTCACCGCAAAGCGGTGCGCCTCGTCGCGGATATGCTGGATCAGATGCAATCCGGGGGAGGCGCTGTCGAGCGATAAGGCATTGTCGACGGTTTCCAGGAACAACGTCTCGAGCCCAGGCTTACGTGTCGTCCCCTTGGCGACGCCGAGCAGATGCGTGTTCATGATGCCGACATCTTCGAGCACCTCGCGCGCCATGTTGAGCTGCCCCTTGCCACCATCGACGATAAGCACGTCGGGGAGCTTGCTTTCGTCCTGCATCAGGCGTTTGTAACGGCGTGTCAGCGCTTGGCGCATGGCCGCGTAATCGTCGCCCGCCGCTACGCCTTCAATATTGAAACGCCGATAATCGGACTTGACCGGCCCGTCCTGATCGAAAACTACACAGGAGGCAACCGTCGCTTCGCCGTGGCTATGGCTGATGTCGAAACACTCCAGGCGCGTCGGGGGCTCCTGCAGGTCGAGCGCCTCGCGCAAGGCGTCGAAGCGTTTGGCTAGCTGCGAGCGATTGGCCAACTGGCTGGTAAGGTGCTGTTCGGCGTTGGTGCCGGCCAGACGCAGCCATTGGGCGCGATGGCCGCGTACCTGATGTGCCACACGGATGCGTTTGCCGGCACGTTCGGACAGTGCGGCCTGGATGACATCGGCATCCACGAGCGGCAGGGCCGTGATGATCTCGCTGGGGATGTCGCGATCATGGCCCAGGTAATAATGGCTGATGAACGCGCCCAGGAGTTCTTCCGCCGTCAGGTCCAGACCATTTTGCGGCATATGGTGATGCGCCCCGAGCATGCGTCCGCCTCGTACGCTCAGCGTGCTGATGCATACGCCGCCCGGGCGTTCGGCGAGAGCAAAGATATCGGCATCGCCGTCGCCGGTATCGACGATCTGACGCTCCTGCAGGCGGCGCAGTTGCTGAATCTGATCGCGAAGACGTCCCGCTTCCTCGAAGTCCAGCGCCTGACTGGCCGCTTCCATGTCTTGGGTGAGTTGCGCGGTCACCTGTTCGCTGCGTCCGTCCAGGGCCATGATGGCGTGGTCGATGTCGCGCTGGTATTCCTCGCGGCCGATATAGTCGACACAGGGCGCGCTGCAGCGCTGTATTTGGTATTGAAGACAAGGCCGGGTGCGGTGGGCGAAAACGCTGTCCTCACAATTGCGGATGCGAAATATCTTCTGCACCAACGCTAGACTCTCGCGAACGGCGGTCGAACTGGGGAAGGGGCCCAGGTAGCGACCGTCGCCGCGTTTCCCGCGCGCGCGTTTGAGCTCGAGTGCAGGATAAGGATGGCGATCCGAGACGAAGATGAACGGGTAGGATTTATCGTCGCGCAAGAGGATATTGTACGGCGGTCGTTGCTCCTTGATGAGCGTCTGCTCGAGCAACAGCGCCTCGGTCTCGGTACGCGTGATGGTGACCTGAATATCCGCGATGCGGCCGACCAGGGCTTGTGTCTTGGTATTGAGCGCACCGCGAAAATAGCTGGCGAGACGTGCCTTGAGCCGCTTGGCCTTGCCTACATACAAGATCTCTCCGTCGGTATCCAGCATGCGGTACACGCCGGGTGACTCTGAAACCGTCTTGAGGAAATGCTTGGCGTCGAAGCTCATGGGCGCGGGACATTCGTGGAGTCGATCATGTCCGCTAGTATATCAAAGGGAAAGGGTCGCCGGAGACCCGCGTCGAGACACCGGCGACACCCGGCCTCAAGAAGCTTCGTAGCCGTCTATCAAGCCATAACGCAGTCCCAGGTGGGTGAGTTCGACATCGGATTGCACATTAAGCTTTTCGAAAATGCGGTAACGATACGTGTTGACGGTCTTGGGACTCAGGAAAAGTCGGTCGGAAATATCGCTGACCTTCTGGCAGTTGACGATCATCATCGCCACCTGCAGCTCGCGATGCGAAAGCTGGTCGAAGGGGTTGTCCTGCGAGCCGATCTTGGACAACACGACCTTCTGAGCAATATCCGGGCTGATGTAGCGCTGCCCCCCGAAGATAGCGCGGATCGCGCGAACCATTTCCTCGAGCTCCGTGCCTTTGCTGATGAATCCGGCGGCACCGGCGTCCATAAGGCGCTGGGCAAACGCTTCTTCGAGGAATGCTGTCACGACCACAACCTTGATGTCCGACATGCCACGCATGATCTTGCGCGTGGCTTCGAGCCCGCCGATACCGGGCATGCGTATATCCATCAATACGATGTCGGGGCGCATTTCACGTGCCATGTTGACGGCTTCTTCGCCATCGACGGCTTCGGCAATAACGTGCAAACCGTCTTCGGAATCCAGCATTCGGGCAATGCTGGTACGAACTAGATGGTGATCATCAGCGACAAGAACCTTGATCAAGGGAACTCCTGCAATCAATCGCCGGTTAACGAAATAGTGGCCATAGAGATCTTATGTTTCGGCCATTATGTAACGCTTCAACTCAGTGCGCTATGTGGTATTCTCAATCAACTTAACAGTAATGCTGACTTTATGCTGCCGTGGGTTTTGCACTTTCGCGCGCTGTGCGGCACCCGCGTTGAACGGCCCTGCGCCTGGTACGTACGCATTGACATGGGTTAATGGCAGTCGTAGTATATCAGAATTCCAAGGCCGCTATCGCGGAAACATCCCTTGGTAAATAAACGCATCGCCTAATGTGTTATCGATATGGGGCCTTAGCTCAGTTGGGAGAGCGCAACACTGGCAGTGTTGAGGTCAGCGGTTCGAACCCGCTAGGCTCCACCAGATTCGTTTGATATCAAGCCGCCGACGCATCGCGTCGGCGGCTTTTTTCGTATCTTGCGCAGCGTTGAACGATCACCGGCAATGTTTTCCCTCAGGGGCTGGCGGGGTGTCGGGTAAGATGGTGCCGTGGTAGTTAAGTTACAGGAAGGGCAGACCAGCGGGTGTGGTGTGCGAGACAAGTCGAGATGTCGCGGAAATCAAGGAGACGATGCCGTCCAGGCGGCATCGTTTCTTGCGATGGACGTGGCATCTCGAGATGTTATTCCTCGACCTTGCCGAGCAGGAGGAATTCGATCAAGGCCTTCTGCGCGTGCAAGCGATTGCCGGCTTCCTGCCATACTACGGCACGCGGGTCGTCGAGCAGGGTGGTGCTGATTTCTTCGCCGCGATGCGCGGGCAGGCAATGTAGAAACAGTGCACTATCGGCGGCGCGGTCGAGCAATGCCTCGGTGACCTGAAAACCGGTGAAATCTTGCTCACGGTTGGCCTGCTCCTCTTCCTGGCCCATCGAGGCCCAGACGTCCGTGGTGATCAGCTCCGCGCCTTGGACTGCCTGCTGAGGGTCATGCAATATCTCCACGCGATCACCAGCGGCCGTTACGAGATCGGCGTCCGGTTCGTAGCCTGGCGGGCAGCAGACGCGCAGTTGGAAATCGAACTGTCGTGCGGCATTGACCCAAGAATGACACATGTTGTTGCCGTCACCGATCCAGACCGCGGTCTTGCCTTTCACTGACCCGCGACATTCAGTCCAGGTCATGATGTCGGCCAGCAACTGGCAAGGATGATAGTCGTCGGTCAGCGCATTGATGACTGGCACCTGGCTGGCGGTGGCATATTCTTTGAGCCCGGCATGCGAGAAGGTGCGGATCATGGCGATGTCCACCATTTCGGCGATTACGCGGGCGGTATCGCCGATCGGCTCGCCGCGCCCAAGTTGCGTATCGCGCGGCGAGAGGAAGAGCGCATGACCGCCGAAATGCGCCATGGCGGTTTCGAAGGAAACCCTTGTACGCGTCGAAGACTTCTCGAAGAACATCGCCAGGGTGCGGTTGGTGAAGGGCGTATAGGTCGGTCCTTGCGCCTTGAGACGGTTCTTGATCGTGATCGCGCGCTGAATGAGATGGCTAAGTTCCGCGGGTGACAGGTCGAGCAAGGTCAAGAAGTGGCGTGTGGCCATGGCGACGCTCCTTTCATATGTGGTCCACTTTCATATGTGATCCACTTGCATATGTGATCCACGGCATATCGGGGTGACGACGCCCACTGACGAAAGCGCGTGAGCGTAACATCCAAGACGCGCCCCGAGGCCCGACTTTCTGCGACACTCGGCTTTACCAGGGCGACATGCGGGCCGTGCGGAAAGTCGACCATCCTAGCCAGGCTGTCGAGAAGGCGCAATTGTCGATATCAAAAGTGTCGGCGTTACGAGGGCTGTTTTCGGCGCTCGCCATCAGTAGAATGGACCTACATTCACCCGACGTATTGCGGCGGTGCCGGCTAATGGCAAGCCGCCCCGCGTGAGGAAACTGAGATGAGCACGACTCTCGAGAACATCCAGCAGCAAATCGGCGAAAACACGATTCTGCTCTACATGAAAGGCACGCCCCAGCTGCCGCAGTGCGGCTTCTCCGCCCAGGCGGTACAGGCGGTCATGGCATGCGGTGAGCGTTTCGCTTTCGTCAACATTCTCGACAATCCGGACATCCGTACCGAATTGCCCAAATACGCCAACTGGCCGACCTTCCCGCAGTTGTGGGTCAACGGCGAACTGGTCGGCGGCTGCGACATTATCGTGGAGATGCACGAAAGCGGTGAGTTGGAGAAGCTGATCAAGGAAGCGGCGGCCAACGCCGAAACTGAACAGGAGTGAGGCATTGAGCTGGGCGTCCTTCCAAGGGAAGGCGCCGGCGCATCGAAAAGCCCTGCCGATGAACATTGGCAGGGCTTTCGTATGGGTGATAAACGCGTAATGACGTGCCGCGTTAGTCCTCGTCCATGCTTTGTTCCTTCTGGGCCAACTCCCAGCCGCCGAGATCCTTGTAGCGGTTGACCATGGAACAGAACAGCTCTGCGGTACGTTCGGTGTCGTAACGGGCTGAGTGCGCCGAGTCGTTATCGAACTGGATGCCCGCCGCGCGGCAGGCGCGTGCCAGTACGGTCTGGCCGTATATCAAGCCGCCGAGCGTGGCGGTATCGAAACACGAGAATGGGTGGAAAGGGCTGCGCTTGATGCCGTTGCGCTCGATGGCGGCATTCAAGAAGCCCTGATCGAAAGCGGCATTATGGCCGACCAGAATGGCGCGAGTGCATTGATTGGCCTTGATCGCCTTGCGCACCGGCTTGAAGATTTCGCCCAGTGCGTCGTGCTCGTTCAATGCCACTTGCTGGCGCAGTGGGCTATCCAGGTCGATGCCGGTGAAGTCCAATGCGGCCTGCTCGATGTTGGCGCCGTCGAAGGGTTTGACGTGGAAGGCGTGCGTGTCATCAGGTATCAGGTTACCTTGCTCGTCCATGGTCAGGGTCACGGCGGCGATCTCGAGCAGGGCGTCACTCTGGGCATTGAAACCACCGGTTTCCAGATCGACGACGACAGGGAGAAAGCCTCGAAAACGTTGAGCCATCAAATCGCGTGCCTGGCCGTCGCTCATGCTTTTGCTCCCATCCCGATGCGGTCTCGATAGCGTCGCCACACCCGAGGCGGAGCGACAAAGTGGCAGCGAGTGTAGCATTTTCGCCCCTCGACGTCCCGCTACTCGGTGTTCGTCAGCTTCGCTCGGCGCTATAATCGGGTGACATTTTCTCGCTGTGTTCGCGCAGCCGAACCATTCGATCAATATTCATCTTTTCAGGAGTCCCGCATGTCCGATGTGAACAAGGTCGTCCTCGCCTATTCCGGCGGCCTGGATACGTCCGTCATCGTCAAGTGGTTGCAGGAAACCTACGATTGCGAGGTGGTGACTTTCACCGCCGACATCGGTCAGGGCGAAGAGGTCGAACCGGCGCGCGCCAAGGCACAGGCGCTGGGCGTCAAGGAAATCTACATCGAGGATTTGCGCGAAGAGTTCGTGCGCGACTATGTCTATCCGATGTTCCGTGCCAACACGATCTACGAAGGCGAATATCTGCTGGGGACCTCCATCGCACGGCCGTTGATCGCCAAGCGTTTGATCGAGATCGCCAACGAGACCGGCGCCGATGCCATTTCCCACGGCGCCACCGGCAAGGGCAACGATCAGGTACGCTTCGAACTCGGCGCCTACGCGTTGAAGCCCGGCGTCCAGGTGATTGCCCCGTGGCGTGAGTGGGACCTCAACTCCCGCGAAAAGTTGATGGATTATTGCGAGAAGCACGACATTCCGGTCGACTTCTCCCAGAGCAAGAAGAAATCGCCGTACTCCATGGACGCCAACCTGCTGCATATTTCCTATGAAGGCGGCATTCTCGAGGATCCTTGGGCGGAAGCCGAAGAGGATATGTGGCGCTGGAGCGTGTCGCCGGAGGCCGCGCCGGAGACGCCGACCTATATCGAGCTGACCTTCGAAAAAGGCGATATCGTCGCCATCGACGGCGAGCCCCTCAAGCCCCATGAAGTGCTTTCCAAGCTCAACCAGCTCGGCGGCGACAACGGCATCGGGCGTCTGGATATCGTCGAAAACCGTTATGTGGGCATGAAGTCGCGTGGCTGCTACGAAACCCCGGGTGGCAACATCATGCTGCGCGCCCATCGTGCTATCGAGTCACTGACGCTCGACCGCGAAGCCGCGCATCTGAAGGACGAGATGATGCCCAAGTACGCCGAGGTCATCTACAACGGCTACTGGTGGAGCCCGGAGCGCAAGATGCTGCAGGCGGCCATCGATGAGACGCAGGGCAACGTCAACGGCGTGGTACGCATGAAGCTTTACAAGGGCAGTGCCACCGTGGTCGGGCGCAAGTCTGAAGAGTCGCTGTTCGATGCGTCCATCGCGACCTTCGAGGACGATGCTGGCGCCTACGATCAAAAAGACGCCGAAGGCTTCATCAAGCTCAATGCCTTGCGTTTGCGCATCGCGGCAGCAAAAGGCCGCAATGCGAATTGATCCGCATTCATTCGCGTCGAACGTCTCCCGGGTGGTGGCGTTCAACGCATAGCACGCGCAGGAGGCTTTATGCTGAAACGACTCATCGAGGGCTTGTTTCGTAGCGGCGGTGTCAATGACGAGGAAATTCCCGCGACAGACTACGAAGGCTATCTGATCACGCCGGATCCGCAGGATGTCGGCGGTCAGTACCGAGTCAGCGGTTGGATTCGCAAGCCCGTCGAAGGAGGTGAGACGCGTGAGCACCGTTTCGAGCGTTCGGATATCGTCTCCAGCCGCGATGACTGTATCGAGTTGACGCTGCGCAAGGTACAGCGTTATATCGACGATGTCGGTGACGAGATGTTCGAGGATCGCTGAACGTCCCCAACTGGGCGCCCCCGGCTAGGCGCTCCCTTCCATCGCTATCGCGCATGCCAACGCCACTATCTTTGGAGCCATGGCCTCTGGAGTAGTGGCGTTTTTTTTATTGTCACGACGCCTCGCCTAGGGCAATGAGGAGCGGAACTCTCGCCGCTTAGAGCAGGCCCAACCTTTTATCATTCCGATGGAGCCGCGCATGATTACCGTGCATCACCTCGACAACTCCCGCTCGCTACGCATCGTCTGGCTGATTGAAGCTTTGCAGCAAGAGTATGAGCTCGTGACCCACCATCGCGATCCGCAGACATTGCTGGCGCCGGAGAGTCTCAAACGTCTCCATCCGCTCGGCAAGGCACCGCTGATCGTAGATGAGGGGCTAACCGTGGCCGAGTCCGGGGCGATCATCGATTACCTGATCGAACGTTACGACGAGGGCCGTCTGGCGCCGCCTGTAGGAACGCTTGAGCATCGCGACTACCGTTATTGGCTGCATTACGCCGAAGGTTCCGCGATGCCGCCGCTTGTGATGCATCTGGTCTTTTCGCGTTTGGGCAAGCCGCCGATGCCGGCGTTGATACGCCCGCTGTCGGGCAAGATAGGTCAAGGTGTGCAGGCCAAGTTCCTCGACCCCGAGATCGAGCGGCATCTGGCGTTCTGGGAGTCCACGCTCGCCGAGCATGCATGGTTCGCCGGTTCGGACTTCACGGCGGCAGATATTCAGATGAGTTTCCCCGTGTTGGCGGTCGAATCACGACGTGGCGTCAAGGATTTCCCCGCCATTGGCGACTGGTTGGCGCGGATGCGCGCGCGGCCGGACTACCAGCGTGCTGTGGCGCAGACCGGCGATTTGAATCTGAGTGCGACACGTTAGAGGAGCGGTCATGATAAGTCACAGGTGGATAAAAGGACTGGCGCTGGGAGTGATGGCGTTGCCGATCATCGCCAGCGCTCAGGAGGAACCGCGCGCTGGCGGAGGCGGTAATGACGCCGGCGTGATGGCCTGCGATGTCTTGCAGGATGAGATCGAAGCCAAGATTCGTGCCAATGGCGTCGAGGACTTCCAGCTCGATGTCGTCGCCAGCGAACGCGTTGGAGAAGACGGAGTCCGCGAGAACGATGCTCTCGCCGGGGGCGAAGTCGTGGGTAGTTGCGATGGCGGTACGCGCAAGGTGATCTACCGGCGTGGCGCCCAGGGAAGCGGGGCCATGTCGTCCTCGGATGCCTCGCTGTCATCGTCTAATGAGCGTGCTAAGCCAGGTAGCGACACGACCGATGAGGCGCTGGGCGAAGGCGCCGAAAACGAGGAGGGCGGTCACTAGGCATTGTCTGAAAACTGCCTGCGCTCGGCCATACTGCGTTAAAAATCAGCTCAAAATTCTCATTTACACCCCGTAGACTCCGCTTTTTCGCTGATTTTTGCCTTGTCTGACCTTCGCTCGTCGACTTTTTAGACAGTGCCTAGGCGGGACGCTACTTCCGCCTTTCGGTGGCCCGCTTCCGTCGACCTCAGAGCTTGGTTACCATGGCGCCCTTTTCTCAGGAGTCGTGCTTGAAGGCCTTATTGCTATCCGCCTACGCGGCCGTGAGTCATCGGCACTGGGCGGATGGGCTGCAGCAGCAGTTCCCCGAGATCGACTGGCGGCGGTTGGAACTGCCACCGCGGCATTTTCCCTGGCGTATTCGTGGCAATCCGCTGACCTGGATGGGACAAGAGAGTGACTGTCTCCATGAAGACTATGACCTGGTCGTCGCCACCTCGATGGTCGACCTGGCGACGTTGGTAGGTCTTTTCCCGTCGCTGGCGCGTGCACGCAAGGTCGTGTATTTCCATGAAAACCAGTTTGCCTATCCGCTTCCCAAGGGACAGCGCATCCGCGCCGAACCATTGATGGTCAATCTCTACACGGCCTTGGCAGCGGATGTCGTGGTCTTCAACAGTGCCTACAACCGCGACAGTCTATTGCGTGGAGCGCGCGACTTCCTCAAGCGCATGCCTGAGCGTCTGCCGCTCGACACTTTGCTGTCACGCGTAGCCGATAAGGCCGTGGTGCTCCCCGTACCCTTGCCCGAGGTGACGCCAAAGCCCGCGCGCTCGGGGCGGCGAATTCTGTGGAATCATCGTTGGGAATACGACAAGAATCCCGATGCGTTTTTCACGGCACTGGAAACGTTGACCACGCGTGGCATCGATTTCGAGGTGGCCGTGTTAGGCCAGCAGTTCCGCGATCAGCCACCGGTCTTCGAGGCATCGCGTGCGTGGTTGGGCGAACGTGTCGTGTGCTGGGGCGAGCAGCCCGGCGATGTCTATCGGGAGATGCTCGATACGGCGGATATCGTGGTGTCGACGACGCATCACGAGTTCCAGGGGTTGGCCGTCATGGAGGCGGTGATGCAGGGGTGTGTGCCACTGGTGCCGGATCGCCTGTGTTTTCCCGAGTATTACGCGCCAGCGTATCGCTACGCGGGCGATCAGGCGACGCTCGAGGCGACACTGGCACAATGGCTGACCGACCCAGCGTCGCGTCCGGCGCTACCTGACGCGCGTGCCTGGCAATGGCCGGCGTGGCGCGAGGCTTATCGCGAGGTACTCATGGGGGCGTGATGATGCACGTGTCACGCTGGGTTCATTCGATCTCGGTCTTTTCTTTGTACTCGCACAGGTCCTCGATCACGCAGCTTCCGCAGCGCGGCTTGCGGGCCAAGCAGGTGTAGCGTCCGTGTAGAATCAGCCAATGATGCGCGTCGTGCAGAAAGTCCTGGGGCACGTGGCGCATCAGTTTTTTTTCCACCTCCAGAACGTTCTTGCCCGGCGCGATTCGCGTGCGATTGGCGACGCGGAAGATATGCGTGTCCACTGCCATGGTCGGCTGGCCAAACGCGGTATTGAGGATCACGTTGGCGGTCTTGCGGCCGACGCCGGGCAGCGCTTCCAGCGCTTCTCGCGTATCCGGCACCTCGCCAGCGTGCCGTTCGAGCAGCAGGTGGCAGGTTTTCATCAGGTTGTCGGCCTTGCTGTTGTACAAGCCGATGGTCTTGATCTTGTCCTTGAGCCCGTCGATGCCCAGGCTAAGGATGCCCTGCGGGGTGTTGGCGACGGGAAACAGGCGCGCGGTGGCTTTGTTGACGCCGACATCCGTGGCTTGGGCCGAGAGCAGTACCGCCGTCAGCAGCTCGAAAGACGTCTGCCAGTGCAGCTCTGTTGTCGGCGTGGGATTGTTATCGCGCAGGCGCGAAAAAATCTCGTAGCGTTTTTGAGCGTTCATGGGCGAATCAAGTCGATGAGGGAGAATCGTACGCGGCACGTGCGGCATCGAGCATTTGCTGGGCCTCGTCGACCTGCCCATGCGCAGCCTCGAGGCTGGCAGCATCGCCATGGCGCTGGGCATGCGTGACTTGCTGACGGGCCTTGCGCAGTGACTGCTCGGCGGCTTTGACGGCCATTCGCCGATGGTGCGTGGTAGAGGTGTCGGCACGTGGTGCTTGTGCGTTGCCGAGTTGCCGGTCGATATCCGCCAGGCGCGCGGTCAACGTCTCGGCGCGTTCATCGAGCCCCTGACGTGTCTCGGCATCCAGGTTGTCACGCTGGCGTTGACGTTCCACACGCTTGAGGCCGGCGACCAAGGTTGCCCGCGTCGCCTTGAGAGCAGTGGTATCCACGCTGGCGGTGTCGTCCTGTTGCGTCGATTGCGCAGGGGCCGTCTCACGCTTGGCTTTTGCCGCCACGGCGGCTTGACGACGTTCGCGCTTGCGGCGTTTTTCCTCGGCCTGTTGGGCGAGACGCTGTTGACGCGCCTCGTAGCGTTGTCGCCCTAGCGCGGCACGTTTGTCCAGGTATGCGTCTTGCTGAGCCTGGGTGCGTGCCGCGAGCCATTCGGGATGCGGTAGGATATCGATGCAGTCGACCGGGCAGGGCGCAACACACAGCTCACAGCCGGTGCATTCGGATTCGATCACCGTATGCATCTGCTTGGCGGCACCGAGGATGGCGTCTACCGGGCAGGCCTGGATACACTTGGTGCAGCCGATGCACTCATCCTCACGAATGTACGCCACTTTCGGCGGCTGCGCCGGTTCCGCGAGGGGCTGGTGCGCTTGGCCTGTCAACTCGGCCAGCCGCGCCATGGTGGCCTCGCCGCCGGGCGAGCATTTGTTGATCGCTTCACCCGCCGCGATGCCTTCGGCATAGGGGCGACAACCGGGGTGCCCGCACTTGCCGCATTGCGTTTGCGGCAATTCGGCGTCAATGGTCTCGATGAGCGCGAGATTAGTAGACACCTTGCCTCCTCAGGTTACGCGCTGGCCGGGTTCCGCGCCGCTGTCCGGCGACAGCAGATAGATGCCGCCTTCCTTGTCGCCGGCGGCCAGCACCATGCCTTCCGAGACGCCGAAACGCATCTTGCGCGGCGCCAGGTTGGCGACCATGACGGTCAGGCGACCCTCCAGCGCTTCGGGGGCGTAGACGGCACGGATGCCCGAGAAAACGGTACGTGTCTCGCCACCCAGGTCGAGCGTCAATTTGAGCAGTTTCTTGGCGCCCTCGACGTACTCGGCCTTGGCAATACGCACGATGCGCATATCGAGCTTGGCGAAATCGTCGAAGCTTATTTCGTCGGCAATGGGATCATCGGCCAGCGGGCCCGTGGCGCGTTCCTTGAGCTTTTGTTCCTCGGCGAGGACTTCCTTGGAGGCCTCGGTCATCTGCGCGATTCTGTCGGTGTCGACGCGGGT
The DNA here is from genome assembly GCF_029889885.1 of Chromohalobacter sp. 296-RDG. Lineage (GTDB taxonomy): Bacteria > Pseudomonadota > Gammaproteobacteria > Pseudomonadales > Halomonadaceae > Chromohalobacter. The sequence continues at coordinate 145,849 of NZ_JARANY010000001.1, forward strand.
CATCAGCGGCTTGAACTTGGCGATGGCGTGGTCTTCGAGCACGTGGTGACGGCGTTCCCAGTCGAGGGAGTCGACCTGCAGGAAGTTGCGTGCCTGCTCGGCCATAGCCGGCACCACGGGCTGCAGGTAGACCATCAACACGTGGAACAGGTTGATCCCCACTGAGCAAATATCGAGCACTTCCTGCTCGCGGCCTTCTTCCTTGGCCAGCACCCAGGGCGCCTTGTCGGCAATGTAAGCATTGGCCTCGTCGGCGAGCTCCATGATCTTGCGCATGGCGTGGCCGAATTCACGTGCCTCGTAGTCGGCGGCGATCGCCTCGCCGGCGTCTGCGAAGCGTGCCACTAGCGCGGGCTCGGCGCAGTGCGCGGCGAGCTGGTTACCATTGAGTTTCTTCACGAAGCCTGCACAGCGGCTTGCGATGTTGACCACCTTGCCGACCAGGTCCGAGTTCACGCGCGAGGCGAAGTCCTCGAGGTTGAGATCGAGATCGTCGACGCCGGCCGTCAGCTTGGCGGCGAAGTAGTAGCGCAGGTATTCGGGATTGAGGTATTCGGCATAGGTCTGCGCCTTGATGAAGGTGCCGCGCGACTTGGACATCTTGGCGCCGTTGACGGTGACGAAGCCGTGGCAATTGACGCCGGTCGGCGTGCGCAGCCCTGCACCTTCCAGCATCGCCGGCCAGAACAGGGCGTGGAAGTAGACGATGTCCTTGCCGATGAAATGATAGACCTCGGCCTCTGAGTCCTTCTTCCAGTAGCTGTCGAAGTCGATGCCTTCGCGCTCGCAGAGGTTCTGGAAGCTGGCCAGGTAACCGATCGGCGCGTCGAGCCAGACATAGAAATACTTGCCCGGCGCATCGGGAATCTCGAAGCCGAAATAAGGTGCGTCGCGAGAGATATCCCACTCGTTGAAGCCTGACTCGAACCATTCCAGCAGCTTGTTGCGAATCTGAGGCTGCACATGACCGCCATCGATCCAGCCCTGCATGAAGTCGGCGAAGTCGGGCAGCTTGAAAAAATAGTGAGTCGACGTGCGGACTTCCGGTGTGGCGCCGCTGATCGCCGAGACTGGATCGATCAGCTCTGCTGGCGTGTAGGTCGCACCGCACGCTTCGCAGTTGTCGCCGTATTGGTCGTCGCTGTGGCACTTGGGGCAGGTGCCCTTGATGAAGCGGTCGGCGAGGAACAGCCCCTTGACCGGATCAAACATCTGTTCGATGTCGCGCGTCGAGATATGCCCGGCATCGCGTAGCGCTGTATAGATGCGCTCGCTGTGCTGGCGGTTTTCTTCCGAGTGCGTGGAGTAGTAATTGTCGAACGCTACCCCGAAGCGGGCGAAATCGGCCTGGTGCTCGGCGCTGACGTTGCTGATCAACTGCTCCGAGGTAATGCCTTCCTGCTCCGCGCGCAACATGATAGCGGTGCCATGGGCGTCGTCGGCACATACATAATGGCACTCGTGACCACGGCTTTTCTGGAAGCGCACCCAGATATCGGTCTGGATGTACTCGAGCAAATGGCCCAGATGAATCGAGCCGTTGGCATAGGGCAGGGCACTGGTAACCAGGATCTTGCGCTTGGCGTTGGCGGTAGTCGGCATGGCGGCTCTAGTGACGAAAGTCGGAACGAAAGAAGGCGTCGCGAACGACATCGACGAAAAGGCGATTGTAGCCCGCTTGGCGCTTGGCTGCATCCGTGATGCGGAAGACGCCGTCGACGCGCTCATGACGCATCAGTAAGGGTAACGCTCAGGGCGGGCTTGGCCAGCCGCCGGCACGAATGGCCGGACACCCCGCGATATCGAGATTGTAGAGGTACAGCCAGGCGGGGCCGAATGCAGTGTCATAAATGACACGGTCATAGGTGCCAGTCAGCGGTGCGCGTACGCGATAATCTTCGAGCCGGTCGAGATCGCGTAGGCCCCGCGCATCGACCCGGTAGAGTTCCACGTCGATGCCGTAGGAGGGTTCCGCCTTGGCGCCGGGGCAATGCCCCAAATCGTAGAGGGTGACATCAACGAGCGTATCCGCGCCGATGAATTCGGTGCCTGCGAGCCAATGGTGGTTGCGCAGGCCCCGCTTGAGCGTGCCGTACACGGCGACCAGTGGCGTACGACGGATGGCGATAACGGGGGAATACATGGCGACTCTGCGTTGACGATGAGTGACGATTCAATGCTCAGCGTGGCGGTTGCCGCGATAGATGACGAAGTTCTTGAGCCCCTGATCGGCGAGCCGAAGCGCCTGCATCTTGCTCATGATGCCCTGATCGCAATAGAGCGCGTAGCGCCGATGCGACGGCAATTGCGCGGCGCGTTCGCCGAGCTCGAAGAACGGAATCGCCAGCGGCTCGTCTTGCGGCAGCCTCAATGGGGCGGCGTCGCGCTCATCGGGGTGGCGAATGTCGATGACCGTGACGTCATCGGCTGCGCGTAGCGCCTCGGCACTCTCGATCACGGGCACATCGAGCGTGCGTGGCGCGGGCGTGTCGAGCAGGCGGTCCACTCGCGTCTGGCGGGTGGCCTCGAGTGCTGCTTCAAGCACGCCCATGTCGAAGTCGGCCTCGGCGTCTTCGATCTGGTCGGGCCTGGGGCGTGTATTGGGGCGTTGCGAGATCGTACCGCAGTATTCCGGCAAGCGCTCGGCATGGGCGGCGGTGCCGATGTGACGCGCATCCTCGATGATGGCTTGCTTATCGTCGGCGATGAGCGGACGCAGAACGGGCCGCTCGCTGACCGTGTCGATCAGCCCTAGGTTGACCAGGCTCTGGCTGGATACCTGCGCCAAGGCATCGCCGGTGACGAGTGCTGAAATGCGCGCGCGTGCCGCGATGCGGTTGGCGGCTCGCAGCATCATCCGCTTGAGCACGACGCCTGCCAGGCCCGCGGGCACACGGCGCTGGATCTCATCGAGCACGCCGTCGAAGGGCACACTGATGAAGTGGGCATGGTGCGAGGCGCTGTAACCCTGCCACACTCGATGCACGACCTCGCCCACGGCCTGCTCGTGTTCCGGCCCGCCGAGATTGAAGAACAGGTAATGCGTCTTGAGCCCGCGCCGGATCAAGCGCCAGGCCGCCACCGGCGAATCGTAGCCGCCCGAGATGAGTGCCAGTGCCTGGCCCTGGGTGCCCAGCGGATAACCGCCCAGGCCGGGCAAACGGCGTGTCACCAGGCGCAGGTGCTGGTCCTGCAACTCGAGCGTGACATTCACTTCGGGGTGGGAAAGGTCCACCTTGGCGTCCGGGCTGGCGTCGAGCAGCGCGCCGCCCAGATGACGTTCGAGGTCCGCCGAAGTGAAGTCGTGTTGTCCGCGGCGCTTGACGCTGACGCGAAACCGGCGGCCAGCCAGCGGGGCACGCCAAAGCGCCACCAGGCGTTCGGCGGTATCGGCGAAGGAGACGAAGGTATGCACGTCGATCACCAGCACCTCGTGGATGCCGGGCACGCGCGATAGCGTTGCTTCCAGGCGCTCACGAGTAGCGTCGTCGATGGCGTGGCGAACCCGTACCTCCAGCGCATCCCAGCAGTCGGCGACTCGCACATCAGGGACCAGTGGCGTCAGGATGTTGCGCAGGTTGGTGCGCAGACAACGCACCATCTGCTTGCGCACGGGGCGGGACTTGATGGTGATCTCGGGGAAAAGCTTGACGCGATACCGCATATGTCATGTGTCGAGTGCCTAGTGAAGGCGCGCATGGTAGCAACCCGTCACCTGCCTCGCCAGTCACTCCACTGAGGCTGCTACGCTGAATGCGTGTATCGTGAGGAGATTTCTCATGCAATACGAACTGTATTATTGGCCGGGCATTCCCGGGCGCGGTGAATATGTGCGCTTGGCGCTCGAGGCGGCGGGCGCCGACTACGTCGATGTGGCGCGTGAACGCCAGGATGGCATGAGCGCAATCGGCGATCTGCTCGAAGGCGAGGTTGCGCCATTCGAGGCGTATCCGCCCTTCGCGCCGCCGATTCTCAAAGCGCAGGAGCGGGTCGTGTCGCATGTCGCCAATATTCTGCGTTTCCTGGGGCCACGGCTTGGCCTGGTGCCGGACGACGAGCCCAGCCGTGACTGGGCGCACGGATTGCAATTGACGATGACCGATTTCATCGCCGAGATTCATGACGTACATCATCCCATCGGAAGTTCGCTATATTACGAAGAGCAGCAAGACGAGGCGCGCCGTCGTGCCCAGGTATTCCGGCAGGCGCGACTGGGCAAGTTCCTCGGCTATTTCGAGGATGTTCTGGCGCGCAATCCGGCTGGAAAGACGTATCTCGTCGGCGATGCCTTGAGTTATGTTGATCTCTCGCTTTTTCAAACCGTTAGCGGCCTGCGCTATGCCATGCCTCGTGCAATGGCGGTTCAAGCGCCATCGATTCCCGACGTTATGGCCTTGAGCGAGCGTGTGTCGGCATTGCCGCGTATTGCCACCTATCTGGGGTCCGCTCGGCGCCAAGCGTTTAACGAAGATGGCATTTTTCGCCATTATCTTGAGCTGGATGCCGATTGAGCGCTCGATGTTATCGTCCGGTGGCGTTATGTTGAGAAATGTGTACGGGGGCCGCGCCCGAGCGCCAATGAATTTGATACCATCTTGGCGTTCGTGATCCGCGCCGTGGTGGGCGTTTCTTGATGGGCAGGGATAAGCGCATGTTTCTCGACGACTTTCACACCGTGACCGATGATCGGCTATGTATTACGGCCGAGCAGGCAAGCCGTTTCGCCAAGTGTATCGCTGGCGATTACAATCCCATTCACGATGCGGATGCACGGCGTTTCTGCGTGCCGGGCGATCTGCTGTTTGCCCTGGTGATGGCACGTTTTGGCTTGGCACAACGCATGACTTTCCATTTCAAGGGCATGGTCGGTGATAGCGTCCCGTTGTGCTTCGCTCAGCACGGCGACACCGTCCAAGTGACCGACGCCAATGGTAAGGTGTATCTTGAGGTCGAGCGTGGCGGGGATATCACCCACGATGCCGACGTCATCGAGGCCTTCACGCGCCGTTACGTCGCTTTTTCAGGTCGCAATTTCCCGCATTATCTCAAACCGCTGATGGAAGAGCAGGGTGTCATGTTCAATCCCCAGCGACCGTTGGTGATCTATGACAGCATGGGTTTCTCGTTATCGCGGCTGGATGTCGCCGAGGCCGGTGTTGCTTTCGCTGGCGCGACGCTGGATGTCAGCGGCAAGCGGGGCGATGCCTTGCTGCAATTCAAGATGACCGACGGCGAAACGGCCATTGGCCATGGCTCCAAGAAGTTGGTGGTCAGCGGCTTGCGTGAGTACGATCCTCCGGTGATGGACGCTTTTGTCGAGAAGTTCATGAACCTCAAGGCGCATTACGCCACGGCCGAGTGAGTATCCAGATGCAACCCTTGCACTCAGAAGGTGTCACAGGCCAAGTCATCTTTTGTCATAGGAGCATCCCTTGAGTATCGAAGGCATTCAGCAATTCTTTCAGCGCATGTTGGAGTCCCCGCAATCGGAGCGTCGGCAGGTGACGCTGGAATTGGCGGTGGCAGCCCTGTTATGCGAGATCATGCGTGCCGATTACGAATATGACCCACGTGAACGGGCCATGCTGCGAGAGCTTTTAACCACGCGCCTTACGATTGCCCCGGACGACGTCGATGAGCTGATGGCGCTGGCCGAAACCGAAGTCGAACAGGCCGTCGATCACTATGAATTCGTCAGCCTGATCCGCGAGCAGTACGGCTACGAAGACCGCGTGGCGCTGGTAGCACAGCTGTGGCAACTGGCCTTTGCCGACGGCGAACTCGATGCCTTGGAAGAGCACCGCGTCCGGCGTATCGCCGATCTCCTTTATGTCAGTCACAGCGATTTCATTCGTACCAAGCTCGAGGTCATGCCGGAGGGGTGAGACGGTGCGGCCAGCCTGCATGTGTCGATTTTCTGGAAGCGCCTGGCGAAAAGTTGACTGAAACGCTTGGGTAAGTGCCATCGCGGGACGTTATACTGAGTGTATCGAGCTGTCAGCCTGGCTGGCGCACTGCAGATGAGCATATCGTGGAAAGGAGAGTTGCTGTGATCGAAGGCGTGAAGCATATCGTCGCTGTGGCGTCAGGCAAGGGGGGCGTGGGCAAGTCCACCGTGACCGTCAATCTGGCTCTGGCGATGGCCGCCGAAGGGTACCGAGTGGGACTGCTCGATGCCGATATCTACGGCCCCAGTCAGGCGCAGATGCTGGGAATCGCTCCGGGTGTGCGGCCGCAGCCGGCGGGTGAAAATGCCTTCAAGCCGCTGGAGGCTCATGGTCTGCAGGCAATGTCGATGGCGCTCATGGTAGATGCCAATGAGCCCATGGTCTGGCGCGGCCCTATGGTGGCCGGGGCTTTCCAGCAATTGCTCAACCAGACCGCCTGGGAGGATCTCGATTACCTCTTCGTCGACATGCCACCGGGCACCGGCGACGTGCAGCTGACTCTGGCGCAGAAAGTGCCGGTTAGTGGCGCGGTGATCGTGACCACGCCTCAGGACATTGCGTTGCTCGATGCCAAGAAGGGCATCGAGATGTTCCGCAAGGTCAACGTGCCGGTGCTGGGCGTTGTCGAGAACATGAGCCAGCATGTCTGCTCGCAGTGTGGCCATCAGGAGCCGATCTTCGGTAGCGGTGGCGGTGAGCGCGTTGCGGAGCAGTATCAGACTCGGCTATTGGGTCAACTGCCCCTCGATGGCACGATTCGCGAGCAGGTCGACGGTGGCAAGCCCAGTGTGATCGCCGATCCTGAAGGAAACGTCGCGCAGACGTTCCGCCAGGTGGCGCGTGCCGTGACCGAGGGGATCGACGCGCAATCCGACGAGTCGCCGACCATCAGCTTCGGCGAGTAACTTCGCTACGTGACGTTTGCGCGACGCGATGGGGCCGTTATCATAACGGCCCCTTTGTTTTTACGGACCAAATTTTCACGGGCCAAGTGTTCACGAACCGAGTGTTCGCGGAGACAAACCGATTTCATCGCGACAGCGCACTGAGCAGGAAACTTCAATGAGCATCAAATCCGACAAATGGATTCGGCGCATGGCCGAGAACCAGGGCATGATCGAGCCGTTCGAGGCGGACCAGGTTCGTTACGTGAACGAGCAGCGGGTGATTTCTTATGGAACCTCCAGCTACGGGTACGATGTGCGCTGCGCCGATGAGTTCAAGGTGTTCACCAATATTCACTCGGCCGTGGTTGACCCCAAGGGGTTCGATGAGAAGAGCTTCGTCGACGTCAAGAGCGATGTCTGCGTGATTCCGCCCAACTCTTTCGCCCTGGCGCGCACCGTGGAATATTTCCGGATTCCGCGTAGCGTGTTGACCATCTGCCTGGGCAAGTCGACGTACGCGCGTTGCGGCATCATCGTCAATGTCACGCCGCTGGAGCCCGAATGGGAGGGCCACGTCACGCTCGAATTTTCCAACACGACCAACCTGCCCGCGCGGATCTACGCCAATGAAGGAGTGGCGCAGATGCTGTTCTTGGAATCCGACGAGGTCTGTGACGTTTCCTACAACGACCGGGGCGGCAAATACATGGGGCAGCGGGGCGTGACGCTACCGAGGACATAAGCAGCGAGCTACGGGCAACGGGCCACGAGCAGCGAGCCAAAATGCTGCCGAAGCCCGAAGCCCGAAGCCCGAAGCCCGAAGCCACTCTTTATAGCGCCCCGAACCTGGCGCTCGAAGCCCGAAGCCACTCTTTATAGCGCCCCGAACCTGGCGCTCGAAGCCCGAAGCCACCCTTTATAGCGCCCCGAACCTGGCGCTCGAAGCCACTCTTCATAGTGCCCCGGACCTGGCGTTCGAAGCTGGGGTCTATCCTTCCTCGTCGAGCTCTTCTGCGGCGTCTTCATGCGACATCCGCAGTCCGGTGGGCGGTAGCGGCATGTCGTCGAACTGAGCCCCTTCCGCGCCTAGACTCAAGCGGCCCTCGAGAAACCAGCGCACGGCGATGGGGTAGATCAGATGCTCGCGGGCGTGGACTTTTTCGATCACCTGCTCGGCGGTGGAGTCGGGATCGACGCTGAGCGCGGCCTGCAAGGCCACCGGTCCGCCATCGAGTTCCTCGGTGACGAAGTGCACGCTGGCGCCATGCTCTGACACGCCATCGGCCAGCGCGCGGGTATGCGTGTCCAGGCCTGGATAGTCCGGCAACAGCGAAGGATGGATATTGAGCATGCGGCCGGCATAGCGATGCACGAATACCGGGGTCAGAATACGCATGAATCCCGCGAGCACGATCAAATCTGGCTTGTGGCGGTCGATGACCTTGATCAATGCGCGGTCGTAAGCTTCGCGATCGTCGTACTCGCGATGCGGTAGCACGACGGAGTCGACACCGGCTTCCTTGGCGCGTACTAGGCCGTAGGCATCGCCCTGATTGGAAATCACGGCAACGATCTCGCCACCCAGCTCGTCATGTTGCTGCGCGTCGAGTAGCGCCTGCAAGTTGCTGCCGTTGCCGGAGATCAACACCACGACGCGACGCTTCTCGGCCGGCTCCGCTTCGAAGTCGTTGCCGTCGGGGGTGTCGGATTGAGTCGTAGCATTCATTAGCGGACGTTCTCCAGACGAACTTGTTCTTCCTCACCCTGGCGCGCGACGATGTCGCCGAGGCGATGTACCGTTTCGCCAGCGGCTTCGAGTGTGGCCTGGGCGTGCTCGGCCTGCGCTGCAGGTACGACTGCGACCATGCCAATACCGCAATTGAGCACGCGATGCATCTCGTGCTCATCGACGTTGCCTTCACGTTGCAGCCAGTCGAAGACTGCGGGGCGTGTCCAGCTCGTGGCATCGATGCGTGCAGTGAGCGTATCGGGCAGCACGCGAGGCACGTTTTCGAGCAGGCCGCCGCCGGTGATATGGGAGAGCGCGTGTACGGCCACGTCGCTGTCCTTGATCAACGATAGTAGCGGTTTGACGTAAATGCGTGTCGGCGCCAGCAAGGCGTCACGCAAGGTCACACCGTCGACCTCGGTGTCGAGATCGGCCTGATTAACATCGAGGATCTTACGGATCAACGAGTAGCCATTGGAGTGCGGGCCGGAGGCGGCGAGCCCGAGCAGCACATCTCCCTCGGCGACACGGCTACCATCGAGGATCTCGGATTTCTCGACGACACCGACGCAGAAGCCGGCCAGGTCGTAGTCGTTGCCCGCGTACATGCCGGGCATTTCGGCGGTCTCGCCGCCGATCAGTGAGCAGCCCGCCTGGGCACAACCTTCGCCGATGCCGGTAACGACGTCAGCGGCAATCTCGACATCCAGCTTGCCAGTGGCATAGTAGTCAAGGAAGAACAACGGTTCGGCGCCGGCGACGACCAGGTCGTTGACGCACATGGCGACCAGGTCGATGCCGATGGTGTCATGCCGGTCCAGGTCCATGGCCAAGCGTAGCTTGGTGCCCACTCCGTCGGTGCCAGACACTAGTACCGGCTCGCGGTAACCGCTGGGTAATTGGCATAACGCGCCGAAGCCGCCCAAGCCGTCCATTACTTCGGGTCGGGAGGTGTTTTTGGCGACTCCCTTGATGCGTTCGACGAGCGCGTTGCCGGCGTCGATGTCCACGCCGGCATCCTTGTAGCTGAGGGATGCGCGGGAGGAGGTGGGCGTGTCCGAACTGCGAGTCATGGGCATTCCTGTCAACAGTGTGCCGATCGCGGGGCGATCGAGCGAAGCCGATGGCGCCGCCTGGCGCCCGAGGCCAGGGCGGTATTAGGGAAGCTCACATTGTAGCATTGCCCCACGGGAGGCGCATCGCCCGCGCAGGCGTGTAGAATCGAAACCCAAAGAGCTGGGAGACACGTATCGCAATGACACGCATACAAGTGTGGTGCCTTCTGGGCGCGGCGGGATTGATCTGGTTGCTCGTCTTGCTGGAGCCCATCTTGATGCCGTTTTTCGTCGGCATGATATTGGCTTATCTAGGTGATCCGGTGACCGACTGGTTGGAGGCACGCGGTTTATCACGCCGGCTCTCGGTGAGCGTAGTATTCCTCGTGCTGGCGCTGTCGATGGTCTTGGCGTGCTTGATTCTGATTCCCTTGCTGGGTCGACAGCTGGCGCAGTTGGTCGAATCCTTCCCGGCCATCTTCAACTGGGTGCAGTCGGTGGTGCTACCGGAGGTCCAGGCCGTGACGGGCGTGGATCTCAGCGCTGATTTCGATCAGCTGCGCAGCACCTTGATGGAGAACTGGCGCGAGACCGGCACGGTGGCGGCCGCAGTTCTGGCCCAGGCGTCGAAGTCAGGCATGGCGTTCGCCGTGTGGATGGGCAATCTGGCGCTGCTTCCCGTGACGACCTTTTATTTTCTACTCGACTGGGATCGGCTCAAGGCACGCCTGCGCGATTTGCTGCCGCGACACGTCGAGCCAACGATCACGCGCCTGAGCCATGAATGCGACGAGGTGTTGTCGGCCTTTCTGCGCGGGCAACTGCTGGTGATGCTCAGCCTGGCGGTGATCTATGCGACGGGGCTGAGTCTGCTGGGCTTGCGTTTTGGCCTTTTGATCGGCTTGGTGGCGGGGCTGGCCAGTATCGTGCCCTACTTAGGCGTGATCGTCGGCATTAGCGTGGCGGCGTTAGTGGCATTCTTCCAGTTCGGCGAATGGCTGCCGTTACTCGGTGTGGCTGTGATCTTTGGTATCGGGCAGCTTGTCGAAAGCACCGTGCTGCAACCGGTATTGCTTGGCGACAAGATTGGCTTGCATCCCATTGCGGTCATTTTTGCGGTCTTGGCGGGCGGGCAATTGTTCGGTTTCATCGGCATTTTGCTCGCATTGCCGGTCGCAGCGGTCATCATGGTAGTATTACGTTACCTTCATGAGCGCTATAAAAACAGTCGCTTATACGGTACATCCTGTCACGCTGGCGCCTCGCACGAAGGCGATGAGGAAAGGTCATGATCGGGTCCGCGCAGTTGCCACTGGGAGTGGGGCTGAGTGACGATGCAACGTTTGCCAACTTCCATGCGTCGAGCAATGCCCCGTTGCTCGAGCGCTTGCGCGGCCAGCTCGACACGGACGGCGAGCCGTTTCTGTTTCTGTGGGGCGCTCCGGGCAGCGGTCGTAGCCACCTGTTGCAAGCTGCCTGTCACGAAGCCGGCGACCGGGGAGGACGTACCTTGTATCTCCCCTTGCGCGACCTGGGCCATTTTCCGCCGCATATGCTCGAGGATCTCGAACGCCTGGACCTGGTGGCGATCGACGATCTTTCTGCGGTACTTGGGCGCAAGCGCTGGGAAGAAGAGCTATTTCATTTCTTCAATCGCATGCGCGATGCCAACAAGCGTTTGGTAATCGCCGCCGAGGCAGCACCGCGCCAGTTGCCCACCGTGCTGCCTGATCTCGCCTCGCGCTTGAGCTGGGGCGTGACCTTCCATGTTCAGTCGCTGGATGACAGCGGCCGCTTCGAGGCCTTGCAGTTGCGCGCACGGGTGCGCGGCATGCAGCTCCCCGATGAAGTCGCGCGCTACATTCTGCACCGAGGCCCGAGGCAGCTTTACGCGCTATTCGATGCCCTCGCTCGTCTCGATCATGCCTCGCTTTCCGCTCAGCGCAAGCTGACCATTCCTTTCGTCAAGCAAGCGCTGGGGTGGTAATAAGCCAAGTCATGCGTCGTCGCCGTTGAGGGTGGCGAGAATCCGCCGCGGTCCGCCGTGCTGGCGATGCTCGCCTAGCCATATGCCTTGCCAGGTGCCGGTGGCGAGTCGCCCCGAGTCGACGGCCAGCGTCAGCTGCGTGCCGAAGAGGCTAGCCAGGACGTGTGCCGGCATGTCGTCGGGCCCTTCCAACGTGTGGTGCATGCCGTCGATGCCTTGAGGCGCAAGTCGTTCGGCATACAGGGCCATGTCGTGGCGCACGTCAGGATCGGCGTTCTCATTGAGAGTGAGCGACGCGGACGTATGCAATAATTGTAGATGCAAGAGCCCGAGACGTACGGAGGCGAGTGCTGGAAGCTGGTCGATGATCTCGTCAGTGATGAGATGAAAGCCCTTGTGGTGTGGGCTCAGGGTGAGTGTGGTGCGATGCCACATGATGGATTCTCCGAGAGGTAATGACGATGCCTTGAAAGGCGTCATCGGCAGCACAATTTCACATTGATAGTCGCCGGGCGCGTGCGCCCCGGAGGGGCGACCGTCATGAATGTCGATAATGACGGATATCGCCATGATGGGGCGCGTGCACGGTGGTCTCAACCGATCAGGAGGGTGTGATGAGCGAGACACGCATTGAACGCGATAGTATGGGAGAGCTAGAGGTTCCCGCCGATGCACTGTATGGCGCCCAGACACAGCGTGCCATCAACAATTTTCCCATCAGTGGGCAGCCCATGCCCTCTGCGTTCATTCAGGCGGTGGCACGTGTCAAGCTGGCGGCGGCGAACGTCAATCGTGACCTTGGCCTGCTCGACGCCCCGCGCGCGGAGGCGATCATCAATGCGGCTCAGCGTCTTGTCGATGGTGAGCATGGCGATCAGTTTCCGATCGATGTCTTCCAGACGGGGTCGGGCACATCGACCAACATGAACGTCAACGAGGTGATCGCGCATCTCGCCAGCGAGAGTGGCACCGAGGTTGGCCCCAACGACCATGTCAACATGGGGCAGTCGAGCAATGACGTCATCCCCACCGCGTTGCATCTGTCGGCGGCGCTGGAGGTCGAAAAAACGTTACTTCCCGCCTTGCGCCACCTGCAGTCGGCTATCGATGCCAAGGCGCACGAGGTAGACGATGTCGTCAAGACGGGGCGTACCCACTTGATGGATGCCATGCCAGTTCGCATGAGTCAGGAGCTTGGTGGCTGGTCCAACCAGGTCGCTCAGGCCATCGAGCGCCTGGAAGGCACCCAGCAGCGGCTGACACGCTTGGCGCTCGGCGGCACGGCGGTGGGCACGGGGATCAACGCCCATCCTGAATTCGCCGAGCGGGTCGCCAAGGCGCTCGGCGAGCAGACGGGGCTCAACCTGCGCCCCAACGATAGCTTCTTCGCCAGCCTGGGATCGCAGGATGCTGCCGTCGAGTTGTCCGGCCAGCTACGTACCTATGCCGGTGCGGTGATGAAGATCAGCAATGATCTACGCTGGATGAACTCAGGCCCCTTGGCGGGACTGGGAGAGATAGAGCTCGAGGCCTTGCAGCCAGGCAGCTCGATCATGCCGGGCAAGGTCAATCCGGTGATTCCCGAGGCAGCGGCGCAGACCGCGGCACAGGTGATCGGGCTGGATAGCGCGGTCACGGTGGCGGGGCAGAGCGGCAACTTCCAGCTCAATGTCATGCTGCCGTTGATTGCCTCGAACCTACTGACATCGCTTCGCTTGATGTCCAGCGCCAGTACGCTGCTCGCCGATCGTGCCATCGCGACCTTCAACGTGCGGCGTGACAATATCGAGGCGCCGCTGTCGCGCAATCCCATCTTGGTGACTGCGCTCAACTCGGTCATCGGCTACAACGCGGCGGCGCAGGTCGCCAAAAAAGCCTATCAGGCAGGACGGCCGATCATCGACGTAGCCGAGGAAGAAACCGAATTATCCCGCGAGGAACTCGAACGTCTGCTCGATCCCACGCAGTTGACACAAGGCGGCATTCCCGAATGACGTGATAAAACGGCAGGAGGTTTGGGCGCTCTCAGGGGCGCCCAATGTATTGAGCTCATCGCACTTGGCTGTCTCGTTGGGTGACAAAGACGGGCTCAGTCGTCGTTCTTGACAGGCTCCTCGCCACGCCGGTCATGGGCTTCCTCGATGGTTTCCTGGGCGTCTTGGCGCTCTTCGCGATCCGCGTCCGGGCTGTCGTTTTCATCGGCACGTGCCGGCCGATAACGGAAGGTCGCGAGAATCGGGAAGTGATCGGAGCCGAACGCCGAGAGGCGGCGTAGTGCGATCAAGGTGAAATGCTCGCTGACGAAGACGTGATCCAGCGGCCAGCATAGCCAACGATGCTCGGCGTGGAAGGTGCTGTAAAGCCCGCGTCCGCGGCGAGGGTCCAGCATGCCGCTGATGCGGCAGAAAAGGCGCGTCGTCTTCGACCATGCCACGTCGTTGAGGTCACCGGCGACCAGCGTGGGTTGATCCGAGTCCCGGACTGTCTGGCCGACCAGCAACAGCTCGGCATCGCGCCATAGCGATTCATCGCTTTCGCCGGGCGCAGGTGGCCGTGGATGTACGGCATGAAAGCGTACGCGTTCGCCACTAGGCAGCTCGAACCAACCGTGTATCGACGGAATGTCGTCTTGGATCAACCATTCGACATGCGGCTCATGCAGCGCGAGACGTGAATACAGGTGCATGCCGTAGAGGTTGTCGAGGGGAATCTTGACGGTATGGGGATGGCTTTCGCTCAGCGCTTCGTCGAGGCGCTCTTCCCACCAGGCGTCGGATTCTAATGTCAGCACGATATCGGGATCGACCGCGTGGATCTGGTGCATCAGTGAGATAGCCTGGCGATTGGGCGTGAGAACGTTGGCGACCAGCAACGAAAATTGACGTGAAGCATCCTCGCCTTCGGCATCTACCACCTGGCGTGCTGCCAGCGGTGTCCAAGGGAAAATGCGCGCGCCTTGCACGCCGAGCACTATCAAACTCGCGATGGCGCCAATCCAGCCCAGTGGCGACCAAGGCAGCACACACAGTAAAGCCATGAAAATCACGATGGCGAGTACCGCCAGTTGCATGCGGGGAAAGTCGAAACCGCGCACCCACCAGTAGCGTAAATCCAGCCACGGGATGGCAGTGGCGATAAATGCCGCAAGCGCGAGCAGGGCAAGCGCTATCTCAGCGATATACTCAATCATCATGGCCTCGTCCGGCGGCGCTGGCCCTGGCTCCATGCCGGGGCGTTACCGTCCATGGTCAGCGTGGAGATCGAGGATAGCAGGCTACGTGGTGATGGGGCCAAGCAATGGCGTCACCACATAGGCTCGTCAGGCCGCACGGCCTTGGCAATGACGATTGAGGTAGGCAGTCAGGCGGTGATGTTGTTCGGGCGTGAAACGCAGCCCCAGCTTGGTGCGTCGCCAGAGTATGTCGTCCGGTGAACGCGCCCATTCTTCACGTAGCAGGTAGTCGACTTCGGCCTGCGTGAGGCCTGCGCCGAACGTTTCGCCAAGCTGGTCTTTGCGGCTGACGCCGTGCAGGAAGCGCAGGCATAGCGTGCCATAACTCGAGGCTAGACGCCGCGCCCGGGCTTCCCCCAAGAAGGGATAATCGCGGACGAGCTGCATGGCAAATGCCTCGCGCGAGTCGATGTCACCGCCAGGGAGCGATGCCTCGGCGGTCCACGGTGATCCGGCCTCGGTGAAGTAGGGCTTCAGTTGCTCCAGGGCGGCTTCGGCCAGCTTGCGGTAAGTAGTGATCTTGCCCCCGAAGACTGACAGCAGCGGTGCACCGCGTGCGTCAAGGTCGAGCGTGTAGTCGCGTGTCATCGCCGAGGGGTCGGCGGATTCGTCATCGCATAACGGCCGCACACCCGAGAAGGTAGTGACGATGTCCTCGTGGGAGAGCGTCTGGATGAAATGTTGATTGACCACGTCGAGCAGGTAGTCGATTTCCTGACGGCTGGCGTTGACCTGGCCTGGATCACCTTGGTATCGGACGTCGGTCGTTCCGATCAGGCTGTAGTCCTGCTGATAGGGCAGCACGAAGACGATGCGACGATCTTTGTTCTGCAGGATATAGGCGCGCTCGTCAGTGTTGAGGCGCGGCACGACGATATGGCTGCCCTGGATCATGCGAACGCCGTAGCGCGAATCGCGCTGGGCGTTTTCGCGCACTACCTGCTCCACCCAAGGCCCGGCAGCGTTGACCAGGGCGCGCGCGTGTCGTATATGACGTTTGCCAGTGGTGACATCTTCCAGCGTGATGTGCCAGAGGCCGTCTTCTTCCTGCGCTCCGACGCAGCGGCTTCCCACCTGGATATCGGCGCCATGTTCGCGCGCTTGCATGGCATTGAGAACGACTAGCCGGGCATCATCTACCCAGCAGTCGGAATATTCAAAACCGCGCTTGATAACTGGTTTGAGGGGGCTTTGTGCGTCAAAGCGCAATCCCTTCGATGCGGGTAGGCTGGCACGCTGGCTGAGATGATCGTAAAGGAATAGACCCGTTCGGATCATCCAGGCCGGACGTAAATGCGGCTGGTGTGGAAGGATGAAGCGCAGCGGCCAGACGATATGCGGTGCCTTGCGTAACAGCACTTCACGCTCGTGCAGCGCTTCGCGTACCAGGCGAAATTCTCGATGCTCAAGGTAGCGCAGACCGCCATGGATCAGTTTGCTGCTCGCCGAGGAGGTCGCGCTGGCGAGATCGTGCTGCTCGCTCAGGGCGACGCGCAAGCCACGGCCAGCAGCATCATTGGCGATACCGGTGCCGTTGATGCCACCACCGATGACGAAAAGGTCGAGTATGTCCTGTCGGGGGGAGGCGTTCATGGCAAGCTCCGCAAGGTTGGGTTCGCAGATCGTATGTTCGAATATGAAAGTAGCGTAATCGTAAACGAACATCAAGTTGACGCAACGAACATGGCGTCACCGAGTGACGCCATAAGCGGGACAAGCCGATCAGGCGCCGGCGATATGCAGTGTTACATCATGTTTGCGTAGCAGGCGCAGGATGCCGTCGGGCGGTTGGCGGTCCGTGAACAATGCGTCGATCTGCGAGATGTTGCCTTGGCGCACCACGGCATTGCGATGGAATTTGGAGTGATCGGCGGTCAGGAAGACCTGGCGCGAATTATGGATGATGGCCTGGGCGACACGGACTTCCTGATAGTCGAATTCGAGCAACGAGCCGTCATCGTCGATGCCACTGATGCCGATGATACCGTAGTCGACCTTGAACTGATTGATGAAGTCGATCGTGGCTTCGCCGATGATGCCGCCGTCGCGCGAGCGCACCTGACCGCCAGCGATGATGACGTTGAAATCCTCTTTGTGCTGAAGGATTGCCGCCACGTTGAGGTTGTTGGTAATGACCTCTAGGCCCTGATGGTCGCGTAGTGCCTCGGCGACCATTTCATTGCTGGTGCCAATGTTGATGAACAAGGAGGCGGAGTCGGGAATCTGTGCGGCAACGCATTCAGCGATGTGCTGTTTGGCATCGGCATTGAGTGTCTTGCGCGTATGATAGGCGGTGTTGACGGTGCTCGATTCAAGGCCGGCCCCACCGTGCACGCGCTTGATTGCGCCTTCGTCGGCCAATTGGTTGAGGTCGCGGCGAATCGTCTGTGGCGTGACGGAAAAATGCTGTGTGAGCTGCTCTATAGAGGCGTAGCCCTGATGCTTCACCAGGGTGACGATGGCGTCGTGGCGGTCTTGTTGTGTCATGGGAGGTTCCGTTACCTGGCGAGTAAAACGGCCGATGAATGAGCCATGTCGTGTGGGTATACGCGAACATTGAACAGGCGGCGCAGTGCAGGCTGCAAGGCTATGCTAAATCATGCACTAGTGCGGAAAAAGGCATTATAAATTGTTGTAAAACGAAAGTAGACGTAGGTTTTGCCCGCTAAAGCGAACTTTTACAAGCAGGAGTGGGGCGTGCCGAGTGCTTGCGTCAAGCGTCTGAACCTTGGCGAATTTTTAGGTCGGGGCTTGCAATTTTCTACGGCCTGCGTAAAATGCGCATCCGTTGCCAAGGCGAGAGTCGTCAAAAGCAGTAATGGCATTGTCAAAACGAGTAAAAATAGGACCGTAGCTCAGTTGGTTAGAGCGCCACGTTGACATCGTGGAGGTCAGCGGTTCAAATCCGCTCGGTCCTACCAAGTGCTTAATGTGGAAGTGCGTAATGTTTTTGGTGCTTAGCGTCTAAATGCTGCCAACAATCGATTTGCAGGACCGTAGCTCAGTTGGTTAGAGCGCCACGTTGACATCGTGGAGGTCAGCGGTTCAAGTCCGCTCGGTCCTACCAGAATATTGAACGCCCCCGCTGTTTATTGCAGCAGGGGCGTTTGCGTTTGATCTTCGTGCCGTCGAGTTTATCCGGTCACGCTGGATGTTGAGAGATCGCTGGCGGCGATGAAGATGTCAACCAAGCGCTCGATCCCGCGTTGGTCGTCTTCGCTGAAGCGCTCGAGGCGTGGGCTGTCGAGATCCAGCACCCCCCAGAGTTCGCCGTCGTGCACGATGGGTACCACCAACTCCGAGCGTGACGCGGCATCGCAGGCGATGTGTCCGGGGAAGGCATGGACATCCGCGACACGTTGTGTGCGACGTGTCGTGGCGGTGGCGCCGCACACACCTGTGTCGAAAGGGATGGGATTGCAGGCCGGCAAGCCCTGGAATGGTCCGAGGATGAGCGTGCTAGGCTGCCGCTGAAGGTAAAAGCCAGCCCAGTTCAGGTCGGTGATCTCGTGCTTCAGAAAGGCACAGGTCTGTGCCGCGTTAGTCAGCCAATCACGGGTGTCCAGCAGGGTTTCCAGTTGACGGGCAAGCAGGGCGTAGTCACTCATGATGTCTCCAGGCGGATGCGGGTGATAACGAAACAGGCCGACCCTGTGGGGCCGGCCTGTCGAACGAAGCAGCTGACGGTGGTTACTTCCAGCCGGGAACTGCTGCGCCCTTGAAAAGTTCGTTAGCCTTATCGATGACAGCCTGCGATTGATACGCCTTGACCAGATTCTGGATCGCTTCGTCGTCCTGCATGTCCTTACGCGTCACGATCAAGTTGACGTAGGGCGACTCCGGTCCTTCCTTGATCAATGCGTCATCCAGACTGAGACCTGCCGGCTGGGCGAAAGTATTGTTGATGAAGGCCAGGTCCACATCGGGCAGCACGCGCGGCAGTTGGGCGGCTTCGATTTCGCGGAACTCGTAGTCATGCGGATTATCACTGATATCCACCGGTGTCGCTTCGAGGTTTTCCGGATCGTCGAGCTCTAGCAGCCCTTCATTATGCATCAGAATGAGCGAGCGCCCTTCATTGGAAGGGTCGTTGGGCAATGCGATGGTTGCTCCGTCGGGTACGCTGGAGATGTCGTCGTAGCGTTCGGAATATGCGCCGATCGGGTAGACGAAGGTCTTTCCGGCGATGGCGAAATCGTAATCGCGGTCCTCGATCATGCTATTCAGGTACGGCTCATGCTGGAAGGCATTGGCATCCAGGCTGCCGTCGGCGAGGGCGGCATTGGGCGAGACGTAGTCGGTGAACTCGACGATTTCGATATCGAGGTCATAGTCGTCTTTGGCGACTTGCTTGGCGACTTCCATGACGTCCGTTTCCGGACCTGCCACGGTGCCGACCTTGATCGATTGCGTTTCGGCGTCATCGCTGCCGCAGCCGGCGATCAAGCCGGCGCCGAGCAGTGCCGCAGCACCGAAGAGACGCACGGGGTGTAGGACCTGGGCGAGAGTGTCGTTCATGTTGTGAGCTCCTTGAATGAGGCGTTGCCGCCGGATGCACGATGGTTCCCGAAAAGTATTTATGCTTTTTGGATATAAAAGTTTTTCCTAGTATAGCTTTATGTTTGTTCCACTGGCCACGCACTCATTTATGGTCGGCCTTGCGTACCAAGCGGTCGCCAAGGCTTTGAAAGCCCTGCACCATGACCACCAGTATCGCCACCGTAATGAGCATGATCATCGGGTCGAAGCGATTATAGCCATAACGGATGCCGAGATCGCCCAGACCGCCACCCCCGACGGCGCCGGCCATGGCCGAATAGCTGACCAGCGTGACCACGGTAATGGTCAGACCGTTGATGATACCGCCCTTGGCTTCCGGCAAGAGCACCTTGGTGATGATCTGCAGCGGAGTGGCGCCCATGGCCTGGGCGGCTTCGATCAGGCCTGGGGGAATCTCGTTGAGCGCGCCTTCGACAAGGCGCGCGACGAAGGGAATCGCGGCGATGATGAGCGGCACGACGGCGGCGTTGGTGCCGATGGAACTGCCGACCACGAGGCGCGTGAAGGGAATGATCGCCACCATGAGAATGATGAAGGGAATCGAACGGCCTATATTGGTGACGATTCCCAGAACGCGTTGGGCGACTGGCTGCGCGAGGATCTGCCCCGGACGCGTGACATACAGCAGAACCCCGAGAGGAATGCCGATCACGGCCGAGACCGCGCCCGACAGGGCGACCATATAGAGTGTATCGAGCGTTGCCTCGAGGATCAGTTCAAGCATCGCGCTGGACATGGCCGAGTACCTCTACATTGATGTCGTGGGATTCGAGTTGCGAGAGCGCTTGTGACGTTTTCTCGGGCGTGCCGATGAGCTCGGCGATCATCAGGCCTAGCGTGCGGCCCTGGATCGACTCCACCTTGGCTTGCAGGATGCTGACATCGACGCCGCTATCGCGTGCCAGGCGCGAAATGAGCGGCGTTGCAACATTGGCGCCGGAAAACGCCAGACGGACCACGGGATGTGTATGCTCGCCGGGTGCTTCCTCGAGACGCTCGACCAGCACTTGCGGTGGCTCGAGCTCGAGAAAGGCGTTGAGAAAATCGCGTCCCAGTTGTGTCGCCGGTGCGGTGAAGAAATCGCCGACGTCGGCTTCCTCCACCAGCTCGCCATCCGAGATCAGGCCAACACGGTGGCAGATGCTCTTGACCACTTCCATCTCATGGGTAATGAGCAGAATGGTCAGTCCCAGCTTACGGTTGATGTCCTGTAGCAGTTCGAGGATCGACGCCGTCGTCTGTGGGTCGAGGGCGGACGTCGCCTCGTCGCAGAGCAGTACCTTGGGGCGACTGGCGAGGGCGCGCGCGATGGCCACACGCTGTTTCTGTCCCCCCGAGAGTTGCGCCGGATATTGCGTGGCCTTGTCGGTCAGGCCCGTGAGGTCGAGCAGCGGCCCGACGCGCTCGCGAATCTCGCCTTTCGATACGCCCATCAACTCCAGCGGCAGCGCTACGTTGTCGAAAACCGTGCGCGAGGCGAGCAGGTTGAAATGCTGGAAAATCATGCCGAGCTGATGGCGCGATTGCCGCAGGGCTTCGCTGTCCTGCTGGGTCAAGTCCTGGCCGTCGACGATGACATGGCCCTCGGTCGGGCGTTCGAGGAGGTTGACGCAGCGAATCAGCGTTGACTTGCCCGCGCCGGAGAGACCGATCACGCCATGGATGGCGCCCTTCGGGACTTCCAGGTCGATATTTTTTAGGGCATGGATCGCCGTGGGACCGGCCCCATAGGTTTTGGAGACACCGTCGAGTTTGATCATCGTCTTCGTTTGGGTCGATGCGTTGGGACGTCATGGCCAGTGGCACGCCGGCGATCGTCGGCGACCGAAGCATTGTCATGCCTGGAGTGGCGTCGCATGTGGCAAAATCCAGCATTATAACGAGACTGGACTGCCTTTGTGGCGGGATTTGTAGGCTGTGGCCATAAAAAAAGGCCACCCAGGCGGGTGGCCATCAACGCTGGACACACCCTTTTAGCGGTATTTCCCCGGAACATGCCCGGGCGCGCCCGCAATCTGGGGACAAATCGGCGCTCAAGAAGCGTTGGATTTTAGGGATCGACTCGAGATCTGTCAATATCTATAGGCCACGTTCTTGCATTCAAGGACTTTATTCAGTGTTATCACCTATTTGGGGGAGCATTTAAAGGTATAGGTGTCTGACGATGGGGGCCGATGGGTCATGGTAGAATGATGGCTTTTGAAGTGTGAAAGCATTGGTCAAGGAGTCGAGATGTTTACCGGTATCGTGCAGGGCATGGGAACGGTGGTGGCCGTGGAAGAGGAAACGCAGTTCCGGCGCCATATCGTGTCGTTTCCCGAGGGCATGGTGGACGGGCTCGAAACCGGTGCCTCGGTGTCGCATAATGGATGCTGCCTGTCAGTGACTCGCATCGAGGGCGACCGAGTGTCCTTCGATCTGATGCGTGAAACATTGCGCCTCACTAACTTGGGAGCGCTGAGCGTTGGTGACCAGGTCAATCTCGAGCGTGCTGCGCGCATCGGTGACGAAATCGGTGGCCATTCGATGTCCGGTCATGTCATCTGTCAGGCGGCCTTGGAAGAACTTGACGAGGCCCCCAGCAACCGTCGCTTGTGGTTCGCGATGCCAGAGGTGCATGCGCGTTTTCTGTTCGAGAAAGGCTACATTGGCGTCGATGGCATCAGTTTGACGATCGGTGCCGTCGATGGCGCGCGCTTCTGCGTCGACTTGATTCCCGAGACCTTGTCGCGCACGACATTGGGCGAGCGCGTGCTGGGCGAGTGGGTGAACATCGAGATCGATCCGCAGACTCAGGCGATTGTCGAGACGGTGGAGCGGGTGTTGGCATCGCGTAGCGCCGAATGAACGAACGCGCTGTTGTACACCCTCGATTCCTGGCGTTGCATTGGGTACCATTTACGGCTTTGTCCGCTGCCCGTCGCGGCTAAACCGCGTGCCTAGCTGATGGAGCCTCAGATGAGCATTTATGGCGATTATATAAAGTCGGTCATTCGCACCGTCCCCGATTGGCCCCACCCGGGGGTCAATTTCCGTGATATCACGCCGGTGCTGCAGAACAGTGCCGCTTTCCGCAAGCTCATCGATAGCTTCGTCCACCGTTATCAGGAGCTCAATCTGGATGCAATCGCCGCCATCGATGCGCGCGGTTTCATTATCGGCGCGCCGGTTGCCTATGAGCTGAACTGTAGCTTCGTGCCGGTGCGCAAGAAAGGCAAGCTGCCGTTCAAGACCATCAGCGAAACCTATACGCTGGAATACGGTGAATCGACCGTCGAGTTGCATTCTGACGCCTTCCGCGAAGGCGACCGTATCCTGGTGATGGATGATCTGATCGCCACTGGTGGCACCATGCTGGCGGCGGCCTCGCTGATCCAGCGTAGCGGCGGACACGTGGTCGAGACCGCCACAATCATCGATCTTCCCGAACTTGGCGGCGCGCAGAAGCTCCGCGATGCTGGCCATAGCGTCTTCGCTGCTTGCACCTTTACCGAAGACGAATGATGCACGTGGGTGCGTGGCCGCCGCGCACTCTGCCGCCCCTTATCTTCCGTTAGTAGGGTCTACTAATGAGTACCGATCGCTACCACCAGCAGTTCACCGTTTCCTGGGACCAGTTGCATCGCGATGTGCGTGTCCTGTGTCACCAACTCGTCGAGCGAGACTTTAAAGGTATCGTCGCGATCACCCGCGGCGGATTGATTCCCGCTGCATTGATCGCGCGTGAACTCAATGTGCGTCTGATCGATACCGTGTGCATCAAGAGTTACGAACACAAGGAGCAGGGCGGCCTGAACGTCATGAAGGGCGTCGACCACGATGGCGATGGTTGGTTGCTGGTCGATGACCTGGTCGATACAGGAAAGACGGCGCAGGCGGTGCGCGAGATGCTGCCCAAGGCGCATTTCGTGACCATCTATGCCAAGCCGGAAGGTCGTCCGCTGGTCGATCAGTGCTTGACCGAAGTCGCGCAGAACTGCTGGATTCAGTTCCCGTGGGACATGGGCATTGCCTATGTCGAGCCGTTGGTCGACCAGGTGCGTTCGCGCGATTCATGAGTCTCGTTGCCCAACGCAAGCGTAAGGAAGGTGTGTGATGTCTCAAGTCTTGCCGGATAGCTGGCAGCGTCATCTGGGCCCGGAATTCGAGGCGCCCTACATGCAGACGCTGCGCGCGTTTTTGGCGCGTGAAAAAGCCGCGCGCAAGGTGATCTATCCGCATTCGGATCACTGGTTTCGTGCCTTCGAGTTGACGCCGTTGGATCAGGTCCGCGTCGTGGTCTTGGGGCAGGACCCGTATCACGGGCCACATCAGGCGCATGGGTTGTGCTTCTCGGTGCGCCCCGGCATTCCCGCACCGCCTTCATTGCAGAACATTTACAAGGAACTGGCGCAGGACGTGGGCACGACCCCGGTTTCGCACGGCTTTCTCGAGTCCTGGGCGCGTCAGGGCGTGTTGCTCCTCAATAGTGTATTGACCGTCGAGCAGGGTAACGCCGGCGCGCATCGGGGGCAGGGCTGGGAGGCCTTCACCGACCGTGCAATTCAGGTGGTCAATGAGCAATGCGATGGGGTGGTTTTCTTGCTTTGGGGCAGTTATGCCCAGAAGAAGGCATCGTTCGTCGACCGTCAGAAACACCTGGTGTTGCATGCCCCGCATCCTTCGCCCTTGTCGGCGCACCGTGGCTTCTTCGGTCAGCGTCACTTCTCTCAAGCCAATGCCTTTCTGGCCGCACGGGGCCGAGAGGGCATCGACTGGCAACTGCCGGCACAGCCTGAGTTCATCTAGTCCCCTTAACCCGCGCTCCCTGGCACGCTAGAATACGTGCAAATCCGGGCCGCTCTCCGGTCGCATCCGTGACGTACCCGCGTGGCCGATGTGAAGTGCGGTTCGGCTCGTCATCGCCGAAAGGATATCCCCCGACATGAGCGTTCATGCCATCCAACATCCCCTGGTCAAGCATAAGCTGGGCCTGATGCGTGAAGCCGGTATCAGCACCAAGAGCTTCCGTGAGCTGGCCAGCGAAGTCGCCAAGTTATTGACCTATGAAGCGACGCAGGATCTCGAGACTCAGAAGACCGAGATTCCGGGATGGAGTGGCGGCTTGCTCGAAGTCGAACTGCTCAAGGGCAAGAAGGTGACCGTGGTTCCCATTCTGCGTGCCGGTCTGGGCATGCTCGATGCCGTTACCGATCTCATTCCCAGTGCGCGTGTCAGTGTGGTGGGGCTTTATCGCAACGAAGAGACGCTGGAGCCGGTGCCGTATTTCGAGAAGTTCGTCGGTGATCTCGACGAGCGTCTGGCGATCGTCATCGATCCCATGCTGGCTACGGGGGGCTCCATGGTGGCGACGCTGGATATGCTCAAGGCGCGTGGCTGTCCGCTCGTGAAAGTCATCGTTCTGGTCGCGGCGCCTGAGGGTATCGCCCGAGTTCAGGAGGCTTATCCCGAAGTGGAAATCTATACCGCTTCCGTCGATGAGCGCCTCGACGAGAATGGCTACATCATTCCGGGTCTTGGTGATGCCGGCGACAAGATATTCGGCACGCGCTGAGACGATATCTGCCACGCGGCCCCTGACGTTTTGCACTCAGGGGCTTTTTTGGGACCTCGCCCTGGCATGTGGCACGTCGTGGGCGGTGCTTGAGCGTACTGCTTTAATTGCTTTGGAGACTTCTCGTCATGTCGGATACCGAGCCCCCGCTTGCCAACTCCACGCCAACGTCGTCCTGGCCGCGCACGCTGATCACCGGAACTCAAATGCTGTTCGTGGCATTCGGAGCCTTGGTGCTGGTGCCGCTTTTGACGGGACTGGATCCGAGTGTGGCGCTATTCACGGCGGGCATTGGTACCTTGATCTTTCAGTGCGTCACGCAACGCAGCATCCCGGTGTTCCTGGCGTCCTCGTTTGCCTTTATCGCGCCCATTCAAGGCTCGGTGGCCAGCTATGGCATCCCCGCCACATTGGGTGGACTGTTCGTCGCGGGGCTGATCTATGTGGCGATCTCGCAGATCGTGCGCTTGAAGGGTACCGCCTGGCTACATCGCTTGCTGCCGTCGGTGGTGGTGGGGCCGGTGATCATGGTGATCGGTCTGGCATTGGCGCCCGTCGCGGTGGACATGGCGACGGGCGATAACAGCGACATGGGATATGCCCAGGCCATCACGCTGTCGATGGTCAGCTTGCTGGTAACACTGGTGCTGGCCGTCTTCGGGCGTGGCCTGATTCGCCTGATCCCGATCATGGGCGGGATCGTCGTGGGGTATGCGCTGGGCCTGGCAATGGGCGTGGTCGACCTGACGCCGGTGCATGATGCCGCCTGGCTGGCGTGGCCCGATTTCGTGACCCCGACCTTCAATCTTGCGGCGATCCTGTTCATGATTCCGGTGGCCATTGCACCGGTGATCGAGCACATCGGCGACATGGTGGCAATCGGTTCGGTAACGCGTCGCAACTATCTGGAAAAACCGGGTCTCAAACGTACCCTGCTTGGCGACGGGCTGGCAACTTCCGTGGCAGCCCTTTTCGGTGGACCACCCAATACGACCTACTCGGAAGTCACCGGGGCGGTGACGCTTACGCGCAATTTCAACCCGGCGATCATGATCGTCGCGGCCTGTACCGCTATCGTGCTGGCGTTCGTCTCCAAGCTCGGTATATTGTTGCAGACCATTCCCACACCGGTGATGGGCGGCATCATGACGCTGCTGTTCGGTTCCATCGCGGTGGTAGGGATGAACTCTCTGGTGCGTGGCGGTCAGTCCTTGACCGCATCGCGCAATCTCGTGGTGGTGTCGTTGATTCTGGTCTTCGGGATCGGCGGCATGCAGCTTGGCAGTGGTGAATACGCCTTGCAGGGCGTGAGTTTGGCCGCCTTGGTTGGCATCGTTCTCAACTGGGTCTTGCCGCCGGCCGCCGAGCATGAATGACGCCTAACGCCGATGATGTGTGCTCGCCCCGCC
Organism: Chromohalobacter sp. 296-RDG; assembly: GCF_029889885.1. Lineage (GTDB taxonomy): Bacteria > Pseudomonadota > Gammaproteobacteria > Pseudomonadales > Halomonadaceae > Chromohalobacter. The sequence goes on from NZ_JARANY010000001.1 coordinate 172,210, forward strand.
CTCTGAGAAACCTGGCGGGGTGTTGGCACTGACGATGACGCAGTCCGCGTCGCCGGTGTTGCGAAAGCGGTGCGGCAGTCGCGAATCGAAATAGTAGGCATCGCCCGTATGCAGGCATTGCGTGTCACCGTTGACGGTAAGCTCGATCATGCCGGTAATCACGACACCGCCTTCCTCACCTTCGTGTTCGAGCATGTCTTCGCCGGTATCGGCGCCCGACGGATAATGCTCGTGGATGATCGACATGCCACGGCTGGGGTGGCGTGCGGCGACCAGGCGCCAAGAGAGGTGGCCGTCGCCGATTTCCGTCAACTCTTCGGCCCGGTAGAAGACCTTTTCCTGGGGGCTGGTTTTCTCGCCGGCGAAGAACTCGCTGATCGAGACCGGTATGGCATCGAGGATCTTCTTCAGAGAGCTCACCGAGGGACTCACGCTATTCTGCTCGATGAGTGAAATCGTGCTGTTGGTCACGCTGGCACGTTTTGCTAGCTCGCGTTGCGATAAATCACGCAACGTGCGCAATTGCTTGAGACGTGCGCCGACGTCGAATCCGCTCATGGATGATCCTTTGTGATGAGACGTTATCGAGCCATGATAGCGCCTCGGCGCGGCGATCTTAACCGCCGCGTGAGGAAGGTGAGGCCATGTCGCTGAGTGATGCGATCAGCTTGCGTGTAGTGGCTTCCTCGGCACCGCTGGGGAATGCTCATCGGCGAGGTACTGGCCTGGCTGGCATTGAGCAGCACGTTGATCAGCACCTGTTGCAATTGACCGCGGTGGCACTCGGCACGCCGGAAGGCGTGCAGGGACGTGTTTCGACGCGTCGCTCGAGGGTTTGGGCTGCACGTTGCAAGGCGTTCTGATGGGCTCGGAGACGCGTGTGCCCAGCGCGCGGGCGGCACTGGATTTATTGTGACCGTGGGCTTCTAGCACACCCGCTGGCATGGCTGGCGTGGAAACATGGCGCGTGCTGCTGCTTGACGAGCCCACCGCCAGCCTCGATCGTCAGGCGATTGCAGATGTCAGTACATGGATTTCGTCGCTGCATGAAGCGGGCTATGCCGTCGTGCTCAGTGCCCATCAACCTAGCGTGTTGACCGAGCGCTGCGATGAGTACTGGTGCCTCGAACAACGATGCCTACAGGTAAGTGTCTTCAAGCAGGGGCGGTGTGACGCGGTCATTGCCGTGCGCACCTGGTAAGTGGCTCGGCGTGTGCAGTGAAGCCGAGTATGATGGTGGGAGTGACAGCCAGTCCGGGAGCGATAGGCATGCACGAGAATGAAGTGACCGCCGTGGTATTGGCGGGAGGAGAAGGGCGTCGCATGGGCGGCCGCGATAAAGGCTGGGAGTCGTTTGCGGGTGAGCCCTTGATCACGCACGTGGTAAACCGTTTGGCGTTCCAGGCTGGTTGCATCGCGATCAATGCCAATCGCAGCCTCGAGCGTTATCGTGCGCTGGGATATCCGCTCATCAACGACCGTGAGAGCGGCTATCATGGGCCGCTCATGGGCATGTGGAGCGCGTTATGTGCCGTGGACACCCCGTGGGCGCTGTTCGTGCCTTGCGATTCCCCGGCGCTGCCGGCGGATCTGGCGCTGCGTTTGCAGCAAGGGCTTGGCGACCGCCGTATCGCGGTCGCACATGACGGCCAACGGGCGTACCCGGTAGTGGCCTTGATCGATACCGCGTTGCGCGACGATCTCGGCGCGGCCCTGCGCGATGGCGAGCGCAAGATAGATCGCTGGTATGCGCGCCACCCGTGGTGTCATGTCGATTTTTCCGATCAGCCCGAGGCGTTCGCCAACCTCAACTCCTCCGATGATCGTGACGTTATGGAGCGGCGCTGGCGCTCTAGCGAGTCATTTTGACCCGGTGACTGCCTGCCTGTGCGATTTTTGGAGAGCCAAGGCGATTTGCTATCACATCAATGGTGGTCGCGCGGCATGTTTGTTGCCCCCTGTTACCCATTGAGGGTTCTCCCCCCGACGACTTGGAATGAGGACGACGAGACGCGATGACCTTATCGTTCGATGCGCTAGACACGCCACTGCTGGGGATCGCCGCTTGGAGTGGGGCCGGCAAGACGACGCTGCTCGAGGCACTTTTGCCCAGACTAGCCGATGCGGGAATGCAGGTGGCAGTGATCAAGCATGCCCATCACGCCTTCGACATCGACCGCCCCGGCAAGGATAGTTATCGGCTGCGTCGGGCAGGCGCGACGCCGATGCTGGTGGCGTCGGGCAAGCGTTTTGCCTTGATGATGGAAACACCCGAACGCGAGGAGGCCGATCTCGCGGAGTTGATCCCCCATGTGCTGCCCTTGGCGCCGGATTTGATTCTGGTCGAAGGTTTCAAAACCTGGCCTCTGCCCAAGCTGGAGCTGCATCGCGAGGCCCTGGAAAAGCCGCTGATGGCGGCCGATGATCCCTGGATACGAGCGGTGGCGACTCCCGACGATATCGCGCTGCCGGATGGTGTCGAGCGCTTGTTGTTGGACGATCATGACGCCTTGATCGACTGGCTACAGGCCTGGCCGCAACGTTGGCCTGACATGCGTCGCGGCCCTCGGGAGACGTCATGATCTTATCCTGTTTTGAGTTGGGCGAGGGGATGCTCAGCGTCGAAGAGACGCTCGAGGCCCTGGCGACGATGATGCCGCCGCCAGTCGTTACGCACCTGGTTAGCCTGGCGGCGGCTGGCAATCGGATATTGGCGGTGGATGCGGTATCGCCGATCAACGTGCCGCAGAACACCAATGCTGCCATGGACGGCATTACGCTGGCGTGGCCCGACGACGCGCCGGCAGGCGACATGTACGTGGACGTGGTGGGTGATGTCCTGGCAGGTACGCGGTTGACGACATCGCTGGCGCCGGGCCAGGCGGTGAGGATTACTACCGGCGCGCTACTGCCGGCCGGCGCGGATACCGTCGTCATGAGCGAGCAGCTCGCCGATGTGGGGATTCACGGTCGCGTGCGCGTCGAACGACCCGATCGGGTGCGGCGTGGACAGAACGTGCGCCAGGCCGGCGAAGATATCGCGCGCGGCCAACGCGCGCTGGGTGCAGGGACACGCTTGCGGCCGCAGCACTTGGGGCTGCTGGCCTCGCTGGGGTACGCGGAGGTCGAGGTGTTTCGCCCGCTACGTGTGGCCGTGTTTTCCACTGGTGACGAAGTCTCGGCGCCGGGCGAGTCGCTGCCGCCCGCCGGCATCTACGATACCAACCGGTTTTCGTTGCAGGGCCTGCTGAGCCGCTTGGGCTGCGAGGTCATCGACCTGGGCATTCTGCAGGACGATCTCGACAGCATGCGTACTTCCCTCGTGGCGGCGGCCCATGAGGCGGATATGGTAATGACCAGCGGGGGCGTCTCGGTTGGCCAAGCCGACTGGGTCAAGCCCGCGCTTACAGCCATTGGCGAGCTGGGGTTATGGCAGATCGCCATGCGCCCGGGAAGACCCTTGGCGTTCGGGCGTATCCATCAAACGGGGGGCGTGACGGTGCCTTTCTTCGGACTGCCCGGCAATCCCGTGGCAGTCATGGTGACCTTCCTGCAATTCGTGCAGCCGATGTTGCGGCGCATGCAGGGCGAACATGACTGGCAACCGTCCCGTTTCACGGCGTTGGCCGCCGAGCCCTTGAAAAGCCGCGAGGGACGCGTCGATTATCATCGCGGTGTCTATACCAGTGATGAGGCCGGCCAGCTTTGGGTGCGTACTACGGGCCGTCAAGGATCGGGGATTCTCAGCTCGATGGTGGCGGCCAATTGCCTTATCGAAATCGGTGACGGATGTGCCGCCGTCGAGGCGGGAGCGCTGGTGACGATACAACCGTTTGGTGACCTGACATGAGTTTGACCCATCTCAATGCGCGTGGCGAAGCCCACATGGTGGATGTCGGCGACAAAGCCGAAACGCAGCGCGAGGCCGTGGCAAGCGGACGCGTCGTCATGCGCCCGGAAACACTGGCATTGCTGGCCGAAGGTGGTTTGCCCAAGGGCGATGTGCTGGCCACGGCACGCATCGCTGGCGTTCAAGCCGCTAAGCGCACGCATGAATTGATCCCCTTGTGTCATGCGTTGTTGCTGTCCAAGGTGAGTGTCGATTTTCGCCTCGACGAAGCTGCTTCCTGCGTGCATGTGGAGTCCCGCTGCCGTCTGGCGGGTCGCACCGGTGTGGAAATGGAGGCGCTGACCGCGGTCTCGGTTGCGTGCCTGACGCTCTACGATATGTGCAAGGCGGTCGACAAGGACATGGTGGTCGAAGGCGTGCGCCTGGAACACAAGACAGGCGGCAAGTCCGGTGAGTGGCATCGCGCCTCCGAGGACGTATCCGCGACGCGCGACGCGTCTGAAAACCCTTCCGTCGACAGCGCCGCAATACGCGTCAAGTTTCTCGCCGAATTGCGCGAGGGCCTGGATATTGAAGAGGTGACAGTGCCGATCGCATCGCTGACAAGCCCCGATGTCGCGAGTCTCAAGACCGCGCTTGAGGCACAGGATCCCCGCTTCGCGGCCTTGTCTGCTGCGCGCATTTTATGTGCCGTCAACCATGCCATGGCGCATGAGGAAACATCGCTCTCCGGTGGGGATGAAGTGGCGTTTTTTCCACCGGTCACCGGTGGATGAGGGGGCAATCATGATCGATGTGCGTGTGCAGTCTCCGGTATTCGATGTGAGCGAGGAGCAACGTCAATTGCTGACGGGGCGTCATGATATAGGTGCTGTGGTGACTTTCACCGGCCTGGTGCGCGATTTCAATGAGCGCCCGGACGTGGAGGCCCTGTCGCTGGAGCATTATCCAGGCATGACCGAGGCGGCGCTGCGTGACATTGCCGGGCAGGCGATGACGCGCTGGACGCTCGACGGTATACGTATCGTACATCGTGTCGGCCGCTTGTCGCCAAGTGACCCCATCGTTCTGGTCATGGTGGCGAGTGCTCATCGCCGTGCGGCATTCGATGCGTGCGATTTTCTTATGGACTACCTCAAGACACGTGCGCCATTCTGGAAAAAAGAACATACTGCAAGCGGGACGTATTGGGTCTCGGCGCGTGACAGTGACGCGCGGGACGCAAACCGTTGGGAGGAAGCATGACCGAGCTGATCGACAATTTTCAGCGCCAGATCCGCTATGTGCGTATCTCGGTGACGGATCGCTGTGACTTTCGCTGTGTCTATTGCATGAGCGAGGACATGACGTTTCTGCCGCGTGCACAGATATTGACGCTTGAAGAGATCGAACAGGTGGCGCGTGCGTTCGTCGAACTGGGCGTGGAAAAGATTCGCTTGACCGGCGGTGAGCCGCTGGTGCGGCGTGGCATCGACGATCTGGTGTCGCGTGTCGGTGCGCTTCCGGGCCTCAAGGACTTTGCCATGACCACCAATGGTGCGGGGTTGGTCAAGCATGCCAAGGCACTACGAGAAGGCGGTATGCAGCGCCTCAATATCAGTATTGATTCACTCGATCCCGAGCGCTTCCGCAACGTGACGCGTACTGGTAATCTCGAAAATGTCATTGCCGGTATTCGTGCCGCGCGCGATGCCGGGTTCGAGCGTATCAAGCTCAATGCCGTCGTGCTTAAAGGGCGTAACGACGATGAAGTTATCGATCTGGTTGACTTCGCGCGTCGAGAAGGCGTGGATATCAGCTTTATCGAAGAAATGCCGCTGGGCGACGTATCCGATCATTCGCGCGCAGAAACCTTTTATTCCAGCGATGATGTCCACGCGGCTATCGCATCGCACTATGCGCTGTTGCCGACCACCGAAGATACCCTGGGGCCATCACGTTATTTTCGGATGCCGGATAGCGATTCGCGCATCGGTTTCATTTCACCGCACAGCCATAATTTCTGCGACACCTGCAACCGGGTGAGGGTCACGGTAGAAGGGCGCTTGTTACTGTGTCTCGGCAACGAACATTCGGTCGATCTGCGTGAGGTTTTACGGCGTTATCCTGGTGATATGGAGCGCCTCAAGCAGCGCATCGTCGAGGCCATGCCATTGAAACCCGAGCGCCATCATTTCCGCACGGATGGTGATGTGGATATCGTGCGTTTCATGAATATGACGGGCGGATAATATTTTGTGTGTTCTTTATTCGCGGTAGCGTGATGTGTCTCCTGACCATAAAGATATAAGGTTCAACTTGGCATGAGGGCATTATTTTCTTGCTAAACCAAGTTCGAGTCATATACTTTTCAGAAACGCCAAGGCGTTATGCTGCAGGTTGGTTATCTCAAATGGAGGAGGCGAATGTCCACTGATACTCTGGAGCGCATTGCGCGAAATAAAAACGTGGCTCGCGCTGCCGCACGACAGCTCAGTATGGAGCAGCTCCACAAGCTGTCGGAAGTCATCGGTGAAGTGATCGAGCAGAAGCAGCAGGAAGATCACAAGCGCCAAGCTGAAGAAGCCGCAAAAGAGCAGAAGTTGGCGGAAATTCGTGAAGCGATGAGCGATGCCGGCCTTTCTCTGGACGACTTGATGTCCGAAAAGCCGCGCAAGCGTCGGGGACGGCCGCCGAAGAAAGATAAGGAACGCAAGCAGTAAGTGTCGCGCGTGGGACGCTAAAAACGGACCGTAGGGTCCGTTTTTTCATGCTGCCTCATAAGGAGTTGCGTCATGAGTCGAGAGGCGAGGTCTCTTCTGCGGCCATGATATGCAGATGGACATCGGGAAGATGACGCAGGTGCTCGTCGAGCCAATGCATCAAGGGAGCGTGCAATTGTTGACGTAACTTGGCGATGGTGTCCGCCTCATGCATGGTCAACTGATCGTCGAGCCAATCGGCGAGGGCGGTATCGTCCAGTGCAAGGTCGTGGCTCGTCTCCCACAACAAACGTCCCACGCGTGCCCATCCCACGGTCTGTCGCACGACCGGGAGCGTCAAACTCAAGATGCCGCTGCGGCGATGCATGCTCGACATGGCGGGAGCGCGCAAGCCTTCCAGGGGATGAATGCGATTCTGAGTGACGATATGCGGCGTCAGCGAGTGGCGCGCAAGGCAACTCAGGCCCTCGTTATCGAAGCGCAGCATATCGCCATTGCGAGGTATCCAGGGCACCTCGATACCCAGCGATTCCGCTAAGTCACTATGCGCTTGTTGATGTGCGAACTCACCATGTATGGGCAGCAAGCGGTGGGGGGCAAGCCAGCCATAAAGACGCTGCAATTCGTCCTGTGCGGGATGCCCCGAGGCATGCAGCTCGGGATGGTTGAATTCATCGTAGAGGGTTACGTGGGCGCGCTTGAGCCCTGCCTTTAACCGCTCGATCAGCAATTCGTTACCCGGGATCGCCTTGGCCGAGAAAATCACGCTGTCGCCGGGCTGGAGTTCGAAATCGGCGTGCTGTCCCTGGGCCAGACGAGATAGTGCGGAGCGTGGTTCCCCTTGGCTGCCGGTGGCAATGACCAGCACCTCTTCGGGTGGCAAATAGCCAAGGTCGTGAACGGGGACCAGGGAAGGAAAGTCCTCGAGATAGCCAAGCCCTCGGGCGATGTTCACCATGCGCTCCATCGAACGCCCCATGAGGCTGACGCGTCGTCCGCATGCCTTGGCGGCACGACCCAGTGCCAGGATGCGCGCCAGGTTGCTGGCAAAGCAGCTGACGATCACACGGCCGGGGCAAGCGCCGATCGTTGTCTCGAGCGCGCGCGCGACGTCGCCTTCGCTGCGTGAATGTCCGCAGACGGGAGCATTGGTGGAATCGCCGACAACGAGGTCGATAGGCGCCAGTGTCTGGAAACGCTTCGGGCATACAGGGTTACCGATCAAGGGCTCGGGGTCGAGCTTCCAGTCGCCGGTGTGCAGGACACGATGGTCGGATGTCGCCAATAGCAGGGCACAGCTTTCGGGGATCGAGTGCGGCAGCGGTAAAAAGCGTACATCGAAAGGACCGCTTTGCACGGCTTCGTCGGGCGTGATGACGTTAATCGTATCGGTGGGCAGTTGCTGCTCGGCGAAGCGCAGACGCAGCAAGCCGGCGGCCAGTGGCGTCGCATGGATGGGGCATTGCCAACGGGGCCACAGCCAGGCAATCGCGCCGATGTGATCTTCATGTCCGTGCGTGACGAGAATCGCCTGAGGAACGATACCCTGAGAAGGCAAGAGGTCGATATTGGGGACTTGCAGGGGCGCTTGAGGAAGGTCCTGGCGAATCATCATGCCGCAGTCGACCACGATCCAGTGATCAAGATGCCCGTAAAGGGTGAAATTCATGCCGATTTCACCGCAGCCGCCGAGGGGGAGTATCTGAAGGGGTGGTTTGCGGCGTGCGCGTACCTGGATGTGTGGTTGGGACATCGTTACCCCTTAACGTGAAGATGTCCATTACTATACGGGATGCCGCGGCGCGGCCACAATCGAGGCTTCTTGTGATCCTCGAATTCGCTACAATAGGCGCCTTTTGGTGAAAAGCGACTCCCTCAAGAGAGCGCCGATCACCGCCACATTTCAGGATTGGTGATAGCGCGCATGTCCCATTCGTATCGTCTTATCGTCTCGTGCCCTGACCGTGTGGGCATCGTTTCTCGCGTATCCAGTTACATCGCTGGTCACGGAGGCTGGATCACCGAGGCCAATCAACACTCGGACTTGGCCACCGGGCGCTTTTTCATGCGCTACGAAATCAAGGCTGAGTCTTTGCCGCTGAGTATCGATGCGATGCGCGACGATTTTGCCGCCATTGCCGGTGAGTTCTCGATGGACTGGGCACTGAGCGATACCGCAAAGCCCAAACGCGTCGTCCTGATGGCCTCGCGTGCTTCGCATTGTCTGGTCGATCTGCTGTACCGCTGGAACGCGGGTGAGCTCGATTGCGAGATCCCCTGCGTGATCTCCAATCATGAAGCGCTGCGTGCGCTGGTCGAATGGCATGGCATTGCGTTTCATCATGTGCCGGTCGATGCCCACGACAAGGCGGCGGCATTTGCTCGGGTCGAGGCGCTGGTCGAAGAGGCGCAGGCGGATACGGTAGTGCTGGCGCGTTACATGCAGATCCTGCCGCCCAACCTGTGCCAGCGATATGCCGGGCGGATCATCAATATTCACCATAGTTTCCTGCCCTCCTTCGCTGGCGCCAAGCCTTACCATCAGGCCTACGCGCGGGGCGTCAAGCTGATCGGTGCGACGTGTCACTATGTGACCGAAGAGCTCGACGCGGGGCCCATCATCGAGCAGGATATCCAGCGCGTGACGCACTGCCATACCGCCGAGGACCTGGTGCGTCTGGGGCGTGATGTCGAAAAAGCGGTGCTGGCGCGGGGGCTACGTTGGCATTTGCAGGACCGGGTCTTGATCCATGACAACAAGACGGTCGTCTTTGCCTGAGGAGAGATCAGTCGAAGAGTGTCATCTGCCGTTGCTGCGCTTCGGGGGTTAGGCGTACGCCGACCCCCAGCAGGCGCACGGGGCGCTCGCCGCGGGCCCAGGCGCCATCCAGAAGGGCTTGAAAGCGTGTACCCAAGGCTTCGCGTCCTGCGGTTTCAAGCGTCGTGCTGCTGAAGTCGTTGAAGCGAACCTTGACGAACAGTTTTTGAATGGCTGGCGTGCCGTGCCGCGTAAGGCGTTTCATCAAGCGGTCGATCAGTGGCGTGAGTGCGTCGTGACAGCTGGCCAGGTCGGGCAGATCGCGGTGATACGTCGTCTCCACGCTGACGGACTTGCGTTCACGCTCGATCTGTACCGGGCGTTCATCGATGCCACGCGCCAGTTCGAATAGCCGACGTCCGAACTTGCCGAAGCGCTCGACCAGAGCTTCGAGCGGCCATTCGCGCAGGTCGCGGCAGGTGACGATCTCCAGTGCCTCGAGCTTGGACGCTGTCGCCGGGCCGACACCATGCAGTTGTTTGACGGGCAGAGCGAGGAGAAAAGGCTCGACTTCATGCGGTGCGATCACGCGTAGCCCATCCGGCTTATCCCAGTCGCTGGCCAGCTTGGCGAGGAACTTGCTGGGTGCCGCGCCCACCGAGATGACGATATCCGTCCGCGCCAGTGCCTCCTGTTTGAGCCATTTGGCCATCCAGGTCGCGCTGCCCTGAAAGCGTGTGACCTCGCTGACATCCAGATACGCCTCGTCGAGGGACAAGGGCTCCACCCGTGACGTCAATTCATGGAACAGTGCCTGGATGCGCGCCGAGACGGCACGGTATTTTTCGAAGTTCGGGGAGAGTCGCGTCAGGTGCGGACACAGACGCATGGCACGTGCCATGGGCATTGCCGAATGGATGCCGAAGGCGCGCGCGGGATAATTGCAGGTGGCGACAACGCCGCGCGTCTCGGGGCTACCTCCGATCGCCAGGGGAATGTCGCGTAACGCCGGATCGTCGCGCATTTCCACGGCGGCATAAAAGCAGTCGCAATCGGCGTGAAGGATCTTGCGCATGATGAACGGCGTATCGGCTCAGTGCAGGCCGTTACCGCCACCGCCACGAATCACGCCGACGCCGAGGCCTTCAATTTCGAGATCCTGGTGGCGTAGGTCGACCTCGATGGGTGAAAACTCCTCGTTTTCGGCGAGTAGCCAGACATGATGACCTTGACGCTTGAATCGCTTGACGGTCACATCGTCTTCCAGACGAGCGACGACGATCTGGCCGTCGCGGATCTGCTGGGTGCGATGCACGGCGAGCAGGTCGCCATCGAGAATGCCGGCATTTTTCATCGAGAGCCCGCGAACACGTAGCAGATAATCGGCGCGCGGTGTGAAGTAGTCCGGTGCTAGAGGGCAGTGCCGGTCGATGTGCGCTGCAGCAAGGATCGGGCTACCGGCAGCGACTTCACCGACGACCGGCAGGCCATCGCCGTTGGTCAAGGCCGTGTCGTCTTCCGCGGTGAGGCGGATGCCGCGCGACGTGCCGGGGATCATGCGAATGACCCCCTTGCGGTCGAGCGCACGAAGATGCTCCTCGGCGGCGTTCGGCGAGCGAAAGCCCAAGGCTTGGGCGATTTCGGCGCGCGTCGGCGGGTAGCCAAGCTCATTCATGGTCTTGACGATAAAATCGAAGACGTGTTGCTGGCGTGAAGTTAACGAGCGAGACATGGGGCCTCCGGCAGGCACTGACGTGTTCAAGCATACAGTATGTGATTGTATCCAGTCTTTGGCGCGGTGCAACCATGCGCGCCGTCATGCGCCCAGCAGCATGGCGTTTCAAACGTGGAGATTTGTCGTGATCGACGTCAAGGCTTAGAATCGAATTGTTTTAAACATCCGTTTACTCTACGCGGGGCGCCCCATGGCTCAGACAGATACAGTGACGCGCATTCTCGATACCGCCGAGGTCCTGTTTGCCGAGCGGGGGTTCGCCGAGACCTCGCTGCGTACCATCACCAGCAAGGCCAAGGTCAATCTGGCGGCGGTCAACTACCATTTCGGTTCCAAGAAGGCGCTCATTCAGGCGGTTTTCGCGCGTTATCTGGATCCCTTTTCAGAACGCTTCCATCAAGCGCTGGATGAACTCGAGGCGCAATACCGGGATGAGCCCATTCCTCTTGAGGTATTGTTGGAGACGCTGGCGCGCACGGTTCTCGAAGTGCCGGCCGAGCGCAATAGTCTCAAGGTCTTCATGCGCTTGCTGGGGTTGGCCTATACTCAGGCACAGGGTCATTTGCGCCGTTACATTCAGGAGCACTATGGCAATGTGTTCTCTCGCTTCAGCGACTTGGTACGTCGTGCCACGCCGGAATTACCCGAGGCGGAACGCTTCTGGCGGTTACACTTCATGCTGGGCACAGTGATCTTTACGCTGTCGGGTCTCGATGCCTTGCGCGATATCGCCGACAAGGATTATCACGAGCATGTCAGCGTACGCGATCTGATTCGGCGTCTGCGTCCGGTGGTCGTGTCCGGCATGCAGGCGCCATTGCCCGATGATGCGCTCAAGGTGGTGGGGTGATGCGAACGCCTCGACTCGCCGATCTACCCCCCGAACGGGGCGTCTGGCTGGAAATCGATCTCGGCGCGCAGTCGCTGACGATCCGCGAAGGGGACGCGTGTCGCGAGACATTCGCGATTTCCTCGGGCGCTCATGGTACCGGGCAGCACGAGGGCAGCGGGCAGACGCCTGCAGGATGGCATTACGTGCGCGCGGTTATCGGTAATGGATTGCCACCTGGCAGTGTCTTTCGTGGGCGTCGTCCTACCGGCGAAGTGTTTTCGCCCGAGTTGGCTCGCGCCCACCCCGGGCGGGATTGGATATTGACGCGTATCTTGTGGTTGTGTGGTCTGGAGCGGGGCGTCAATCGCGGGGGTGATGTGGATAGTCAGCGCCGCTATATATACCTGCATGGCACGCCACCCGATCAGCCGATGGGCACACCGGCCTCGCATGGCTGTATCCGACTGCGCGACGAGGCGTTGCTGGCCATTTTCGACGCAGCACCGGCCGGCACGCCGGTCTGGCTGCATGACTGAGAGGTGTTTACAACAGGGCTGCGCTCGACGTCGTGCCGCTCACCGCCTAGAATCCTTCCTCCATTTGCCAGGAGCGCGATGATGACCCAACCGCTCGGTCCGGTCATGCTGGACATTGAAGGTACCCAACTCAGCGACGATGAGCGTCGTCTTCTGGCACGCCCCGAGGTCGGCGGGGTGATCCTCTTCAAGCGCAATACGCAGGATGCCGAGCAAGTGCGAGCCTTGACCCGCGCGATTCGCGATATGCGTCCTGATGTGCTGCTGGCGATCGATCAGGAAGGCGGTCGTGTCCAGCGCTTGCGCAACGGTGTGACGCGGCTGCCGGCCATGGCGACGTTGGCGGCCGATTATGCCGCAACCCCTGAGGCGACTCGCACCCTGGTACACGAAGCTGGTTGGCTGCTGGGTATGGAGATGGCGGCCTGCGGTTTCGATATTACCTTCGCTCCGGTGCTCGACGTCGACGATCAGTGTGCGCCGGCCATCGGTGACCGCAGCTTTTCCGCCGACCCCGATATCGTCACCATACTCGGCGGGGCCTTCGTCGATGGGCTTCACGAGGCCGGGATGATCGCCGTGGGCAAGCACTTTCCAGGGCATGGCGGCGTCAGTCTTGATTCGCATCATGCTTTACCCGAAGACACGCGCTCACTATCGGCGTTGCGCGAGCGCGACCTGGTCCCTTTCAAGACGCTCGCCGGCAAGCTGGATGCGGTGATGCCGGCGCATGTGGTGTATACCGCGTTCGATTCGCGTCCGGCGGGTTTTTCGCCTTCCTGGCTTGGCATGTTGCGCGAGGAGCTCATCTTCAAGGGTGTGGTGTTTTCCGATGATCTGAGCATGGCTGGCGCGCACGTGGCCGGATCGCCCTCGGCGCGTGCCGAGGCTGCCTGGGCGGCAGGATGTGACATGATACTGGTGTGTAACGACCGCCCGGCGGCGCTCGAAATTCTTGACACAGCGGCGGGGCATTCTTCCAAGCGTCTGGGAAAGTTGCGTTATGGTCGGGCCCGCCCCGAGCTTGAAACGCTACCGGCACTGGCGCGTTGGCGTCGTGCGCATGCGCGCCTCGAGGCACTCTCGGAAACGCCCACGCACTGACCTCGCCACTGGGTATCGGTGTAGTTACCTGTACTAGAAGGAAGGATCCTCGTGTTCGACTTTTTCTCTCCCGTGATGGATTGGGTTCAAACCACTCTGGGCATACCGCTGTGGGTGGCGGCGATTGGCTTGGTCATCGCCCTGACGCTGATCGTCGATCTGGTGAGCTGGGTCGTCTTCTGGCGTCTCGGGCCGTTATTGGAGAAAACCAACAACCGCTGGGATGACATTCTGATTCAGGCGCTGCGACGCCCGTTGCGTATCTGGATCTGGGTGATGGGGATATTCCTTTGTTTGACCGTCATTCGTTATCACTGGGAAATCGATGGGATGGAGGAACCTCTATTCCAGGCGCGTGCCGTCATTTCGTTGCTCTTGCTGGCCTGGGCGGGGCTCAGGGCCGTAAAACTTCTCGAAAAACGCCTGGTATTTCCGCCAGGGGGGCATCGCGCCAAGCCTATGGATGCCGATACGGCATCGGCCGTGTCCAAATTACTGGGTGCGGTGGTGATCGTGGTCATCGGATTGTTGATTCTTTCGAGCTTGGGTGTCTCGCCCTCGGGAGTGGCCGCCTTCGGTGGGGCCGGCGGGCTGATAATCGGCTTCGCTGCCAAAGACATGCTGGCCAATTTCTTGGGTGGATTAATGATTCACCTGGACAAACCGTTTCGCGTCGGCGACTGGATCAAATCCCCTGATCGCGATATCGAAGGGGTCGTGGAAGATATCGGCTGGCGTTTGACGCGCATCCGCACCTTCGCGTCGCGTCCGATCTACATGCCTAATTCCGCCTTCAGCAGCTTGGTGCTCGAGAACCCTTCGCGCATGTGGAATCGCCGCCTTTTCGAGACCATCCGGTTGCGTTATACCGATATCGAGCGTGTATCGAACATTGCCAAGTCGATCCGCTCGATGCTCGATGCGCATGACGACGTAGATACCGATGAGCAAACTCTAGTGTACTTCCAGAGCTATGGTGAACATGCGCTGGAGCTGATCGTATACGCTTTTGCCAGGACCACTGATTGGGCCGAATTCCAGACGATGAAGCAGGACATCCTGCTGCGTGTCTACGATATCGTACGTGAACATGACGCGTGCCTGGCGTTGCCGGCTTCCGAACTGCATATTGCCGGCCCGGTGGCGATCACCGACGAGACGGGCGGTGATAACGCTCAGGATGACGCCGACAACGACAAGAACTACAAAAGCGCCGATGACGATCAGAACGAGACACCCGACGCTACCCACTCGCGGGCGGCGCCCGACCGCGAGGCTCCCTACACGTCGTCTCGCCAGCGTTCGCGCAATGCCGGGCGAGGCGAAGTGAATGATGCTTCCCAGGATCACGATCAGGAATCCGATGCCTAACCAATCTACTTCCGTGTGCCAGGAATCACTGGCGACCATGCGCGATGTCATGACGCATGCCGAGTGCCTCATTTCGCAGCAGGAAGTCGAGCGTGCGCTCGACCGTATGGCCGACGAGATCACTCATGATCTGGGCGACACACTGCCGGTATTCTACTGCGTGATGAACGGCGGACTGATCACCACGGGGCATCTACTGACACGACTCGGCTTCCCGTTGGAAGTGGATTATCTACATGCGACACGTTATCGCGGCGGTGTGCGCGGGGGCGAGCTGTTCTGGCGCGTCTCGCCCGAGATTCCGATGGCCGATCGCCATGTGGTGATCGTTGATGACATTCTCGATGAAGGCACGACGCTGGCGGCGATTCTGGACTATTGTCGTCAGGCGGGCGCGGCGAGTATTTCGACAGCGGTCCTGGTCGACAAGCGTCACGACCGCAAGGCTGTGCCAGGGCTCCAGGCGGATTATTGCAGCCTTGAGGTCGTCGACCGCTATGTGTTCGGTTTCGGTATGGACTACAAGGGCTACTGGCGCAATGCGCCGGGGATCTTCGCGCCGCGCGGCATGTGAGCGTGCGCTCTGCCACAATGAGGTCGTACGCATGAACAGCTGGCTTGCATCGTCTTTTCGCAGCAGAAGGTGAGGGGGGTGATGACGGAATCCGAGGTGATCTTCGAAGAACGGCCCACGCGTGACGGTGGACGCATCGGCATCGCCACGCTGAATGCGCCCGACAGTCTCAATGCCTTGTCACTGGCGATGATTACCTCGCTGCATACCAAGCTCGATGCCTGGGCGGATGATATGTCGGTGCATGCGGTATGGCTGCAAGGCGCAGGCGGCAAGGCGTTTTGTGCGGGCGGCGACGTGGTTGCCTTGTATCGTGCCATGACGAAGTCGCCAGGAGACGAGGGAGAGGCCGCTCAGGCTTACTTCGGGGCCGAATATCGCCTCGATCATCTCCTGCATCATTACCCTAAGCCTCTTGTCGTCTGGGGCGACGGCGTTGTCATGGGGGGCGGTCTGGGGCTATTGGTCGCCGCCGATCACCGTATCGTCACCGAGACCAGCCGCCTGGCTATGCCGGAAATCAGCATCGGCCTATACCCCGATGTCGGCGCCAGCTGGTTTTTCCAGCGTATGCCTCGCGGTGTTGGGGTTTATCTGGGAGTGACCGGCGCGCAGCTCAATGCGCGCGATGCCCTTGAGCTGGGATTGGCAGATCGCGTCATCGCCAGTGAGGCGCGCCAAGATGTGCTCAAGGCCCTGGAGAATGCCGATTATCGCCATCCACAGCAGGCGGTCAGGGAAGTCTTGCGTGACTTCGAAAACCGCGCGCTGGCGCCGAGGGCCGAGGTCATGCCGCGTCTGGATCATCTGCAGACCTTGAGCGATGCGGCGGATATCACCCAGGTAGTACGTCGCATCCTCGATGATCCTCGTGAAGACGCCTGGCTGGCCGCCAATCGTGCACGTCTGGCGGCGGGTTGCCCTGCCACGGCGCACTTGGTGTGGCGCATGCTGTGTCGGCACCGACATGGCAGCTTGGCGGAGACGTTCCGCGATGAGTTGATGCTCTCGGTGCAATGTTGCCGGCATACGGAATTGGCCGAGGGTATTCGTGCGTTGTTGATCGACAAGGATCGGACGCCGCAATGGGCGTATACGGATGTCGCCAACGTGCCGGCGCACTACATCGATGGCTTTTTCATGCCGCTTTGGGATGCCGAGACGCATCCATTGGCAGATCTATGAGCCCGTTCAACGCGGGCTGAAACGACGTGTCAGGCTGGTCTCGGCGATCATGCGCGTGGAAATCTCCTCGATGGAGAAGCGTGTGGTGTCGATATAGGGGATATGGTAGCGGCGAAACAGTGCCTCGGCCTGCTGCAGTTCCTGCATGCATTGATCCATCGAGCAGTAGCGACTATTGGGGCGACGCTCGCTGCGAATCGCCGCGAGTCGCCGTGGGTCGATGGTCAAGGCGAATAGCTTATGACGATAAGGCGCCAACGCCTTGGGCATGCTCAGCGTGCCGTCTTCATCCAGATCATCCTCGGTCAGGGGGTAGTTGGCGGCTTGAATGCCGAATTGCAGGGCCAGATAGAGCGAAGTCGGCGTCTTGCCGCAACGCGAGACGCCGACCAAGATGACATCGGCCTGATCGTATTGGTGCGTGCGGGCCCCATCGTCGTTGTCGAGCGCGAAGTGCACTGCATCGATGCGATGCATGTAAATGTCATCGCGGCTGATGGCATGGGTGCGTCCTACCGTATACGTGGAATGGGTCGCCAGCTCTTCTTCGAGCGGGGCCAGGAAGGTCGAAAAGATGTCTACCTTGAAGCCTGGTGACTCGGCAATGATGGTGCGGATCGCCTGATCGACGATGGTGTCGATCACGATGGGGCGGGCACCGTCACGTTCGGCGGTCTGGGCGATGGTGGCCGCCAGGGTGTGGGCTTTTTCCAGCGTATCGATATAGGGCTTGACCATCAGGTTGAGCTCGATGCCCTCGAATTGGGCGAGCAGGCTGCGACCCAGTGTTTCTGCGGTGATGCCGGTACCATCGGAGATGAAGTAAGCGGTGCGAGGCATGGCGATGTCCGAGCGTGGCGAAAATGATACGTCTATTCTCTAGCTCCTTTCTGACAAGCGCAAATAGGTGTTCATCGCCCTTGGTACGGCGACTACAAGAAATCTCGAAAATGCCACGTTGTTGTAAAAATACTCCAACCCCTTCGCTATTAGACCAATGGCGAATAGCAAGGCCCCTTGATAGGGTACGAGCATCCGCCGCGCCGCGCGGTACTGGCTGTGACGACGTCGTCATTGCGACCGTCCTGACTCGAGGGGGTTCTCTTGGAAGAGTATATCGTTTGGTTCGATCAGCTTGGCATGGATGATGTCGAGCGGGTGGGGGGCAAGAACGCGTCGCTCGGGGAAATGATCTCCAACCTGGCGGGTGCCGGTGTCACCGTGCCCGGCGGGTTTGCCACCACCGCCGTCGCGTATCGCGAATTCCTCGCGCACGAGGGACTCAACGAGCGCATCAACGACGCGTTGGCGCGTCTGGATGTCGACGATGTCACGGCACTTGCCGAGACGGGAGCACGCATTCGTCAGTGGGTCATCGATACGCCACTGCCACCGGCTTTCGAGCGGGTCTTGGCCGAGGCGTATGGCCAGCTTCAAGACAAGCATCCGCACCTCAAGGCGGCGGTACGTTCCTCTGCGACGGCTGAGGACTTACCCGATGCGTCGTTTGCGGGGCAGCAGGAAACCTTCCTCAATATCGAGGGCTTCGACAACGTCAAACGCGCCGTTCACGAAGTCTTCGCGTCACTATTCAATGACCGTGCCATTGCCTACCGCGTGCATCGAGGTTATCCGCACGAGAACGTGGCGCTTTCCGCCGGCGTGCAGAAGATGGTGCGCTCCGAAACGGCGGCCAGCGGCGTGATGTTCACGCTCGACACCGAATCTGGCTATCGCGATGCCGTGTTCGTGACGGGGTCCTGGGGGCTGGGCGAGACGGTCGTTCAGGGGGCGGTCAATCCTGATGAATTCTATGTGCACAAGCCGACTCTGGCGGCAGGACGCCCGGCGGTGCTGCGGCGGACACTGGGCTCCAAGCTGATCAAGATGGTCTACAGCGAAGAAAGCGCCACTGGCCGTTCAGTGAAGACCGTGGATGTGTCGCACGCCGATCGTCAACGTTTTTGTCTCGGCGATGACGAG
Organism: Chromohalobacter sp. 296-RDG; assembly: GCF_029889885.1. Lineage (GTDB taxonomy): Bacteria > Pseudomonadota > Gammaproteobacteria > Pseudomonadales > Halomonadaceae > Chromohalobacter. The sequence goes on from NZ_JARANY010000001.1 coordinate 190,840, forward strand.
GTCATGGCGTTGGCCCGGCAAGCGGTGACCATCGAGGCGCACTATGGATGCCCGATGGATATCGAATGGGCGCGCGATGGCGACGATGGCAAGCTGTACATCGTTCAGGCACGACCTGAAACTGTGGTCTCCAACGTGGAAGGCGGCAAGCTCGAGCGTTTTCAGCTCAAGGAAAAAAGCCGTGTACTGGTGGATGGCCGCGCCATCGGCCAGCGCATCGGCCAGGGCGCGGTCAAGATCGTGGGCAGTCCTGAGCAGATGGACAAGGTACACGACGGCGATGTGCTGGTGACCGACATGACCGACCCCGACTGGGAGCCGATCATGAAACGCGCCTCCGCGATCGTCACCAATCGGGGCGGACGCACCTGCCATGCGGCGATCATCGCGCGCGAATTGGGTATTCCCGCTGTCGTGGGCTGTGGCGATGCGACCCAGGCGCTTGCCGATGGCCGCGAAGTGACCGTGTCCTGTGCCGAGGGTGACACCGGCCATGTCTACGATGGCTTGCTCGATTACGACTGTCAGACGACGACGGTCGATAATATGCCGACGCTGCCTTTCCATATCATGATGAACGTCGGCAATCCCGACCGTGCCTTTGGCTTTTCCAGCTTACCCAATGCGGGGGTCGGACTGGCGCGTCTGGAGTTCATCATCAATCGCATGATCGGCGTGCATCCCAAGGCTCTGATCGATTACGACACACTTCCGGCCGACTTGCAGCAGACCATCGATTTGCGTACCGCCGGGTATGACGATCCGGTCAGCTTTTACATCGACCGCTTGACAGAGGGCATTTCCACTCTGGCGGCGGCGTTCTATCCCAAGCGCGTCATCGTGCGGCTCTCGGATTTCAAGTCCAACGAATACGAGAATCTCATCGGCGGCAAACTCTATGAGCTTGGTGAAGAGAATCCGATGCTCGGGTTCCGTGGCGCCTCGCGCTACATCTCCGAGACGTTCCGTCTGTGCTTCGAGCTGGAGTGCCGCGCCCTGAAGCGGGTGCGCGATGTCATGGGCCTCGATAATGTCGAGATCATGGTGCCTTTCGTGAGAACGCCGGAAGAAGGGCGTGAAGTCGTCTCCCTGATGGAAGCCAATGGGCTCGAGCGGGGTGCCTCTTCATCTCCTCAGGGTCAGGGACTCAAGATCATCATGATGTGCGAACTGCCGGCCAATGCCCTCTTGGCGGATGAGTTCCTGGAGCATTTCGATGGCTTCTCCATCGGCTCCAATGACCTGACGCAGTTGACACTGGGGCTGGATCGCGATTCGGGCATCGTGGCGCATCTCTTCGACGAGCGTAACCCGGCGGTCAAGAAGCTGCTGTCCATGGCCATCCAGGCGTGCCGGGCACAGGGCAAGTATGTCGGTATCTGCGGTCAGGGGCCGTCGGATCACCCCGAGCTTGCAAAATGGCTGATGGAGCAGGGCATCGATTCCGTGTCATTGAACCCCGACGCGGTACTCGAAACCTGGTTCATGCTGGCGGGTGAAAAGGTCGGCGGCTGAAACCGGTTCATATAGGGGTAGGCAAGGGCGCGCCGCTATAGCGCGCCCTTTTTCGTAGAGCGGTTTATATGTCGCGAGTAGCTCTATTAGCCCTATTCACTGATGCAGCCAATTGCGCAGTTTGAGCAGCAGCAGCTCGCCATCGCGGAGGGTGGCGCGTTCGATGAGCAGGTCGATCAGCGTTGCGGGGCGGTCGGTGATGATATTGTCGACGCCCATGTCGATGTAGCGCGACATGTCACGCGCACTGTTGACTGTCCAGACATGCAATTCACGGCCGCTGTCATGCACCATGCTGACGGTACCGGCATCAGCGCGGGTGTGGCGCAGGCCGATGATGTCGGCCGGGGTCGAGGTCAGAGCGCCAGGCAGCAGGAATTGAACGAACAGCGTGGTAGCGATATCGGGGGCGTATTCTTCGACGTCGCGAATCACCGTCGGCGATAAAGATGCGATGACCGCGCTGTCGGCGATGCCGTAACGCCGCAAACGTTCGACGACCGCTTCGATGAGCGCCTGCTCGTTGCCGGGGGCGGGCTTGAGCTCGACGTACAAGCGTGACTTGCCATGTGCCAGGCCAATCACCTGATCGAGCGTTGCCAAGCGTTCATCGGAGAAGTCAGCATCGAACCAGCTACCGATATCGATATCGCGCGTTTCCTCCAGCGTCAGGTCGTTGATATTAAGTGCCTGGCCGGTAAGGCGTTCCAGCGTGCGGTCGTGAGAGAGGACGACATTGCCATCGCGCAACAGTCTGACGTCCAGCTCCAGATAGTCGGCGCCTTCTTGGATGGCTTGGCGCATCGATGCCAGGGTATTTTCCGGTGCCGCCATCGAGCTCCCGCGGTGGGCGGTAACTGTGACCTCATCGCGTAGCTGGAAGTCACTCAGCACCCATCCCGCTTGGAGCAGCGCGAAGATCAGCAAGACGGCCTCGGCGGTCCAGGCCCACCAGCCCGACTGCTGGGGGGCCGGCGAGTCCGCGACACCAAGCATGCCGCCCCCCAAACGTCGATAGAGATTGGCCACCAGCAGGCTATTGGCTGCGACCCCCAGAAACGTCACGGCGATGATCGAAAGCGTGTAGGCCGCCACGTAGACCAGCATGACGGGCATCAGCAGCGAGATGCGATCCGGTAGGTAGCTGATCAGCGGCGATGCCAGGCTATTGAACAGGAGGCTGAACAGGACCGGCAGCGCGGCGATACCCAAGGCGAATGTCAGTGCCAGAGCCGTGATGCGCGCGTGTCGTCCCCGTGTTAGCGCACGGCTGCATGTCAGCGCCTGGAGTGGCGAAAGGCGGTCGAGCACCAGGGCGGGGAGTGCCAGGAACCAGCGCGCATAAAGCAGTGCTTGCAGCCAGAGTGCGATGAGTGCGAGGCCGCCGCCGAGCATGGCGAAATACCATAAGGCTGGGGGCTTCATGCGCATCACGACGTAGAGTTCGGCATCGCCGAGAAAGGCGTCGTAGCAATAGGCGATCAGCAGCACGAATGGGGTGGCGAGCAGCAAGTGGGCGCCGACCTGAAGGAATGTGAGTCCGGCGATGCTCGGAAAGTGGCGACCGATTTGCCACAGTGTATTCATCGTCGCCCGGTAGCGCCCCGGCCCGGGTACGGCGACCAACCGCATCATGCCGCTTTGCTGCAGGAAGATCAGCAGAAAACTCAGGCCCAGCGCCACGAGACCCCAGGCAAGGCCCAAGGGGGAAAGCGCCATGTCGGCAATTTGGGCATTGCTGAGTGCCTGACGATGGAAGGCATGCAGCAGACTGGTCAGAGTCCAGGTCGTCAACGGCACCAAAACGGCCGTGGCGAGGACGGTGAAGAATAGATGAAAAACCAGTAACGCTCGTCCCTGAGCGCGTAATTGGGTTGCAATGTCACCCAGCAACGTGCGGGTGGCGAGCATGACAACTCCTTCGTTTTCTATCAGGCTCTTGCAAGCCTCGCATCGTCGCTCGCTGCAGGCAAATGGCTGCGCTATCAGTCATCTAGCGTTAACGGCTCATGCGCAATCACGAAGGTGCCGTATCCGTTGATATAAAAAGACGCCGGGCGAGGCCCGGCGTCTTGTACAGCGATGCACGTCGAGGCGTTCTTTAGAACTGCCAGCCCACGGACGCGGTGAAGGAATCCACTTGATAGTCGCTGTCGAAGTCGTAGCGCTCATATTCGGCGCGCACCAGGAAGGGATTGAAGTTGAATTGCGCGCCGGCACCGTAGACCGGGTCCACGCCATCGTTATCCTTGAGGTCGGTGCTGGTGCCGCCGAGATTACCGTCGACGTCGGTTTCCCACTTCGCCATGCCCGCCTTGGCGAAAAGTTCGAACCAATTGGTGATGGGCAGCTTGCCGACCAGGCTGACGCCGTAGGCTTCTGAGTCGAGGTTGGTATTGGCCGTGTCGTTGCCCTTGAGCTCGACACTTCCGAGGTCCGCATAGAATGCCTCGGTGGCGAAGTAGCGGTTGAAGTTGTAGCCGACGAAGCCTTTGAAGACGTTGTCGTCGTCATCAGTATCGAAGTCCTCGCTGCCTGACTCGATAAACTCGTCAACGTCACCGTCATCGTTTTTCAACGAGCTGAAGCCGGTCCCGACACCGAAGTACAAGCCTTCGGGGCTGGGAGCGGCCATGGCGTTGGGGGTGAGGACGAGAAGACTCGATGTGGCCACGGAAGCGGTGATCAAAGTCTTGAGTTTCATGGTGTTCTCCTTGATTTTCTCATCACGACGTATCCTCGTGTGCCGGCTTCGAGGCACGGCACTGGGCGGTCGGAATGTCATGGCATCCTGCCGTCTCGTCCCATACTCGTATGGAATGGGGCGCGAACGAGCGTTTCATATCTAAGCGTCTGTCCAGCCCGCTGACAAGGTGAACAGTGTTAAAAAACGTACGCAGGCGTTGGTATATGGCGACGCCAATCAAAAAACGCCCCGCATTGGCGGGGCGTTTCGGTGACCTGCACTCTTTCTCAATAGGCGAGCATTGGAGACGAGTGGTCAGGCTTCCTCGGCGACCGGAATCACATTCGCGGCCGCGTGCTGGAACTCTTCTATCTCATGGAAGTTCATGTAGCGGTAGATTTCATCCGCCATGGCATTGAACTCGCTCATGTAGCCCTTGTATTCCTCGACGGTCGGCAAGCGTCCCTCGACGGCCGCGATGGCGGCCAGCTCGGCGGAGGCAAGATAGACATTCGCGCCGTCGCCCAGACGGTTGGGGAAGTTGCGCGTGGAGGTCGAGACCACGGTTGACTTGGGCGCTACGCGTGCCTGGTTGCCCATGCACAGCGAGCAGCCCGGCATTTCCATGCGTGCACCAGCGCGCCCATAGATGCCGTAATATCCCTCTTCCGTCAACTGATGTTGGTCCATCTTGGTGGGCGGTGCAAGCCACAAACGGGTCTTCAGGCTACCGGCGGGTTGTTTCTCGAGCAGTTTGCCGGCGGCGCGGAAGTGGCCGATGTTGGTCATGCACGAGCCGATGAATACCTCGTCGATCTGCTCGCTGGCGACGTCGGAGAGCAGGCGCGCGTCATCGGGATCATTGGGCGCGCACAGCACGGGCTGGTCGAGTTCGCTCATGTCGATCTCGATCACTGCGGCATACTCGGCGTCGCCATCGGCACGCATCAGGCTGGGGTCGGCCAGCCATTCCTGCATGGCTTGGATGCGGCGCTCCAGCGTGCGGGCATCGCCATAGCCATTGTCGATCATCCATTTGAGGAGGGTGACGTTGGAGTTTAGATACTCGGCGACCCGCTCCTCGCCCAGGGTGATCGTGCAGCCAGCGGCACTACGTTCGGCAGAGGCGTCGGAAAGCTCGAATGCCTGCTCGGCGGTGAGATCCTCGAGGCCTTCGATTTCCAGAATACGGCCCGAGAAAAAGTTCTGCTTGTTCGACTTCTCGACAGTCAGGAGGCCGTCCTTGATAGCGTAATAGGGGATCGCATGCACCAGGTCGCGCAGCGTTATGCCGGGTTGGCGTTCGCCCTTGAAACGCACCAGTACGGACTCTGGCATATCCAGCGGCATGACGCCGGTGGCAGCGGCGAAGGCGACCAGACCCGAGCCCGCCGGGAAGGAAATCCCCATCGGAAAGCGAGTGTGGGAATCGCCGCCGGTGCCGACGGTATCTGGCAACAGCATGCGGTTGAGCCACGAGTGGATGATGCCATCCCCCGGACGCAGCGAGACGCCGCCACGGTTCATGATGAAGTCGGGCAGGGTGTGATGGGTCTCCACATCGACCGGCTTCGGGTAAGCCGCAGTGTGGCAAAATGACTGCATCACCAGATCGGCCTGAAAGCCGAGGCAGGCCAGGTCCTTGAGTTCGTCGCGGGTCATCGGGCCAGTGGTGTCCTGCGAGCCGACAGTGGTCATCTTGGGTTCGCAGTACATGCCGGGGCGTACGCCGCCCATGCCGCAGGCCTTGCCGACCATCTTCTGCGCCAGGGTGAAGCCCTTGCCTGTACCGATCGGTTGTTCGGGCTTGCGGAAGACCTCGGAGCCGGCTAAACCGAGTTCGTTGCGCGCTTTCTCGGTCAGGCCACGGCCCACGATCAACGGAATGCGGCCGCCAGCACGCACCTCGTCGAGGATGACCTGGGTCTTGAGTTCGAAGGTGGAGACGACCTCGTCGCTGTCGTGGCGTGTCACCCTGCCTTCATAAGGATAGACATCGATGACATCGCCCATCTCGAGCTTGGAGACATCCATCTCGATCGGCAGGGCGCCGGCATCTTCCATGGTGTTGAAGAAGATCGGTGCGATCTTGCCGCCGAAGACGAAGCCGCCGGCGCGCTTGTTGGGCACGTTAGGGATGTCGTCGCCGAAGAACCACAATACGGAGTTGGTGGCCGACTTGCGCGACGAGCCGGTGCCCACGACATCGCCGACATAGGCGACCGGGAAGCCTTTCGCCTTGACCTCGTCGATCTGCGCGATGGGGCCCTTGCTGCCTGGCGCTTCCGGCGTAATGCCCTCGCGCGGGTTCTTGAGCATGGCGTTGGCATGCAGCGGAATATCCGGGCGCGACCAGGCGTCTGGCGCGGGGGAAAGGTCATCGGTGTTGGTTTCGCCCGGTACCTTGAATACCGCGATGCTGATCTTCTCGGCTAGGGCCGGCTTGGCGAGGAACCACTCGGCTTCGGCCCAGGATTCGAGCACGGCTTGCGCGATGGCGTTGCCGTTCTTGGCGCGTTCGGCAACATCGTGGAAAGCATCGAACATCAAGAGGGTGTGCTTGAGCTGCTCACCGGCTTCCTGGGCGAGGGCGTCATCGTCAAGGAGTTCGACCAGGGTTGCGATGTTGTAGCCGCCTTGCATGGTGCCGAGAAGCTTGACCGCATGGGTCTTGTCGATCAGTGGCGACGTAGCCTCGCCCTTGGCGATGGCGGTGAGGAAGCCGGCCTTGACGTAAGCGGCTTCGTCCACGCCGGGGGGGACGCGGTTGGTGAGCAGCTCGAGAAGCGTTTCTTCCTCGCCGGCGGGCGGTGCCTTGAGCAACTCGACCAGTTCGGCGGTCTGCTCGGCGTTGAGCGGCTGGGATGGCACGCCTTCGCGCGCGCGTTCCTCGGCATGTTGGCGGTAGGCTTCAAGCACGTTGGGACCCTCGTCAGTCATCGAAACCAGGGCGGTGCGCGTGGCGATAATCGCTTCCACGCTCGCGCACGACGGACACGACCTGGGACAGGTTGTCACCGGTCTAAATAGGCAGCGAGATTCTACTCGAAACTGTCGACAATGTTAATAAGACGGTCTGTGCCGGGCGCTGAGAGAATGGTAAAAGGCATTCTGGTGCACGACGGTCGCTGTCGTGGCGCGCTCGCGATATCATACTTGCTCGGGTAAAGGGGGAGGTGAGATGGTCGCCAACGAGAGCAAGGCAAAGCGTCTCCAGTGCCATGCGTGGGATCGTGCTCGACTCGCACCCGATGCCTTGTACGCCGCGTTGCAGAAAGCGTTGATGCAGGAGGCGCTCCACCGCCTGACGACAGCGCCGACCGAGCCTTGCGTTTAACTTTCATTACCCTCTCAATGGATAGAAGAAAGCCATGTCCACGGACGTAAACACCCTGCTACCCCAAGAATTGTTGAACTTCTTGCCGTGTCCGACGCCGGATGCTTGGGTGCAAGCAGCGCTGGCGCATCCGTCGCTATTGCTCATCGATCACGCTCAATGCGAAAAAAAGGCGGCATCCACGGCGATGAACCTGATGTATCGCTATGTCGAGCATACCGAGTTGCTGACCAAGATGTCGCAGTTAGCCCGCGAGGAGCTCTTGCATTTCGAACAGGTGGTGACCTTGATGCGCGCGCGTGGCGTGCGCTACCGCCAACTCAGCGCCTCGCGTTATGCAGCGGGGTTGCGACAACATGTCGGCAAGGACGATCCGCAACGGCTGGTCGATACCCTTATCGTTGGCGCCTTCATTGAGGCGCGCTCCTGTGAACGTTTCGCGTCTCTGATCCCTTTTCTGGATGATGAGCTTGCCAAGTTCTATCGCGCTCTGGTCAAGTCGGAAGGACGCCATTACGAAGATTACCTGGCACTGGCACAGCAGTATGCCACGCAGGATATCGCGCCGCGTATCGCGTTTTTCGCCGAGCGTGAGCGCGAACTGATCGAATCCCCGGATACCTGCTTTCGTTTCCACAGTGGTGTGCCGTCGGCAGCGTGATCGCGCTCGCCGTCGGTACTGGCCCCATCAGGGTATGACGACGATGATTCAGGACACTCCGGTGCCGCCTCGATTGATGCTTTTCGGGCATTTTTCGATGACGCTGGGGCGCACCACGCTCACCCAGTTCAGCTATGACAAGGTCAAGGCGTTGTTGGTCTACCTGTTGCTCAACGAGCAAGCGGCCAATCGTGCCGGACTAGCGGAAATGCTGTGGCCCGCTCAAGGCCTGTCGTCGGGTCGAACCAATTTGCGTCATGCGCTGCATTGCCTGCGGCAATGTCTCGGCGATGAGGCTGAGTCAGTCTTGACGGTTTCGCGTCAAAGCATCGAATTGCGCCTGGAATCGCATTGGGTGATGGATGTGCGTCGCCTCGAGACGCTGCTGCAAGCGCCGCCCGAGATCGGTGCCATCGATGAGTTGCTGACGCTGTATCGCGGCGACCTGGTCGAAGAACTGCACTTGCCGCAGTGCAGTGATTTTCAGCGTTGGCTGGTCAAAGTGCGCGGCGAATGGCGCCAACGCATGATCGCCTATATCGAGCATGCGCTGGACGGCGTCGATGATGTATCCGAGGCGATATTGCGCCAGCTGGTGAGCCGTTTCTCGGGGTATGGTCCCTTCCATGAACGCCTGGTGCGCCAGCTGGCCGAGAAGGGACAAATTGCCGCCGCGCATGAGCAGTTCAATGCCTATCTAGAGTTGCTGGCGCTTTCCGGCCAGCAGCCTGATGCCGAGTTTCTACAGCTGGCGCGCTACTGGTCGGATGGTGCGCAGCCGACGGCGCCCACCTCGCCCCAGGGCGCTTTCTCGCGGACGGTGGCGCTGGACAGTGCTCCTGTGCGCGAAGACGAGATCGACTATCGACAGCTATCGGTAATGGCGATTCGCCTGCACTTGCAGGGCGACTGGCAGGAGCGTGCTCAGGGGCATGCTTGTCTGCTCTTGCAGGTAGAGTTGATGCGTTGGCTGGAGCGCCAATGCCATCTACTGGGTGGATTCTGGCTGCCTGGCGCTACCGGAGGACTGGGGCTAGCCTGTTTCGGCACCCACGGACCGACACACCAATTGGCCGAGCTGGTGGCATTGTACGAACATTGCCGTCGCCAGCTACCCGAAGAGGTTCAGCGACACTGGTCGGGCGGCGATCCGGCGCCGCGTTTCGAACTGGCTGCAGGGCTCAACAGCGGGCGAGGGTTATATTTGCCCGAACGTCGCTTGGCCGATCCTTTGGGACAGGTGACGCAACCGGCACTCGAACTCATGAGTGCCGCTCAAGGCAGCGAGCTGGTGATTTCGCAAGAGGCGAGCCAGCACATGCCCCCCGCGCTGGATCTGCAGCCGCGCCTGACGACGCGCTTGCTGGCTGCCGATGGGCGAGTGCGCCTGCGGGCGTTGGTACTGGGGGTCGACGAAGGTGGACGCGATGCCACACCGCCGAGCTTGATCGGACGCGAAGCGGCACTGCGACAGTTGCGAGATGCGCTGGCCCGGGTGGTCATCGGATTGCGCCAGAGCGTGCTGGTGCAAGGTGCACTGGGCAAGGGCAAGTCGGCGTTGCTGGTAAGCTTCCGGCAACTGGAGCAAAGCCAGGAGATTGCCCTGTGTTGGCAGCCAACGACCCGGTTGTCGACCCAGACGCCTTACGGGGTGGTGCGTTCGCTGTTGCGTTGGTATCTCGACCGAGATGTCGATAGCTCTACGCTGGCCGCCTGGTTGGCCAATGAATCGACGCTGGACGAATCGCGGCGCGAGGTGCTCTACCACGCGCTGAGCGATGGCGGGAGCGGTGACATCGGTGAGAGTCTCGAGCCGGTCACGCAACTCTTCCATTCGCTGATAGAGCGCATCACAGCGAGCCGTCCGCTGGCCTTGGTCATCGACGACCTGCAATGGCTGGATGAGCTCTCGCTCAAGATGTTGCTGGCATTGCAGGCACGCCTGCCGATCAATGTCCCCTTCATGCTGATTGCCAGCCATCATGGGCGCGAGGCGTTGCCGGTGCGGCTCGACTGGGACCAGCAAATCGTGCTGGGACGCCTGGACAGCACGCAGTCATCACGCTTGCTAGTGCAACTGGCCAAGCATTATCGGCTGCACATCAGCCCGCGTCTGCGTGAGCAGCTCATCGAGCGTTGCGACGGAGTGCCGCTTTACTTGCAGGAAATTTGTCGGCGTCTCGATATGGATCGGCGCGAGGGGCGTCGCGTCCAGGTGGATGAGCTGCCACGCGGCTTGCTGGGACTTCTTTCCAGCCGCATCGAGCAGCTCGATGCCGACCGTGATGTGGCGCATGTCGCGGCAGTGCTCGGGCGCCAATTCCGGGGCACCTTCTTGCGCGAATGTACTGGGCTCGGCGAGACACGCCTCAAGCAAGTACTCGATCACATGCAGCGCCTGGAGATCATCGAGCCCTGCCATGGCGATAACCCGTTCGACTACCAGTTCGTTCATCAGCTGTTGCAGGAAGCCGCGTACCTTTCCTGTCCGCGCGATGTCAGAGAGCGGCTACACCACCAGGTCGTCACGCTCATCGAGGAACGCTTCCCGGCCTCGATTGGTCAGCATCCAGGATATTTCGCGTCTCACCTGCGGCATAGCGGCGACCATGCGCGAGCGGCGCGCTACTTCGAGCTTGCCGCGCGGGCCGCCCTCAAGTTGAGTGCCAACCGCACGGCACTACAGATGGCCGACTCGGGCCTGGAGTGCCTGCAAGATCTTGCCTCGCAGGAAGAGCGCCATATCAGCCTGTTGACGGTGCGCGGCCAGGCTGCCTTTGCGCTCGAAGGGCACGGTTCGCCCACGGCACATGAGAGCTTCGTGCGCGCCAAGGATATGTTGGGGACGCTGGAGGCGCGACGCGTCGAAGACGACGATCCGGATGACGAGCAACCGTTCCTGGTGACTTGGGGGTTATGGGTCGGCTGCAGCCAGCGCCATGCACATGCAGATGCGTTTGCATTGGCGTCGCGCTTGTCGACATGCGCCGAAGGCCTCGTCGATCCACGCTACCAGCGCCTGGCGGATTACGCGCGTGCGCATTGCGAATATTGGGTGGGACGCGTCCGCCATGCTGTCGAGCATCTTGAGGAAATCGATCCGTTGCATCAGCCGATGGTGCTCGATTGGCTGCCATTTTCCGATCATCCGCAGATCGCCGCGGCTTGCTACCATGCTTGGGCCTTGTGCCTGCGCGGCGACTATCTGCGTGCCGAACAACAGATCGAGGCGGCAATACGCCTGGCCGAGTCGATCAAGCATCCTGGCTCGTTGGCACTGTCGTTGATTTTCGCCGCAGCATTGTATCGCCAGTTAGGGCATGTGCACATGGCGGCGACACGCGCCGAACGCGCGCACGAAGTGACGTCGACGCCGGATCTGCATCTCTGGCATTACGCGGCGCAAGGCATTCTCGGCTGGTACAATGCGATGAGTGGCGACCCCCAGGGCCTGGAGCTGCTCGAAGAGAGCATGGAGCGGGCGACCGAGGCCACGGGGCAAGATCGTTATCAGCGCCCTTTGCTGTGGTACGGCGATGCATGCCTGGCGCTGGGAGAATATGCTCGGGCCGAGGACTATCTGGACCAATGCTTGATGGTCGCGCGTGAACGCGATTCGTTATATTTGCCCGAGCTGACCTTGCAAATGGTGCGCGTTCGCCACGCGCTGGGGGGCGCGCCTCAGGACGTGCGTCGCTTGGCCGAACAGGCCTATCGCGTGGCGAGCGAGCAGGAGAATCGGCATCACCAGATCAATGCTTGCGAAGTCTGGCTAACGCTGGTCGATCCCGATGACGACGATATGCGGCAACGGTTCCGCCAATGGCTGGGCCAGGTCTCGTTGACTGATGCCCCGATGCTGGTGCGCTGGCGCTTGCAACTGGATCGAGCCTTCGAGCCGCAGCGCGAGCGGACATGATTGCCAGCTCAGCGTCGTTAGATCGCGAATTCGCGTAGTTGGGGTGTGGCATCGTCCACGACACGCACTTCCCAGCCACTGCCGGGCCGCCAGTCGCCGAGTACGATACGCTGGGCAGGCTGACCGTCGAGATGGAAGTCGTGTACCGCTGGGCGGTGCGTATGGCCATGGAGCAGCGTGGTGACGCCATGCGCGCGCATGGCTTCTTCAACTTCCGCCGGCGTCACGTCCATGATCGCATCGGCTTTTTGCGTGTTGGCGTCCGCGGATTGCAGGCGCAGGCTCTTGGCCAGCTCCAGGCGCTGCTCGATGGGCAAGGCGAGAATCTGAGCTTGCCACTCGGGATCTCGCGACATGGCACGAAACTTCATGTACTCCTCATCGCCGGTGCACAGGCTATCGCCGTGCATCAGCAGTACGCGCTGGTTGCCCAGGGTCACAAGGCTCGGGTCATCGAGCAGGGTGGCGCCGGCGGCATCGGCGAAGGCGTGACCGACCAGAAAGTCTCGATTGCCATGCATGAAATAAATCTGGGTGCCGGCGTCGCTGAGGCGCTTTAGCGCATCGATGACCTGACGCTCCAGGTCACCGAGGTAGTCATCGCCGATCCAGGCTTCGAAAATATCGCCAAGCAGGTAGAGCGTGTCGGCGTGGCGTGCCTCAGTCTCCAGATAGTTCAGAAAGCCGTGGACGATGTCCGGCTGGCCTGCGTGGAGGTGTACATCGGAAATCAGCAGGGTGGTCATCGTGCTGGCGTCCTCATGGGCGTGCGTGTAACGGTAGTCAACTGCCTGAACGCCGCGCCGGATATCGGCACGGCATCGCGCCTTGTCAGTCTTCGACGTAGGCGTGTTCGAGGATAACGTCTTCGGCGGGCACATCGGCGTGCATGCCGCGGCGCGTGGTGGGAACGTTCTTGATCTTCTCGACGACGTCCATACCGTCGGCGACCTCGGCGAAGACGCAATAGCCCCAGCCTTGTGTGGACTTATCGCGATGGTTGAGGAAGTCATTGTCGGCGACGCTGATGAAGAATTGCGCGCTAGCGGAATGCGGATCCTGAGTGCGCGCCATGGCCACGCTGCCTTTGACATTCTTCAGACCGTTGTCCGCTTCGTTGTCGATCGGTGCGCGGGTGGGCTTTTGTTCGAACTGAGTGTCGAAACCGCCGCCCTGAATCATGAAACCATCGATGACCCGGTGGAACAGGGTATCGTCGTAATGGCCGTCGCGTACGTATTGCTCGAAGTTGGCCGCGGTCTTGGGCGCGTTTTCATGGTCGAGGCGCATACGAATGCTGCCGTAATTGGTTTGCAGAACGATCATGGGCGTATCCTGGCGAAGAGAACTGAGCGCGACTTGGCGTCACGCGCTGGCGTCGCGCTATAATAGCGGCTTTGCACCCGCGGGCGAAACCGTGTCGAGGCGCCAGCCAGTGCTTTGACGTGCCCTCCGGTCACTTCGCGAACGAACAGAGGTTCTTTAGACAGCCCATGAGCGTAGATAGCCACTCCGCCCCGAATTTCATCCGCAATCAGGTTCGCGAGGAAATCGAGGCTGGTCGCCAGGATACCATCGTCACTCGGTTTCCGCCGGAACCCAACGGTTTCCTGCACATCGGCCATGCCAAGTCGATCTGTCTGAATTTCGGGCTTGCCGAGCAGTTTGGCGGTCAATGCCACCTGCGTTTCGACGACACCAATCCCGCCAAGGAAGAGCAAGCCTATATCGACGCGATCAAGGCTGATATCACCTGGTTAGGGTTCGAGTGGAATGGGGCAGTGCGCTACGCCTCGGATTACTTCGATCAGTTGTATGCCTGGGCGCAGCATTTGGTGCGCGAGGGCAAGGCGTATGTCGATGACCTGTCCCCCGACGAGATTCGTGAATACCGCGGCACCTTGACCGAAGCGGGCAAGCCGAGCCCGTATCGCGATCGCACGCCTGAGGAAAACCTCGATCTGCTCGAGCGTATGCGCAAGGGCGAGTTCGCAGAAGGCGAGAAGGTGTTGCGAGCCAAGATCGACATGGCGGCATCCAACATCAACCTGCGTGACCCGATCCTTTATCGTGTGCGACATGCCCACCATCATCAGACGGGTGACAAGTGGAGGATCTACCCGTCCTACGATTTTACGCATGGCCAGTCGGATGCGCTCGAGGGCGTCACCCACTCCCTCTGTACACTGGAGTTCGAGGATCATCGTCCGCTTTACGAGTGGTTTCTGGAGAACCTCCCGGTGCCGGTCAAGCCGCGTCAGATGGAATTCGCACGTCTCAACCTTGCGTACACGGTGACCTCCAAGCGTAAGCTCAAACTGCTGGTCGACCAGGGGATCGTGGATGGCTGGGACGATCCGCGCATGCCGACGATCTCGGGCATGCGTCGACGCGGTTATACACCGGGGTCGGTGCGTAAGTTCTGCGAGATGATCGGCGTGACGCGGGCCGACGGCGGCATGGTAGATATCGCCATGCTGTACCATGCGATTCGCTCCGACCTGGAAGACAACGCGCCGCGTGCGATGTGCGTGCTCAAGCCCCTCAAGGTGGTGTTGACCAATCTCCCCGAGGATCATCAGGAAACCTTCGAAGTGTCTGGCCATCCGGCGCGTGATGATATGGGCGTGCGTCACTTGCCGTTGACGCGCGAGGTGTGGATCGACCGTGACGATTTTATGGAAGAGCCGCCCAAGAAGTTCTTCCGCCTTGCGCCGGGCAAGGAAGTACGTCTGCGCAATGCCTATGTGATCCGTTGCGACGAGGTCATCAAGGACGCCGACGGCGAGGTCCAGGAACTACGCTGCAGTGTCGATCTCGACACGCTGGGCAAGAACCCCGAAGGGCGCAAGGTGAAGGGCGTCATTCACTGGGTGAGTACCTCGCATGCCGTGCCGGTGGAGGTGCGCCTGTACGATAACCTGTTCCAGGTCGAGGCGCCGGATCGTGACCGTGACGTTGATTTTCTCGAGCACTTGAATCCCGAGTCGCTGCGTATCGTTGAAGGTTACGCCGAGCCGAGCCTGGCCGATGCCGAGCCCGAAAGCCGCTATCAGTTCGAGCGCGTGGGCTATTTCTGCACCGACCGCCATGAATGTCGCGATGGCAAGCGGGTTTTCAACCGTACGGTGGGGCTCAAGGATGGTTGGGCCAAGGCGCAGAAGAAAGGCTGAGAGGGGTTCATCGTGCAGATCTACAATACACTGACGCGTCGCAAGGAAACGTTAACGCCACTCGAGGCGGGACGAGTGCGCATGTACGTCTGCGGGATTACCGTCTACGACTACTGTCATATCGGTCATGCTCGCGTCATGGTCGCCTTCGACATGATTACCCGCTATCTTCGCTGGCGCGGGTTCGATGTCGACTACGTGCGTAATATCACCGATATCGATGACAAGATCCTCAAGCGGGCCGAGGAGAATGGCGAGCCGATCGCAGCGCTGACCGAGCGCATGATCGATGCCATGCACGAAGACGAAGGGCGAATTGGCGTATTGCGTCCGGATCGCGAACCACGTGCCACGGCACATGTCGATGATATCGTCGCGATGGTTCAGCGCTTGATCGACAAGGGGTATGCGTATCTGGCCGCCAACGGTGATGTCTATTATCGCGTGCGGCGTTTCGAGGGGTACGGCAAGCTCAGCAATCGCGATCTCGATGACATGCGTTCGGGCGCGCGTATCGAAGTCGAGGCCGCCAAGGAAGACCCGCTGGACTTCGTGCTGTGGAAAGCCGCCAAGCCGGGCGAGGAGAGCTGGCCGTCGCCGTGGGGCGCAGGACGACCGGGTTGGCATATAGAGTGCTCGGCGATGTCGACGTGCTGCCTGGGCGATACCTTCGATATTCATGGCGGTGGACCGGACCTGGTTTTTCCCCACCATGAAAACGAGATCGCGCAAAGCGAGGCGGCGACCGGGCAAGCCTACGTCAATACCTGGATGCATGCGGGCGCGGTCCGGGTCGATCATGAAAAGATGTCCAAGTCGCTGGGCAACTTCTTCACGATCCGCGAAGTCCTGGAGGTGCATGCCCCCGAGGTGGTGCGCTATCTGCTTCTGGCCAGCCATTACCGCAGCCCCCTCAATTATGCTCCTGACGCGCTGGGCGAGGCGCGCCGTTCCCTGGAGCGCTTTTACAACGCGTTGCAGGGCGTCACCCCGGTGGCCGGCGAGTTGGAGGCGGGGTATCGCGAACGTTTCGTGGCCGCGATGGATGACGATTTCAATACCGCTGAGGCCTTGGCAGTGCTGTTCGACCTAGCGCGCGAGTTGAACCGCACCAAGCAGGATGTCTCGGAATGTGCACCAGCGTTGGCTTACGAGCTCATATCGCTGGGCGGTGTGCTGGGGTTCTTCGGGCAAGCGCCCGCCGATTTCCTGCAGGCAGGGGCGGGACGACTGCCGATGACCGAGGAAGAAATCGAGGCACACATCGAGGCGAGGGCGCAGGCCAAGAAGGCCAAGGACTTCGCTACCGCCGATGGCATACGCGATGAATTGGCGGCGCTGGGGATTGTGCTGAAGGATAGCCGCGAAGGCACGACCTGGGTGATCGAAGGCCGCTAAGCTCTGCCTGAAACGTCGGCGAGCGCAGAAGGTCCATAAACGACAAAACCCGCGACCCGATCGCGGGCTTTGTCATGCATTCGGCCTGATGCGTGTCGCGGTCGACTCAGGCCGGTGTTCCCAGGCGCTTGACCATGGCTTCGACCATCAGCGCCGAATGCGTGGCGGCTTGCTCGATGAAGGCCTTGAAGGAAAGATCGGACTCCTTGCCGGCGATATCGGAAAGCGCACGAATGACGACGAACGGACAGTCGTAGAGGTGGCAGGTCTGAGCGATGGCCGCCGCTTCCATTTCGGCGGCCAGCATGCTCGGAAAGCGTTCGCGTGCCTGCGCCACCATGGCCTCATCGGCCATGAAGACATCGCCCGTGCAGATCAGGCCTTCCGTGACACGTAGCTCGCCGAGTCCCTCTATGCACTCCCGGGCGACCTCGACCAGGCGAGGGTCGGGGAGGTAGGCGGGAGGCATCTGAGGCACCTGGCCGTACTCATAGCCGAATACCACGGCGTCGACGTCGTGGTGACGCACCTCGCTGGAGATGACCACGTTCCCAACTTCGAGGTCGGCCCCGAAGCCGCCCGCCGAGCCCGTGTTGATGACAACGTCGGGTTTATAGAGTTCGAGTATCTGGGTGGTGCCAACGGCGGCATTCACCTTGCCGATACCTGATTGCAGGATGACGACCTCGACACCGTGCAAGTGGCCGGTGTGAAAAGTCGAGCCGGCGTGTTGGCGGGTCTGGCCGTTTTCCAGGTGCGAGGCGAGGAGTTCGACCTCCTCGGCCATGGCACCGATGATGGCGATCTTGTGCATGTAGGGCGTGATCCCTCTCTCGATCAGGCGAATACCTGATTCCATTCGTTGCGTTTGGCCAGCAGATCACGAGCCAGTGCTTGGGCGCCTTCGAGGCTGTGGCTAGCGGCCCAGCCGCACTGCATTTCACTGCAGGCCGGCACTTCCTCGGCGACGAGAACGTCGTTGAGGGTCTTGTCGATCAGATCGAGGGCGTCGTCATAGTTGTCGTGATTGATCATCGAGATATAAAAGCCGGTCTGGCAGCCCATGGGGCTGATGTCGAGCACCTTATCGGTATGGTTACGCGACAGCTCGGCCATCAGGTGTTCCAAGGAATGCAAGTCGGGCATTTCCATGTGCGCCTTGTTGGGCTGGCAGATGCGCAGATCGTACTTGTGAATCGCGTCGCCCTGTTCACCGGTCTTGATGCCGGCCAGACGCACATAAGGTGCCTTGACCTTGGTGTGGTCGAGGTTAAAGCTTTCGACATTCATTTCTTTATCGCTCATCTATCCACTCCTTTTCTCGATCTCGGTATCGCCATTCATTGTAACGCCTGTATGTTAGGCATGCATGCCGTCGTGGAGTTCGGCGGCAAGCAGGGTGTTCTCTAGTAGTGAGGCGACCGTCATGGGGCCGACGCCGCCCGGTACGGGGGTAATGAAACTGGCGCGTTCGGCGGCAGGCGCGAACTCGACATCGCCTGCGAGCTTGCCATCGGCCTGGCGATTGATGCCCACGTCGATGACGATGGCATCTTCCTTGACCCATTCGCCCTTGACGAGCCCCGGCGTGCCAACAGCGACGATGAGCAAGTCGGCACGGCGTACGTGCGATTCGAGATCTCGGGTGAAGCGGTGGCAAACAGTGGTCGTACTACCCGCCAGCATCAGCTCCATGGCCATGGGGCGCCCAACGATATTAGAGGCGCCGACGACGACTGCATCCAGACCGCGTGCCTGAATGCCGCTTTCCTGTAAAAGCGTCATGATGCCTTTGGGGGTGCAAGGGCGCAGCACGGGAAGTCGTTGAGCGAGGCGGCCGAGATTGTAAGGATGAAAACCATCGACATCTTTATCAGGCCGGATACGCTCGAGAATCGGGCGTTCGTCGAGATGCTCGGGTAGGGGGAGCTGAACCAGAATACCGTCGATGCCGGTGTCGGCATTCAGCGAGTCGATCAATGCCTCGAGTTCTGCCTGCGTGGTCGAGGCGGGCAGTTGGTGCTGCACCGAATGCAGGCCGGCCTGATCGCAGGCGCGGTGCTTGTTGCGGACGTAGACGTCGGAAGCGGGATCTTCGCCAACGAGGACGACCGCGAGTCCCGGGGCACGCTTACCGTCATGGCGGCGTGCCTGGACCTGGCGAGATACCTGTTCGCGGACGTTAGCGGCAATCGCCTTGCCGTCGATCAACTGAGCGGTCATCGACTCGTTCCTTTAGACATGCGTGGCCCGATACTGGGCCGACGTTAAAGAGAGGCGCAATTTTCGCACGCTGGGAGGCGCAGTCAATGTATCCCTCGCGTGAAGAAGGCGGAAGGTAGAACGTAAGGGCTTGACCTGGCAAGGAAGATGCGTAGAATACGCTGCGCATCGACGGGCTCGATTGGCCATGCCCAAGCGGTCTCGGGGCAACGGGGTATAGCGCAGTCTGGTAGCGCGCCTGCTTTGGGAGCAGGATGTCGGGGGTTCAAATCCCTCTACCCCGACCAGCATCCGGATCCTCTCGAGGGTCGGTTCCAGGTTGGGTCTGTGCCGGCGTTATCAAGCGCTCATAGCTCAACCGGATAGAGCAACGGCCTTCTAAGCCGTAGGTTGCAGGTTCAAGTCCTGCTGGGCGCACCAGGCTCAAAGCCAAAAGCCAGGTTTGAAGCCAAAAAGAGTGTCGATGTCGGGAGAATTCCCGTGCGTATCAAGTCATGGTGGATGTAGCTCAGTGGTAGAGCCCCGGATTGTGGCTCCGGTGGTCGTGGGTTCGATCCCCATCGTCCACCCCATACTTGAACGTGCAGCAACAAATCGTCGTGGTGGATGTAGCTCAGTGGTAGAGCCCCGGATTGTGGCTCCGGTGGTCGTGGGTTCGATCCCCATCGTCCACCCCAGCGATGATTTTCCTCTTCTTGTTCCCCCCTTTGTTTGCTTCCTTTAGCGTAGTCCTCATTTCCATGAGTCGTACTCCGCACGCCTGAATCGAGGTACCTCGTTCGGTTTTTTGTGTCATCAAGATGACTACTAGCCCTTTTTTCGTGTCTTTTCCCTTGTAAGATGAGGCATATACCCCCATAAACTTCGTAGTGCGCTTGCCAGCGCGAATGGGGATTCATAGAATCCTCGTCTTATACGTATTTTCAGAACGCCCCCAGTCGGTAGAGGATCATTCATGCAAGTTTCCGTTGAGTCGACTTCCCAGATCGAACGTCGTGTCACCGTCCAAGTGCCGGCTACCGAAGTCGATCAAGCCGTGGCTACCCGCCTGCAGGAAACCGCCAAAAACGTACGGCTGAACGGCTTTCGGCGTGGCAAGATTCCGATGACGGTCGTACGCCAGCGTTTTGGCCCAGAAGTCCGCAACGAAGTAGTGGGCGAAATGATGCGTCAGCATTATGTGCAGGCGATCACTCAGGAAAGCCTCAATCCGGCGGGTTCTCCGCAGGTAGAGCCGACCGTGGATGAAGACGGGAAGGATCTGGAGTTCGTCGCGATCCTTGAGGTGTATCCCGAGTTCGAGCTCAATACGATCGAAAATGCCGAGATCGAGCGCCCCTATGCGGATGTGGCCGAGGCCGATGTCGATCAGATGATCGACACGCTGCGTTCACAAAACTCCGAGTGGGAAGAAGTCGAGCGTGCTGCGGCCGATGGCGATCAGGTGACCGTCGATTTCCAAGGGTTTCTGGGCGATGAGCCGTTCGAAGGTGGCGCCGCCGAAGGTCATGAGCTGGAGCTGGGGTCCAATAGCTTCATTCCCGGCTTCGAAGAGCAGTTGGTGGGTGCCCAGGCCGGTGACGATCTCGAGATCAAGGTGACCTTCCCCGAAGATTATCAGGCGGAGCATCTGGCGGGCCAGGAAGCCACCTTCAAAGTGACAGTGCACAAAGTGGCCGGCAAGCAGCTGCCTGAAGTCGACGAAGAGTTCATCAAGCGCTTCGGGATCGAAGAGGGTGGCGTCACTGCCTTTCGCGCCGATGTGCAGAAGAACATGGAGCACGAGCTATCTCAGGCCGTGACCAGTCGCGTCAAGCAGCAGGCTCTTGAAGCGTTGCAGCAGGCCAATGATATTCCGGTCCCGCAGTCATTGATTCAGCAGGAGACCGAAGGACTCAAACGCCAAGCCGCGCAGCAGTTCGGTCTAGGGGAAGACTTCGATGTTTCCCAACTGCCCGACGAGCTGTTCGCCGACCAGGCGAAGAAGCGCGTTCAGGTTGGCTTGCTGTTGGCTGAAGTCGTCAAGGTCAATGAGCTCGACGCCAGCGACGACGAAATCAAGGCGCACGTCGAAGAGTTGGCACAGCAGTATCAGCAACCCGAACAAGTGGTTGAGCATTATCTCAATAATGAGGACATGAAAAACCAGGTCAAGTCCTCGGTTCTTGAAGACAAGGCGGTTGACAAGCTGCTAGCGCAAGCTCAGGTTAAGGATGTCGAGATGCCCTACGAGCAGGCTTTGCAAGCGGCGCAACAGCAGCAAGAAGCAGATAATGAGGGCGAAGCGCAGGAAGAGACAAACGCTTGAGCGTTCTCTCGCGTGCCGTCGAAAGTGTCTGCACCCGGCTACGGCCGGGTCTCTAGTCACTGGAGCAATTAGTCACCGGATTTAAGGAAGCCACGCAATGGGCAACGAGTTCGATATCAGCAATGCCGGCGGTTTAGTCCCCATGGTCGTGGAGCAGAGCGCGCGTGGCGAGCGGTCCTACGACATTTATTCTCGCCTGCTCAAGGAGCGCGTCATCTTTTTGATTGGCCCAGTCGAAGACTACATGGCCAATCTGGTGGTAGCTCAGTTGTTGTTTCTCGAATCCGAGAATCCCGACAAGGATATCCACCTTTACATCAATTCGCCGGGCGGTTCTGTGACGTCGGGGATGTCGATCTACGATACCATGCAGTTCGTCAAGCCTGACGTATCCACCGTGTGCGTCGGCCAGGCTGCCAGCATGGGGGCGTTGCTGCTTGCCGGCGGTGCCGAGGGCAAGCGCTACTGCCTGCCGCACTCGCGGATGATGATTCATCAGCCGCTGGGCGGCTACCAGGGTCAGGCCGCGGATATCGAGATCCACACCAAGGAAATTCTCAACATCCGTCAGCAGCTCAACGAGATTCTCGCCAAGCATACCGGCCAAGATGTGGAAACGGTGGCACGAGACACGGATCGCGATAATTTCATGGGCGGCGCCCAGGCGGCCGAGTACGGCCTCATCGATGCCATGCTGGATAAGCGCCCTGTATCCTGATAGCGTTTAACCAAACATGGTAGCGATTAGCGAGACATGCATTTATTACCGGCGGTTCCTCAGGGCCGCTGCTATCACGAGGTACACGAATGGCTGACGGCAAAGGCAAAGACGAGAGCGGCAAATTGCTGTACTGCTCGTTCTGTGGCAAGAATCAGAACGAAGTGCGCAAGCTGATCGCGGGTCCTTCCGTCTACATCTGTGACGAATGTGTCGATCTATGCAACGACATCATTCGCGAAGAAGTGCTGGAAGCCGATGCCGAGGGTGACGACGAGCGCCTGCCGGCACCGCGCGAGATCCGTTATACACTGGACGATTTTGTCATCGGGCAGGACCGTGCCAAGCGGGTGCTGTCGGTAGCGGTCTACAACCATTACAAGCGTCTTCGTGCCGATGTGAAGACCGACGATGTCGAACTTGGCAAGTCGAATATTCTTCTGATCGGCCCGACCGGTAGTGGTAAGACCTTGCTGGCCGAGACCATGGCCCGATTGCTTAACGTTCCTTTTACGATCGCCGACGCGACGACCCTGACCGAAGCTGGTTATGTGGGTGAAGATGTCGAGAACATCATCCAGAAGCTGCTGCAGAAGTGCGAGTACGATGTCGACAAGGCGCAGCGCGGGATCGTCTACATCGACGAAATCGACAAGATTTCGCGCAAGTCGGACAACCCCTCGATTACGCGCGATGTCTCCGGTGAAGGCGTCCAGCAGGCCCTGCTCAAGTTGATCGAGGGCACTACGGCCTCGATACCACCTCAAGGCGGTCGCAAACATCCCCAGCAGGAATTTCTGCAGGTCGATACCAGCAATATGCTGTTCATTGTCGGCGGGGCGTTTGCCGGGCTCGAGAAGGTGATCCGTGATCGCATCGAGAAAGGTGGCATCGGTTTTAACGCGGAGGTGAAGAGTAAGGACTCCGAAAAATCGATGGGGGATGTCCTCGCTGGCGTCGAGCCTGAAGACCTGGTCAAGTTCGGTTTGATTCCGGAATTCGTGGGCCGTGTTCCGGTCATCGCGACGCTGACCGAGCTCAGCGAAGAGGCCTTGGTCCAGATCCTTACCGAGCCCAAGAACTCGCTGATCAAGCAGTACACGCACCTGTTCTACATGGAGGGTGTCGAACTGGAATTTCGCGAGGATGCCTTACGCGCCGTGGCCCACAAGGCCATAGAGCGCAATACTGGCGCGCGTGGTTTGCGCTCGATCCTCGAGTCCGTGCTGCTTGATACCATGTACGAGGTTCCATCGCTGGAGGATGTCACCAAAGTGGTCATTGACGCTTCGGTCATCACCGGTGACAGCGACCCGCTGCTGATATATTCCCAGCAGGAAGAAAGCAAGGTGGCTGGCAAGGACGGTTGAGCCCTAGCCTGAGTCACCCTGGGGGCCTAAGGGCCCCCTTTTCGTATGTGTCCCCGTCTGGAGCCATGAAACCTACGGGCTGCACGGTTGCATCATGCTGGATGCGCCCCCATTTCTCTGGCATTAGTGCCGTCTCGCGGCCCATGCACCGAATTAGTTGAGGAACGTCTGCGATGGAGCAGAACGCTGAACAGACCTTGAGTCTTCCCCTTTTGCCGCTGCGGGACGTGGTTGTCTACCCGCAGATGGTGATTCCGCTGTTCGTGGGGCGCGAGAAGTCGATTCGCGCGCTCGAGACGGCCATGGAAAACGACAAGCGGATATTGCTCGTTGCCCAGCGCGAAGCCGGTCAGGACGAACCGGAATTCGGCGATCTCTTCGATGTCGGTACGGTAGCTGAAATCATGCAGCTGCTTAAGCTGCCCGATGGCACCGTCAAGGTATTGATCGAAGGCGATTACCGTGCCGACGTCCGCGATATCCATGAGGACGATGCGGGTTACGTCTCTGCCGAGGCTTTGCGCCGTGAAAGCGAGACATTGACCGAACGCGAGCAGGAGTCGCTGGTCCGGGTGCTGCTCAATCAGTTCGAGCAGTACGTCAAGCTGTCCAAGAAGGTGCCCAACGAAGTCCTCGATTCGTTGTCCGGCATCGAGGACCCCAGCCGCTTGGTGGATACCATCTGTGCTCATCTGTCGCTCAAGATCGGCGACAAGCAGGAATTGCTCGAGATGGACCGGGTGCGTGATCGTATCGAGCACCTGATGGCGCTGATCGAATCCGAGATCGATTTGCTGCAGGTGGAAAAGCGCATCCGCTCGCGCGTCAAGGACCAGATGGAGAAGTCGCAGCGCGAGTATTATCTCAACGAGCAGATGAAAGCCATCCAGAAGGAAATGGGTGAGCTCGAGAATGCGCCCAATGAGGCCGACAAGTATGAGCAACTGATCGAATCCACGGGCATGCCCAAGGAAGCGGCCGAGAAGGCGCGTCAGGAGTTGGGCAAGCTCAAGATGATGGCGCCGACCTCGGCCGAGGCGACTGTTGTGCGTTCGTACCTCGATTGGTTGGTGGCGGTCCCCTGGAAGAAGCGCTCGCGCGTCAAGCACGACTTGGTGAACGCGCAGAAAGTGCTCGATGAAGACCACCATGGCCTGGAAGAGGTCAAGGAGCGGATTCTTGAGTATCTTGCCGTCCAGAAACGTGTCAAGAAGCCCAAGGGGCCTGTGCTCTGCCTAGTGGGCCCCCCGGGGGTTGGCAAGACCTCGTTGGGGCAATCTATCGCGCGGGCCACCAACCGGCGCTATGTGCGCCTGGCACTGGGCGGGATTCGCGACGAGTCGGAGATCCGTGGTCACCGGCGTACCTATATCGGTTCGTTGCCGGGCAAGATGATTCAGCGCATGAGCAAGGCCGAAGTGCGCAATCCGCTCTTCCTGCTCGACGAGGTCGACAAGGTCGGCATGGATCACCGGGGTGACCCGTCATCGGCACTTCTCGAAGTACTCGATCCCGAGCAGAACAATAGCTTCAGCGATCATTACCTGGAGCTGGACTACGACCTGTCCGATGTCATGTTCATCTGTACTGCGAACTCGATGAACATTCCCGAGCCGTTGCTCGACCGCATGGAAATCATTCGGTTGCCCGGTTACACCGAGGACGAGAAGCTGGCAATCGCCAAACGGTATCTGGTGCCCAAGCAGCTCAAGTCCAATGGTCTCAAGGATGAAGAACTCAACTTCTCCGACGAGTCGCTACTTGAGCTTGTGCGCTATTACACGCGTGAAGCGGGCGTACGCGAACTGGAGCGCCAAATCGCCAAGGTCAGCCGCAAGGTACTGCGCGAGCGTGTCGAGGCCGAGAAGCAGCAAGGTGCGCAAGGTCCTCAATTGCTTGCCGCATCGGATATCGAAGCCTACGCCGGTGTGCGTCGTCATAGCTATGGCCTGGCCGATCAGCAGGATCAGGTAGGGCGTGTCACCGGGCTTGCCTGGACATCGGTGGGTGGTGAGTTGCTCAATATCGAGTCGGTGGTATCGCCGGGCAAGGGGCGTCTCAACAAGACGGGGTCGCTTGGCGATGTCATGAAGGAGTCCGTGGATGCCGCGCATACCGTGGTGCGGGCGCGTGCCAAGGCGCTGGACATCGACCCCGACCGTTTCGAGAAGGAAGACCTGCACATTCACGTGCCGGAAGGGGCAACGCCCAAGGACGGTCCCAGTGCCGGCGTCGCTATGGTCACCGCGATGGTGTCGGCGTATACCGCGCGTCCGGTCCGTTGTGACGTGGCGATGACCGGTGAAGTCAATCTGCGTGGAGAAGTGATGCCGATCGGCGGTCTCAAGGAGAAATTGCTGGCGGCGCGACGCGGTGGTATAAAGACGGTGCTAATACCGGAGGAAAACCGCCGGGATCTCAAGGAGGTGCCGGACAATATCAAGGATGCGTTGGATATCCGGTCCGTTAAATGGATTGATGAAGTTCTCGACGCGGCGCTGGTCGGAAAGGCAGAGGTTGAAACCGGTGATTCCCTAGCGGAAACTAGTCAACCTCCGCGTTCCAACATCAGCACGCATTGACAGAATTTAGCGGCCATGTCGTGGTATAAAACCGCGCATGGCGCGGCTCGGCGTGAAGCTTTCTTGACAAGAGTTTCGTAGCATTGCTATAAATTCCAGCCTTTGTTGTGACGCTTCAGGAAGTGGAAGTTTCGCGCCGATTTCCAGTCATTACCGAAACAGTCAAGGGGTGAAGTGTGAACAAGTCCGAGCTGATCGAAGCCATTGCTGCATCTGCCGACATTCCCAAGGCGGCTGCAGGCCGTGCGCTCGACGCCATGGTCGAGACCGTCTCCGATAGTCTGAAAAAGGGCGATTCCGTCGCACTGGTTGGATTCGGCACATTCTCCGTCAAGGAGCGTGCCGCGCGCACCGGTCGTAACCCTCAGACCGGTGAGACGATTGAAATCAGCGCTGCCAAGGTGCCGACGTTCAAGGCAGGCAAGGCGCTCAAGGACTCGGTCAACTAAGACCGGTCGAGCGGGGCCGAAGTGGTCGTCATGAGCGCGACGCATGACGAAAGCCGTGTTTGAAGCGAAATGTCGTGTCGGTTCGGTCCAGCCAAAGAGGCGTATCGCGTAAGCGGTGCGCCTTTTTCATGCCGGTGGCTGTGCTGGAAGTGTGACCCCATTTTGACCGGGGTACACTCGATGCCGGTATAATTCCTTCTGGTTTCAAGAATCTCCATCACGTCGAGGCAAGCATGCTGCAACGAATTCGAGAAGGCTCCCAAGGGTGGACCGCCAGAGTGATCGTGGGTGCGATCATAGTGACGTTCGCGCTTTTCGGGGCCGAGTCCCTGGTCGGGGTCTTCACCTCCGGCAGTGATGACGCCGCGACCGTGAATGGCGAGCCGATCGGCAAGCGAGCGGTCGAGATGCAGGTCCAGCGTGCGATTCGCTCCGGGCAAGTACCGCCCGATCAAGAACGCGAGCTGCGTAAACAAGTCACCGATCAATTGATCTCTACGGAGTTGCTGGATCAATACGCTGAAGAAGGGGGGATGCACCTTTCCGACGCTCAGATCGATCAGCTCATCGTGAGCCGTCCTGAGTTCCAGGATTCAGAGGGCAGTTTTTCTCAGGACGTCTTCTCCAACCGTCTTTCTCAAGCGGGCTACACGCCGTTGTCGTTTCGTAAAGAACTGCGCAGTGACATGAAGCGTCAGCAGCTTCAGCAGGGTATCGGACTGTCGACTTTGGTGTTGCCAGGGGAAGCCAAACGCTTGCAGGCCCTGGAAAATCAGACGCGTGATTTCCGCTATGCTGAGTTGACGGCAGACGATCTCGATACCTCGGTCGAGGTGAGCCAAGATGACATGCAGGCCTATTACGACGCGCATCAAGATCAGTATAAGCGCCCCGAGCAGGTCAAGATCGCGTACGTCGTGCTGGATCAGCAAGAGGTGGCTCGGGATGTCGACGTCGATGAGCAGCAAGTGCGAGACGCTTACGCGCAAGAGCGTCAGGACGCTCCTCGCGAAGTCGCACACATCATGGTCGATTATGGCGATGAGCGTTCTCGCGACGAGGCCATGACGCGTATCGAGAAAGCGCAGGACAAGCTCGACAACGGTGAAGACTTTGCAGCGGTGGCGGCCGAATACTCCGACGATACGGCATCCGCCGACCAAGGCGGTGACCTCGGTGTGATCAATCGCGGCTTCTTGGGCGAAGCGTTCGATGATGCTGCGTTCTCGTTGAGCGAAGGCGACGTTTCGTCGGTCGTCGATAGCGGCGATGGCCTGCATCTGATCAAGGTCACCGACATCGATTTTCCCAGTTTCGATGAAAGGCGCGACCAGCTCGCCGAGCAAGTGCGTCTCGACAACTCAAGTGATGCATTCAACGAGCAGGTTCAGGCGCTGGAAGACCAAAGCTATGCGGCAGAGGACTTACAGAGCGTTGCTGACGAGCTCGGCCTTGAGATGCGGACGAGCGACTGGGTCTCAAGGGACAGTGCCGATGGCGTGCTCGCTGAGCCTGGCGTGATGGATGCCGCCTTCAGCGAAGATGTGCTGGAAAATGGCTATAACAGCGATGTGCTTGAACTCGACGATCAACGCCGTGCCGTGGTGCGTGTCACCGACCATCGTGATGCCACGACCCTACCGCTCGATGACGTGAAGGACCAGGTGCGTGAAGCGACCCAGAAGGTCAAGACACGCGAAGCGCTGCAAGCCCGCGCCCAAACATTGGTCGAGGCGCTCAAGAATGGGGAATCTGTAGCACTCGACTGGCAGGATATCGAGGAGGCTACGCGCGATGGCGACAACGCGCCCGACAGCGTGTTGCAGAAGGCGTTCCGCCTGCCACATCCCGAGCAGGGCAGCAGCTTCGGGCAAGCTTCTACCGATGAAGGGGTCGTCGTCATCGAATTGACCGACGTACGCGACGGGGGTACCGGTGACGCGAGTGAAAGCACGCAAATGACCCAACGGTTGCGTGCGCAGGCCGCTATCCAAGGCTTGACCGAGACATTGCGCGAAGAAGCCGAGATCGAGCGTCATTGATCGAGGCCCACGGGTAAAGGTAAAAAAGCGCGGCTTCTGGAGCCGCGCTTTTTTTATTGGTGCAGGAACGTGCTTATCAATGGAGGGCCAAGGAGCGAGGCTCAGGAATACGTGTCGGTATGCCGCTCCAGGTCCTCGAGTATGGTCAGTGCTTCTTCGCGACTGTCGCCGCAAATCGTGCGATCGTAATCGAAGTCATGGCAAACGGTGGGACGCCGGGGATCGCCGAACAGGCGGCAGCGATTGTCGTCATCGAGTTGCGCGCAGCGCACGCCCGCCGGCTTGCCTGTGGGCATGCCGGGAATGGGGGAACTGATGGTCGGCGCGATGCAACACGCGCCGCAACCGACGCGGCAAGACATGGAGGTGTTCCGTATAGCGAATAATGGGTGATGTACTGGACGTCTCGGTCACGCTGATTCGGCGATGGCGCCCTTGTCGATTCCCTCGAAAGCCTGCACACGAATCCGACCGTATGTCTCTTGGGCTATCTTTTCTGCCAGCCAGGCAGCGATATGCTCGATGGTCGTGGGCGTGGAGAGTAGATGGCAGCGCTCACGGGGAAGCGTCAGATGAAACCGCCCCTGATCGGCGTGATAGGCGATGCTTAATGTATCCAGAGACTCATCGGCCTGTGGCGCGAGATCCTCGTCGTGGATCAAGTAGCAAGTATCCAGTGCCTGCGCCCACTGGTGCTCCAGTTCGGGAGCGCGTTGACCGTCCCGCCAGATATGCAGGCGCGAGCGGTGGCCGTGGGCGATACGCTGGCAATTGCCCGCATGGTGCTTGAGTCCATGGCTGTAAGTATAGGCGGCCGTCTCGATGTCTTCATCGCGCAAACGCAGGCGAATTGTCTCCACCTTGGCAGGAGGACGACGGCTGAGTTCGCTGGAGAGATGCGTGGCCAATTGCTGCGTGGTGATCTCCGACCAGGGCAGCAGAGTGAAGCTTTGACGCGGGCCCCGGAGCTCCATGGGGTAAGGGAATTGCGTGCGCAGGCAGAGCCCCTCGGCGCAATCGAGCACTTGGATCCCGGGCGCTTGGGTCGGTACCAGCAGGGTGTGGTCGAGGCCCTCGTCGAGCCGCGATTTGATCCAGGGTTTGACCTCTCCGAAGTCGAACAGCATGCCGTCGGGGCCGAGTGCGCCGTCGAGCTCGGCATCGACATGCCAGCTAACGCCGGTCAAGCCAAGTTCGGGAGACCACAGCGAGGCGTCGATATGGGTAAGGTGGTTGACGAAAAGCGTCATCAGTCGATTCCCGCGATCTTGTGGGTTTGCAGCGCCAGGCGCCACTGTGGATGAGCGAGGCAGTAAGACACGGTGTCCCGCATGGTCGTGCCTTGTCCGCCGCGTGGCGCGAGATCCATCGGCTGCAGGAAAAAATGCCTGAAGGCGAGATGCGTGAAGTGTTCGGGCATGGCATCGGACTGCGGAAACACCAGTTTCAGCTCATCGCCTTGCGTGATGCGCAACGTCGCATCGCCTTTGGGGCTGACACATAGCCAATCGATGCCGTCGGGCGGTGCGAGCGTGCCGTTGGTCTCGACGGCGATTTCGAACCCTTGGGCATGCATGGCCTCGATGAGTGGTGTGTCGAGCTGGAGCAACGGCTCGCCGCCGGTGAAGACCACGTAGGGCACGGCGGTCTCCTGCGCATGAGGCCAGAGGCTCATGAGATGGGTCGCCAAGGCTTGGGCGTCCTCGAAGCGACCGCCGTGCTGACCGTCGGTACCGATGAAGTCAGTGTCGCAAAAGCGACAGTGGCTGGTGGCGCGGTCGCGTTCACGCCCCGACCAGAGATTGCAGCCCGTGAAGCGGCAGAACACGCTGGCACGCCCAGCGCGGGCGCCTTCACCCTGGAGCGTATAGAAAGCTTCCTTGACGCTGTACATTACGACATCTTCTCCGGCGCAGCATAGGTCAGGGGATCATCGACGCCCTGCGCGGCGAAGGCCGCCAGACGCTCCCGGCAGCTACCGCATTGTCCGCAGGCGTACTCGCCTCCCAGGTAGCAGGTCCAGGTCTGGGCGTAATCGAGCCCCATCGCCAGGCCGTCGGCCAAGATGGTGTGCTTGCTGGCGTGCAAATAGGGCGCCGCGATGCGCACGGGATTGAAGTCGGCGATGGCGGCGACGTCATTAACCCGCTCGACGAATTCGGGACGACAGTCGGGATACAGCACGTGATCGCCGCCGTGGGCACCATAAAAGCAGACATTGGCACCGATGTTGATGGCGTGACCGATGGCCAGCGAGAGCAGGATCATGTTGCGATTGGGTACTACCGTAGCGGCCATGTTGTCGGCATCGTAGTCGCCCCCGGGCATGTCGCGATCGGCATCGGTAAGGGCGGAATTGCCGATCAGGCCGTGGATCGCGCGAATGTCGACCACTTGGTGGGCGACGCCCAACTGCTGGCAGGCCTGGCTTGCCGTCTCGAGTTCACGCGAGTGGCGCTGGCCGTAGTGGAACGACAAGGCGTGGACGTCGAACCCGGCGCTCAAGGCGCGATGCAGAACGGTATAGGAGTCCATCCCGCCGGAGTATATGACCACGGCCTTGGCGGTATCGTCGGGTGTAGTGAGCGCGGTCAGAGAGCTTGCCCCAGCGCTGGCGGGCTGAGGTGCATGGTGCGGTGTGTCGGTCATGAGATTTGTCCTGAGCGGAGAATTTTTAGCCTCCCGCAAATGTCACGACACTCGCGGGAAACACGCCCGGGATCCGGTCCGGACGAAGCGCGCACAGTGTAACCGGCGAACCATTCGCCGGCTAGCGTGGCGTCACCTCAGCGCGCTGCGTTCGCCGCATAGCGAGGCTAGAAACTGGCGCCGGCGCTGGGCCTCGGGCAACGGCTGTGATACCAGATGGACGAGCTTGGTAAATGCCGCTTCGGGCGTCATGTCGTTGCCGGCGAGGGCGCCGATATCCTTGAGTACATTGCCGCTGGCATATGTGCCGAGTGTCACGGGGCCGTGCGGACACTGGCTGATGACGGCGAGCATGGTGCCACGGCTGCTGGCGGCGGCCAGCTCGCTCGCCAGGGCAGTGTCTTCGGGAATATTGCCGCTCCCCCAGCTTTCGAGAACGGCACCGTGTACCGTGTCGTCGTCGAGCAGTCGCGCGATCTGGCGTGCTTGAATGCCGGGCCACAGTGGTAGGCGTATGACCGCCGACGTGGGCACCAAATCGGGTAGCTCGAAGCGTGGCGCACCGCTAGGCGAAAGACATCGCGCGGCATAGAGGACCGGCTCGTCATCGATGATCTCGCCCAGCAGCGGCCAGTTGGGGGCGTGAAAAGCATTGAACGCTTGAGTATCCCATTTGCGGGTGCGGCAGCCGCGCATGAGTTTGCCGTCGAAGGCGATGGCCACTTCGGTGAGATTCGTCTGAGCAGCGAAGCGCAGCGCCGTTTCGACGTTATCGAGCGCATCGCTGTTGGGTATTTCCAGCGGTTTCTGTGCCCCTGTTACGACGACGGGTTTGCCCAGGCCTTGCAACTGGAAGGCTAGGCTCGAGGTGGACCACGCCAACGTATCGGTACCATGCAGGACCACGAAGCCGGCATAGTCCGCATAGCGTTCGGCAATGTCACGCGCCAGGCGTTGCCAGTCGGCGGGCGTGGCGCTGCTCGAGTCGATGGGCGTCGTGTATTCGAGCATTTCGAAAGGCGGTATGGCATCGCGCCGGTACGCGGCGAGATGCGTGAAGGCCTGGCGCAGACGCGCCTCGAAGTCGCTACCGGGGCGGAGCCCTCTAGGCCCGTCGAGCATGCCCAGGGTGCCGCCTGCATAAAGAACGAGAACGGTGTTGGAAGTCATGGTGTCACGGATGTCCGGGAAGATATCGGGATGGCGCGATGATAGCTAGTCGTTGTCTCGTTCGGCCAGCGACCACCCATCGGAGGTGCGTGATGGCGTTGTCGAGGCGTTCAGGGCGGCGGTCTTTTCGCGTATCGCAGCGACGTCCTCGTGGCTGACGAAGCGCAACTTGCCGTCGTTGCGCTGGGGCTGAGAAATCAAAGGCCCCTGAAAGCGCCAGCAACGCTCGGGGACCCAGGAGACGTAATAACGTCGACCGTCGTACTCGGCTTCGCGCTCATTGATCAGACGTAATTCGTCGCGTAGCGGTAATCGTGCGAAGAGATCGGAGTGCAAGACCTCATGGTGCTCACCGATGCGCACCGGCCCCACGAATGTGCCGCGGGCCAATGTGCATCGGCGACGCGACATCCGCTCCGTGCCCCCTGCCATCCCCTTGCCGCAAAGGTGCAAGGTCGTGTCGTCGAATTGTTTGATGACCCAGATGGCAATACCGTGTTGGCGGGATAGGCGGTCTTGCAACCACTCGAGCATGCAAAACTCCTTCGGCCGTCGATAAGCGCCGCCGGGCTCGGGGGTGGCCCCGACCCCGGTGAGGCGTGTATTACAGGTCGTGCCCGAGAATGACTTGGCAGATGGCGGCGAAGCTGCGCGCTTCCGGTGGGTGATCGAGGTCGATTCCCAACGACCGGCTTATATCGGAGGCCGAAACCAAACCGCGAATGATCGGGGCCTGCTCCCCGGGTGCAGTAATCAACAAGTGTTGGTCGCCGGATGCCTTGAGCGTTTCCACGAGCTCGCCGACTCGAGCGGCTTCCAACTGAGCTAGCGGCAGTGAGTGCAACTGCGCGCGTGGCGTCTGGATCATATCCACGGTGACTTCCTCGCGCGGCACATCATGTTTCTGCATGGCGATGGTGATCTTGCGTCCTCCGACTAGCTCGCGAGCGTTGATGACACCGGTGAATCGCCCGTCTGGCCCCATGACCATGAGCAAGCGAACGCCTGCCTGTTTCATGGTGTTGAGGGCCTGCGAGATGGTGTTGGAGGTGAGGATGGTCTGGGCACGCTGCGTGCTGAAATCGGTCAAGAGTCGCGCCGCTGGGCTTTCCAGCGTCAGCTTGTGACGTGTGGCGCGTGGTTGAGCGATGCCGGTGACGCCGTCCAGCTCCGATAGGGTCAGCGTGGAATAGAGGCTCGGTGAAGGAGATGTCGTCATGATGGATTTGCCCCATTAGCTGAGCCGCCAAGCCGCGTCTAAACCGTTGGACGAGGCTTGGCGGGCAGGATTTACATGTGCTGGCGAAGATCGCCACGGACACTGTCGAGAAAAGTAATGAAATGGATGTCGCGATCGTCATCCTGACGGTCGATGCGGCACCCCATTTGCATGGTGCGTTTGACGAGAATTTCGTCGTAAATATCCAGTGTGACCTTGAGCGCTGGCTTGTCGCCAGGCGTGAGGCTGCCGTCTTCGAGTGTGAAGCTTTCAAGCAGCGTGCCGCGTACACGCGTAATACCGCCTTCGGCAAGAACGCGGCGTACAAAGAGCCAGCCTTCGCATGCCAGCGAGTCTTCATGAGCGCGCTGACGCAAAAATAGCGTACGGTAACAAGCGCCCTCGGCGGCACCTTTTTCCGCCATGCTGCGGTAGCCTTCGGCGACACGCGACGCCATGGCGCCTGACTCGGCCAGTTTACGCACGGCAGCGTCATGTTCGCGATGGAGCTGGTCTTGACGTTGAAAGCGTTGCCAGCGTGCGTAGTCGGCGAAAAGCGATGTCGAGTCCATCGTGGCTGTGGCTCCTGAGGTCGATTCGAGTTACCTATCATCGCGCATCGAGGCGTGATATTGCCAGCGTCGACGCTCGGGGCGGGACGCGTTGCTCTGCCTCGAGCCGTCAGAAATGATCACGCGCAAGGGCTAAAGTTTACGCACCTGGGGCCGATGTATGAATAGAGCTCGTAAAGTTAGTCTTTTCGGCGCTAGCGTCGGCGAGCCTCATGGTAAAAAGATCAACCTACTCGCTGAGGGCATGTCATGCCTACGATTACTTCCCTGGGTGTCGGTTCGGGTCTGGATTTGAGTGGCTTGCTGGACGATTTGAAAAAAGCCGAGAGCGCGAAGCTAGAACCGATTACCGAACAGAAGAAAAACTACGAAGCCAAGCTGTCAGCCTTTGGGCGCCTGGAAAGTGCGCTGGACTCGCTGCGCGAGTCGGCAACGGCGCTCAGTGATCCCGAGACCTTCCAGGCGCTGAGCAGCAAGATGCAGGGCGATGCCGTCAGCGTATCGACCGACAACACGGCCGTCCCGGGGCGTTATCAGATC
This sequence comes from Chromohalobacter sp. 296-RDG, assembly GCF_029889885.1. Lineage (GTDB taxonomy): Bacteria > Pseudomonadota > Gammaproteobacteria > Pseudomonadales > Halomonadaceae > Chromohalobacter. The sequence goes on from NZ_JARANY010000001.1 coordinate 225,371, forward strand.
GAGGTTAGCGCCTTGGCCCGGTCGCAGACGCTTGCTTCCGAGGGTTTCGAAAAAGAAGCCGAGCTCGACACCGGCGAGCTTTCTTTCAACGTTGGCGACGAGGCGTTTGCCATTACCCTCGACGATGGCAACAACACCTTGGAAGGCTTGCGGGACGCGATCAATGCGAAGGATGCCGGCATCAGTGCCTCGATCATCAATGATGGCAGCGATAAACCCCAGCGCCTGGTACTGACCGCCACCGAGACGGGTGAAGTGAACCAAATCGCGATTTCTTCCGAGGATGCGGCGTTACAGGCGGCTTTCGGCTTTGATGCGGCGGATCCCGATGCCAGCGACATGCGTCAAACGGTGGCCGCGCAGGATGCACGGTTGAGCGTGAATGGTATCGCCATCACCAGTGCCTCCAATCATGTCGAAGGGGCGTTACAAGGGGGGACGTTCGACTTGCAGGCGACCAATGAGGGAGAGTCGGATGCGCTGACGCTCAGCCGCGACGATGGCGCGGTCAAGGATTCTCTCGATGATTTCGTCAAAGCCTACAATTCGCTGCAAGAGCGCATGTCGAGCCTGACGTCGTTCGATGCCGAGTCCGGAGCGGCGGGAGAGCTGCTTGGCAATTCCACGCTGCGAGGCGTTGAGTCGCAACTGCGCAATGCCATGGGGCATGTTGGGGACGGTGAATTTGCGTTGTTGTCCAACATGGGGATTTCCCTGGCACTCGATGGCACGCTCGAGGTTGACGATGAGGCCCTGGACGAAGCGATCGACGGCAATCTCGACAGTGTCAGCGCGTTTTTCGTCGGTGATGTCGACGATGAAGAACGTGACGGGTTCGCCGCCAGCCTGGACACGGTGTTGGGCAACCTGCTCGATGATGGCGGAACACTGGGTACGGCCACCAGCGGTATCGATACCTCTATCGAGCGCCTGGGTGAACGTTATACCAGCATGCAGGACTCCATCGATGCGACGGTGGCGCGCTACCGCACGCAATTCGCCGAACTGGATTCGCTGGTGTCGCAAATGAACTCGACGAGTTCTTATCTGACCCAGCAATTCGACAGCTTGAACGCACAAATGAATCAGTAGGGGAACTATCATGAATATGATGCGAGGTGCCCAGGCCTATGCCCGTGTCGGCGTTGAATCCGGGGTGATGTCGGCCAGCCCCCATCAGTTGATCGTGATGCTTTTCGACGGCGCGCAAGCCTCCATCCGGGCTGCCAAAATGCACATGGAGGATGGCAATATCTCCGCCAAGGGGCAGGCAATTTCCAAGGCCTTGAATATTGTCAATAATGGGTTGGCGGCGGCGCTCGATCATGAGCGCGGCGGTGAACTGTCGGAGCGCTTGGGAAGTTTGTATGACTATATCGCGCGGTTGTTGCTGAGAGCCAACTTGCGCAACGATCAAGTCGCGCTCGACGAGGCCGCGCATCTGCTGGAAGATATCGGTTCGGCCTGGCGCGAAATCGCCCCGCAAGTGGATGGATCATGACATGAGCAATGCGTCGGAGCGTCTGGACATCTATGAGAATATGCTCGAGCGTTCCCGGGCGATGCTCGAAAGTGCACGTCACCAGGAGTGGGACGCGTTGATTCAACAGCGTGCCCGCCATGTGGCCGATGTCGAGACATTGCGGCGCGCACCTCAAGGTGAACGACTCAATGCGCAAGAGCGCCAGTACTGCGCGCGCATGATCGAGGAAATTCTCGAGCATGATCGCGTCATTCGAGATCAGCTCGATGCCCGCTGTGAGGAGCTCACGCAATTGATCGGCAACTCTCGGCGCCAGCAAGCGCTGGTGCGTGCCTATAATCAAGGGCAGGGCACGCTGTCGCAACGCACACGCTCCTCTCGGGGCACTGAAGGGCGCACGTGAGTGGCATAACGCCCATTATCGACACATTGCTCCATCAGGTGCTGGGGCAACGTATCGATGCGCCTCGAACGACTGACCTGCCTGCGCCGGTCAAGCCAGTGCTCTCCGGGAATGCCATCGAATCATTGACCCGTGAAGGCGGCGGGCTTCAGCAGCGCGGCTCCTCACAAGCCGAGTTCACCCCGGCACGTGCCTCGGCGCTTCTCGAAGCGGGCGTGCCTTCAGGCAAGTCGGAGGAGCACTCGGCGGCGACGCCCAGTTCATCCACGACGCATTTCAGTACCGCCGCGCGCACCATTGCTGATGTGCTGGCGCGTTTTCCCGCGCCGCCTTCGTCGATTACCTCTCCGCAGCCGTTGCTCCAGGAGGGAGAGGCGTCGCCGAGGCTTCTAGCATCTCAATTGCAGCAAAATATTCAACACAGTGGCGTGTTCTACGAGTCGCACCTGGCGCGTTGGCTGAAGGGAGAATGGTCGACGGCCGCGTTGGCGCGCGAACCGCAGATGGCGTTGGCACCGCGAATGCCGGTGGCAACCGGACTTGCTACGACCGAAACGCCTCATGCGGCGCGTATGACAGACACGGGGCCGCCCACTTCACGCGCGACCATGGCCGAGATGGCATCACCGGCCACGTTGACTTCCTTACGCCCCGCGACCACGGCCAATCATTTCGCCGAGGCGCCTTTGCTCGCTCAGCAAGGTGATTCTCCGGAGTTGCTCGCGGTGCGGGGAGATATGTCAACGAGCGGACAGCATCATACGCTGGCGAGTTCAGCCTTGCAGCAAATCGGCACGGATCAAAACGATACCTTGCAGTCTGTCGTCCGCCACCAATTGGAGATGTTGGTGACGCCGTCGTTGCGTTGGGAAGGCATGCTGTGGCCGGGCGTCATGCTAGCCATGACACTGCAGCAATGGTCGGAGGGCGATGGCCAGGATGCTGACGGTCAGGCGCAATCGCAGGGGCATGATAAATCACCCTGGCATAGTGAGATGAATATCTCCTTACCGAATCTCGGTGACGTACATATCGCCATGACGTTACGTGCCGAGCGGGCTTCGTTGTCGATCTCGGCGCCTGAGGGGGAGGGCCTGGAGCGCCTTTCGGAACAGGTGTCGGCTTTGCATGAGCGCCTTGATGCCTTGGGAGTGCAAGCCGTGATCGACGTGCACCGTATGCCTGACAACGACGCAAGTGAGGAACGCCATGAGTGACACGCCTGACGAAAGGCGACGTGCCGTTGCGTTGGCTTATCAAGATCCCTCAGCGGCGCCTGTAGTGGTCGCCAAGGGATACGGTGACCTGGCGGAACGCATCGTCTCGACAGCCCAGAACGAAGGCATCTTCGTGCATGATGCCCCCGAGCTGGTGGCACTTTTGATGCAGGTCGATCTGGATTCTCAAATCCCTCCCACCCTGTATCAAGTCATTGCCGAGCTTTTGGCCTGGGTCTATGACCTGGAGCATGAAGAGGCGACCTCGAATATCGACTCGGGAACGTCCGCACGTCGCTGAATTGCGACGAAGGGGTGCGGTTTATTGACGCACCCCGTTCTTATAGCTTGCTTATAATTGACCTGATGTGGCGGCCCTCGAGCCGTCGGCAACGCTTGCTGCTAGCGTGTTACCGCCTTGTGCACCATGGCCGATTTCGTACTTACGAGTGAGCCACATCGCTCCTCTTTTGTAAGGAATTGTTGGTTTCAATGTAGGAGATGTTGAATCTTTTCATAAAAACGTCTCAAAATGATGCGACGGTAAGAATCGAGTCAGCCGAAAAAGCAAAAAAACTGGCTCATCGGAGAGAGGTCGTAGAAACCTCCTTCGCCACAATAACGTCGTACGCAGGGAATTATATGGAAACCGATAGCCTTCTGGATGATATTCAAGATATCAACCTGTCCTACCTGCTGCTTACGCAGCGCATGATCAGCGAAGATCGCACCACTGCGCTCTTTCGTCTCAAGATGGATGACGAAATGGCGGATCTCATCGCTTCCTTGTCGATCAAGCAACTGACACAACTCGCGCGAACGAATCAACTGCTCTGCCGACTCTGCTATGACGAGCCGGAGCAACTGCGAAAGCTGACCCACAATCAGCGGGAGCAGGGGTTGGGGCAGACGCATGCTGCCCTGTTGATGGCGAGCGCACGTAACGAGTGCTCGTCCGTCTCTTCGAACTGAGGAGTAGCGTCGTGAGTGAGAAAAGTCTAGTGGGCGAGATGCTGCAGGTGCAGCTCGCCATCGAGTTGATCGATCTGGGGGCGCGTCTGCAGGTACTCGAGACCGAGACAGATTTGAGTCGTGGGCGCTTGATCAAGCTTTACAAGGAAGTGCGCGGCATGTCGCCCCCCAAGGGCATGCTGCCGTTTTCGACCGACTGGTTCATTACCTGGATGCCGAACATCCATTCTTCGTTGTTTTATAATATTTACAGGAGTCTGCTCGAGGACGGCGGTTGCGAGCGAATGTCGGCTTTCGTCAAGGCCTTCAGGCTGTATCTAGAGCAGGTCAGCCTCGAAGCAGGGGAGCCAGTGCTGGGATTGACGCGCGCCTGGACGCTCATTCGCTTCTTTGAAAGCGGCATGATGCAACTCTCGCCTTGCACCCGTTGCGGTGGTCATTTCGTCGCCCACGCGTACAGTCCCGATCACGACTTCGTGTGTGGTATTTGTCAGCCACCTTCGCGTGCCGGCAAGACACGCAAGAAGCGTCAGGCCGAAGAGCGGGTGACAACACCGCGTCATCAGTCTGCGCCGGCTTCTGAGTCGGATGGGATGACGGCGCGACGCCTCGTCGCTAGATAGGCGTTCGCGTATCTAGTGTCGTCGCGATCGCAGGGGGGACGACCGATACCGGAAAGCGACACGACGCATTTCTGCGTTTTTTCATTCAAGGCGTGTCGCTTCCTGCCGATAGAGATATCAACGGGCCAGTTATGCATGCCGCTAGGAGCGTTCTGCTGTGTTGATTCTAATCGGCTATTTGGTTGTTATCGCATCGATCGGGGGTGGTTATACCTTCATCGGGGGCCACTTCGGTGCGCTATTCCAGCCATCCGAAATTCTCATGATCGTCGGTGCTGCCGTGGGTGCCTTCATCGCAGCCAACAATGGCAAGGCGATCAAGGCTACCCTGCGTTCATTTTCGAAGCTCAAGCGCACCAATAAGTACAACAAGGCGATGTACATGGAGTTGATGGCATTGCAGTACCGCCTGCTGACCAAAGCGCGGCGGGACGGCATGCTGGCCCTCGAACGTGATATCGACTCTCCCGAGGATAGTGCGATCTTCTCCGACTATCCCAAGATCTCTAGTGACCCCTTGATCATGGCGTTCATCACCGACTACTTGCGTTTGATGGTCAGTGGCAACATGGATCCTTTCGAGATCGATACGCTCATGGAGCACGAGATCGACACCTTCCAGCACGAGGCGGAAATCCCCTCCCATTCTCTACATAGTGTCGGTGATGGCCTGCCTGCATTCGGCATCGTGGCGGCCGTCATGGGCGTCGTTCATGCCTTGGGGGCAGCCGATCAGGGCGCGGCAGCCATGGGACAGATGATCGCTCAAGCACTGGTGGGAACTTTCCTGGGGATTCTGCTCGCCTACGGGTTCGTGCTACCTGTCGCCCAGCGCCTTCAACTCCAGATCACCGAAGCCACCAAGATGCTGCAATGCATTCGCGTGACTTTGATGGCGAGCCTTAACGGTCTGGCGCCTCAGTTGTCGGTGGAATTCGGGCGCAAGGCCCTGTTCACCGCCGAGCGGCCCTCGTTCACTGAGCTCGAAGAACATGTCCGTGCAGAGGGAAGCGGTACACGTGACACTGGGACGGGGTAAGCATGAGCAGCGAACGTCGTCCCATCATCGTCAAACGCAAGAAAGTCGTCAGTAAAGGGCATCATGGGGGCAACTGGAAGATCGCCTATGCCGATTTCATGACGGCGTTGATGGCGCTCTTCCTGGTGCTCTGGATTCTGTCGATGGTACCTGAAAAAGAGCTCGATAATATCGCCGAATATTTCCGTACGCCCTTGGCGGTGGCGATGACCGGCGGTGACAAGTCGACGGCGAGTACCAGTGCGATCCCTGGCGGCGGGGCGGACCCCACCTTCTCCGAAGGTGAAGAGCGGCGCATTGACAAACGCCAGCAATCGCGCCCCAGCGACGAGATGCGACGTTTGAGGGTGCTGCGGGACCGCCTGGAACGCCAGGTTCGCGAAGATCCCAACCTGCGGCAGATGAGCTCGCAGTTACGTACCGACTTCATTCCGGAGGGCCTGCGCATTCAGCTTGTCGATACCGACAAGCGGCCCATGTTCGAGTTGGGCAGTGCCCGACTCGCACCGTACATGCGGGATCTCTTGCAAGCTCTGGCGCCAGAGCTCAACGCGGTGCCCAATGCGATTAGCCTCACTGGGCATACGGATGATCTGCGTTACGCCGGCGGAGAAGCGGGGTATAGCAACTGGGAGCTTTCCGCCGACCGAGCCAATGCGTCGCGTCGTACCCTGGTCGCGGCCGGGCTCGATGCCGGCAAGTTGCTACGCGTCGCGGGCATGGGATCACGCGTCAACCTGGAGGGTACAAAGCCCAGTGATGCGATCAATCGGCGTATCAGCATCGTCGTACTGTCGGAGCACGCCGCCGAGCAGATCCGCGATCAGGGCGAAGCCGGTGCGGCGAGTCCCGAGACGATACTCAACCGTACGGATGATAGGCAGCGAGAAGGGTTGTCGCCGACGCAAGGCGCTGACTCACTAATGCGTAACGCACTCCCGCAAGTGTATGAACGCACCACTGGTGGCGGTGAAGGGCAAGATCAGCCATCGCCCTAACGATCACGATTACGATCACGTGGAACGAGCATGGATATAACAGAATTCTACGAGACCTTTTTCGAAGAGGCCGAAGAGCTACTGGGCGACATGGAGCGCCACCTGCTCGAGCTAGATCTCGACGAGCCGGATCCGGAGCAACTCAACGCCATTTTTCGTGCCGCACATTCGATCAAGGGGGGCGCGGGCACCTTCGGGTTCAGCGTGCTGCAAGAAACCACGCACATGCTCGAAAACCTGTTGGATTATGCCAGGCAGGGCGAGCTCATCTTGCGTACGGATATCGTCGACCTCTTTCTGGAAACCAAGGATATGCTTCACGACCAACTTAATGCCTACCGCAATGGCGCCGAACCGGATCCGGAAGTCTATACCCGAATTTGTCAGACGCTGAAGCAGCTAGCGCTGGATGAGTTGGGACATGGCGTGGGCAGCGAGCCCGAGGCCGATATCGCGCCACCCGAGCAGACGTCGGATGAAGCCGAAAGTCCGGCTAGCGGGAATACGGTTGGTGAGGACGCGTTGGAGGGGCAGGCGCATGACACTCAAGCCGCCGACGCCAACGCCGACGCCGACGCCGATACCGGCTGGCTTCACGTCGTGCTCTTGAACGTCTCCGACAAGGACCGTGAACTCCTCGTCGAGGAACTCGGAAATTTGGGTGCCGTGCAAGAGCAGCATGGAGATGCTGCGCGTTATGAGGTGGTGCTGGAAAGTGCCTCCAGCCGCAGCGATATCGAAGCTGTGATGTGTTTCATCGTCGAGCCTGAACAGCTAGACATCTCTGCGATCGCCGCACCGACCGAGACGACACAGGCCGAGGCTGCTGCGGCATCCACCGTGGCGCAGGACGATGCACCGACACCCGAGGCACCGGCCCCTGCCGAGCAGGCGAAGGCTCCCGCAGAAAAAGCACCGGCCCAGGCAGCGACCGATGAAAAACCTGCGAATGCGGCGCCAGGCAAAAAGGGTGGTGGTGCCAAGAAAAAGGCCGGTGGGGAGTCGGCGACGATTCGTGTGCCGGTGGAAAAGGTCGATCAGATCATCAATCTTGTCGGTGAACTGATCATTACCCAGTCCATGCTCGATCAAACCGCCAGCGAACTCGACGTGGATGCGCATGGGCCACTGGTCAATGGCATGAACCTGCTGCAGCGCAACGCGCGTGACTTGCAGGAGTCGGTGATGTCGATCCGCATGGTGCCGATGGACTATGTGTTCAGTCGCTTTCCACGCTTGGTGCGCGATCTTACCGGCAAGCTGGGCAAGGACATCGAGCTGGTCACCGAGGGCCAGTCCACCGAGCTCGACAAGAGTCTGACCGAGCGCATCATCGATCCTTTGACGCACCTCGTGCGCAATAGTCTCGATCATGGTATCGAGATGCCTGATGTTCGCGAGGCTGCAGGAAAGCCACGTACAGGCCAACTGACGCTTTCTGCCCAGCACCAGGGCGGTAACATCCTCATTGAAGTGAAGGACGATGGGGGCGGTCTCAGCCGCGACAAGATCCTCGCCAAGGCGGCTCATAACGGGTTGACCGTTTCCGACAGCATGAGCGACAGCGAGGTCTGGCAGCTTATCTTCGCGGCGGGTTTCTCGACCGCCGATCAGGTCAGTGACGTCTCTGGACGCGGCGTGGGTATGGACGTCGTCAAGCGCAATATTCAGGCCATGGGCGGCCACGTCGAGATTCAGTCCTGGCCTGGGAAGGGCACCACGACCCGCGTGGTATTGCCGTTGACCCTGGCCATCCTCGATGGCATGTCGGTCAAGAGTGGGTCAGAAATTTTCATCCTGCCGCTCTCGGCAGTGTTCGAGTCGCTACAGCCCAGCAACAATGATATCTACTCGATGGCGGGCAACGACAAGTTGCTCAAGGTGCGCGACGAGTACCTACCGCTGATCGCCTTGCACGACATTCTGCACATCGACGGCGCCGAGCAGGACCCGACCCAATGTATCGCGGTCATCCTGCAGGCCGAGGGCCGGCGCTATGCCTTGTTGGTCGACGATCTCGTCGGGCAGCAACAAGTGGTGGTCAAGAACCTCGAAACCAACTACCGCAAGGTGCCGGCCATATCCGCCGCGACGATTCTAGGAGACGGCAGCGTGGCGCTGATTCTCGACGTCGCCGATGTCAACCGCTTGCACCGTCAGCGTGCCACGCCCCACAAGCACGCCGAACTAACCGCATCACGCCAGGAGGACGTAGTTTCATGAGTGACATGACCCAGGCCGCCGAGGCGGCTATCGATACGCAAAGCCAGGAATACCTGGTGTTCTCGCTGGGTAGCGAGGAATACGCCGTCGATATCCTGAAAGTGCAGGAAATCCGTGGCTATGAAAACGTGACCCGCATCGCCAATGCTCCTGAGTTCATCAAGGGCGTGACCAATCTGCGCGGTGTGATCGTGCCGATCGTCGACCTGCGCATCAAGTTCAATCTCGACAAGATCGAATACGAAGGACAGACCGTGGTGATCGTGGTCAACGTCGCCGACCGGGTCGTGGGCATCGTAGTCGATGGAGTGTCTGACGTCATGACGCTCTCCTCTGACCAGATCAAGCCTGCCCCCGAGTTCGGTGAGACGCTGTCTGCCGATTACCTCAGTGGTCTGGGCAGTCTCGAGGATCGCATGCTGGTCATCGTCGATATCGAGAAACTGCTGACCAGCGAGGAAATGGCATTGGTCGAGCAACAAGCACAATAACGCTGTCGCGAGGCGTCACCAGAGCTCGCCGACACAAAGCAATAAAAATGAACACCAGGGAACCGTATCATGCGCAATAATCAGCCCGTTACTCAGCGTGAGCATGAGCTCGCGGATGAAGATTACCTGTTGTCCCGCACGGATTTGAAAGGCGTCGTCACCTACGCAAATCCGGCTTTCGTCGAGGTTAGCGGATTTACCTACGATGAGTTGGTGGGATCTCCGCACAATATCGTGCGTCACCCCGATATGCCGCCATTGGCCTACGAAAATCTGTGGGCGACCCTGAAGAAGGGCGAAATCTGGGGCGGGCTGGTCAAGAACCGTTGCAAGAACGGTGACTTCTACTGGGTGCATGCCACCATAACGCCGATTTTCGAAGGCGGCGAGATCGTTGGCTATACCTCGGTACGCGTGAAGCCCTCCGCCAAGGCACGTGCCGAGGCAGAGCGGACTTATGCCGCCATGTCGGCTGGCAAGCGTCGTGGGGTCAAGCTCGACCGTGGCCAGATTCAGCATACCGGTGTCTTGGCCCGTCTCAAGGGTCTCAAGTTCAATACCTTCAAGGGCCGTCTAGTGACCATGATCGTCGCGGCGGTGCTGATGCTGGCGGTCAGCAGCGTTCTGTCCATGGTCAGCCTGCAGCGTGCCGGCGACAAGCTGCAGGCATTATCCGAGCAGGGTCTGGAAGACGTTGCCCGTCTGCAGCAAATCGATCAGTTGATGTCCAAAGGTCGAGACTTGGTCGACAAGCCCGTCAGCAATCCGATGTCGGGTGACATGGAAGCCGTGACCGCAGAGGCCAATACGCTGATGACCAAGCTCTCCGAGAGCTGGGGGGCGTACTACGATAACCGTCCCGCCAATCACACGGAGGCTGCGGAAAGCTTCGATACCTCCGTACAGCGTTATCTGGACGATGGCATGCAGGTGGTGCTGGATACCCTGAATTCCGGCGATTTCTACGAGGCCTATGTCGCCTACAACGACGTGCTGGAAGGCGAGAGTGAGACGGTAAGCGATCAGCTCAACACCCTGGTCGATGAAAAGCGTAACGATGCTATGGACATGGCCACCGAGGCCGCCGAGACGCAGCATGAAATGCTGCTGTGGCAGGCTGGCGTCTTTATCTTCGGGCTGGTCGTGCTGGTGATACTGGGGACCATCACGGTGCGCTCGACGCTGCGTCCGGTGCGCGAAGCCCTGGACTTTTCATTACAGATCGCGGCCGGCAACCTAGGCGCCACGCTCAAGGGCGGCAAGCAAGATGAAATCGGACGCCTCACCCGGGCGCTGGATACCATGCGCCGCAGCCTTGGCAACATCGTCAAGGAGGTCAATGAAAACGTGGGTGTTGTAACCCCGGCGACCCGTGACATTGCCGAAGGCAACGAAGACCTTTCTTCGCGCACCGAGCAGCAAGCCGCATCGCTTGCCCAGACGGCTTCCAGCATGGAAGAAATGACCGCCACCGTGAAGCAGAATGCCGACAACGCGCGTCAGGCTAGCCAACTCTCGAGCACGGCGAGCGAGACGGTGCGTCAGAGTGGCGAGGTCATGGGGCAGGTAGTCAGCACCATGGGACGCATCCGCGATAGTTCCCATCAGGTGGCGGATATCGTGGGCATGATCGACTCGATTGCCTTTCAGACCAATATTCTGGCCTTGAACGCTTCCGTCGAAGCCGCCCGCGCAGGTGAGCAGGGGCGTGGTTTCGCTGTCGTCGCCGGCGAGGTACGCAATTTGGCCAGTCGCAGTGCCGAGGCTTCCAAGGAGATTCGCGGGCTGATCGATAATGCGACCAAAGAGGTCGAAGGCGGCACCGATCTGGTACGCAAGGCCGAGGGCAGCATCGAGGAGGTCGTCAATTCGGTCACGCGTGTCAACGACATCATGAACGAGATCACTGCGGCGTCCGACGAGCAGAGCAGCGGTATCGAGCAGATCAATCAAGCCATTACTCAGATGGACGATGTCACCCAGCAGAATTCCCGGCGTGTGCAGGAAACGGCGTCGGTCGCTGCGGACCTTGAATCCAGTGTCACCGAGCTGTCGCGCTCCGTGGCTGTCTTTCGACTGGCCGGCAGTGGTGTCGAGACGGTGCGTCGCAACCAGCATTCGGCGAGTCTTGCCAAGTCGCAGGCATCTACAAGTCACGGTGACGATAAGCAGGCGACGTCATATTCAGCGCAGCGTCAAGAGACCCCTTTGGTGTCTCAGCGCCAGGGGTCGCCGACAGAAGGTTCTCACCAGGCATCACATGAAGAGGAGTGGGAGTCCTTTTGAGCGAATTTCGTCAGTCTCTTGCGCCGCAGGAAGAACATCCTGGCTTGTTCGGGACAGCCGACCGGGATCTGGAATTCACGGAGTCGGATTTCGACAAGATACGTACGCTCATTTATCAGCGCGCCGGCCTTGTGCTGGCGTCGCACAAGCGTGAAATGGCCTACAGCCGCTTGGCAAAGCGGTTGAGACTGCACGGTATGCGTCGCTTCAGCGAGTATCTGGCGCGTCTGGATCAACATCCTGACTCGCCGGAGTGGGAGGCATTCACCAACGCGCTGACGACGAACTTGACGTCGTTTTTCCGTGAGACGCACCACTTCTCGTTGCTCGCGGAGCACGTCAAGCAAGCGACTTCTCCCGTGCGTATCTGGTGTGCTGCGGCGTCGACAGGGGAAGAACCCTACTCGTTGGCGATCACCCTGAGCGAGGCGCTGGGTAGCCGAGCCTCTCAGGCGCAGATTCTAGCTACCGACATCGATACCGACGCGCTGGATAAGGCGCGCAAGGGGATCTATGCGCTGGATCAGCTGGATAAGGTCTCCGAAGCATGCCGTCGGCAGTTTTTCCTGCGGGGCAGTGGTGCACGCGCCGGGATGGCGAAGATTCGTCCCGAACTGGCCTCGATGATCGACTTTCAATCACTCAACCTGACCTCGGGCAGTTGGGTAGCGAAGGGTCCATTCGATGCCATCTTCTGTCGTAACGTGATGATTTATTTCGACAAGGAAACACAGGCACGCATCTTGGAGCGTTTCGCTCCGCTGATGAAATCCAATGGTCTATTGTTTACCGGCCACTCGGAAAATTTTTCCTACCTGACGCAGCGTTTCAAGCTTCGCGGGCAGACCGTGTACGAATTATCGCGCTGACCCTTCAGTGTTCATGCGACTAGCCGATAAATCATGCATATCGGTTGGCCGTGCTCGGCAGTAGATCGGCGGTTTTCATACGTAAGGAGTGGTGGCGTTGTCCTCGAACAAGATCAAGGTGCTATGTGTCGATGATTCGGCGCTGATTCGTGACCTGATGAGCAAGATCATCGACAGTCAGCCTGATATGGAGGTCGTTGCCACGGCACCCGATCCGCTGGTGGCCAGGGATCTAATCAAGCGCACCAACCCTGACGTGTTGACCCTGGATGTCGAAATGCCGCGCATGGATGGTCTTGATTTTCTCGAGCGTTTGATGCGTTTGCGTCCCATGCCGGTCCTGATGGTGTCTTCGCTGACGCAGCAAGGTTCCGAAATAACCCTGCGGGCTCTGGAGCTGGGCGCCGTCGATTTCGTCGCCAAGCCGGAAATGGGCATCCGCGAAGGCATGCTCGAATACACTCAGATGATCGCCGACATGATCCGTGCGGCGGCACGCTCGCGCCCCAAAGCCGTGGCCAAGCAGCCGCCGGCGAAAGATCAGGAACCGCTCAAGGCGCCGATCCTCTCGAGTGAGAAAGTCATTATCATTGGTGCCTCGACGGGAGGCACAGAAGCCATCCGTCATGTACTGGAGCCTCTGCCCGTCAATAGCCCGGCAATTCTTGTCACCCAGCACATGCCGGGTGGATTTACGAAGTCCTTCGCTGAGCGTCTCGACAAATCATGTCGCATCTCGGTCAAGGAGGCGGTGGATGGTGAGCGTATTCTACCCGGCTATGTCTATATCGCGCCGGGAGACTGGCACATGAAGCTAGCGCGCTCGGGTGCCAACTACGTCATCCGCCTGGATAATGCGCCGCCGGTCAACCGACACCGTCCGTCGGTGGACGTGTTGTTTCATTCCGCCGCGCAAAGCGCGGGGCGCAACGCCATCGGCGTGATTCTTACCGGCATGGGCAAGGACGGTGCGGCGGGTCTGCTCGAAATGCATCAGGCAGGCGCCTATACGATTGCCCAAGATGAAGAGAGTTGCGTGGTCTTTGGCATGCCACGCGAAGCGGCCATCCTCGGTGGTGCCTCCGATACCATCGCGCTTACTGAGATTCCCGCCGCCTTGATGAAACGCGCCGAAGCCTCGGGACGCGCGCAGCGGGTGTGACCGCCAACGAGACAACAAACCGGGCTACCCCTATTCATCACCGACTCAACCACTGCCAGGGAACTCATCAGGAGACGACATGGGAACAAAACTACAGGACCTTTCGGTCAGGGCCAGTTTGACGATCGCGCTGACCGTCATGGTCGTGATGATCGCGGTCATCAGCGCATTGGGGTTTTACTCCAATCAACAAAGCGCCGAGGCGCTGGACACCATCGGCACCATCGGGTTCAAGCAGACCAATACTGTCAATCGGGCCACCTTGAACCTGGTGCGCGCGCGCGGTCTGCTGGCCAGTTACCGCAACGCCGTGGAAGCCGGGGATACTCAGCGTACGCAAGAGTTGGAATCAGCGGTTGAAGCGGCATTGAGCAATGCGGACGATCGCATGCAGCAGTTCGAAAATGTGCCTAAAACCGAGTCCGGTGAGCCGTATGCCGCACGTATCGGCGAGACCTATGCAGCGTTCCGCGATGAAGTCCAGCGCCAGATGCAAGCTGGTGAGGACGCCGTGCGCGCCGAGGACGATCAGCGCATCAACCCGTTGATGAACGATCTCAACGATAGCGTGAGTGAGTTTATTCAGTATGCCGAAGCACGTGTCGATACTGCCATCGTAACCGACGCCGATAACAGCCAGCTGATGGAAGTTTTGTCCATCGTATTGTTGGTGCTTGCCGTGATCGTGGCCGTGCTGGTGCGCATGGTGCTGGTCAAGGCCGTGGTCAAGCCGTTGGATGAAGCCGTCGAGCATTGCGAGCACATCGCCAAAGGCGATCTCTCTCATCGCATCGCCAAACGCGGCAAGAACGAGATTGGGCGTTTGTTTTCCGCCATGCGCGACATGCAAACCGGTTTGGTCGGCACGGTCACGTCCGTGCGTGACGCCAGCGGTTCGATTCATGGCGGGGCGCGCGAGATTGCCTCGGGCAATGCCGACTTGTCGTCGCGTACCGAGCAGCAGGCCGCCTCGCTCGAAGAAACGGCTTCCAGCATGGAAGAGCTGACCTCCACCGTGAAACAGAATGCCGACAATGCGCGCCAGGCGAGTTCCCTGGCGGGCGATGCCTCAACCACTGCGGAACGTGGCGGCGATGTCATGCAGGAGGTTTCCACGACCATGCAGGGTATCACCGACAGTTCCAAGAAGATCTCCGACATCATCGGCATGATCGACTCCATCGCCTTCCAGACCAACATTCTGGCGTTGAACGCTTCGGTCGAGGCGGCGCGTGCCGGTGAGCAAGGGCGCGGCTTCGCGGTAGTCGCCAGTGAGGTACGTAACCTGGCCAGCCGAAGTGCCGAAGCTGCCAAGGAAATCAAGGGCTTGATTCATACCTCGACCACTCAGATCGAGCAGGGTTCCGAGCTGGTGGAGAATGCCGAGACCACCATGCGCGATGTCGTCCAGGCGGTGAAACGCGTCAGTGACATCATGGACGAGATCTCCGCGGCTTCGCAGGAACAGAGCGATGGTATCGAGCAGGTCAGTCAGGCCGTCACGCAGATGGACCAGGTGACCCAACAGAATGCTTCGCTCGTCCAGGAAGCTTCCAGCGCATCCGCGTCGCTCGAAGAGCAGGCACAGCGCTTGGAAGACGTCGTCGCGGTCTTCCGTCTGCCGGGCGGCACGTCACACCAGGCACTGCCCGGGACGCGTGCGCCAACGACCAAGCCGGCGATGTCTGCACCTGCCTCGACGTCCAAGCCTTCATCGCAGACGCGTCAAGCGCCGACGCAGCGAGCCGCGACGAAGCAGGACGAAAACGAGTGGGAAGAATTCTAGGCCCTTTCTGAAAAGAGCCTCAGCCATGCCGCCGGGGGCGTATTCACTATGCCCCTTTAGAGCACCAGCTAGCGCTAAGCGAATGATCAGCCAGATTGAATGAATCGGAGGATGTATGGCAGACAAGAATATGAGCATTCTGGTCGTGGATGATTTCCCGACCATGCGGCGCATCGTGCGTAGTTTGCTCAAGGAACTGGGCTTCAATAATGTCGATGAAGCGGAAGATGGCCAGGAAGCGCTCAACAAACTGCGTGTCGGTGGTTTCGACTTCGTGGTCTCCGACTGGAACATGCCCAATCTCGATGGTCTCGCGATGCTCCAGGAGATCCGCCAGGACGATGCGCTGTCGGAGCTGCCAGTGTTGATGGTGACGGCGGAAGCCAAGAAGGAAAATATCATCGCCGCCGCACAGGCCGGGGCGAATGGTTATGTCGTGAAGCCGTTCACCGCTGCGACGCTGGAAGAGAAGCTGGACAAGATTTTCGAGAAACTGGGCAAGTAAGTTCGCACGAGGAGGGCAGGCCATGAGCGGTGAAACGCAGCCGGAGAACAGTGCGGATGGCACCCCCACTGACGATCTAATCCACAAGATCGGCAATATGACGCGCATGCTGCATGAAAGCATGCGCGAGTTGGGACTGGACAAGGAGATCGAAAAGGCAGCCGAAGCGATTCCCGATGCGCGAGATCGTCTTAGTTATGTCGCGACCATGACCGAGCAAGCGGCGGAACGGTCGCTGAACGCCATCGATCAGGCACAGCCGTTGCAAGAGCGTATGGAATCGGGGGCCGAAAAGCTCGACCAACGCTGGGAAGAATGGTTCGCCGCGCCTGTCGAATTAGACGACGCCAAGGAACTGGTGAAGGATACGCGTGACTTCCTGCGCGATGTGCCGTCCCAGACCAAGGCGACCAATGCGCAGTTGCTCGAAATCATGATGGCCCAGGATTTCCAGGATCTGACCGGTCAGGTCATCAAGAAAATGATGGATGTCATCCGAGAGATCGAGCAGCAGTTGGTGCAGGTGCTGATCGACACCGCTCCTGAGAGCCATGACAAGGAAGAGCTGCAGCAACTTGCCGACGAGCGTTCGCGTAAGCCTCAGAAGGTCGATGAAGAGCTGCTCAACGGGCCGCAGGTCAAGCCCGAAGGCACCGATGTCGTCAATGACCAGGACCAGGTCGACGACCTCCTCGATAGCCTGGGTTTCTGATCCCTCCCAACGCTGCCGGTGCCTACCGGCAGCTTTTCAGTCTCGCGTCTCCTGAATAGCATGGCTAAGTAGTCGCTATTCCAGTGATCGGCTGTCCCGCGTTCCCGAGAAAATAGCCCGCATTCGATGAATGCGGTTGTTCGGCGCCTAGGCATTTGCCTTGGCGAAGGGCTTCTAGCGCCACGACGTCAGAGGACCCATGGCCGACGGTAGTGACAGCGACGAGGAAAAGACCGAAGACCCGACACCTCGACGACTCGACAAGGCGAGGGAAGACGGTGAGGTTGCGCGCTCGCGCGAGCTGACCACTTTCATGCTGTTGGCGGCAGGGGTAATGACGCTATGGTCGCTAGGCGGTCATCTCTACGAAAGCTTAGGGGCCGTCATGGAGCAGTCATTCATATTTTCACGCGCTGAAGTGTTCGATACTTCCGTACTCATGTCGCATATTTGGGCGTTGGGCAAAAACACGCTGATGTCCCTGATGCCGTTGTTCCTCATTGTATCGGTCGTCGCGCTGGCAGCGCCGGTCATGCTGGGTGGCTGGCTGATGACGGCAAAGTCGTTGCAGCCTCAAGTGTCCAAGCTCAATCCTCTGAAGGGATTGAAGCGCATGTTTTCATCGCAAGCGATAGCGGAATTGGGCAAGGCCGTCGCCAAATCGACGCTGGTGGGCGGTGTCGCCGTGATCTTCCTGTGGTGGCATCGTGGCGATCTCCTGGGCTTGATGAACTTGCCGTTGAGCGAAGCATTGGCAAGGGGTATGAACCTCGCGGTGCTGTGCCTGGCCTTTTGCGTCGCGACACTCATTGTCGTGGTGTTGATCGATGTGCCTTTCCAGTTGTGGAGTTTTACCAAGAAGCTGCGCATGACCAAGGACGAGGTCAAGAAAGAGCACAAGGAAACCGAAGGCGATCCCCAGGTGAAGGCCCGTATGCGCGCTCAGCAGCAGTCCATGGCACGGCGGCGGATGATGGCCCAGGTGCCGGATGCGGATGTCATCGTCACTAACCCTACGCATTATGCCGTGGCGTTGATGTATGAAGGGAGTCAGATGGAGGCGCCGCGCGTCGTGGCCAAGGGCTCGGATATGGTCGCCACGCGTATCCGCGAACTGGGCGAGGCGCATGGCGTGCCCTTGCTGGAAGCGCCGCCGTTGGCGCGTGCGCTGCATCAGCATGTGGACATCGATTACGAAGTCCCCGCGAATCTGTATACCGCCGTGGCGGAAGTGCTGGCTTGGGCCTACCGCTTGAAACGTGTGCGCGAGGAAGGGGGTGGCTGGCCACAAACGCCATATGACCTGCCCGTGCCCGACGAGTTAGATCCGTCTCGGCAAAACGTCGCCGACGCCAAGGACACACCATGAATGCGTTGAGTCAGTTATGGGGCCGTCGTGAGTGGCTGAACGACACCCGCTTGAAGGTGCTGGCCGGCCCCGTGCTGATCATCATGATCTTGAGCATGATGATCCTGCCGTTGCCGGCGTTTGTGCTGGACCTTCTGTTTACCTTCAATATTACTCTGGCCGTGATGGTGCTGCTGGTGAGCATGTTCACGGAGAAGCCGCTCGATTTCGCGGCCTTCCCGTCGGTCTTGTTGTTTTCGACCCTATTGCGGTTGTCGTTGAACGTCGCCTCCACGCGTGTGGTCTTGATGGAGGGCCACGAAGGCGGCGATGCGGCCGGCAAGGTGATCGAGGCCTTCGGCGCCTTTCTGATCGGAGGGAACTTCGCCGTTGGTCTGGTCGTGTTCCTGATCCTGGTGGTGATCAACTTCATGGTCATTACCAAGGGCGCGGGCCGTATCGCCGAGGTCGGCGCGCGCTTTACGCTGGATGCCATGCCCGGCAAGCAGATGGCCATCGACGCTGACCTCAACGCCGGCTTGATCGGTGAGGAAGACGCGCGGGAACGGCGTCAGGAGACCTCGCAGGAAGCCGATTTCTACGGTTCCATGGACGGGGCCAGCAAGTTCGTGCGCGGTGATGCCATCGCCGGCATCATCATCATGATGATCAATTTGATCGGCGGTCTGGCGATCGGCATGGCGCAACACAGCCTGAGCTTTTCCGAAGCCGGCCATACCTATACCTTGCTCACCATCGGCGACGGCCTGGTGGCACAGATTCCGGCGCTGGTGATCTCGACGGCGGCAGGTGTCACCGTCTCGCGCGTCAACACCGACCAGGATGTCGGCCAGCAACTGATCAGTCAGCTCTTCAACAATCCGCAGGTCTTGATGCTGGCTGCAGGCGTCATGGGACTTCTGGGGCTCGTGCCGGGGATGCCTAACCTGGTCTTCTTGCTGTTCACCGCGTTGCTCGGGGGATTGGCGTGGTGGATGTGGCGTCGTGATCAGCAACAAGTCACCCAAGAGGCATCTCCCCAAACACCGCCTCCTCAGCCCGAAGTGCCGGAGGCGAGCTGGGACGATGTACAGCTAGTCGATACCCTGGGCCTCGAAGTTGGTCACCGTTTGATACCACTCGTCGACCATCGCCAGAAGGGCGAGTTGCTGGGGCGTATCAAGAGCGTTCGCAAGAAATTCGCCCAGGATGTCGGCTTCCTGCCACCGGTCGTGCACATCCGCGACAATCTCGAGCTGGGGCCCTCGACCTATATCATCACCCTCAAGGGCGTCGAAGTGGGGCGCGCCGATGCGCATCCGGGACAATGGTTGGCCATCGATCCGGGGCAGGTGTCGGGTAATGTGGAAGGCACGCCGACTCAGGATCCGGCCTTCGGCCTACCCGCCGTATGGATCGACGCCGCGCAGCGGGAGCGCGCCCAGGTCTACGGCTATACCGTGGTCGATGCGAGTACGGTGGTGGCCACGCATCTCAATCACCTGCTGCATCGCCACGCCAATGACATGCTGGGGCGTCAAGAAGTACAGCAATTGCTTGACAAGATCGCTGCCGAGAACAAGTCGCTGGTCGAGGATGTGGTGCCCAAGCTGCTGACCCTGACCGCGATGCAGCGCATCCTGCAGAATCTGCTCGCCGAGGAAGTCTCGATTCGCGACATGCGCACCATCCTCGAGACGCTGGCCGAGCATGCGCCACAGCAGGCCGATCCCCACGAGCTGACCGCTATGGTGCGTGTGGCGTTGGGACGCTCGATCACCCAGCAATGGTTCCCCGGTGATCAGGAGATGCATGTCATCGGCCTGGAAGCCAATCTCGAACAGGTTCTGACCCAGGCGCTGAGCAATGGCGGTGGCCTGGAACCGGGACTGGCCGATACCCTCATGGAGCAGGCGACGGCCGCCGTGGAACGTCAGGAAGCGCGTGGCGAGCCGACAGTGCTGGTCGTCCAGCATGGTTTGCGCGCGTTGCTGGCCCGCTTCCTGCGCCGCCGCATTACCCATCTGGTGGTGATGTCCAATGCCGAAATCCCCGATGACCGCACCTTGCGTGTCACCGCTACCGTCGGAGCCCGTTCATGAGCGTGATGCGTTTTCACGGTGCCACCAGTCGCGAGGCGATGCGACAGGTACGAGACGCGCTGGGAGAGGATGCCCTGATCCTCTCCAACCGACGCGTGGATGAGGGCATCGAGGTCGTGGCCGTGGCCGAAGAGGCACAGTCATCACTGGTTGGGCAGGCAGAGGACGTGACCGTGCCTGCGCAGGCCAGTTCACCTTCCGCCGAGGCATCGCCTGCGCCGGGGCAGGATCGCCTGTACGCCGAAATGCAGGCCATGCGCGAACTTTTGATGTCGCATATCGCAGAGACACCACGCCCGCGCAGTGCACGCCCCGGCGTGCGCGGCGTCTTGCGCCAGCGCTTGATTACCGCCGGCTTCAGTGCCCGTCTGGTACGCGAAATGCTCGAGACGTTGCCCGACGAACTCGCCGATGTCGATGCCGATGACCCACGCTTACTGGCCTGGAGCCGACGTCAACTGGAGACCCGTCTCGAGGTGCTCGATGACGAGGCGACGATGCTCGAGGAGGGCGGTGTGTTCGCCCTGGTGGGGCCGACAGGCGTAGGCAAGACCACGACCACCGCCAAGTTTGCGGCACGTTACGTGATGCGCTTCGGCGGGGACGACGTGGCCTTGGTGACCACCGATGATTATCGTATCGGCGCGCATGAACAGTTGCGAATCTATGCCAGATTGCTGGGTGTCGATGTGCATGCCGTGCACCATGAAGACGATCTCGAAGGCTTGCTGGCACGTCTTGAAGGCAAGCGCATGGTGATTGTCGATACAGTGGGGATGAGCCAGCGCGATCAGCGCGTGACCGGGCAGATCGCGCGCCTCGGCGGTGCGGGGCGTCCGGTACGGCGTCTCTTGCTGCTGAACGCGGCCAGCCACGGCGATACGCTTGAAGAAGTTGTCGAGACCTATCAGCGTGCTTCGCGGGACGCCGGTGCACCGCTTTACGGTTGCCTGTTGACCAAGGTCGACGAAGCGCCGCGTCTAGGCGCCGCGCTGGATGTCGTGATGCGTCATCGACTACGCCTCTATTACGTTTCCCATGGCCAGCGCGTACCCGAAGACATTCGCCTGGCCGAAGCGCCAGCGCTTTTGGATGACGCGTTGGCCGTGGGTCAGGGCTCGCCCTTTACCTTCGATGAAGGCGTACTCACCGAGATGCTGCGGCCCACTGCCTCCGGACAAGGTCTGCAAGCGCTATCGCGGGATCTCTTGGCACAGCGCGATCAATTGACCCGGGTGATGGAAACGCTGCAACGCGGCGTAGCAGGCGTGGCCTGGCTCGATGCCGCGTGGCGTCGTCGCGAGTCGCCGCGGGCCATACAACAAAGCTGGCTTGAAGAGCATCTGGCACCGCCGTCGATGATCAAGGCGTGGCATGATGCCGAAGCGACGGGGCTGTTCTGGCCGGGAGGGAAGCCGCGAGGAATGGACTGGGCGGCGCCGATGCTGCCGCTGGATGCCAACGGCGATGTGCTGCCGCTGGCCTGGCCTCTTCACCGCTGGCCGCCGTCCGATACGCAACGCCTGACCCTGGCGCGTCGCCATCTGGGGAGTCATTGGCATGTGTTCGCGCGGGTACCTGATGCCGATGTCAGGCAACAGCTGCGCGAGGCGGACAGCCCCTGGCTGGCACGCACGCGGGTGCAGCAGCGCGTCTGGCATGCCGGGGAACGTCTGGCGATAGGCGAGTTAGTCGATCTAGCCGAGCCCTGTGGTCAGCATACCTGCCGTCTGCGCGGTCGCGCACGACGCGTGACACTGTCGCGCTTGCCGGTGGCCTTGGCCGAGACCGATGCGTGCACTCTACAGCTCTGGATTGCGACGAGTCACGATCCCGAGAGCGGGCGTCGGCGGGGCGTTTATCACTGGCTGGGGCATGGGGGCGACGCGCTGGATATCGATATGCGGGCTTTAGTCTACCGCCAGCTCGAACAGGATGATCTGTCGCGTTTGATGCGCACGGCATGGCAGCAGCTTGGAGGGTCGGCTCCTCTGGATTGCGAACTGCGTGTCTATCTGGCAGCGCAATTGGCGGCCCTGGCGCTACGCATGGACTTGAGCGAGGACGGCTGGGCGGTGGATGCGCGCCCCGTGGTGAAGCGTCTCGCCGGTGAACGCAAACGACGCAGCCCCGATACCCTGCTACAGGGTTTGATGCACTTGCTGACGGCGCATGCGGCGCTGTCACAGACGTCGTGAGGTGACGACGATGAGCGATCAAGCGGCGGGGTTGCGCGCCTATGCGAGTCAGCGGCGCGACAAGTCGGCGCTGGTGACGATCGGCCATCCGTCGCCCCAGGCGGTGACAGCGATCTGTGAACGACTGGCGTCTCTCAGTGGCTTTGCCTGGGAGACACTGCCACTCGCTGTCGGCGAGGTGACCGCCGCCCAGCGCTCCTCGCCGCATTGGGGCATCTGGGTGGCCTCTGGCGTGGAAGGTCTGCAACGTGCCTATCGCGAACTCAAGCAATGGTCGCAGTATGAGCGCCTGCCACATCTGCTGGTGATACGCGATCCAGCCAGCGCTGGCGATATGCCGCTTGGCAACCTGGTGAATACGGCGCGCCGCTTTCTGGCGGTCGAGCTCTACGTCGACCCCGCCGATTGGCTGGCGCATACACTGCCCTCAAGTGAGCGCCGCTCGTGAAATCCCTGGGCTGCGTCATGGCATTGCTGGTCGCGATCGGTGCCGCGCTGAGCATGACGCCATTCGCGCAAGCTGTCGAAGCCGGCAGCTGGGCGGTGACACTGCCACGTGGACCGCTGCTGACGACGCCGGGGCGTGACGAGCGAACGTCACCTCTGCGCCCGCCCGAGTCCCACACGGTCGGCGATGGCCGTATCACGCGGGTGTCCTGGCGTTACACCACGCAGGAGCCGAGCGATGTGCGGGCGTGGCTGTGTCATCCGCGTCGTTGTGTCGAAATGGCCACGCGTCGTGGGGGGACGCAGGCGCTGGAGGGGCTTTCCGCTAGAGGGCCTTTTGTACTGTGCTTTCGGCGCGCCACCTCCGGGAAAGCATCGCACACGGGCGTGCGCATCGAGGACTTGCAACTGATCGTGAATTACCGCTGAGAGGATGCGGTGAAGACGAATTCGGGAAAAGACCCATCAAGCGGGGGTTATTCCGGCCTTGGCTGGCAGGTCGGAAGCTCGATAATGTCAGCGGGCGTCGCGTCGAGCGTCGACCCGAACATCCGAGGCGATAGAGATGTATACGGCACAGGGCAAAATCGATCAACGTGCACTGCTGGAGCAATACACGCCGCTCGTGCGGCGTCATGCGCTGGCATTGCAAGTACGCTTACCGGCCAGTGTCGAACTCGATGATTTGATTCAAGCCGGCATGGTGGGGTTACTCGACGCGCTGGAACGCTTCGATACCGCCCAAGGGGCGAGTTTTTCCACCTTCGCCAATCAGCGTGTGCGCGGCGCGATGATCGATGAACTGCGCAGTCGCGACTGGATGCCGCGCAGTGTACGGCGCAGCGTACGGGCGTTGGATCAGGCGGTACACAAGCTCGAGCAATCGTTCGGACGTGCCCCGGACGAGCGTGAAATCGCCAGCGCTCTGGATATGCGCGTCGATGAATATCATCAGTTGTTGCTGGATGCCAATAACGGTTATCTGCTGGGCTTCGACGAGGTCGTGTCTGAGCTCGGCGAGCCGCCGGCAGGCGAAACCGCCCCGGCGACTCCGCACGAGGCCTTGTTGAAAGGTGATGCGCGCACCCATCTGGTCGAGGCCATCGAGCAACTTCCCGAACGTGAAAAGCTGTTGCTGGGGCTTTATTACCAGGAAGAGCTCAACCTCAAGGAAATCGGTGCCGTGTTAGGCGTCAGCGAATCGCGGGTATGCCAATTGCATAGCCAGGCCGTGGCACGTCTCAGGGGGCGGCTCGCAGCCTGAGGCCCGCGAGGTTCATTCTTTCTCTGCCGTGATGGCTACCTCCACGAGGGTATTGGCCAAACGATCGCCAAGGGTACCCCAAGCCGAGCCCAGTGCTCGCACCAGCGCAGGATAGCCATCGTCTTTCAGCGGACGCTCGATCTCGAAGGACTCGCGCGACAGCGTGCGGTCGTTATCGTCACGGACACGCCACTGGCCGCCGACCACGGCCATACCGTCGTTGCGACCCTGGAAGCGGTCGACGTCGAGCTGGACATGGAGCGCCGGCGAGGGCGCTTCGGCGGACTGGCCACGACGCAGCACGTCGGCGTTGGGCAGTGCCTGACCGAGATGCTGGCGCATGCGTTCCTGCAGTTGGCGATCAAGGGGTTCGGCCCATAGGTGGTGGCGTGCCTGATGGATGCGGATGTCATCGAGTTGCATGACGATGCCGTCATCCTTCAGGTAGTTAGCCATGCGCGGTGGTGCGAGCGAGACACTGCCCCTGAAGTCGCTGCCGGCGACATTGATATTTTGCGTTTCACTGGGGAGCGTATAGCGGGACTGGTCGATGCCTTGTCCGGCACAGCCGACCAGAATCGACATGCAAAGTCCCATCCCGGCGGCAGCGAGAAGCCGCACCGGGCGTGTCAGGCGTTCGGCATGAGTGAATGCCATCGTCATCTCGGTCATTGGCGTGGAGCCCTCGGTTGCGGATCAGGAGCGTCTTCGCTGTCGAAGATCAGAGCGTTGGGCTTCTCGCTTAGCGTGCGTGCTACGGGTTGCAGGTCGCGCATCAATGACTCGAGCCGCGAGAGCGTATCGTTGAGTTCCCGGTAACCCTGTGAGTCTGGGGAGAAGCCATCCAGCGTGTCGCGGGTCTGGCGCAGCGTCTTGTTGAGATTGCCGGGCAGCTCGCGCGTGGCTGGATCGTCGAGCAGTGCGTCCACCGAGTCGGCGATCTCGTTGACTTGCTGCATCGTGTTCTGCGTGGTCGTCAGCGTCTCGTCCAGTGAGTCGAGGACGGGCTCGATCTGCACGTCGTTGAGCTTGTCGAGCAGGTTCGAGACTTTCTCCTCGATCTGCGCGAGACTGCCGGTGGTCGTCGGGAAGACCTTCTTGCCCTCGAAGGTGAGCGGCTCGTAAGGCTCAGGATCGTCATGAAAGTTCAGGTCCACGAAAAGTGCCCCGGTCAGCAGGTTGCCTCGTTTGAGTGTCGCCCGCAGGCCGTGCTCGAACATGCCCTGGAGACGATCTCGCCATTCATCGGCATCGAAATCTTGCATGGTGTCGTCGAAGCGCTGCGGCTCGATGCGAATCAGCACGGGAATCGCAAAGCGGTCCAGAGCGTTGGGCTGCGGCGCCGCGAAATGCCACGGCACGGTTTCCACGGTACCGACGCGTACGCCGCGATATTCCACGGGATCGCCGTGACTAAGCCCGCGCACGGTATCGTCGACCAGCAGCACATAGTCGAGATAACGATCGAAAGTCCCTTCACGGGCGCTTTCTTCGTTGCCAAACAATTGATAGGTCGCTTCCGGTTCAGCGGGCTGTCCCATCTCCACATCCTCGGGGACGCCGAAGGTTACGCCGCCGCCGATGAGCGACTCCATCGACTCGACATTGACGCGGAAGCCCTGCGAGTTCAGGCGCAGATCGACCCCCGACGAGACCCAGAAGCGTGTGGTGTCGGTGACCAGCACATCATAAGGCGACTGAATGTATAGGCGGTGGCGCATTTCCTTCTCGTCGGGGTCGAATTCGGTGTTCTCCACGCGGCCTACCGTAAAGCCTTGATAGGTGATCGGGTCGCCGGCGCTCAGTGAGCTGCCCACCTGGCTGACCAGGTTGATGCGAATTCCTGGGGCGTCGGGGGGCGCGACCGGGGGCTGATCGAGCACATCGAAGTCGCGTTGGGGCTCATCGCCGTGACCGGGCAGCAACTGAATGTAGGCCCCCGACAGCACGGTTCCCAGGCCGCTGATGCCTTCGCGATCGATGCGTGGCTTGACCACCCAGAAACGTGCATCGTCATTGAGCATGCGCTCGGTGTCGGGTTGCATGCGCGCGGTGACCACGGTATGCGACATGTCGTCGGAGAGCGTCACATCCTCGACGCGGCCGACCTCGACATTGCGTGTCTTGATCAACGTCTTGCCGGCTTCGATGCCTTCGGCGTTTTTCATCTGCAGCGTGATCGTGGGGCCGAGGCCGGAAAGATTGTCGTAAAGCATCCATAAGCCGATGAGGACCGCTACCAACGGCACGATCCAGATCGGCGATAGGCGGCGGCGATATTGGCGTGTCGCGCGCTGTGGAGCTTCAGGCATCGTCGGATTCCTTGCGTGGTGAAACGGTAGCGATATCTCGTGGCAGGCGGTTCCGCCATGTGCGTCGAGGACGTTGGGGAAGATCGTCCCAGATCATGCGCGGGTCGAAACTGTGGGCCGCCAGCATGGTGATGATCACCACGCTGGCGAAGGAGAGGGCGGCGGGTCCCGGCGAGATCGACATCAGTTCGCCCGCGCGGATCAGTGCGACGAGGATGGCGACCACGAACACATCCACCATCGACCAGCGTCCGATGAACTCGGTGATGCGGTAGAGGCGCACGCGGGTGACATTGTTTAGCGGCTCGCCACGATGGCGTACGGCGTAGCATAACCATCCGAGCGCGAGAATCTTGCCGATGGGCACCACCACGCTGGCGGTGAAGATAATCACTGCGATGGGGATGTCACCGTGCTGCAGAAACAGCATGACGCCGCCAATGATGGTCGAGGGCGAGGTGTTGCCGAGCGATGTCGTGCTCATGATCGGGTAAAGGTTCGCCGGAATGTACATCACCACCGCAGCCAGCAGCAGGGCCAGCGTTCGCTGGCGGCTCCCGGGGGTTCGTGCGTGCAGCGTTTCCCCGCAGCGTCGACAGCGCCCGTGTCCCTGGGCATCGAGACGATTGACCAGCCCACAGGTTGTGCATCCGCTCAAGCCTTGCGGCGTCGCGGGTTCACCCGAGCGGGCGCCTTCCGGTGCCAAGGGCTCGCTGGCTAGTGCAAACCACATCCAGTCGGTGTCGATGGACTGGGTGGTGAGCAGCAATAACAAGGCATAGGCGCAAAACGTCCAGAACGAGAGCCCCAGGCTGACATCTGCCATTCCCGCAATCTTGATGAGACTGACCAGCGCGGCGATGACGAAGACGTCGGCCATCATCCACGGCGTCAAGTGTTTCAGGGCGCGGGCAATGCCACGTGAATAGGGCAGAATGCGGCGCCTGAGAAGTCCCAGCGAGAGCCAGATGACGCTACATAGGTAGACCGTAGGCAGGATGATCACGGTCAGCAGCACGCAAATTGCCACCAGTGGTTCGTGGAAGCCGACCAGTGTCGAGGCGGTCTCGGTCAGCTCGATGCGGTTGGTGACGCCACGGGCCTCGAAACTAATGAAGGGAAAAGACACCGACAGCGTCAGCATGATCAAGGCGGCGACGGCCAGTGCGAGGCTACGCTCGGCAGGTTTGTCGTGACGTGTGGCCAGTATATGTTCGCAACGCGGGCATTCGGCCTTTTCTCTCGGCTTCAAGGGCGGCAGCGCCACTAGCAAATCGCATTCGTGACAGGCGCGCAGACGTCGCCGTGAGTGGCGCGTCGTCGCCACCGACGTTGCCATGTCGCATGGCGAGTGATGAGGCGCTTGTGACGAAACGTTATCTGCCAAACTCATTCTCGCTCATAGGTTCATGGTACCGAATGATGGATGCACTATAGCAATTCGGCGCGGGGATATTCCGACAGACTCTTGCCTGAGAAGATCAGTAGCGTGAATAGCGTACATTCACGTGCGTATGTTTGTCAGTAGCATGCCCGGCCGATTGCGCTAGAATAGCGAGGTACTCATGCGGGATCGGCCGGTCATGGCGGGCTTGACCCTGGCGCTGACCGTCTTCGGTATCGGCTGGAAGGGCCAGGGGCGCATCAATCGCCTGGAGGCAGTCTGGCTGTTGGCGACGTTTATCGCCTATACGACATGGCTCGTCGTATCAGTTATCGGTGGTCGCTAATGAGCGAGCGAATCAGGCGTGCGTGTGCCACGGCGAGAGCACGTCAAGGGCATCGTTGAGAGGCCGTAGATCGTCGATTGAAGCGGGTGCATGGGGCTGATGTTCGATGCGTATGCATAGGCGATCTGCGAATGATGTTTCGAGTTGATCGATCCAGGGCTGTTGTTCCTCGCGCCAGTTGGCGACCCATTGGCTATCGACCGTAGTGGGCAGGCATTTATTGATGACCACGGCGCTGACATGCAGGCCGTTGGCTTCCAACAGATCACGCGTACGCGCTGTTTCCAGCGTCGGCAGGCGTTCCGGGTTGGCGACTAGAATCACTGCCGAGTGCGCAGGGCAGGTCAAGTGTTCGCGAGCGGCGGCGAGGCGTCCGCGTCGGCGCATCAGCGCTTCCTGAATGGGGTCATCGACCACCTCGCCGTCTCCCAGCCAGGCCTTGTAGTCGCTGCGCACCTTGTGGCGACGCTGCATCAAGCCGTCCACCCACGCACCCATGATCTCCGGCAGCGCGAGCAAACGCACGGTATGGCCACCCGGCGCGGTATCGAAGATCAAACGGTCGTAGTGCTGCCCGGTGTCGAGCAACAGGCTGACCAGCGCATCGAACAAGGCGGCTTCCTCGGTGCCGGGGGCATGGCGGGCCAGATCGAGCTGGCGGAATACCGCCGCACTACGTTCACCGCTCACCATGGGCTTGATGTTGGCCTTGACCTCATCCAGATAGCGCTTCGTCTCGTGATCGGGATCGAGTTCGACGACATCCAGGCCAGGGCGCATGCACGTTGGCGTTGGGCCGGGTTGGCGACCGAAGAGATCGGCCAGATTGTGGGCCGGATCGGTGGACACCAGCAGGGTGTTCCATCCGGCATCTACGCAACTCAGCGCATAAGCGGTCGCACAGCTGGTCTTGCCGACGCCGCCCTTGCCGCCGAAAAAAAGGCTTTTGGCCATATCGGCTGTCTCTCCTCGGTTGTGCCACGCGTCATCGGCGCCGCTCAACAGCAGCGAAAACCATCCAGGGGCGAGCGGGGCATGCCCTGACGCTGATGCCACTCGTGAAAGCGGTCCAGCATATAGGGATAGAGCTCCAGGGTCATGTCGCCGACGGGATTGGGGATCCCCATCATGTCGCAGAAGCACAGCAGCATGAAGAGATCTTCTTCATCCTGAAGTTCGCGGACGATTTCACGCCGGTGCTGAAGGCTCAGCACCGCGTCGTAGCCCTCGATGAGCCGTTTGATCCGCGTCCGCCAGCCGGCGGACGCGGTCCGTTCGTCATCAGCGCGACTCATCGGAACTCGGCTGTTGCTGCTGCGCAGGAACGCCGCCCTGACGGAAGCTACGTGAAGCCTCGAGCAGAATCCACAGTGTGAATACCATGATCAAGCTGCCAAAGGTGAACAGCAGCAAGTTGCGGTCCGCATCGCCGAAGCCCGACCAGGTGAAGATCACTTGTTGGCCCATGGCCCACAGCGTCATCACCAGCAGGAACAGCATCGGTACTAGCGTGAAGACGACCGGGCGGCCCTGACGCTTGAGCCACACCGAGACCAGCATCAGGGTGATGCCGGCCAGCAACTGGTTGCTGGTGCCGAACAGTGGCCACAGCAAGTAACCGCCGGAGCCGAAGCCGTTGGGTCCTTCCGGCAGAATCACCAGCGCGGCACTGGCGATGACGGCGATGCTGGTGGCGACATGCTTGCGCGCGATGACCGGCATGCCGTACTCGGTTCCCAGTTCGGCGATGATGTAGCGCATCAGGCGTACGGCGGTATCCAGCGTGGTGGCGGCGAAGCTGACCACGATCACAGCGACCAGGGTCGAGCCCATGTGCTCGGGAATACCGAGGTTACCGGCGAGCTGGCCAGCACCTTTCACGAAGGAACTGAGACCGCTGGAACCGGCCGCCGAGAAGCTGGAATAGGTAGCGGTGAAATCTGCGCTGGAGGCGAACAGCGTGCCTACGGCGATGATCGCGATCATTGCCAGCATGCCTTCACCCAAGGCGCCGCCATAGCCGATGAAGCGGGCGTCGGTTTCCTTGTCGAGCTGCTTGGACGTCGTGCCCGAGGCGACCAGGCCATGAAACCCGGAAATGGCCCCGCAGGCGATGGTGATGAACAGCAGCGGATACCAGCTGATATCGGCTTCGCCGTTGACGCTGGGGGCAGTCATCTCCGGCGCCCCGAATATAAGCCCCAGATACAGCAGGGCAAGCCCCACCACCAGCTGATGCGAGTTGATGTAGTCACGCGGCTGAAGCAGCTTCCAGACCGGCAGTGTCGACGCGATATAGACGTAGACCATCAACACCACGATCCATACCAAAAAGGCCATCGAGGTGGCATCGAAGCCGCCCGCTACCGCCGCGTCGGCGCCGCCGAACCAACTGACCAGATCGATCTGTAGAATGGGTACCTCGCTGGCCAAAAGCGCTGCGCTATACATGACGGCGAGGGCGATGACCGAGGGCAGGAGCATCGACCCCGAGT
>NZ_JARANY010000010.1 GCF_029889885.1 Chromohalobacter sp. 296-RDG
AAAGAGGCGGGGGTTTTTTTATGTCTATATGGGGCTCTACCCACATGCACATCTAAGCAGTACAATTCGCGGCAAGAATCCATTCTGTTCAGTCAGATGCTTGATCAGCATCGACTGCCGCAAATCAGCGAAGTATATCGATGTCAGACACACAAGTGGCTAAAGAAGCAGAATTACGCCGGACATTCGCCATCATCTCGCACCCCGACGCTGGCAAGACCACCATTACCGAAAAGATGCTGCTGTTCGGCAACGCGATTCAGCTCGCCGGCTCGGTCAAGAGCAAGCGCGATGAACGCCATGCGACCTCCGATTGGATGAAGATGGAGCAGGATCGTGGTATCTCGGTGACGACTTCGGTGATGCAGTTCCCGTACAACGGACGGATCGTCAATCTGCTCGATACACCTGGCCACGAAGACTTTTCCGAGGATACCTACCGTACGCTGACAGCCGTGGATTCGGCGCTGATGGTGATAGATGGCGCCAAAGGAGTCGAGGACCGTACCATCAAGCTGATGGACGTCTGTCGTTTGCGGACGACGCCAATCCTGACATTCATCAACAAGATGGATCGTGATGTCCGTGATCCGGTCGAGGTGATGGATGAAGTCGAAACGGTACTGAACATTCAGTGTGCACCGATGACTTGGCCGGTGGGGATGGGACGCCATTTTCGGGGTGTCTACCATCTCTACAATGACGTCATTCACCTTTACAAGCAGGGCCAGGGCAACCGGATTCCGGAAGATCTGCGTATCGAAGGGCTCGATAGCCCCGAGGTAGAGGAAACGTTGGGCAAAGAGGCTGCGGAGGAATTGCGAGCGGAAGTCGAGCTGGTCCGCGGCGCGTCTCATACTTTTGATCTTGATGCCTATCGCCGAGGTGAACTTACCCCTGTGTATTTCGGCACGGCGATGGGGAATTTCGGGGTGCGGGAAATGCTCGATGGTTTCGTCGAATATGCCCCCTCGCCGTTAGCGCGCGATACCGATAAGCGTACCGTAGAAGCAAGTGACGAACGTTTTACCGGTTTCGTCTTCAAGATCCAGGCCAACATGGATCCCAAGCACCGTGACCGTGTTGCTTTCCTGCGTGTATGTTCGGGCAAATACGACAAGAACATGAAGATGCGCCACGTGCGCATTGGCAAGGACGTCAAGATTGCCGATGCGCTGACTTTCATGGCATCCGACCGCTCGCATGTCGAAGAAGCCTGGCCCGGTGACATCATCGGCCTGCACAATCATGGCACGATTCAGATCGGCGATACGTTCACCCTGAACGAGAACATGCGCTTCACGGGCATTCCGCACTTTGCGCCCGAACTGTTCAAGCGTGTGCGATTGCGTGATCCACTCAAGATGAAGGCCCTGCAAAAAGGATTGAAGCAGCTTTCGGAGGAGGGGGCGACACAGGTGTTCATGCCCATGGACAACAATGACTTGATTGTCGGTGCCGTAGGGTCGCTACAGTTCGATGTCGTCTCGCATCGCCTAAAGCAGGAATACAAGGTCGACTGCCTGTACGAGCCGGTCAATGTGCAAACGGCACGGTGGGTGTATTGCAACGACGCCAAGATGCTTGATGATCTAAAGCGCAAGGCTAGCACCAATCTTGCCTGGGACGGCGGAGACTACCTCACTTATCTGGCACCGACGCGCGTCAACCTGCAGATGACGCAAGAGCGTTGGCCAGAAGTCAAATTCCGTGCCACACGTGAACACTGAGGCCTAAGCTCTGTCTGAAGTCGGCTAGAGAGGGACGCATGTCCGCAACGCTGATCGATGCCCATTGTCATCTTGACTTCGATGTCTTCGATGAAGACCGCGACGCTGTACTGGCACGTGCGGCCAACGCCGGAGTGGGGCACTACATCGTCCCGGGGACGACGCGTGAGCGTTGGCCACAGGTAGCCGATCTTGGGCGACGTCAAGAGATCAGCGTCTGCTATGGGCTGCACCCTTACTTTCTTTCAGTGCACGCGTCGGGAGATATCGATGCTTTGGAAACCCAACTCGACGCTCACCCCGAGACCGTCGCTCTCGGCGAATGTGGCATTGATGCGCGTCTTGATGACCTCGATCGTCAATGGCAACTTTTCGATGCGCAATTGCGCGTTGCGAAGCGCCGTCATCTGCCAGCCGTGATTCACTGTGTCCAAGCCAACGACCAGGTGGTAAAGCGCTTGCGTCAGCTCGCATTGCCCGCCGGTGGCCTGATACACGCGTTTTCGGGAAGCCCGGAGCAAGCTCGGGGCTTTCTGGAGTTGGGATTCGTTCTGGGGCTCGGCGGGGGGGCGACCTACACACGCGCCAAGCGCCTGCGCCGTACTATACGTTCGCTGCCCGACGACGGTTATGTACTCGAGACCGATAGCCCCGACATGCCGCTTTCCGGCGCGCAGGGACACCGCAATGAGCCATCTCGTGTTCATGCTATCTGTACAACGCTAGCCGAGCTCCGAGAACAGTCCTATGCCACGGTGGCGACGCAGAGCACCGCCACCGTGCGCCGCCTATTCGGATTGGTGGCACATCAGGCCTGAAGGGGCATGCTTTCCGGATCGACACGTTCGATTGCATAGGGCAACGCCAGGCGCTCGAGCGGCACGCCATCGACGTTGAGATCGCGGGGTTCGTCGCGCTGAGTGATGATGGCGAGTACCTCGGCCTTTCCATCCGCGTTCAAGGCGGCGCATACGACATCGCCTTGAGACTTGCCGTTAGCATCGTGGACGGGCGTCCCCGGCGCCGGTAGCGTGTCGTTTTCCAACTGAGCACGCAGCAGACGCTTCTTGACCTGACCGCGGAAATGCGCCCGCGCAACCACTTCTTGTCCGGTGTAGCAGCCTTTGCGAAAACTGATTCCGCCCAACGCTTCCCAATTGATCATCTGGGGAAGATAACTGTCACGTTGCGCATCTCCCAGCCAGGCGAGACCGGCCTGGATGTCATGCAGGCGCCATACTGAGTTCCCGACGGGCGTAGCGAAGCTCTCGAAAGCCTTCCATGCGGGCAGGGCTGCATCCTCCGGGACGACGACCATGAACCTTGGAGTCGGGCCGGGATGGTGAAGGATGGCCGCTGCATCGCTTTGAGCCATGGCCCATGTGGCAGGGGTCGCGACATCGAGTTGCGCCTCGACCTGAGCTGCCGCGTCCTCGCCTAGCACACCGAATATCTGCGTTGCCGGCTGCGTGATC
The DNA here is from genome assembly GCF_029889885.1 of Chromohalobacter sp. 296-RDG. Classification (GTDB taxonomy): domain Bacteria; phylum Pseudomonadota; class Gammaproteobacteria; order Pseudomonadales; family Halomonadaceae; genus Chromohalobacter. The sequence goes on from NZ_JARANY010000010.1 coordinate 3,206, forward strand.
TCGACCTTGTAAAAGGGCGCATATTTCGCCAGATGCGTGTGCAGCGGATCGGCCGCGCCGATATCCAGCACCAGCCAATAGCGTGTCTCGTCCACGCGCATCAATTGGCCGTTGGCCAGCATGCGCCCCTTGGGAGAACAAAACGCCGTCAAAGGTGCGAACTCACCATCGGCAAGCGCTACCTGGGCGCTGGTCTGGCCCTGGAGAAAACGTTCGGCATCGGGACCGGCAATTTCCATGATCGAGTACTGCGGCAGCGGCGCAATTGCCGTGGACGACAAGGGCACGCGAGCCTGGGACACGGCCTCGCCGAAGTGCCACTCATTCTCCGCTGCGCGCACTAGCCCTTGCGTTTCAAGATGCCTGATCCAATCGTTCATGGAATAACTCCGTATCGCGAACGCGACGGTCACTCGACCGTATTCGAATGTCACCCATGAATATCAGGGCGGGCAAGAGATTTTCCAACCACCGCGGCGCTGCCGTCGTGCCATGATAAACTTCCACCTGCAAACGAATGAATAGATGGAGAAACCCCATGGCGCGTATACCACTGACCTTCGAGCAGGTCGATAGTACCGAGGATGTCAATCGCATCACCACGGCTCTTATGGAGATGGACGGCGTCGAAGAGGCCGAAGTCGGTCGTCATGGTGCCGAAGTGGAAGGGCGCGTGCGGCGCGAGGCGTTGCTGAGAACCGTCCAGGCATTGGGGTACAAGGCACACTGACTGCCATACGGGAACAACTAATGATTGTCAGCGACGTGGATATCGCTACGCGGCCGGCCTGACCGCGGGTACGGCTCGAGGCTTGAACAGCCCTTACCTCGCCCTTATGTGAGACTCATGAGCAAACCCTTTCGCATTCAGTCGCAATTCCAGCCTGCGGGCGATCAGCCAACGGCCATTGAAGGCTTGATACATGGCTACAACGCCGGGCTTGCGCATCAAACGCTGCTCGGTGTCACCGGGTCGGGGAAAACGTTCACCATGGCCAACGTGGTGGAACGCTTACAGCGTCCGACCATCGTCATGGCGCCGAACAAAACGCTGGCCGCCCAGCTTTACGGCGAGTTCAAGAGCTTCTTTCCTGATAATGCGGTCGAGTATTTCGTTTCGTATTACGACTACTATCAGCCGGAAGCCTATGTGCCGTCATCGGACACATTCATCGAGAAAGATGCCTCGGTCAACGACCATATCGAGCAGATGCGTCTCTCGGCAACCAAAGCGCTGCTCGAGCGTCGTGATGCGTTGATCGTGGTGTCCGTCTCGGCCATTTACGGCTTGGGGGACCCCGATCAATACCTGAAGATGCGCCTGCACTTCAACCGTGGCGAGTTGATCGATCAGCGCACCTTCCTGCGGCGCCTCGCCGAACTACAATATACCCGCAACGATATGGATTTCCGCCGCGGTACTTATCGCGTTCGTGGCGATGTCATCGACGTTTTTCCGGCGGATGCGGAAGATGAAGCGGTGCGAGTGGAGCTATTCGATGACGAGATCGAGACCATCAGCTTGTTCGATCCGCTGACCGGCGAAGTGCGTGGCAAGGTGCCGCGTATGACGATCTACCCTAAAAGCCACTACGTGACACCGCGCGAGACGATACTCAGCGCTGTGGATGACATCAAGGCCGAGCTGGCCGAGCGGTTGGATTGGTTGCGCAAGAACGATAAGCTCGTCGAAGCCCAGCGTCTTGAGCAGCGTACGCTTTATGACATCGAGATGATGCTCGAACTGGGCTATTGCAACGGCATCGAAAACTACTCACGTTATCTATCGGGCCGCGCGCCGGGCGAGGCGCCCCCGACGTTCTTCGATTACCTTCCGGATGACGCGCTGTTGTTCATCGATGAATCCCATGTCAGCGTTCCCCAAGTGGGCGGCATGTACAAGGGGGACCGTTCACGCAAGGAAACGCTGGTCGAATACGGCTTCCGATTGCCTTCGGCACTGGACAATCGTCCCATGAAGTTCGAGGAGTGGGAGCGTATTTGTCCGCAGGCTACCTTCGTCTCCGCGACGCCGGGCAAGTATGAGGCCGAACATGCCGGTCAGGTCGTCGAACAGGTCGTGCGTCCCACCGGCTTGGTTGACCCCGAAATCGAAGTGCGGTCGGCGGGGACGCAGGTAGACGATTTGCTCTCCGAGATTCGGTTGCGTACCGACGTGGGAGAGCGCGTTCTGGTAACCACGTTGACCAAGCGCATGGCCGAGGACCTCACCGAATATCTCGGCGAGCACGATATCCGCGTTCGCTATCTGCACTCCGATATCGATACCGTCGAGCGCATAGAGATCATTCGCGATCTGCGATTGGGGAAATTCGACGTCCTCGTAGGCATCAACTTGCTGCGCGAGGGACTGGATATACCGGAAGTCTCGTTGGTAGCGATTCTCGATGCCGATAAGGAAGGCTTTCTGCGCGCCGAGCGCTCACTGGTCCAGACGATCGGGCGTACAGCACGTAACGCACACGGCAAGGCGATTCTCTATGGTGACCGGATAACGGATTCGATGCGTCGGGCGATGGATGAAACCGAGCGCCGTCGTGCTAAGCAGATTGCGTTCAACGAAGAGCATGGCATCACGCCCAAGACAGTGACGAAGTCGGTTGCCGACATCATGGAAGGGGCGCAGACACCGGGTAAGAAAGTAGGTCACCAGCGCCCCGACAAGCGTGTTGCCGAAGCTCCCGGCGATTACAGTGCCGAGCAGCTCAATCAGATGGATGCTGCGGGCCTGACCCGGGAAATCGGCAAGCTCGAGGATGCCATGCACGAAGCCGCTAAAAATCTGGAATTCGAAGAAGCCACACGGCTACGCGATCAGTTGCAAACCCTGAAGGCACGGTTAATCGAGTTGGGTTAATATCCAAAACTAAATTTTATACCGTTACCTTGTAATAAATACCCGACAACAAAAGAAAGACTTTAGGCGTGAAGAAGCCCCGTATAGTCGCCATCGAGGCTATCAGTATGGTGGAATTTATGAGTTCGATGTCGAAGACATGCCGTTGACAGTCAAGGCGAATCGGCCCAGCAGATCGGTCCGGCGAAATGGAAAGAGATTATCGCCGCGAGTGCATGATCATGCGATGATCGTCGACTCAGGCCCCGTCCACGCGGGGCCTGATTTTTAACCAGTGTGCGCTTCGAAGGTTTCAGGGAGGAGCCGACATGACATCCGGACTGATCGGTATCCTGATCGTGACGATCCATGTACTGGGTGCGTTGTCCGCCATCATGGCATTGATGTCGAGTCGTACCTCTCAAGGGGCGGTTGCCTGGATCGTTACGCTTCTGACCTTTCCCTATCTGGCCGTTCCCATCTACTGGATCTTTGGGCGCCCACGTTTCTACGGATACACCTCCGCACGTGGCGAACGCGATACCGTACTACGCCAGGTCCTATTGCGTTTCAGGCCTCGGCTCGAACCTTTCTTTTCCCGTCCTTCGTTTGACACCACGCGCATTCAAGCCGTCGAGCGCTTGGCCATGATGCCCATGAGCACAGGCAATCGAGCCGAACTGCTCATCGATGGGGACGAAACCTTCCAGAGCTTGCTAGAGGGAATCGATGCCGCACGCGAATATATCCTCATGCAGTTCTTCATTCTTCGGGCCGATGAAATAGGTACCTTGTTCAAGCAGCACTTGATGCGTCGGGCAGAGCAGGGCGTGCGGGTTTGCCTGCTGTATGACGAAATCGGCAGCCGCAGTTTACCCAGTGACTACTTGCACGAGTTGTCGGATGCAGGCATCGAGGTCACGGCCTTCAACTCGTCGCGCGGGTGGCGGCACCGTTTCCAGATCAACTTCCGCAATCATCGCAAGATCGTGGTCGTCGACGGTCGAGAGGGTTGGACCGGCGGCTTCAACGTGGCCGATGAATATCTAGGGCGGGTGGCGCGCTATGGCCCCTGGCGCGATACTCATCTCAAGCTTACCGGGCCGAGCGTCATGGGTTTGCAGGAAGCCTTCTGGGAGGATTGGTACTGGGCCACTGAAGAGATCCTGTCCCTGAACTGGGAACCGTCGATTACCTGCGATGAATGCCAGCACGTGGTGGTCGTACCCTCCGGGCCGGCTGATAACTGCGAGACAGCAAGCCTGCTGATTCAGCATACCATTCATGGGGCTCATGAACGACTTTGGGTGACCAGCCCATACTTCGTCCCGGACCAGGGGGTGCAAGATGCCTTGAAGCTTGCCGCGCTGCGCGGTGTCGATGTGCGCGTGATGATCCCTGAGCGTCCCGATCACTTGCTGGTCTTCCTCTCGGCTTTTTCCTTCTTGCCCGAGATGATTCGCCACGGCGTGCGTATTTTTCGCTATCAGCCGGGATTCTTGCACCAGAAAGTCGTTCTGGTCGATGACGAGACGGCGCTGGTCGGCTCGGTCAATCTCGATAACCGCTCGTTTCGACTCAATTTCGAGATTACCGCGTATGTTCCCAATGCGATGTTTGCTAGTCAGGTAGAGGACATGCTACGTCGGGATTTTGCCGCATGCCGCGAGGTATCGCTGAACGAACTCAACAATCGTCCCATCTGGCGTAAACTCGTGTCTCGGGCAGCGTACCTGCTAGCCCCCATACAATGACATCCTTTGGGTGTCGAGACGTCAGATCCACATGCTGGCGACTGTCGTACATCTACTGTGTGACTACCAGGAGTACCGGTGAATCTTGAAACCAAGTGGCTCGAAGATTTCGTTGCCCTCGCCAATACACGCAGTTTTTCCGCGTCGGCGAGGCAACGGCACGTCACCCAGCCTGCTTTCAGCCGACGCATCCGCTCCCTGGAACAAGCCGTGGGGGCTACCTTGGTCGACCGTTCCACGACCCCTATCGGGCTGACGCCGGAAGGGCAGTTGTTCCTGGTTACGGCCCGCAGCATGGTCGAGCAGCTGAGTGAATGCCTTGCCCATTTGCGCGGCCTGTCGATGGCCAACGAAGCGCTCGATATCGTCGCCGCGCATTCGCTGGCGTTGACGTTTTTCCCGCGTTGGATTTCGCGCTTGCAAAAGGGCGTGGGTGAACTTCCGACCCGGCTGGTGGCCATGAATGTCGGGGATGCCATTCATGTGTTGCGCGAGGGCAACTGCGATCTGATGCTGGCGTATTACGATCCCTACGCCAGCATGCAACTCGACGCCGAGGCCTTTCCATCGTTTTCCATCGGGCAAGTGAAAATGCTGCCGGTCTGTGTGCCCAATAGTGATGGTACGCCACGCTTTGCGCTGGACGACGAGGCGGGGATCCCCTTTCTCGCCTATACACAAGGCGCTTTTCTGGGACGTAGCGTACGCATGCTGCTCAAGAATGATCCACTACGCATGCGCCTCAATACCGTTTATGAGACCGCCATGGCGGAAGGCCTCAAAGGTATGGCTCTGCAGGGGGTCGGCATGGCATGGATTCCCGATTTCTGCATACGCGAAGAACTCACCGCAGGGCGTTTGATCCGCGCGGGAGACTCGCAATGGGACATTCCGCTCGAGATTCGCTTGTACCGGTGTTCGCTGGTGCATAAGCCCGGCGTCGAGAAGCTCTGGCGACAGATGATGAAGTTACCGCGCGACTTCTTGCAGGCATGAACATCTGACAGCGAGTCGCGTCACGGTGTGGCCATGCCGGCCGGCAAGCCTAGAAAGTTCTGAATGATGAAGAAATGGTCTTCGAACAACGCTTCGGGGTCGAGATCAGCCAATGCCACCCAATGCGCTTGCTCGCCACTGCGTGAGGGCTTGAGCTGGGGGAGTTGCTGTTCGGGCCGCAGGGCGAAATAGAAGGCTTGCGCCAAGGTGCGTCCGCGCCAACTGCGATGGGGAGCATCGAACAAGCGCTGGCCACGTAAAGAGCCTTTGAGAACGGCTTCGGGAATCTTGAGTCGTACCCTCTCACGCAGCTCGCGCAAGCAGGCATCCAGCAAGCGCTCCTGGGGCTGAATGAAGCCTCCCGGCAAAGCGAGCAACCCTTTGCCTGGCGCGGCTCGACGCTCGACCAGCAGCACATGCCCGGATTGCACCACGACAGCATCGACAGTCACGAACATCGGCGGATAGGGTGCCTGCGACCAAGCCTCACGATACTGCTCGAGCAGGCGCTGTTCTTCCCACAGTTGCGCACATTCAGGCGTTTCGATAAAGCGCCGCAACACATCGCGTACCGGTGCCGACAGTCCGCTGCTTTCCTCGCGTGCCAAGTAATCACCTGCCAATGCCGGTTGGCCAAACAACGCCTCGCGAATTCGACTGGCCGAGACATCACTGACCAGCGGGACGCTGACAGACTCCCACTGCGGAAACAGGGTGAGATAGTAGCTCGATTGACCGCGACCGGCGCCAATCAAACCGATTCGGGGTAACCGACCTTGTTGGGGAACGGCCACATCACGCACCCGACGCTGCACATCGCGTACCCAAACATCGTTATTGTAGAGTGCATCCAGTAACGGCGTGATTTCGAGACGCGCGTTGTCATCGGCGTCGAAGCATTCGCGCAGCATGTCTCGGCGCTCTTCGAAGCGCCAGGGGTTGCGCAGTGAGCGAGCCTGCCAGGCGGATCCCACCATGACGACCACCTGCCGTGCCTGCCGCAACGCCTCGCGTATGACACTAATATGCCCGAGATGCGGCGGTTGGAAACGCCCAATGAAGACCAGGCAATCGAAAGCATAGGATGTATCAGAGGCGGGAATGGGCGTCGTGGCGTTGGACATGAAAGCTCCGTCAGCAAGGCCGAGACATTATGGGCAGCCTCAAGGGGCTCTGCAATATAAGCAGTGGCCCGGGGTATTTGCGCTATCCTGAGACCAAGCTTCGCTATGCCCGGCATGTATCATTTCCGACAAGGAGTGTCCGTGATCAATCTCTCGCCGCGCTATTGGTATCGAATCGTCGTCAACGCCGTTACCTTATGGCTTGAACACAATGCTTTCAGCTTCGCGGGTTCCCTGGCGTTTTACACTCTGTTTTCACTGGCGCCGACGATCATCATCGCCGTCACCGTGATTGGGCTGGTACTGGGGGAAGACGCCGCGCAAGGCCAGATCGTGGCGCAGTTGCAAGACACCATGGGTCAAGACGCCGCTACAGCGATACAGCAAGCGGTGGCCCAGTCGCGCATCGAAAGCTCCGGTATCTTGCCGACTTTACTGGGCATCGGCGCGCTGGTGGTGGGGGCAACGACCGTCTTCGCGCAGATGCAATTTTCCCTCAATACGCTGTGGGGCGTGACGGCGCGTCCCGATCGTAACGGGCTTTGGCTGTTCATCAAAAAGCGGCTGCTGTCGCTGACCGTGGTGCTGGCGGTGGGCTTCATCCTCATGGTGTCGTTGGCGCTGAGCGTGATGCTGCGCGCCTTCTTCAGGTATGCAAGCGACTGGCTGCCGGGGGCCAACGCGCTCTTGGGCAGTGCCGAATTTCTCGTCTCACTGGCGGTGATTGCATTGTTTTTCGCCGCTATTTTCAAGGTGTTGCCGGATGTCGTGGTGAGTTGGCGAGATGTTATGGTCGGCGCGATCGTGACGGCGGTGCTGTTTGCGATCGGGCGCTACGCTATCGCTGCCTACCTCGCGTATACCGCCACGGCATCGACGTATGGCGCAGCAGGCTCGGTCGTTTTGGTATTGCTATGGGTTTACTACAGTTCGCTGATACTACTGTATGGCGCCGCTTTCACCCGCACCCATCTCGAAGCGCGTGGCAAGCGTATCGTGCCTCGCAATTCTGCGGTCTTGGTCAAGCGCGAGTTCGTGGATTCGTAACGTTATGCTGCACACAACGCGACACCCCCAAGCAAAGGAGAGGGCCATGAATGAATATTGTCTCAAGGCCTGGGTCACCGGCCGCGTGCAAGGCGTCGGATTTCGCGCCGCGTCACGCGCTCAAGCGTTGCGGGAAGGACTCACGGGGCACGCCAGGAATCTCGGCGACGGCCGTGTCGAAGTGCTGCTGTGCGGCGAACAGGCGGCCGTCGACCGTGTCGTACGCTGGTTATGGCAAGGGCCACCGGCGTCGCGCGTTACGCATGTCGAGTGCGAAAAGGTCGACGTTGCGTCCCCGAGTGCCTTCGAGCTCGGTTAAAACTGCCCCCGAAACGTTCCAGTATGATCGTGCAAGCGGGGGCAGTGATCCTCAACGGGTCAGTATCTCGACGATCCAATCCACGACGGCTTTACCTTCGGCGTCCATGCACACATCGACGAGCGGCGAACGCGCCCAACGCGGATCGATGAAGGTCCGCTCTTGTGGTGCGAACAGCGTCTGACCTTCGGCGTCGCCCTCGGTGACGACATTCAAGTGCCCGCGTGCGGTGGTGAAGAGTTCCGGACGCATCAACCACGCCAAGGCACAGCTGTCGTGCGGGCAGCAGCCATCGATATCCAGCGCGGTCCGGTAGAACGCACGATAAAACGAATAGCTACCCGCCAATACCTCGCCCAGCTTGCCTTGGGCCGCGGCAATCTTGTCCATCTGCGCAGGGCCCAGCACGCAGCGATGCGTGGCATCGAGCCCCACCAACGTCAGTGGCCAGCCTGCCGTCAATACCCGTGCGGCGGCATGCGGATCATTGAAGATATTGGCCTCGGCAACGGGCGTTACGTTGCCACCCTCGCGAATCGATCCGCCCATGACGACGACCTGCTTGACGCGGTCGACGATACCCGGGTCGAGCTGTAGTGCGGCAGCCAGATTGCCCAGTGGGCCCACGGCGACCAGCGAGATCTCGCCGGGGCGGGCATTGACCTGTTCGACGATGAACTGTGGCGCACTGGTCGTTTCGGCGCGATGGTTCGGAGTAGGCAAGGGATGGTTGCCCAGCCCGTTGTCACCGTGTATATGGGTGGGCGCCGGATGCTTGCGCTTGACCAGAGGCGCCGCCGCGCCTTGCGCTACAGGGATACGCTGGTCGGCGAGTTCCGCGAGCAGCAGCGCATTGGTGGTGGCGGTATCGATATCGACATTGCCGTAGGTCGTGGTCATGCCGAGCAATTCGATCTCGGGATGCGCCAGGGCAATGGCAATGGCTTGGGCGTCGTCTACGCCAGGGTCGGTATCGAAAATCAGAGGTGTCGTCATGAGAATCCTGTTTCAAATAATGTCCAAGTAATCCCAAAAGGAGGCGCCGGTAAATCAATGACGCAAGATGTCGCGCGCTAGCCAATCACGAGAGGACGCTGCTACCTCGCTGGCAAGCGGAATGCTTGGCGCCGCGCCGCTGCATTGCACGCACAAGGCCGCGGCGGTGCTCGCTTCATGCAGACAAGTCTCGATGGGCTCGTTGCGCTGGCGTGCGGCCATGAAGTAACCGATGAAAGTATCGCCGGCCGCGGTCGTATCCACGGCTTCGACAGGGAAGGCAGGAAGCTCGAGGCGCTGAGCGCCATGCTGATAACGCACGCCATCGCGTCCCAGCGTCAATACCTGCTCGACCTCGGGCAGGCGTTGATAGAGGGCATCCATGAGTTCGGCGACCCCAGCGTGTTCGTCGAGCCCCGCCAGTGCCGCAGCTTCGCCACGATTGAGGAAGAGTATCTGGCACAATTCAAGCGGTAACGCATGCACATTGTCCCCTAGGGGGGCAGGGTTGAAAGCGATCCGCATGCCATGTCGCGCGGCAAGCGTCATGACACTCTCGAGTGCATTGCACTCGTTTTGCAGCAGCAGCCAATCGTCAGGACTCACCGAAGTCATGAGGGCGTCGAGGTGACGCTCGCTGAAGCCGTGGTTAGCCCCGGGGCTGAGAATGATGGCGTTCTCGGCGTGATCGTCGACCTGAATGATGGCGTGCCCGCTAGCGTCGGCGGTGAGTTCGATCAGAGACGTGTTGACGCCCGCCTGGGCCAGGATTTCCAGCACCCAGCGATCCTTCTGCGACACTCGCCCCCAATGCGTCACGTCACCGCTTGCACGCGCCATGGCCAATGACTGATTGGCGCCTTTACCCCCCAGTACCTGCGTAAAGCTCTGGCTGGACAATGTCTCGCCGGGGCGCACCAGATGACTGACACGGTAGACGTGGTCGATATTGATGGAACCGTAGTTGTAAAGCATGCAAGCTCCCGGCTTCAAAGCTTATGTATTAAGCACGCGAGGCGAGCCAGTCGCGCAGGTTGTCACGCGTCAGACTGACGACGTTGGCGCGAGCTTCCGGCGAGATCCAAGCGCTGTGCGGCGTGACGATGAGATTGAGCGCCTCGTCCATGGCATCGATGAGCGCATGTCCCTTGCGTGGTGGCTCTTGAGGTAGGCTATCGACGCCGAGTCCGCCGATCGATCCGTCCCGAAGCGCGTCCAACGCGGCGTTTTCATCTATGATACCGCCCCGCGCACAATTGATCAGCAAGGCACCGGGTTTGAAACGGGCCAGCATCTCGGTGTCGACGAGATGCCGCGTGTGATCGGTCAGCGGGCAGTGCAGGCTCAATATATCGAGCTCACTTGCCAGCGACGCGAGGGAAGGGCGTGAATCCTGCGTTTCGTTGCCGGGGCGTGCGGCGAACGTGACGCGCATACCGAAAGCCTCGGCCAAGTGGGCCACCGCACGCCCGAGTTCACCGTGCCCGACGATGACAAGGTGCTTGCCGGCCAGTTGCAGGGTGCGATGGTCGAGCAGGCAGAACATGGGGCTATCGTTCCAGCGACCGGCAGCGACATCGCGCATGTAAAGGGGAAGGCGGTTGGCCAGAGCCAGCATCAGCATCAACGTATGCTGCGCCACGCTCGCCGTGCCGTAGGCAGAGACGTTGCGCACCTCGATGCCACGGGCTCGAGCCGTCTCCATGTCGATATTGTTGGTACCTGTCGCCAACACACAGATCAACTTGAGGGTGGGCAGTGAAGCGAGCAGTTCGCCGTCGAGCACGACTTTATTGGTGATGGCGATATCCGCGTTGTCGAGACGCGCCTGGCGCTCATCGAGGGCGGTATGCGCATGGACCTCGAGGGTGTCGACCGCCGCGTGTAACGGCGAAAGGTCAATATCGTCGCCGAGGCTGGCGGCATCGAGAATCACGGCTTTCATGCGAGATCCTTTTCTTTTAACGGAATCAAGTGAGTCTAGCATCGTGGCGGCAAGCTACATGATCGAGCTCCGATACGCTTGCCCGCTGGGTGGCGCAACGCGCTATAATGAGCGACTTTCGGAAAAGGCTTGGAAAGTGCGATCTCCGGCCCTATATCCCTGCCACCGCGCGAGCGTCGCGCGGGCGCTTCTTGATGACATGAATGGTGAGAACCATGCCCATCTACGAGTATGAGTGCAAGGCCTGCGGCCATCGCCTGGAAAAGCTGCAAAAAGTCAACGCGGCAGCGTTGACCGATTGTCCACGCTGCGAGCGCGCAGAATTATCACGTCTGGTCTCCGCAGCGGGCTTTCGCCTGGCCGGCGGCGGGTGGTATGAAACTGACTTCAAATCGGGGCAAAAACGCAATCTCGCGGGAGAGGCTTCCGCGCCCTCCACGTCTACCGAGACCGGCGGCAAGACGTCCGCCTGACGCGTTCGGTGCCGTTCGGGCGGCGCCAAATCGCCCCATGAAATACGCAACGAAACAGGATAAGACATGCGCAGTCACTATTGCGGTCAATTGAACGAAAACCAGGTGGATCAGGAAGTCGCACTCTGTGGCTGGGTACATCGTCGTCGCGACCACGGGGGAGTGATCTTCCTTGATTTGCGCGACCGCGATGGTATCGCCCAGGTGGTGGTCGATCCCGATACTCCCGAGGCATTCGCCAATGCCGATCGTGCCCGCAACGAGTTTGTACTGCGCATTCGCGGACGCATTCGCCTGCGCCCCGAAGGTACCCAGAACCCCAATATGCCCACCGGCATGATCGAGGTGCTGGCATCAGACGTCGAGGTGCTCAACACGGCAGCGACGCCGCCATTCCAGCTCGACGAGCATGGCAAGGTCGGTGAGGAAATCCGCCTCAAGCATCGTTACATCGATCTGCGCCGCCCGGAGATGATCGACAAGTTGCGATTGCGTTCGCGGATCACGCATAGCGTGCGAGCCTATCTCGAAGCCCAGGGCTTTCTGGACATCGAGACGCCGATTCTGACGCGTGCCACGCCGGAAGGAGCTCGCGATTACCTGGTGCCGAGCCGTACGCATCCGGGGGACTTCTTCGCTCTGCCGCAGTCACCGCAGCTGTTCAAGCAACTGTTGATGGTGTCGGGCTTCGACCGTTACTACCAGATCGCCAAGTGCTTCCGTGACGAAGACCTGCGTGCCGATCGTCAGCCCGAGTTCACCCAGATCGATCTGGAAGCCTCGTTCGTCGAAGAAGACGACATCATGTCCTTGGCCGAAGACATGATCCGTCAACTGTTCCAGAACGTGCTCGATGTCAGCCTGCCGGCATTCCCCAAGATGCCGTACAGCGAAGCGATGAACCGTTACGGCTCGGACAAGCCCGATCTGCGTATCCCCCTCGAGCTGGTCGATGTCAACGATCTGATGCGTGATGTCGATTTCAAGGTATTCTCCGGCCCAGCCAAGGCTGATGACGGGCGCGTTGCAGCGCTCAAGGTCACCGATGGTGCCAAGCTGTCACGCAAGGAAATCGATGCCTATACCGATTTCGTGGACATCTATGGCGCAAAGGGGCTGGCCTGGATCAAGGTCAACGAGCGTGCCAAAGGCATTGAAGGGCTGCAGTCGCCCATCGTCAAGTTCATGGACGGCATCATCGAGCCGTTGCTCGACCGCGTTGGCGCCGAGGATGGCGACATCATCTTCTTCGGCGCCGACAAGACTCGCGTCGTCAATGAGGCGCTAGGCGCGTTGCGCGTCAAGCTCGGCGAGGATCTCGATCTTTATACCCAAGCGTGGGCGCCACTGTGGGTCGTGGACTTCCCCATGTTCGAAACTGACGACGCCGGTCGCCTGGCCGCCTTGCACCATCCGTTCACCGCGCCGTCGTGCACGCCGGAGGCGTTCAAGGCGGATCCCGCCAATGCGTTGTCGCGCGCCTACGACATGGTCTTGAACGGTACCGAACTGGGCGGTGGTTCGATTCGTATCCACGATCAATCCATGCAGCGTGCGGTCTTCGAGGTGCTCGGCATCGGCGAGGCCGAAGCAGAAGAGAAGTTCGGCTTTTTGCTCGACGCCCTCCGCTTCGGCGCTCCCCCCCACGGTGGACTGGCCTTCGGTCTCGACCGTCTGGTCATGTTGATGAGCGGTGCCAAGATGATTCGTGAAGTGATCGCCTTCCCCAAGACGCAAAGCGCCGCTTGCCTGATGACCGATGCGCCGGGCGAGGTCAGCGCCGAGCAGCTCAAGGAGCTCAACATTCGCTTGCGCCAGAAGGCACAGCAAGGTGGCAACGGCGAGGCCTGATGGGCCCGTTGGTCTCACTTTCTTCTCGTTTTCCCGGCGTCGCCCTCGGCGTCGGGTGTGCTGCAAACGCGAATGCCTGTTTTTTCAAGGAGTGACGTCGATATGGCAGGCCATAGTAAATGGGCGAATATCAAGCACCGCAAGGCCGCCCAGGATGCCAAACGCGGCAAGATCTTCAGCAAGCTCATTCGTGAGCTGACCGTTGCTTCCCGCCAGGGTGGCGGCGAGGTGGCCGATAATCCTCGCCTGCGCGCCGCCATCGACAAGGCGCTGGCCAACAACATGACCAAGGACACCATCCAGCGTGCCATCGAGCGCGGCGCCGGCAATACCGATGGCGACGAGATGGAGGAAACCGTCTACGAGGGCTACGGTCCCGAAGGCGTCGCCGTAATGGTCGAGTGCATGACCGACAACCGCAATCGCACGGTTTCCGAAGTGCGCCACGCCTTCAATAAGAACGGCGGTAATTTGGGTACATCTGGGTCCGTCGCCTTCATGTTCCATAAGCAAGGGCGTTTGACGCTGCCGACAGGTGTCTCCGAGGAGGCCGCCATGGAGGCAACGCTAGCCGCCGAGCCCGAGGACATCGTCACTCAAGATGATGGTACGCTCGAGATCGTGACGTCCGTGGAAGGCTTTGGTGCGGTCAAGGATGCGCTCATCGAAGCGGGCATCGAGCCCTCCGCGAGCGATGTCGGGTCCTATCCCGATAACTATTCCTCCATCGACGACGTCGACACGGCGCGCAAGGTTCTCAAGTTGTTCGACAGGCTCGAAGACCTCGACGACGTGCAGAACGTTTATTCCAACGCCGATTTCTCCGATGCGGTCATGGCGGCACTCGAGTGAGTGACGTGACGCGAGTCAGTAGCGCCACGGAGATGGTGAGTCGATGATCCTGCTGGGAATCGATCCCGGGTCGCGCATCACCGGTTACGGCGTCGTCGATGTCGCCTCGGCGACGCCACGTTACATTGCCAGCGGCTGCATCCGCATCAAGAGCGACCCACTGGCCCAGAAGCTCGCCCAAGTGTATGCCGGCATCGCCGAGTTGATCGGCGTGCATGGTCCGTATGAAGTCGCCATCGAGCAGGTGTTCATGTCCAAGAATGCCGACTCCGCACTCAAGCTGGGGCAGGCACGCGGCACGGCCATCGTCTGCGCCGCCAATCACGGCCTCGAAGTCTTCGAGTACGCCCCCACCCAGATCAAACAGGCCGTCACCGGTACCGGCGCGGGAACCAAGGAGCAAGTACAGCATATGGTGACGGCGATGCTAGGGCTCGACGGCACGCCACAGGCCGATGCCGCCGACGCCCTGGCCATCGCCCTGACCCATGCCTACGCCCGACAAGGGCGGACGCCGCAAGCGGGACGTGGACGGCGGCGAAGCGGTTCTCGTCAGCGTTGGCGGGACTTCCGCCCCGACTGAGGCATTGCATGTGGAGTGCTGGTCAGTCGCGAGGCGGATCAGTATAGTGTCAACCCAGTCAATCGAAGGACTCGATGTGCATGATTGGACGCTTGCGTGGCACCCTGCTGGAAAAGCAACCGCCGTGGATCGTCGTCGATGTCGGCGGCATCGGTTATGAACTGGAGACCTCCATGACCACCCTGCTGGCATTGCCGGCGGTGGGCGAAGAGGTTCAGCTCCACACGCATATGGCGGTGCGCGAGGACGCGCATCTGCTGTATGGCTTTGCACGTGGCGAGGAACGCCAATTGTTTCGCGCCCTGATCAAGGTCAACGGGGTAGGGCCCAAGCTCGCCTTGGCGATTCTCTCTGGTATGGATCAGGAAGCCTTCATCCGCTGCGTCATGGAAGACGACAGCAAGGCGCTGACACGTCTACCCGGGGTCGGCAAGAAAACCGCCGATCGCTTGGTCGTGGAAATGCGTGACCGCTTCCCGCATTGGCAGCTCGAGCAAGAAAACGGACTGCATGCGCTTGAGCTGGGTGCCTCACCCGAAGCGCCTGCAGCCGATCCTTTCGCCGATGCAGAATCGGCCCTCGTCGCTCTGGGCTACAAATCTACTGAAGCCTCGCGCATGCTGTCCGGGCTGGACGAAAGCCTCTCCACGGAAGGCCTGATCAAAGCCGCCTTGACACGCAAGATGGCAGGTTAAGGACCACGAATGATCGATACCGACCGTCTGATTGCGGCACAACCTCAGGGAAGCGAGGTGCACGTGGACCATGCCATCCGGCCGCAGCGGCTTGCCGAGTACATCGGTCAGCCCCGTGTGCGCGAGCAGATGGATATCTTCATCAGCGCGGCCCGTCAGCGCGGCGACAGCCTCGATCATACCCTGATCTTCGGGCCACCCGGCCTTGGCAAGACCACGTTGGCTAACATCATCGCCGCCGAGATGGAGGTCGATATCAAATCGACCTCCGGCCCCGCGCTAGAGCGCGCCGGTGACCTCGCTGCCATGCTCACCAACCTGCAAGCCGGTGATGTGCTGTTCATCGACGAGATCCATCGCCTTCCCGCTTCGGTGGAAGAGGTGCTGTATCCGGCGATGGAGGATTATAAGCTCGACATCATGATCGGCGAGGGACCGGCCGCACGCTCCATTAAACTCGACCTGCCCGCATTCACGCTGGTGGGTGCGACCACACGCGCAGGATTGCTCACGTCACCATTGCGCGATCGGTTCGGTATCGTGCAACGCCTGGAATTCTACGCGGTCGATGAGTTGACCGAGATCGTCGTGCGTTCAGCGCAGTTGCTGGGAGTGGAGGCCGACCGTGACGGTGCGGCCGAAATCGCCCGTCGAGCACGCGGCACGCCGCGCATCGCCAATCGCCTGCTGCGACGCGTGCGTGATTTCACCGAAGTGCGTGGCGACGGTCGCCTGAACGAAGAAATAGCCGATCAAGCGCTGAACATGCTGCATGTCGACCGGCATGGCCTCGACCATATGGACCGACGCCTGTTGATGGCGATGATCGAGAAATTCGATGGCGGCCCGGTCGGCGTCGACAGCCTAGCAGCCGCTATCAGCGAGGAACGCGACACGATCGAGGATGTCCTAGAACCGTACCTGATCCAACAGGGGTTCATGATGCGCACCGCGCGTGGACGTGTGGTGACACGTTTGGCTTACGAACACTTCGGCCTGACGCCGACCGATGCCGTTGTCGCGGCGCCGTCGCTTGACGATAAGCGACAGGAGGGTGGTGCATGAGCGCTTTCACGCATACGGTCAAAGTTTACATCGAAGACACCGATGCCGGCGGCATCGTCTATTACGTCAATTATCTCAAATACATGGAGCGGGCACGCAGCGAGTGGTTAAACCACCACGGCCTGACCCAGCGCGATTTGCTCGCACAGGGTATCCAGCTGGTCGTGCATCAACTGGAATGCCGTTATGCCAAGCCCGCCCACCTCGACGACGAACTGCACATCACGGCAGACGTCGTCGAATCCACTGCCTGCCGAGCGACCTTTGCCCAGACAGTGACACGTCGCGGGGAACGACTGTGCGAAGCCCGGGTAGACATCGTCTGCCTTGAGGCTTCTCGGCTTAAACCCGTACGTTGGCCGGATGCGCTGCAACCGCTAATGCACGGATAAACCAAGCGAAACGAACTCTCAAGCGACACGAGGACTGCCGTGAACGACTCCATGTCCATTCCGCATCTGATCATGAACGCCAGCCTGATCGTTCAACTGGTCATGCTCCTGCTCCTGGCTGCCTCAATAGCCTCATGGATCATCATTTTCCAGCGCAGCATCGCATTGCGTCGCGCCGAAAAGGCGTATCGGGATTTCGAGGACCATTTCTGGTCCGGCGTCGATCTCAACGAGCTCTATCGCGACCTGCCCGCTGAACAGGAGTCAGTGGGCGCAGAGCACGTTTTCCGCTCCGGCTTTCGCGAATTCAATCGTCTGATGCCCAAGACCCAAAGCACCGATGCGGTGCTCGAAGGCGTGCAACGGGGCCAGCGCGTCGCGCTTTCGCGTGAAGAAGACCGCCTGCAGTTGCATCTCACTTTCCTCGCCACGGTCGCTTCGGCGAGCCCTTATATCGGCCTGTTCGGTACCGTATGGGGCATCATGGGATCGTTCCAGAGCTTGTCGATGGCACAGCAGGCGACGCTGTCCACCGTGGCGCCCTGGATCGCAGAAGCGTTGGTCGCCACGGCCATGGGGTTGTTTGCAGCGATTCCTGCGGTGATCTTCTATAACCGACTATCCGCCCATGCGGGACGCTTGCTCGGCAAATACGAAAACTTTGCCGAGGAATTCCACGCCATCCTGCACCGTAATCTGCAAGGGCGTAGCGAACGCGAGGCATCCTGAGGGAGGAAGCATGTACGGATCCTATCATCATCGCCAGCGGCGCAAGCCGATGGGCGAGATCAATGTCGTGCCGTTCATCGATGTGATGTTGGTGCTGCTGGTGATCTTCATGATCACCGCCCCCATGCTCAATCAAGGCGTCGATGTCGAACTGCCACAAGTGTCGTCCGATCCCATCGATACCGAGGAGCAAGAGCCACTGATCGTGTCGGTGGATCGTGAAGGGCAGTACTACATTTCCCTGGGAGACGAAGAGACCTCCGTCGCGCTTGATGAACTCGGCGAAAAGGTCAAGGCCATGTTGAGCCGCAACGCGAATACGCCGGTCATGGTGCGTGGCGATCGTAATGTCGCCTATGGTCAGATCGTGACATTGATGAGTACGCTGCAAGGGTCGGGAGTGGGCAACGTCGGGCTGATCTCCGAACCCCCTTCCGGTGGTGAAGAGTGAGGCATCGACATGGCGAAACGTGAACGCCGTGTAGGCTATGGCTGGCCAGTGCTGCTGGCCACTGGCGTGCATATCGCAGCGCTGATGCTCACTATCGTTAAATGGCCTGAAAGCGAGTCCGACCCGACCTCTTCATCGGTGGTCCAGGCGACGCTAGTGCGCGCTGAAACGGCGACTGATCAACCCCAGCAGACCGAAGATTCCACTCCACCCGCTTCTCAGCCGGAAGAAGAGGATGTGCAGGAACCCGAAGAACCGGCGCCTTCGGAATCGTCCGAAGAGCCAGCGTCCGATAGTGACGCCGAGGTAACGGATAGCGCAGTGGAGGAAGCCCAGGCCGAAGCGCAGCGCTTGCAGGAAGAAGCGCAACGCGCAGAGGAGCAGCGAGCCGAAGCCGAGCGGAAACGCCAGGCAGAAGCCGAAGCCGAGCGGAAGCGCCAGGCAGAAGCCGAAGCCGAGCGGAAGCGTCAGGCAGAAGCAGAAGCCGAACGGAAGCGTCAGGCAGAAGCAGAAGCCGAACGGAAACGCCAGGCAGAAGCCGAAGCCGAGCGGAAGCGCCAGGCAGAAGCCGAAGCCGAGCGGATGCGCCAGGCAGAAGCCGAAGCCGAGCGGAAGCGTCAGGCAGAAGCAGAAGCCGAGCGGAAGCGTCAGGAAGAAGCAGAAGCCGAGCGGAAGCGTCAGGAAGAAGCAGAAGCCGAGCGGAAGCGTCAGGAAGAACTTGCCGAGCGGGCGGCTCAGGCTAATGACTCGTCACTGGACAGCATGATCAGTGATGAAGAACAATCTATTGCTAACGCCAAGCAGGCCAGCGAAGCCGCCAATGGCTTCAAGAACCTGGTTCGCCGCTACGTCGAACAAAACTGGAATATACCTTCCAATGCGTCGTCGGAGTTACGCGCCATCGTGCGAATCCAATTACTACCCACTGGCGAGCTGGTAAGCGCCACGATTACACAAAGTAGTGGCAATTCCGTTTTCGACCATTCCGTGATCAATGCCGTCGAAAAGGCGGCACCATTTCGTGAGATGCGCGAACTCGATGCTTCGGTAAAAGGTCAGTTCCGTGAATTCAATCTGGACTTCAACCCAGAGGACATCCGCCGATGAAACGACTCAATCTTTGGGCAGCCGCGCTGCTGCTGACGTTGTGTGCCGGAATGGCGCATGCCGAGCTGACCATCGAAATCACCAAGGGCAGCGACCAGGCCATTCCCATTGCCATCGTGCCGATGGAAGGTGGAGATGAACTGCCGGAAGAGGTCTCGCGCATCGTCGGCAATGACCTGGAACGCAGCGGTCGTTTCAAGCCATTGTCGCGAGATTCACTGATCTCCCGGCCCAGCAACAGCGATGATGTTCACTATCAGGATTGGCAGCAGTTAGATAGCGAGTACCTGGTGGTGGGCAAGGTCGAGAACCAGGATGGCCAGTACCGCATTCAGTACGAGCTTCTGGACGTCAATGGTGAAGATCGCATGCTAGGCGAAGTCGTGACCTCCAGCCGCGATCAGTTGCGCGACAGCGCACACTATATCAGCGATCAGATCTTTGAAGAGATCACCGGCATTCGTGGCGCTTTCTCGACGAGCATCGCCTATGTCACGTCCAATGGCGTCGATGACAATATCAAATATGCTTTGAATATCGCCGATTCCGACGGGCACAACAACCAGGAGATCCTCTCCTCGGATGAGCCCATCATGTCGCCGGCATGGTCGCCCGACGGTCGCAAGTTGGCCTATGTTTCGTTTGAGACAGGGCGGCCTGCCATCTATGTCCAGAATCTTTCGACAGGGCAGCGTATCCAGTTGACCTCTTTCGAAGGGATCAACGGCGCACCGGCGTGGTCACCGGACGGACGCAAGCTAGCGATGTCCCTTTCCAAGGATGGCCAGCCGGAGATCTACGTCATGGATGTCGGCTCGCGTGATCTCACGCGCCTGACGCATAGCGACGCGATCGACACCGAACCCGAGTGGGCACCGAACGGTCGTAGCCTGATTTTCACCTCCGACCGGAGTGGCAACCCGCAAATTTATCGTTACAACCTGGGTGATGAGCAGGCCCAGCGGATCACCTTCACCGGCAGCTATAATTCACGTGGTCGTTTCAACCCGGACGGTGATGCGATATTTATGGTGACCCGTGACGACGACGGTTTCCACATTGCTCGCCAGGATCTGGATACCGATCGCATGACGGTCCTCACCGATTCCAACTGGGATGAATCTCCCAGTGTCGCGCCGAATGGCACCATGGTAATCTTCGCCACGCAAGAAGGGACCCGCGGTGTATTGGGGGCCGTATCGGACGATGGCAGTGCTTCCTTCCGACTGCCATCGCCGCAAGGAGACGTGCGTGAACCCGCATGGTCACCCTTTTTAGACTAAACCGCGTTAGAGTCATCAGACTTCCAAGCAAGGAGAAAACAATGCAACTCAAACCATATGCCCAAGGTTTCGCTGTCGCCATTTCACTCGCCGTCCTTGCGGGTTGCTCCAGCACCGGAGGCACCCAGGATGGCAGCATGGATGGTACGTCTGGAACAGGTACCGCTGGTTCAGGCTCCGCCTCCAGCCAAGGCATGGAAAGTGGGCAAGGCACTTCGGGAAGCGAGATGAGCGACCGCGATGCCATCCCCGAAGAGCGCACCATCTACTTCGCTTTCGATCGCGACACCATTCGTCCGGAATTCGAATCGGTACTCGAAGCGCATGCTCAATATCTCAAGAATCATCCCAATACCGACGTCGTCCTGGAAGGGCATACTGACGAACGTGGCACTCGCGAGTACAACCTGGGGCTCGGTGAGCGCCGTGCACAAGCCGTCGAGCAGTATCTCAGCGTGGAAGGGGTCTCATCCTCACAGATCGAAATCGTCAGCTATGGCGAAGAGCGTCCGGCGGCACGCGGCCACGATGAAGAATCGTACGCCCAGAATCGCCGCGTCGTCTTTTCCTACTAAACGTCGCCGGAGTCAGGTATGAAACACGGTCTGAAAAGACTGTGCGGCGCGGGAGCCCTGGTGCTCCCGCTGTCCGTATGGGCTCAACCCTCGGTCGATGATTTGAACGACCAGTCCAGTAGCAGTATCTATAGCCAGACTGCCGCGCGTGAAGAATCCAGCGGCGGTGGCGGAAATCTGGCCTTGTTCAATCAACTGCAGGACAGCCAGCGCGAGATCAAGCAATTGCGTGGACAGCTCGAAGAGTTGCGCTACCAGCTCGAACAGCAAAAGAAACTTTCGCAAGAACGTTTTCTGGATCTTGAAAAACGCGTCGATAATATCGCGTCGCGCTCTGACGCCTCCGGGGCTTCTGCCGGCGTCGATAGCGATGCAGCCGAGTCGGTCACCGGAAACGCCGGTACCAACGCATCGCAAGCCGATAGCGCTCAAGAGGGCACGTCAGCCGACCAGGGACGCGAAGATTATCAGGCGGCTTTCAAGAAGGTTCAGGCGCGCAAGTTCGATGCGGCAATTCAGGCCTTCGAGGATTTCATCGGCGACTACCCGAATTCCGATTTACGTCCCAACGCGCATTATTGGCTAGGCGAGTTGTATTCCGCGCAATCGCAGTTGGACACAGCCGCCGATTCTTTCCAGACAGTCATCGATGACTATCCCGACAGCAACAAGGTCGCGGATGCTCTCTACAAGCTGGGATTGCTCAAGGCGCGTCAAGGCCATCCCGATGAGAGCGAGGAACTTCTGAATCGCGTTCGCGACGACTATCCTGATAGCAACGCCGCTGAAATGGCCGAGGACTTTCTCAATCAATCGAACGACTGATAGAGCAAGAATGCTAGAGCAACGCCAAGTGCTCAGGGCGCCGCTCACAAGGGGAGCAGCGTCCGCTTTCGCATAGGCGGTGTCGTCAGCCCGAATGCACAGCCATGTCGTTTTCGCCGGGCCAAAGTGCCTGCGTCAAGCTTTCCGGCGTTTCGAACCAACGATCCACCGGCCAGGTGCTCGGGGCCTCCTCGTCGCCGATATAGCCATAACGTACCGCGATGGCCTGCATGCCTGCCGCCCGTGCCGCCTGCATGTCACGTAGATGGTCACCGATGTACCAGCAATCGCCGGGTGCAATGCCCAAACGCCGCGCCGCCTCGAGTAGCGGCGCAGGGTCGGGCTTCTTGAGCGGTAAGTCATCTGCAGCCAGCAATACGCCGTGCGTCAGATTCAGTGCTTCGACCAGCGGCGCAGCATAGGCGCGCGGTTTGTTGGTTACGATTCCCCAGGGTCGATGTGCGCTGTCCCATGCTGTCAGCAACGGCTCCAGCCCAGGAAACACGCGGCTGTGCTGCGCAACATCGCGCCCGTAGACCTCAAGCAGAAAGCGCCTCGCCTCATCATGATCGGCATGCGTAGGTGCCAATCCCAGCGCCAGTTCTACTAGAGCGCTGCCGCCGTTCGAGACCTGAGGGCGGATAGTCGCATAAGGCAATGGCGCGAGGCCGTGATGTGTTCGCAAGGCATTAGTGGCTTGTGCCAGATCGGGCGCCGTGTCGACGAGCGTGCCGTCGAGATCGAAAAGCAGCGCCGCCGGCTGGGTGTAACTCATTGCGCCTCTCCTGTGCCCGTCCATTCCGGCGTGCAATGCACCATGTAATTCACGGACACATCGTTGGCCACCAGGCGATAGCGCTTGGTCACCGGGTTGTAGGTCAGGCCAGTCTGACGACGCACGCGTAGGCCGGCGTCACGGCACCAGGCCGACAACTCCGCCGGGCGAATGAACTTGTTGTAGGTGTGCGTCCCCCGGGGCAATAGCTGTAACACGTACTCGGCACCTAGAATGGCGAACATATACGCCTTGGGATTGCGGTTGATGGTCGAGAAAAATAAGTGGCCGCCGGGTTTGACCAGCGTCGCGCATGCTCGCACGACCGCCGCTGGATCGGGAACATGCTCGAGCATTTCCAGGCAGGTGACGACATCGAATTCACCAGGGTGCTGGGCGGCCATTTCCTCGGCGCTGATCTGGTGGTAGTCGACTGCGACCTCGCTTTCCTGCTGGTGCAGACGCGCGACGGCGAGCGGTGCTTCTCCCATGTCGATGCCCGTGACCCGAGCGCCGCGATGCGCCATCGCCTCGCTGAGAATGCCGCCACCGCATCCCACATCGATGGCGGTCTTGCCCGCCAGATTGGCCTGCTCATCGATGAAGTTCAGGCGCAGCGGGTTGATCTCATGCAGCGGTTTGAACTCGCTTTCAGGATCCCACCAGCGGCTGGCAAGCGCTTCGAACTTGGCGATCTCGGCGTGATCCACGTTGTTACCGAACGTTTCGCTCATGGGGCTTCCTCTTGGAGAAATGATCGAACCGATGCCGCGGCATACGTATCGAAATCGAATGTTTATATATGTCGTCACGTGCCGGCACGCCAATAACGCACATTCTACAATGTTACGCGCGGATGTTGAGGGGCGCATTCCGCCAACCTCGAAATGCTAGACAGTGCGAACCTCTTTGTCTGAATACCATCAAAAGAATGCCGAATCGGTGGCGCCGCCACGCTTTTCACTATGGCATACTGCCGACACTCGACCCTAGAACGCTAAGGAAGGACCCCTCATGATCAAGAAGGCCGTACTACCCGTCGCTGGACTCGGTACGCGTTGCCTACCTGCCTCCAAGGCCATTCCCAAGGAAATGATCACTATCGTCGACAAGCCGGTCATTCAGTACGTCGTCGAAGAGGCGGTGGCCGCCGGCATCAAGGAAATCGTGCTGGTGACGCACTCCAGTAAAAGCGCCATCGAGAACCACTTCGACAAGAACTTCGAGCTCGAGGCGATGCTCGAGGCCAAGGGCAAGGATGAATTACTCGCCGAAGTGCGCAACATCGTCCCCGAGGATGTGAGCATCATCGCCGTGCGCCAGTCGGTCGCCCTGGGGCTTGGGCACGCCGTACTATGCGCGCAGTCAGTGATTGGCGACGATCCGTTTGCCGTGCTGCTGCCCGACGTGCTGGTAGATGCCGGCAATCTATCGCAGAACGATCTGGCCGGCATGATCGCGGCTTACGACAAGAGCGGTCAGGCACAGATCATGGTCGAAAACGTGCCACAAGAGATGACCCACAAATATGGGATCGTCGCGCTCGAGGGCGAGACACCAGCCCCCGGTGATAGCGCACCGCTGACGGGCATGGTCGAAAAACCCAAGGTGGAGGAAGCACCTTCCAGCCTGGCGGTGATCGGGCGTTATCTGTTGCCGGCCGCCATCTTCCCATTGCTGGCTGAAACCAAACCCGGTGCGGGGAATGAGATCCAGCTTACCGATGCCCTCGAGGTCCTTCGCCAGCAGCAGGGCGCCGAAGCTTATCGCATGCGTGGCAATACCTACGATTGCGGGCATCAACTAGGCTACCTGGAAGCCACACTGGCACTCGCCAAGCGTCATCCCCAGTATGGCGAAGGCTTCCGCTCCCTATTGAGCCGTTACGCAAACGAGGGCTGATGCCATGCGCGTGAACGTGTATGGAAGCGAGCTATCGGCGGGCGTGGCAGCGGCAGCGCTTTCCTCGGTGGGGCACCAGGTCGACTGGTGCCCGCATCCCGAATTGCCCTGGCAACGTCTGGAGCATGCCGAATGGTTGCTTCGCGAACCGGGACTCAAGTCCCAGATCGATGCAGGGTGTCGCTCGGGCCTGCTACGCCTGGTCGATACGCCCGCGCGGGAAGATATCGAGATTCATTGGCTGGCGCTGGCTCCGGACCAACGTGAATCTGCGGAAGCCTATGTGGCCGATATCCCCGCAGCGCAAAGCACTCCGCTGGTGATCGTCAATAATTCGACGTTTCCGGTCGGGCACACCGAACGCCTCGAGGCGTTGCTTGGCCATACCGGCCAAGCGGCAGTCGCCTTGCCGGACATGCTGGAAGAAGGCCGTGCCTGGGAAACCTTCACCCGCCCGGCACGCTGGTTGCTAGGTAGCGAAGATAGCCAGGCCACTGCCCAGGTACGCGAGCTGCTGCGTGCCTTCAACCGGCGCCAGGACGTCTTCCAGCTCATGCCGCGCCGCGCTGCGGAGCTCGCCAAACTGGCGATCATCGGCATGTTGGCGACACGCATCAGTTATATGAACGAGTTGGCAGGCCTGGCCGACTCCCTGGATGTCGATGTCGAACACGTCCGCCTGGGAATGGGCGCCGATAGCCGTATCGGTTTCGAGTACCTATATCCCGGCTGTGGCTTTGGCGGTCCCAGCTTCTCGCGTGATCTCATGCGGCTGGCCGATGTTCAACATGCCTCCGGTCGCGAGTCGTTACTGCTCGAGCATGTCCTCGACATCAACGAGCAGAAGAAGGAGACGCTGTTCCGCAAATTCTGGCACTACTTCCATGGACAGCTCTACGAGCGGCGCGTCGCCATCTGGGGAGCGGCGTTCAAGCCCGGGACCACCCGCATCGACCAAGCGCCGGTGCTCACCTTGATCGATGCGCTGTTGGCGCAGGGCGTTAACGTCAGCATTCACGACCCCGAGGCGTTGCCGGCACTGTGTGAGCTCTACGAGCAGCATCCTCGCGTACGCTTTTGCGACGATGATTTCTACGCCGCTTGCGAGGGAGCGGATGCTCTGATGCTGGTCACCGAGTGGAAATGCTACTGGAACCCCAATTGGCGCCGCCTGAGCGAACTCATGATCACGCCATTGATTCTTGATGGCCGCAATATTTACGATCCCGATTATGTTGCGGCACGTGGCTTGATCTATCGGGGGATCGGTCGGCGAGCGGATCCGGTCAACGCCTGAAGGACATACGCCCCCTCAACGCGGGGCGTGCATGATACGCGTCGACGTCAGAGCTTATCTCGCTGGGTGATCAATCATTGAAGTTCTGGGCGATGAAATCCCAGTTGATGACATTCCAAACGGCATCCAGGTATTTGGGACGCGCATTGCGATAATCGATGTAGTAAGCATGCTCCCAGACATCGATGGTCATCAGCGGCGTCTGGCCGTGCACGATGGGGCAGTCGGCATCGTCGGTGTTGCTGATGTCCACCCCGCCGTCGGCGGTCTTGATCAGCCAGGTCCAGCCAGAGCCGAAATTACCTGCCGCCTTGGCATTGAACGCCTCCTTGAACTGCTCGAAGGAGCCGAACGTCACCTTGATCGCATCGCCTAGCGCGCCCTTGGGTTCGCCACCACCGTGCGGAGAGAGACAGTGCCAGTAAAAAGTATGGTTCCATACTTGGGCCGCCTGATTGAACAGGACGCCGGAAGCCGATTGAATGATCTCTTCGAGCGACTTGTCGTCGTCGGCGGTGCCCTGGGTCAGCTCGTTGAGCTTGTTCACGTAGGCTTGATGATGCTTAGCGTAGTGATACTCCAGTGTTTCGGCGGAGATATACGGTTCGAGCGCGTTTTTTTCATACGGCAGGGCGGGTAGTTCAAAGGCCATGGTGTTCTCCTTTTGCTAAAAAACCTTACAATACCAAGCATCTGCGTTCTCAACGGCGCCCGGCATCTTAGCACCGGCCCCGGTAAGCGCCAATTTCGCCACACCCGTGGATGCGCCAGGGTATTGATACATAACGTAGTCGAGACGAGAGCCGAGCATGTCTGAACGACCGGAAGGAACACGTCAGGAACCGCGTATCGTACCCGAGCGCGATACCGATCCCATCGCCGACAGCCGTCCACGCCCTGCCGGCAAAGGTACGCGGCGTCGACGCTCACGCGTCTGGCCACTGTGGTGTCTGACGTTACTTCTCATCGTCGCCCTGGCGGGGATCGCGAGCTTTTACTGGCAAGAGCGTCAAGCCTGGCAGGCGCGGTTTTCCAACCTCGAAGCACGTCAAAACACCTTGACCGATCGCCTCGACGCCACGGGCAGTTCACTGGATGCCTCCGGCGACAGCCTGCGCGATGAACTGGACCGGCTGCGCTCCGAATTGGATTCCTCCCGTGCCGTGATCGGCAATCTGGAAAACAAGGTTAGCGAACTGGAGGAAGGCACGGGATCGAGCAGCGCCCTGAAGAATTTACGCGAGACGCAAGGCACGCAGCAAACGCTCATTGCCGCCCAGCAAGCCTCACTCAAGGCCCTGGAAAGCACCGGCGAGGATGCGCGCGCTACCTTGTCGTCACGCCTGGAGTCACTCTCCTCGCGTCAGGAAGAGCAGGGCAGTGGGCTCGAGACGCTGACACAGCGTCTCGAGGGACTGGCCGACACACGGCAGGCCCGTGGCGAAACGCTTGACGACCTGCAAGACAACCTCGACGATCTGAGCGCTCGGCTCGCATCACTATCAGGTGACCACGATGAAGTCGCCAATGAGGTCGCTAGCATTCAGGACGACTTACGGGAACTTCGCCAGGGACAATTGGCTCTCAATGCCAATGTGGAAGCACTTTCCGCTTCTCAGTAATGCCGCCGTCGACTAATTACGCGATCTCACGACAAGGATTGAGTCATTGGAAATCAGCCGAGATCAATGCCCGGGAGTTATCGCCCCTCCACGGATGGACGTTGTCGATCAACAACGCTGGAGAGGCTGACCTCGATGCGCCATTCCATGACACGGCGCATCCTGTGGGGAGCGGCATTGAGTATCGTCACGTCCGGCGCTTATGCGCTGGACGCGTCCGTTGAGGGACTCGAAGGCCCCGCTGCTGACAATATCGTCACCTTCCTGCGCGCGATCGATACCCAGAACATCAGCGAGGATCGTCTGGACAGCGAGGTCCGCGATCGCACCCAACGGGCATTGCGTGCCTTCGGCTATTACTCACCCCAGATCGAAACAGTGTATCCCGACGGAACGTTCGATGCCGATGCCGTTATTACCATCGACCCCGGTCCACAGACACATATCACTCAGCTCGACGTGGGCATCGATGGCGAGGCCCACGATGACAGCGCCTTTCAGCGCGCACTCGATCAAGTGGCGCTCAAGGAAGGCGATGCATTACGCCATGATCGCTACGAAAGCGCCAAGAGCCGCTTCTCCACATTGGCGCTCGCGCGCGGCTATTTCGATGCCGGTTTTACCCAACGGCGGATGGAAGTGCGCCCCTGGGAGTCAAGCGCTCGTATCTTCCTGAGGATGAATAGCGGGCCGCGTTATCATTTCGGCAATATCCGTTTCTCGGGGAACCAGATCGAAGAAGATCGCCTGCGCCGCATGTTACCGTTCGAGGACGGTGATCCCTACCTGGCCGGGCAACTGGCCGAGTACAACCAGCGTCTGGGGAAAACCGACTGGTTTCGCGGCATTGCCGTGCGTCCTCGTATCGACAGCGGCGGGCGTGGCGCGAATAGCGGACAATGGTGGCAAGAAGCCACCGGGCGCAGACCGCCTTTGACGAGTGGCCCAGGGTTTGCCGCCGTGCGCCGACTGCATGGCCAGCAGCGCACCGATGTGCCGGTCGATGTCTCTGTGATTCCCGCCGACCGCCATCAGTTCGAAACCGGGATCGGCTACGCCACTGATGTGGGGCCACGCGTTCAATTCAGTTGGGACATGCCTTGGCTCAATGATCGTGGCCACAGCCTCTCGAATGCCTTGTACCTCTCGGGTCCCGAACAGCGCTTCGACGGTGAGTATCTGATACCGCTGGCAGACCCGCTACGCGATAACTACCGTCTAGGCTACGGTCTGCGCAAACTCGACAACGAGGACACACAAAGTTTCGAGAGTTCGGTCGAGTTGGCACGCCGTTGGAAATTCGATGACGACTGGGTGCAAGAGCTCTATTTTCGTACCACATACGAGGATTTCACCCAGGCGGATCAGGACGAACAAGTCCTGCTGCTTTATCCCGGGATCAGTTGGACCCGTAATCGAACGCGGCAACCCAATTTTCCCATGTGGGGTGATCGGCAGCGGTTGGCGCTGGAAGTCTCCGATCCCAAGTGGGGGTCGGACGCGCGCTTTGTACGCACGACGTTCGACTCACAGTGGATTCGCTCGCTGGGCCAGAACAATCGCTTCGTCGGCCGCGTGGGCGGTGGCGCCATGGCGACCGACACCTTCGACAAGATCCCTCCGTCACTGCGTTTCTTTGCCGGGGGCGATCAAAGCGTGCGCGGCTACAGCTACGAGAGCCTGTCGCCGGAGAATGACGACGGCGAACTACTCGGGGGCCAGCACATGCTGACCGCCAGCGCCGAGTACCAGCGACGGGTTACCGGCAACTGGTGGGGAGCAACGTTCATCGACACCGGCAACGCCTTCGATGAATGGTGGCCCGAGGAACTCAAGACCGGTGCGGGTATCGGTGTGCGATGGATTTCGCCTGTGGGCCCCGTACGTTTCGATATCGCCCATCCTTTCGACAATGAGGAGGACGCGTGGCGTCTGCACTTCGCCATCGGACCGGAATTCTGATCCGTGCACTGATTTATGTACCGCTGTGGCTCTTGGGACTGGTGTTGTTGTTGCTCGGGGCGGCCTTGTCGCCCTGGGGGACCGCGTGGCTGGCCGATCAGGGTCAGTCACGCGGCTGGTACGAAGTCGATGGGGTAGAAGGGGCACCGCTGGACACGCTGACGTTACGTGGCCTGCACCTCGATATCGGCTCTCTCATCCTCGATGTCGAGCGCTTGCATCTGAGCTGGGCCGACGATTGTCTGCTGGACGGCAAACTCTGCCTTCAAGGGCTGCAAGTCGAAGGTGCGCACGTTGCCTTGGCATCTGGCGAGTCCGGCGATGACGCCCAAGCCGATGCATCGTCCGACGGGGGAATGCCGGCGCTGTGGTTTCCGTTTCCCATCGAGATACGCGCCCTCGGGCTCGAGGACGTACGCGTCGATCTGGCCGATGGCACGCAAGTGCACTGGGATGACTTCACCACCGGTGCGCGCGTCTCCGGCAAAGACCTCACATTACTGCCCACCCGCCTGGAGGGGGCACAACTATACCTGCCTTTGAGCGAGGGGCAGCGCCTGACCCAAGGGATGGCATCGCCGAGCATTCCTGCAGGTACTATCGATGCGGCCTCACAGGCGGCGGTGGGCAGCTCTGCCGAGGAAAACGCCTCCCATGACGCGTCTGCGACCAATGAAGCGTCTGCGGTTGATAACAAGACAGCCGATACCGATGACGAACAACGCCGCTTGGCATTGCCCGAGATCGACTTGCCACTCGATATTCGCGCTCCAAGTCTAGTGGTCGACGACTTCCAGTTGCGTGGCGCAACGTCCTACCATCTGACGCGAGCCACGCTGTCGATTTCCAGCGAAGGCAGCGATGTCGCCATTCATCGGCTGCACGTGCTCAGCGATGACGGTGAGGCGGAACTTGCCCTGCAGACGACTCTGAGCGGCGACTACCCCCTCCATGGCAGCTTGGACGCGCACATCGCGCGTGCCCCGCTGGCCGGTCAGCGGGCCGAGTTGACGTTGGATGGCTCCCTGGCCGATCTGGCGCTCGACCTCGACGCCAGCGGCCCCGTCACGGCCACGCTGAAGGGCACGGTCGATGCGCTCGCTCCGACCTTGCCATTCAATCTATCGCTCGATGCCAACGATATCACTTGGCCGCTGGCGGGCACGCTCACCGCGCCTGAGCTCACGGCGCGAAGTCGTCTCGACGCCGCCGCTGTGTCGGCAGCGCAGCACGTAGGCGCAGGCAAGGCAGACTATCGGCTCGACACGCTCCAACTCGACGCCGATGGCTCGCTGGAGGATTATCGCGTCGCACTCGACTTGACGGCGCGCGGGGACGGCCTTCCCGAAAGCCGGTTGACGCTCGATGGCCGTGGCGACGCCGCGCACTTTGCCTGGTCACCGCTCACGCTCCAGGCCGAAGGCGGCACCTTGAGCGGTCGTGGCCAAGTGGACTGGTCCTCGGCGCTATCGGTGGAAAGCGATCTCCAACTCGACAAGCTGCCCGTGGGCGCCTTCACTGAGGCCGTCGAGGGGATGCTCAACGGTAAGGCGCGCGTCGGCTTCGACATGCAGCCTCAAGGCTGGCGGCTGCGCATACCGCAGTTGGCCATCGACGGGACCTTGCAAGACAGAGCCCTACGTTTGAATGCCAAACTCAGTGGCAATAGCCAGATGCAATGGGCGATCGACCAGCTCGACCTTCGCCAAGGCGATAATCGCATCACTGCGGAAGGCAACATCGGGGAGCGTCTGGACCTGCGCAGTCGCATTGAGGCGCCGCAGCTCTCTACGCTTTGGCCCGGGCTCGGTGGCACCTTGCAGGGCGATCTCGACGCCCAAGGCTCGCTCGAATCGCCACGTCTCGATCTCGACATGTCTGGAGAAGCGCTGCGCTATCAGACGCAACAAGTCCAGTCCTTGTCGCTGAAGGCGCATAGCGAAGGGATCGACGACCCGCGTGTGAATGTCGACGTGTCTATCGAAGGACTCGAGGCCGGCGGCCAACGTGTCGATGCCCTGAGCCTCGCGCTGGGTGGGCATCTTTCCCAGCACACGCTGAAACTCGATGCTCAACTGGGAAGCGGCCTGCCGCTCTCACAGGCGGGTCTCACGCTCGACGGTCAGTACGACGCAGACGCTCAGCGCTATCGCGGGTCGCTGGCGCCCCTCGAGCTGGCGACTCAATACGGCGATATCGCGCTCGATGACGCTCTGGAATTCAATGCCGATATTGCCGCCCAACGCGTGACACTCTCACCGTTCTGTCTGGTTCGCCAGCAGGGCGGCGAGGCGTGTCTCGTCGACCGAGCGCGACTCTCCGCCGATACTGGCGACGCGTCGCTGGCCTTGCGCGACATTCCCATGGACCTGCTTGCCGACAAGCTGCCGTCCGGCTGGCACGTGGACGGTGATACCCAAGGCGAGGCCAATCTGAGTTGGCAACAGGCGGGCCAACAGTGGCACGCCGAGGGTCAGATCGATAGCCAGCTGGACGTCACCGGCGAAGATGCGCGTGGCAACCCCTGGGAACTGCCGGACAGCCGCCTCGCGGTGAGGTTCGATGCCACGCCATCTCGCGCCGATACACGGCTGACACTCGATCAGGGCGATACCGGGCAATTGGCGCTGACGCTGGGTATCGACGATCCGCTGGGTGACGCCGCCTTGGAAGGGCGCCTGCAGGTCGATGATGTTGCCTTCGCGCCGTATCGCGCACTCGTCGAAGGTTTATCCAACCTCGAAGGGGCACTCGCCGGTGATGTCACCTTCGCTGGAACGTTGCGTGAGCCCGCGCTCGATGGCGAACTGACTGTCGAGGGCGTAAAAGCACGTGGCGCGGCCATTCCCGTGGCGATACGCGATGCCCGTCTGGGCATTGACTTCGCTGGACAACGCGCCGACGTCGAAGGGTTTGTGGCCGGTGAGAAAGGGCAGCTTAACCTGGATGGCGAGGCCGACTGGCAGGCCCCATCAGCCTGGCAGGCACGTTTAGGCATTGAGGGGCAGGACAACCCGCTGGAGGTCAGTCTGCCGGATTTCGGGCGCTTGCGTGTCGCCCCGGACTTACGTGTCGACGCCAATCCAGACCGCTTACAAGTACGCGGTAATGTCGATGTGCCCTGGGCGCGCCTTGAGGTGGGCAAGATTCCACCCTCCGCCGTGGCACCGAGCAGCGACGAGGTCATCATCACGCGTGAGGAGGATGCTGCCCAGCAAGAAGCCGAAGCGTCGGGTGAGCAGGGCGAAGCCACGGCCCAAGCGCTCTCAGATGCCGGCATGGCGTTAGATATCAGCGTCATGCTGCATCTCGGTCCGGACATGAGCCTGGAAGCTTATGGCCTCGAGTCACAATTGGAAGGCCAACTCGAAGTGCGCCAGGGCAGCGGGCCGGTACAGTTGTTCGGCGATGTCAACTTGGTCGACGGTAGTTATACCGCATTCGGACAGGATCTGATCATTCGCCAGGGGCAGATTCTCTTCAGCGGGCCGGCATCCCAACCGCGTCTGCAATTCGAGGCGATTCGCAATCCCGACACCATCGAGGACGACGTGACCGCAGGTCTACGCGTCACGGGCCGGGCGGAAAGCCCGCAATTGAGCATTTTCTCGGAACCCGCGATGTCGGAAAGCCGGGCTCTTTCCTATCTGCTTAGAGGCCGAGCCCCGGGTGACGACGGCGGCGATGGGGCGCTGACCTCAGCGCTGATCGGGCTCTCGCTGTCGCAAAGTGGGCGCGCCGTGGGCCAACTCGGCCAGGCATTCGGGGTCGATGATTTAAGTCTCGACACCTCGGGCTCGGGCGAGGATAGTCAGGTCGTCGTCAGTGGCTATGTCTTCGATGACTTGAAAGTTAGCTACGGCGTTGGCATTTTCTCTCCCATTGCCGAGTTGACACTGCGCTATCGACTGATTCAGAACCTGTATCTGGAAGCGGTATCCGGCGCGGCTCAAGCACTCGACTTGATCTATACCTTCAGCCTCGGGCGCAGCAGCGCTTCGCCTTGAGGCCACTGCCGCAGGGACACGCGGCATTGCGGCCGATGTCACGGCGACGCCACTGGGTGTCGCCGTCGACATAGAACCACTGGTCGGCATGAGTGACGAACCGAAAGCGGCTAGTTTCGGTAAGGCGCTGAAAGCCATCGGTGTCGATGAAATCGGCACTAAACGTTACCGTGCCTTTCTCGCCTTGTTGGGTGCTGTCATGGATGATCAGCTTCAGCCAACGTGCTGTGTTCGTGGCCAGAGAGTCGCGGGTAGGGCATGTGGCGGGATCCCAGGTAGCGATCAACGCGTCGTACGCATCGCGCGCGAAAGCGCTATAGCGTGCTCGCATCAGCGCCTCGGGTGTCCTGGCGCGGCGCGGGTCCTCATGGATCGGCGCGCAGCATTCATCGAAGCGCCGTGGCTGCCCACAGGGGCAGGTGTTGGACGCTTTTTTACTCATCGTCATGCGAGATTTTCCCTATGTGGCCACAAGAATCGCTCGAGCTTCCCACGCCGGAAACGGCACTCGAGGGGCGTGATACGCCTATACGTATCAGCGGCACTCATTATGTCAACGGTCGCTCGATGTTGTCGCCGTTCCCGGAAGGGCATGAGGAAATCGTGCTAGGGCTTGGTTGTTTCTGGGGTGCAGAGCGTCTGTTCTGGGAAATGCCGGGTGTTTACGTGACAGCGGTGGGTTACGCTGGCGGCTATACGCCCAACCCGACCTACGAGGAAGCCTGCACTGGGCATACCGGACACGCCGAGGTAGTCCATGTCGTGTTCGACCCCACCGAAATCGGATTACCCGAATTGCTGCGTGCTTTCTGGGAAGCGCACGATCCGACGCAAGGCATGCGCCAAGGCAATGACATCGGCAGCCAGTACCGGAGCGTCATCTACACCACGGATGAGCTACAGCGCCCACTGGTCGACAAGAGCTGGCAAGAATACGACCAGGCCCTTCGTCAGCAAGGGTTGGGGAATGTCACCACGGAAGTCGCACCGCTCGAGGTCTTTTATTATGCGGAAGAGTACCACCAGCAGTATCTGGCCAAGAATCCGGCGGGATATTGCGGCCTCAAGGGCACAGGAGTGGCTTGCCCGGTGACGTGAAGGGCCAGGCCTCTTACCCGCCCCTCTCCTGAAAGCTTGACGAGCATCAACCGTCGGGACCCGCCGCCAGCGAGCGGTGGGGAGCCAAATGCGCGGCCCAACATTCCAATTGCCATGCGACACGCCGTGCCAGCCAGGAGCCGAGTCGGCCCTGGCGTGACTCGACAAAGCCGACATGCCCGCCTTGGCGGGCGATTTCCAGGCCTACGGCATCGGCTGGAGCCGGCAGCCGAGAGAACAGGTCGGCGGGCATGAAGGGATCGTCTGCGGCATGCAGGATCAAGGTCGGCAGTTCTATGTCGCCCAGCAGACGACCGGCGGAAGCGCGCCGATAATAGTCACTGGCCGACTGAAAACCGTGTAAAGGCGCCGTGACGGCGTTGTCGTACGCCCAGAACGTCTCCAGGCCTGCGAGCTGTCGTGCGCTGAGCGTGATCGGCAGGGGGCCGGCCGCCAGTTTGGTGATAACCTTGCGTTTGAGGGCGTGGAGCAGGTGACGCTGATAGACGCGAGAAAAGCCGCGGTTGAGCGCATCGGCGCTGGCTGCCAGATCGAGTGGCGCACTAATGGCAATGGCCCCGGCCAGATCGAGGCCGTCGCCACCTTGCTCGGCGACCAATTTGAGAAGCATGTTGCCGCCCAGCGAGACACCGGCCGCGACCTTGATGGCGCGTGGATAACGTAGCGCCAACTGCCCAATGACCCAATAGGCATCCGCCGTATCACCCGAATGATAGGCCCGGGCAAGCCGGTTGGGCGCCTGCCCACAGCCACGAAAGTGCATCAGAACCGCCCGCCAGCCCATTTCACTCGCCGCGCGCATCAGCTCGCGTGCATACGGTGAGTCGAACGAGCCTTCCAAGCCATGAAACAGTACGAACACCGGTGCGTCCGCTCGCGTAGGGGCCGGCAGGGCCCAGGCCAGCTCGACGAAGTCGCCATCGGGCAAGTTGATGATTTCCGTTTCACGCTCAAGCGAGGGCAAACGGAGAAAGCGAGGCAGCAGGGTCTGCACATGGCGATTACCCAGCCCTCGTGGCGCGCAAAAATCGGCGCAAAACAGCGTGCGTGACATCGGCGTTGCTCTTGCGAATCTATCTGTAGCTTAGGCGCTGTCTGCAAAGTCGGCGAGCGAATGCCTAACGCGTTGCGCTTGCTCGGCAAGTACATTCAGGCATTACCGTACGTTGCCTCGAGTTGTTGCCATAAACCGGGCACACCGGGGTGACGTGAATCCTTGCGGACGTACAAACGCAGATCCAGCGGGACATCCCAACGCTCATCGCCGGCGCGCACCAATTCGCCATTGGCCATCGGCGTAATCACGCTGCGCTGCGGCAGCCATCCAAGCCCGTAGCCTTGTACTACCAGCTCGCGAATATTAGTGGCTTGCACACTTTCATTGAGCGTATTCAGGTAGACGGCATCCGGCTGGCGGCCAAGGTGCGCCTCGAGCGCGGCCGCCATCAATCCGCGTGGATGAAAGGCAATCAGCGGTTGGGGCTGGCGGCGCGTTCCTGGCAACGAAAAGCGTGAACGCCCCTCGGTATCGGGAGCGCTCACCGGAACGAGTCGCTCTTCGCCCAGACTCAGATATTCAAGCTCACTCATCTCAATATCGAGAGCGATACGTCCATGCGGCCAGTAAAAAAGTGCTAAATCACATTCGCCGCGTTCCAGTCCATGCAGATAATCACCGATCAACCAGCTCGTGGCGCGCAAGTAAGGCGATATCGCCGGTGTCAGGCCGTGCTGATCGAGCCAACCGGGCAGGAAGTTCGACACCAAGCTCTGCGGCGCGGCCAGCAGGATGCGCCTGGCTTCATCGGCTGCAATCGACTGCAAACGGTCACGCGTCAATCGCACGCGCTCGGTGATCTGCTCGCAAAGCGCTAGAAACTCCTCGCCGGCGGGCGTCAGACTCAACGGCAGCGTTTGGCGGTTGATCAAGGTGGTCCCCATTTCCTCCTCGAGCAGCTTGATACGCCGCGAAAAAGTCGGTTGGGTCACATTCTGGGCATCGGCGGCCCGGGAAAAATGGCGTTCCCTGGCCAGCACGATGAAGTCTTCGAGCCAGCGAATTTCCATCTTCAGACGCCATCCATCATCGTTGACGCCGCACGCCAGCCGAGGCGCACGGCGTCGCCCCGTTACGCTCAGGTAAACGGGGCACCGCAAGTATTTTGCTCCACAATACGCTCAGAGTCGGCCTTCCTCGACCGCATGACACGCCACCTGGTTGCCATCGTCGGTGACGATGAGCTGGGGTACCTCCTGGCGACAGCGCTCCATGGCGTGCGAACACCGGCCATGAAAGACACACCCCGAAGGAAGGTGAACCGGCGTGGGCACTTCGCCGGAAAGGCGTACATGCTCGGGGCGGTCATCTTCGAGACGGGGAATCGCCGAGAGCAGCGCTTGCGTATAGGGATGCTTGGGGCTCGCGAACAGCGAACGCGTATCGGCCAGCTCACACACCGTGCCCAGGTACATGACCGCTACGCGCGTGCCGAAATGCTCCACGACCGCCAAGTCATGGGTGATGAAGAGATACGTCAGATGACGTTCGGCCTGCGCGTCCATCAGCAGGTTGAGCACCTGTGCCTGGATCGACACATCGAGCGCCGAGATCGGCTCGTCAGCGACGATGAACTCAGGGTCGACGGCCAACGCTCGGGCAATCGCGATCCGTTGGCGCTGACCACCGGAAAACTCGTGCCCGAAACGCTTGCCCCATTCCGGGTCGATGCCCACCGACGCCATCACGTCGGCCACCTTGTCCTGAACCTGCGGTGTCGTCCAGTTCGGGTGATGAAAGCGCAGAGGTTCTTCCAGCGTCTGTTGAATCGTCATGCGCGGGTTAAGCGAGGCATACGGATTCTGGAAGATCATCTGCATACGCTGGCGATAGGGCAGTAGCCGCTTGCCACGCATGTTATCGATACGCTGACCGTCGTACGTAATCTCCCCGGCGCTGGGGGACAGTAGCCCCATGACCAGGCGCGCCACGGTAGACTTGCCACAGCCGGACTCGCCGACCACGCACAAGGCTTCGCCTCGGTGAACGCTGAGGTCCACGCCGTTGATGGCAT
Organism: Chromohalobacter sp. 296-RDG; assembly: GCF_029889885.1. Lineage (GTDB taxonomy): Bacteria > Pseudomonadota > Gammaproteobacteria > Pseudomonadales > Halomonadaceae > Chromohalobacter. The sequence continues at coordinate 40,880 of NZ_JARANY010000010.1, forward strand.
GCACCTGCTCATTGCGTCGCACCAGGCGGCCTTTTTCGAAGTGCAACTGTTCGAGAAATCCGTCGGCTAGCGGGAAATACTTGTACATCCCGCGAATCTCCAGCAGGGACTCGGCCTCGGCGTGGGACTGAGACGCGATCACGGGTGATGCTTGGGCGGTAACGGCGTTCATGAGGCCTCCTTGGCGAGCATGTCACGCACCATGTGGCACGCGACCTCGCAATTCCCCGAGGTGACGAACTCGGGGACCTCTTCAAGGCAATCGCGGCGCGGCTGTCCCGAAGCGTCGTAACGATATTGGCAACGCGGATGAAATGCGCAACCGCTCGGCGTATTGGCGAGTGATGGCATCGAGCCGGGGATTTGATTGAGCCGGCTACCGGGCGTGGTCATCTGGGGCAGGGCATTGAGCAACCCCTGCGTGTAGGGGTGCTGGGCATCGTTGATGATTTCGCGCGTCGGTCCTTGCTCGATGACGCGCCCTGCGTACATGACCAGCGTACGCTGGGTCATCTGGCTGACCACTCCCAAATCATGAGTGATCAACACCAGTCCCACGTTGTGCTTCTCGCATAGCTCACGCAGGAGCGTCATGATTTCGGCTTGAATCGTCACATCCAACGCCGTGGTGGGCTCGTCGGCGACGATGATATCCGGATCCAGCAGGAGCGCGATCGCAATGATGATGCGCTGGCGCATGCCCCCGGAGAGCTCGTGAGGATACTGATCCAGACGCGTTTCCGGCGATGGAATATAAACCTGCTTGAGCTTGTGTAGGGCAATGGCGCGCGCTTCGCGTGTCGAGATGCGCCGATGCGCCTTCAGGCTCTCGACCATTTGCTCGCCAATGGAAAGCACGGGGTTGAGCGTCATCATCGGATCCTGAAAGATCATCGAGATCCGGTTGCCGCGCACACGACGCAGATCGCGCGCCGACATTCGCGCCAAGTCGTTTCCCTCGAAGCGAATGCTGCCGTCGGCGATATACCCCGGCTTGGCGATAAGATTGAGCAAGGTGAACGCGGCCACCGATTTGCCCGCGCCGGATTCGCCGACAATGCCCAGGCGCTCGCCGCGATCCAGCGTAAAGCTGACGTCACGCAAGGCGCGCACCTCACCTAGGCGCAAGGCGAAGCGCACATCGAGATTGGAAACTTCGAGTAAGGCCATATGCGTTACCCCTTGTAGAGCCGAGGATTCATGACGTCGCGCAGCCAATCGCCAAGCAAGTTGACCACCAGTACCAGCACCACGAGGACCGCGCCGGGAATCAACGTGATCCACCAGGACCCGGATTGCAGGTAATCGAAGCCAGACTTGATCAATGAGCCTAGAGAAGGCTGGGTTTCCGGCATGCCCAGGCCCAAGAAGGAGAGGGCGGCCTCGGAAATGATGGCATTGGCGATCTGCACGGTCGAGATGACGAAAATCGGTGAGAGCGTGTTGGGCAAGATGTGGCGGAACATGATGCGCCGGTCGCGATACCCCATGACACGGGCGGCATCCACGTATTCCTTGGAACGCTCGGCCAGCACCGAAGCACGCACCGTGCGGGCGTATTGCGGCCATTCAGCAAGCCCGATGATCAACACCAACAGCCAGACGGCATAGTCGCTATACACGGCACCGCCGAAGACAGCCTTGATCAACGCCCCGACGATGATGGCGACCATCAATGTGGAGAACGATAGCTGAATGTCCGCCAGACGCATCAGAAACGCATCGATCCGGCCACCCAAGTAGCCGGCCATCAGTCCTACGGTGACACCGATCAGCGCCTGGAGCATCACTGCCCCGAAGCCAATGATCAGCGAGACGCGTGCACCATAGAGAATCGTCGACAGCAAATCACGCCCCTGGGCATCGGTCCCCAGGGGAAAGAGCGGGTCGGCGCCATCGATCCACAAGGGTGGCAGCTCGGAGTCGAGAATGCTGATCTGGGTAAGATCGTAGGGGTTCATCGGCGCAAGCCACGGCGCGAAGATCGCCCCCAGCAGTAGACACAAGAAGATAGCCAGACAGAATTGCGCGATCCAATCACGCTTGAAGCTGTAGACCAGATAAGAATTACGGAAACGCTTCCAGCGGGAAGGCGTTGTTGCAGTCGGTGTCGTCATGCCGGCTTCCCTGTCAGTTTCACTGTCGGATTGATCAGTCCGTAGACCAAATCAACCAGCGTGTTGGTAACCACGAAGATCAAGCCGACAATCATCAAGTAGGTCACGATGAGCGGGATATCCGAGCGCTGGATGGCTTCGAGGAACATGAGCCCCATGCCCGGCCACTGGAAGACGGTCTCGGTCAGGATGGTGTAAGCCACCATGGTGCCGAGCTGAACGCCACCGACGGTAATGACTGGCAACATGGTGTTCTTGAGTGCATGCACGAAGTAGATGCGCTTGAGCGAGATCCCTTTGGCCGTGGCGAACTTGACGTATTCCGACTGCAGGACCTCGAGCATTTCGGCACGTATCAGACGAATGAACAGTGGTAGCATGATCGACGCCAACGAAACGGCGGGCAATACCAAGTATGTCAGGCCATCAAGGGAGAAGAAGTTGCTATCCCAGGTGCCGAAGAGATGCGTCAAGTCGTTGCCGCGACCGTATGACGGCATCCCGCCTTCGGTGGACAGCACACCGTTGAGCCACTGTCCCCAGCCCGTATCCACCGGAAACGGCGAGAAATCGACGCCAATTGCGAAGAGTTGAATCAACATGATGGCCGTCAGGAAAACGGGGATCGAAATACCGATGATGGACACGCTCATGAAAAAGCGTGACAGGGCCGATCGTGGGCGTATGGCACAGTAGACCCCAATGGGCACCGAGAACACTACGATAATGAGTGTCGCGGCAATCACCAGTTCCAGCGTCGCCGGTAAATGGCGCTGGATGACCTCTGTCGTCGGCTCGTTGAAAAAGTACGAGTAACCGAAATCGCCTTGCAGGGCGTTGGTCGCGAAGCGACCGTACTGCACGAGGAAAGAGTCGTTGAGCCCCAGCTCCTCTCGCAGTTCGGCCCGTTGGCTCTCCGGCACGGACTGTCCCACCATCTGCTGGATGGGATCGCCCAGATTGCTCTGGATGGCGAAACTGATAACGCTGATGACGAACATGACCACGAAGGCATGCATCAGTCGCTTGATCAGAAAAGCGATCATGGATGGCGTGTCCTGTTAAACGGGCATCTCCGTCCCATGCCCTGAATGGGCTGGGCCGGAGAAACATCATGAATGGGAATAGGGCAATGCCGCCCGATGGCGGCATTGCATGGTCGCGTTCTTACTGTTCGACCACGAGATCCCCGAGATATGGGAAGTTCATGACATTCACCACGGGCTCGAGCTTGACGTTCTTCTTCGCCGCCCAGGCAAGATCCTGCCAGTGCAGCGGCATGAAGGCGGCGTCGTCATACAGCGCCTTCTCGACCGCCTGCAACATCTTCGCGCGCTTGTCACGATCGGTTTCGATATTCGCCTGCGCGACTTTCTCGTCGATTTCCGGGTTGCAGTAGTTGGCCGCGTTGTACTGGCCAGCCCCTGTTTCGGGGTCCGGGCACTCGGTGAGGTACTGATACAAGTTGGCGGAGTCTTCAGTATCGGCATGCCAACCGATCATCATGATGTCGGCAGCGCGATCGTCGTATTCACCCCAATACTGCGCTTTGGGCAAGGTCTTGAGGTCCACGTCGATATTAATGCGCGATAGCATCGTGGCCACCGCCTGGGCGATCTTGGCGTCGTTCACGTAGCGGTTGTTGGGCGCCATCATAGTGACCGAGAAGCCATCTTCGTAGCCCGCTTCCTTCATCAACTCCTTGGCTTTCTCGACGTCATAGCGCGGTTCCAGGCTATCGTTGTAACCGTCGTAGCCCTTGGGAGAGAGTTGCGCTGCTGGGGTCGCGAAGCCTTTCATCAGACGGTCGGCGATGGCTTGCTGATTGACCGCGTAGTTGAAGGCCTTGCGGACACGTGGGTCCTCGAACGCTTCTACACGCTTTTGATTGAGCTGCATGAGGATAATGCGCGTCCCTGACATGGTGGTCAGCTCGACATTCTTGTCGGCTTTAACGCGTTCCAGGTCATTGGGCGGCACAGGGGCGATGAAATCGACATCACCGGACAACAATGCCGACACACGGGTGGCGTTCTCGCCGATCGGCGTCAGCACGAGACGTTCGACATTGCCCGGGGAATCTTTGTCCCAGTAATCATCGAAGCGCTCGAACTCGACCTTGACGCCTTGTTGTCGCGACACGACCTCATAGGGGCCAGTGCCCGACGAGTGCCGCGATGCGAAGGAATCGCCATTCTTGACGATTTCGTCCTTGGGATCGCCGTCTTCCGTCTTGCCGGAGTAGTACTCGCTATCCATGGGGAAGATATAGGTTGCGAGGTTGAGAACGAGTGGGTAGGGCTTATGCGTCTTTATTTCGACGGTGTGTTCGTCGATGGCGTTTGCCGAAGCGATGGGATCGAAGATCGCCTTGAAATCGGCACTGCGCTTCAGACGGTTGATGGTCCAGACCACGTCCTCGGCCGTGAAGTCGTTACCGGTATGGAATTTGACGCCATCACGTAGCGTGAAGCGCATCGTCTTGTCGTCGATGCGTTCCCAGTTCGCCGCCAGGCGCGGCTCGAACTTGACGTCCTTGGTCCAGCGCACGAGGGGATCGTGCGTCAGATGCGAAAGCTGAAGAATGCCGCCGGAAAGTTGTTCGTGGATATCCAACGACACCGGGTCGGCATCGTACGCCATGCGTAATGTCACGGGATCACTATCGCTGGACGAATCTTGCGCCAGCGCTGGCAGTGGAAGCACGACGAAAGCGCCGAGCAACGAGGCCAGGAGAGTCTTCTTATCGATCATGTTGAAGCCCTATTGTGTATTGTTATGCGACGAGAATCGTCAGCTTCAACATAAAGAGCTTTATGTAACCACGACAATCGAAATCTTGATGGTCGCCATTCGTTAGATGAATAACGCCGTCCTGGCAGCTTCCTGCGCGTGATGGGTATCAGCGCACGACTTGATCGAAACGATGAATGTGTGCGGCTTCGTCGAGTTGCGATACCGTGCACTCTAGATCGTTCACACAGCCGTCGGCCAAGCCGTAGACCCAACCATGCACCGATAGTTTTTGTCCTCGCTGCCAGGCACGCTGCACGACCTTGGTACGACATAGGTTGGCGACTTGTGCGCGTACGTTGAGTTCGCACATCCGATCGACCTTTTCGTCGAACGATAGCGGCGCCAGCACCTCACGGTTGATGCTGTACAATTCGCGAACGCTGTGCAGCCAGTAGTCGATCATGCCGTTATCGCCGTCGGTGATTGCGGCCCGCACGCCACCGCAGCCATAGTGGCCGACCACCATGATGTGCTCGACCTGCAGCACATCAACCGCGAATTGCACCACCGACAGCGCATTCATGTCATTGTGATACAGCAGATTGGCCACGTTGCGATGCACGAAGACTTCGCCCGGTGGCAAATCGATGATCTGGTTTGCCGGCACGCGGCTGTCCGAGCACCCGATCCACAGATAGTCGGGATTCTGCTGATGCGACAAGCGCTCGAAGAATTCCGGGTCACGTTCGCGAACACTAGCCGCCCACTCACGATTTTGTTCCAGCAGCTTCTTGATATCGCTCATGTAATTCTCTTCATGCAGAGGGTATTCCAACAACTTTTACCTCCTGTGCTAGCAAGCGTCAATCTAGCCCCTCCCTCAGCGTTCGCCGGACTGTTATCATCTGCGTCATTGAAAAGTCAGGAGATCGACGTGGCTCAGTACGATTACGACCTATTTGTCATCGGCGCGGGCTCCGGTGGTGTACGCGCCGCACGCACGGCGGCCGCCACAGGGGCGCGCGTCGCCATCGCCGAAGACCGCTATCTCGGTGGCACCTGTGTGAATGTCGGGTGTGTGCCCAAGAAGCTCTATTCCTATGCAGCGCATTTCCACGATGCCTTCGAGGATAGTGCCGGCTTCGGCTGGACACTGCCCGAGGCACCACGCTTTGACTGGGCCACGTTGCGCGACAACAAGATCGAGGAGATCAAGCGCCTCAACGGTATTTACGAGCGCTTGCTCGATGGCGCCGATGTCACGTTGATCAATGGTCGCGCTCGGATTACCGGGCCGCATAGCGTCGAGATCAACGGCGAAACGGTCGCCGCCGAGAAGATCCTGGTCGCGACCGGCGGCTGGCCCTGGGTGCCCGATATCGAGGGCGCGGAACATGCTGTGGATTCCAACCGCGTCTTCGATTTAGAGACCTTTCCCGAACGTTTCCTGGTACTCGGCGGTGGTTATATCGCGGTCGAGTTCGCCAGCATCTTCAATGGTCTCGGCAGCGACGCGCACCTGGTCTATCGCGGCGAGCTGTTTCTGCGCGGCTTCGACCGTGAAGTGCGTGAGTTCACCCGTGACGAGATGCAGAAGAAGGGCGTCAACCTGCACTTCGAAACCACCATCGAGCGTATCGAGCCGGTCGGCAATGCCTACCGCGTAAGTCTGACCAATGGCGAAACGCTGGAAGTGGACGTCGTGCTGGCGGCCACCGGACGCCGCCCGAATCTTGCCGGCCTGGGGCTCGATACGCTCGATGTCGAACTCAACCCCAATGGCACTTTGAAGGTAGACGAGCGTTATCAGACCTCCGAACCCTCGATCCTTGCCCTGGGCGACGTGACTGGCGCCCCTGAGCTCACCCCTGTGGCGCTCGCCGAGGCCATGCATCTCGTTCAGCACCATTACGGTGATGCGACGCCGGGGCCTCTGGATTACCAGGACATCGCCACGGCAGTCTTCTGTCATCCCAATATCGGCACCGTCGGCCTGAGCGAAGAAGAAGCGCGCGAACAGTGTGAGGCTGGGGTACGCATCTACCGCACCGACTTCCGGCCCATGAAGCACACGCTCTCGGGCAGTCAGGAACGTTGCCTGATGAAGCTGGTGGTCGACGACGCGACCGACCGTGTGGTCGGTGCCCACATGGTGGGCGACGATGCCGGCGAACTCATTCAGGGGATCGCCATCGCCGTGCGCGCACGCCTGACCAAGACCGACTTTGACGCCACGGTGGGCATTCATCCCACTAGTGCCGAGGAGTTCGTCACAATGCGCTCCTTGTCACGTCACTAGCGATGTGATGAAGTTTCGAATAGCAAACGGGCCACCGAGGTGGCCCGTTTGCGTTGATACACTACGAAAAGGCGTCTCAGGCAATGCATACGCATCATGATTGACTAGACTAAGAAAAGTCGTGGTCACATAAGCTCAGGATAGCGGTGCATTACATATACGCATATCCGATTATAACGTTTGCTTATTTGATAGCGACATAACGATAACGTCTTACTTTGATCAATGCATAAGTCGCTGTTATTATTGAGCGCACATTCGCCATTAGCGAAAATGGATATGACACCCACGACCGAGAACTTCACGCCTTCCGCCGATCTGGCGCGTCCTAGCGTCGCCGACACCGTCATCGGCAGTGCACAGAAGACTCTTTTTATCCGCAAGCCCACGACCGATGATGGGTGGGGAATCTACGAGCTCGTCAAAGCGTGCCCCCCCTTGGATGTCAACTCAGGATACGCCTATCTACTGCTCGCGACGCAGTTTCGCGACACCTGTGCTGTGGCCACGGACGAAGAAGGGGAGATCGTCGGTTTCGTCTCCGGTTACGTGAAGCGCAACGCGCCGGATACCTATTTCCTGTGGCAAGTGGCCGTCGGTGAGAAAGCCCGCGGAACGGGCTTGGCACGGCGTCTCGTCGAAGCCGTACTGCTACGCTCCGGGATGAGCGATGTCCGCCATCTCGAAACTACCATCACACCCGATAATGAGGCATCGTGGGGTCTGTTCAAACGCCTTGCCAACCATTGGCAGGCACCGTTGAACAGCCGTGAGTATTTCTCCACAGGGCAACTGGGTGGCGAGCACGATCCGGAAAATCTCGTCCGAATCGGCCCGTTCGAGCCGCAACGAATTTGACCCGCTTAAAGAGGCAATCTATGCAGACCGAGATTCTCGAACGTATGGAATCTGAAGTTCGGACCTATTCGCGTTCGTTTCCCACCGTTTTCACGGAAGCCAAGGGTGCCCGTCTGCACTCTGAAGACGGTAAGCAGTACATCGACTTCCTCGCGGGCGCCGGCACGCTGAACTACGGCCACAACAATCCCCACCTCAAGCAGGCGCTGGTGGATTACATCGCGTCAGACGGCATCGTTCATGGCCTCGACATGTGGACCCAGGCCAAACGCGAGTATATGGAAACTCTCGAAGAGGTGATCCTCAAACCGCGTGGGCTGGACTACAAGGTTCAGCTCCCGGGGCCGACGGGTACCAATGCCGTGGAAGCCGCGATTCGCATCGCGCGCAATGCCAAAGGGCGTCATAATATCGTCGCCTTCACCAATGGTTTCCATGGGGTCACCATGGGGGCGCTGGCCACTACGGGTAATCGCAAATTCCGTGAAGCCACCGGCGGCATCCCGATGCAGAGCGGAAGCTTCATGCCCTTCGATGGCTACATGGGCGAAGGCAACGATACCCTGAGCTATTTCGAAAAACTGCTGGGCGACAACTCCAGCGGTCTCGATATTCCCGCCGCCGTGATCGTCGAAACGGTGCAGGGCGAGGGCGGTATCAATCCGGCCAGCATTCCATGGCTACAACACCTGGAGAAAATCTGCCGCGCCCACGACATCCTGTTGATCGTCGATGACATTCAGGCAGGCTGCGGTCGTACCGGCAAGTTTTTCAGCTTCGAGCATGCCGACATCAAACCGGACATCGTCACCAATTCCAAATCGCTGTCAGGCTACGGACTGCCGTTCGCTCACGTGCTGATGCGCCCAGAACTGGACATCTGGAAACCTGGTCAATACAACGGCACGTTCCGTGGGTTCAGCCTTGCTCTCGTCACAGCCGCCGCCGCCATGCGCCACTTCTGGAGCGACGATACCTTCGAGCGTGATGTGCAGCGTAAAGGCGGCATCGTCGAAGAGCGCTTCCAGAAAATCGCCACCTTCATGACCGAGCAAGGGCATGAAGCCAGCGAACGTGGCCGTGGCCTGATGCGTGGCCTGGATGTCGTCGACGGCGATATGGCCGACAAGATTATCGCTCAAGCCTTCAAGAACGGCTTGATCATCGAAACGTCAGGTCACTCCGGCCAGGTCGTCAAATGCCTGTGCCCGTTGACCATCTCCGACGAAGACCTCAATGGAGGTCTGGATATCCTTGAACGCAGCGTCAAGGAAGTCATTGGTCAAGCCTGAACGCGCTATTCGTTAGTCCACTAAGTTGTTATCGTCACATACGTTACAGTGGACTTTGGATGTGGCCCGCGAGATCGCGGGCCCTTTATTGAGCCCCATGGAGGATGCGCGACATGATCATTCGTAACCTGGAAGAGTGCCGCAAGAGCGAGCGTTTCGTCGAAGCCGACAACGGCAACTGGGACAGTACACGCCTGGTGTTGGCCGACGACAATGTTGGTTTCTCATTCAACATTACCCGCATTCATCCGGGTACCGAGACCCACATCCACTACAAGCATCACTTCGAAGCCGTGTTTTGCTATGAAGGTGAAGGTGAAGTCGAAACACTGGCTGATGGCAAGATCCATCCCATCAAGGCCGGTGACATGTATTTGCTCGACCAGCACGATGAACACCTGCTGCGCGGCAAGGAAAAAGGCATGACCGTCACATGCGTGTTCAATCCCGCCTTGACCGGGCGTGAAGTACACCGCGAAGACGGCTCCTACGCGCCGCTCGACGAATAAGCGCTAGCGTCTAGTGCGACCGCAAAAACGCTGCCGAGTATGGCAGCGTTTTCTTTTGTGTATGAGTTGGTGAGGACGTCGTTCAACGTCATGGAAGGTGGCGATAATAGACGATGAATAGTGTTGGCGATTGTGTTCGTGTTGGCACACCTCTGGGTTCGCATAATATATATTATGTTAAATACTATATTTTATCTCGTGTCAGTAATGGACACCTGAGCAACTGAATCCGTATGATCAAGCGCGTTTTTTCAGGCGCCTGAGCCTCACGCCCTCTCGTTTCGTTTTAAATGCGTTGCCAAGATGGCCCTCGACAGGAATATGCTATGCGCTCCCGCTCGTTATTTCTTTCCGCTTTGTGCGTTGGTGTGCTGACACTCGGAGGTTGCGTCGCACCACAAGCGACACATCACACCGACGACTTGACCGAGACGGCTTTCAACCAACGCCTGGAAAGACTAGAAAACAACCTGGCACTACGCTGCTCGACCCAAACCGAGCTGTTACGCGTTCAAGCCGAGCGTGCGCAGCGCATCGGTAACAATGTGCGAGCCAATGGCAAGCTGCTGCGTCATTTACGTGCCGATGTCGAGAATATCGGTCAAGAACCGCGCGTAGTGACCACGTGTCCCATCGAGCAAAGCGATACGGCCAGCAAGGAAATGCTGGGACGCAATGAATGGGTCGGCTTTCCCACGGTCAGCACCTATCTCAAGGCTCGTGTAGATTCCGGTGCCAATACTTCCTCACTTTCGGCGCATGACGTGACGGAATTCGAACGTGATGGCGAAAGCTGGGTGCGTTTCAAGCTGGCGCTCGAAGATGATGAGCCAGCCGTCGACGGTATGCGTGACGATGTCATCGAGGCGCCGGTGACACGCCGCGTCAAGATCATTCAAGCATCGGGTACCGATAGCCGCCCCGTGATCAGCTTGCTGATGACACTGGGCCCCCTGAAGCAGCGCGTCGAGTTCACGCTCAACGATCGCTCGCATCTCGATTACCCCGTCTTGCTGGGCCGGCGCTTCCTCATGGATATTGCGCTGATCGACGTCAGCCAGGCCTACATCCACCCGCGGCCGGAATTTCCCGGTGGCAAGAGCGCAGCAGAGGCGGACAAGGACCAGCAGGACAACGATAGCGAGGAAGAAGCTCGCTGAGTCGGCCCCATGGCCCATCTCGATAACCTCTAGTTTTTAGACGGCGTCACAGCAGCGCCGCCTTATCGACAAGGATAATGCATGTCTCGAGTGCCCTTTTACCTGTTGGTCGGCACCTTGCTGGCCATCGGTATCGTCTTGACCATCTTCCGGCATTTTCACTACGACGTTCCCTTCATGCCGGGTGAGCAACGGCAGGTGTGGGAAGTCGAGGCACAGGTCAATTTCGATGCCGAGAACGGCCCCGTCAGGGTCGATCTTGCCCTGCCCTCCACTCAGCCCGGTTTTCGTCTGCTGACGGAAAACACTGCCTCCTCGGGATTCGGATTGTCATATCTGCGTGACGACAAGGCACGCCATGCGCAGTGGGCAATCCGGCAAGCCAATGGGCCCCAGCAACTTTATTACTCGGCTCAGCTGCTGGTGACCGATGGCGAGGAGGAGTTTCTAGCCGAGCCCCCGGCATTGCAACGCGATATCGGCTGGGAGCGGCCCTACGACACGGCTGCCAGAGAAGTCATTGGTCAGGCACATGCGCGTTCGGCGGATGCCTTCACGTTCACGCGTGAGTTGATCAAGGAATTCACCGATCAACGTCAGGGAGAAAACGCCCGACTCCTGCTCTCTCAATACGAGCGTCCTGTCTTGCTGACCCGCTTGCTCAATCAAGCCGATGTTCACGCTCGGATCGTCAATGGCTTGAGGCTGGAAGACGGCCGTCGTCGACAGTCGCTGACCCCGTGGCTGCAAGTGTTCGAAAACGACAAATGGGTACTGATCAACCCCCGGACGGGCGATCAAGGCAAGCCGGATGATCTCTTGCTGTGGGAGCGTAACGGCAATGCCGTGCTCGAAGTCCAGGGAGGCAGCAACTCTCGCGTGACTTTCTCGATGTTGCGTCATAACGAGCCGGCATCGGTCGCGGTGCGTAATCAGTTTGCCGACGACACCCTGCTCAACTTCTCCATTCACAGCTTGCCCATCGAGGAACAGGCACTCTTCAAGACGATCCTCTTGATTCCCATCGGAGCGCTGGTCGTCGTGCTGCTGCGTGTTCTCGTGGGGCTCGAGACCTCCGGTACTTTCATGCCGGTATTGATCGCGCTGGCCTTCATCCAGACGACCTTGATCACTGGCTTGGTCGGCTTCCTGCTCGTCGTCGCCGTGGGCCTGGTGATTCGCAGCTATCTATCGCGACTCAATCTATTACTGGTGGCGCGAGTGTCGGCGGTGATCATCACGGTCATCGCCATCATTTCGTTATTCTCGGTCATGGCCTATCGCTTCGGCCTCAACGCAGGGCTGACCATTACCTTTTTCCCGATGATCATTCTCTCCTGGACCATCGAGCGCATGTCGATCCTATGGGAGGAAGAAGGTCCCAAGGAAGTCTTCAAGCAGGGATTTGGCAGCCTGTTGACCGCCGTGCTGGCCTATCTGGCCATGAACAATCCCTGGGTACGCCATATCACCTTCAACTTCCTGGGCGTACAGCTGATTCTCATGTCCATGATTCTGCTGCTGGGGAATTATACCGGGTACCGTTTGCTGGAGTTGCGACGCTTCCAACCCTTGGCGAAGGATGACTGACATGTGGGCGACTCCAGCCAGGTTGCAAGCCAAGGGCGTCATCGGCATGAACCGCCGCAACATACGCTACATCGGCCGCTATAACGATCGCCGGCTCTATCCTCTCGTCGACGACAAGCTGCAGACCAAGCTCTTGACCAAACGCCACGGAATCACCACGCCGGACTTGATTGGCACCGTGAGCACGCAGTTCGACGTGAAGCACGTCATCGAGATGGTGAAAGACGCGCCCGGCTTCGTCATCAAACCCGCCAAGGGCAGTGGTGGCAAGGGCATTCTCGTCGTCGAACGTCAGCAGGATGGTGGTTACATCAAGCCCAATGGTGCGCGTATCGAGCGTGTGGACCTGGAACGCCACGTATCCAATATACTGTCCGGACTTTATTCGCTGGGCGGCACATCCGATGTCGCCGTGATCGAGTCATTGATCGCTTTCGATGAAGTTTTCGCCGCGTATACCTACGAAGGCGTGCCCGATATCCGCGTCATTATTTTCCGCGGATATCCGGTCATGGCGATGATGCGCCTTTCCACGGCGGCATCGGATGGCAAGGCCAACTTGCACCAGGGCGCGGTCGGCGTAGGACTCGATATTACCACGGGGGCGGCCTTGCGAGGCGTACAGTTCAATCGCCCCCGTGAAGACCATCCCGATACCGGTCGTGGCCTGGCCTCCTTGCACGTTCCAGGCTGGGATGCCCTGCTCCACCTGGCAGCCAGTTGCTATGAAGTGACCGGGCTCGGTTACTTGGGCACCGACATGGTACTCGATCGCCACCACGGCCCAATGCTCCTCGAGCTCAACGCACGCCCGGGACTAGCCATTCAGATGGCCAATGGCGAAGGACTTCGGCGGCGGCTGGACCTGATCGAGAAACAGACCGAGACACGCTCGATCGAGGCACGCGTCGCTTTCGCGCAGCAGCATTTCGCCCGGGAAGGCGAGCTGGCTAGCTCCGCATGATCACGTCTGAAAATGAGGTGCGTCTGGCCCCACCCTAGGCAACGGCGTAGAATGCTCCGCATTACCGAGACCGATGGTGTTGCGATGCTCGATTCCCATGCGCTACTGACTCAGGCCGAACGCCAGTGCCAACAGCACGGTGCGCGCTTCACCCCGATACGCCGGCGTGTTCTGGAAATGATCGCCACATCGCCTGGTGGTCTCAAGGCTTATGATCTACTTGACCGTCTCGCGACGGAACATGCCTCGGCGCGCCCTCCAACTGTCTACCGTGCGTTGGAATTCCTCATCGAGCAAGGCTTGGTACATCGCATCGAGTCGCTCAATGCCTACGTCGCCTGCCCCTGTCCCGAACACGCGCATGGCTTTCAACTTCTGATATGCCGTGCATGCGGACGAGTGGAAGAATTGCATCTCGATAACGTCAATGAGCAACTGGCTCAGGAGGCTCATCAACAGGGCTATCGTATCGAGCGGCAGACTATCGAACTACTGGGGGTGTGTGCGTCGTGCATTGCACAAGCTTCTGCCTAACTCATCAACGCCAAGACAACGATATGCCATGACTGACCTCTTCAAGCAACTCGAGCCGGCCCCGCAAGACACGCGCGAACCGACAAACACACTCCTCGACGCCGCGCATTGGAATGATGACGGGCTGATTCCCGCCATTGCGCAGCAGCATGAGAGTGGCGAAGTATTGATGATGGCGTGGATGAATCGGGCCGCGCTGGAGGAAACGCTCACCACCGGACGTGTCTGTTATTGGTCACGTTCACGCGGCAAGCCGTGGCGCAAGGGCGAGTCCTCGGGGCAGGTTCAGCGGCTAATGGCGGCGTACCTCGACTGCGACGGTGACACTCTATTGCTGAGCGTCGATCAGCAAGGTCCTGCGTGCCATACCGGGCGGCGTAGCTGCTTCTACATTGCATTGGGCGAGGAAACCTCGGAAGTCGACAGCGCCCCGCTGATGGAACCCGCCGAGCTATACGGCCAGCGCTAGTCGCCATGCGTCGCCTTCTTCGCAAGTGCCTTTCCGGTTTCATGATCGGCCTGCTGCGCGGCTACCAGTACGTCATCAGCCCCCTGCTCGGCCCGCGCTGCCGCTTCTGGCCCAGTTGCTCGCAATACGCCGTGGAGGCCATCCAGATTCATGGCCCCTTAAAAGGTGGCTGGCTGGCGCTCAAGCGAATCTTGAAATGCCATCCTGGCCACCCCGGCGGTGTCGACCCCGTGCCGCCCGGACCAGGTGAATGTGGCTCTCACGCCGATCACGAGCGCCCCGATACGCACTGACGGTTTTCCACGTATCCGGCAACTCACCATTCAGCCAAGCTACGCGGCTTGCTTGGCCACCGTATAGATACGATCCAGCATGGAATGTAGCCCGTTGCTGCGCGTCGGTGACAAATGCTTGTCGAGGCCAAGCTCGCCCAGGAAGTCCGGCGGCGTCGCCTGAATCTCACTGGGCGGCCGGTCGTTGTAGATCCGCAATAGAACAGCAATCAGCCCCGAGACGATGGCAGCATCGGAGGTCGCATCGAAATGCAGCCGGCCATCCTCCAGGCGGTCGTGAATCCAGACATTGGACTGACAACCCTGAATCTTGGTGTCATCGCTTTTCAACGACTCAGGGAATGTCGGCAATTGTTTGCCCATGTCGATGATGTACTGGTAGCGATCCATCCAGTTATCGAATATGGCGAACTCATCGGCTAGTTCGGCTTGTGCTTCGCGTGCTGTCATGCGCCCTCCTCGCAATTCGTTTGCCCATTATAACGTGCCATCGTCATGCGTGTCGGCGTCCGTGAGCCGGTGATGTGCCAATTGACGATGCCATTCTTCAGCCTCGGCGTGCAGATAACGCGCAGTGGTATCCAGGCGCGCATGGCGGGCGGTACGCGCCAGATAACGCAGCTCCACGCCGGCCTGTGCCTGATGCGTCAACGCAGTATGGCGCAGCCAATGGGGGGTGGCCTGCTTCAACGGCGCACGCGTGGCTTCGGCAAGATCATCAAGGGCATGGAAACCTGCGCGAAATGCCTCGCGGATCAGCCGATAGAGCTGGTTGCCCCCTACTCCGCGCCGACCATCCAGCGCACGCAGCAGCGGCGTGGTATCGTCGGGCTCAGGCTGCGGCGACATGCCCAGCGTCATTCGCCAATCCGCGAGCAGCGTCATCATGTCAGGCGGCACCGGCACCTCAGCCAGCTTGTCGCCCTTCCCCACGACCCGCCACCACCAGCGTCCTTCGCGCTGAATGAAGTCTCCCATGCAGGCCTGTGACATTTCGCCAAGGCGCGGCGCCAGCAGATAGGCAAAGCCGAACAGAAATCGACGCCGCGCCCAACGATAATAGGCGCCGTCGCCCGCCTGCGGGGATGGCGGCACTTGTAGCCATGCCCAGAAGCGTTGCCACAGCGTCCTTTCGAGATAACGCTCGATACGTTCACTGCGATTGTCCATGCGCCGACGTTTGTCGCGCATCAGACGAAACGGATTGTGCTCGAGCCATCCTGCCTCGACCAGCCAGGCGAACATGCCTTGCAGAATGACCAGTGCCTGACGTCGGCTGGCCGCCGATAGCGGCTGACGAAACGGCCGCCACTGCCGCGCATGCCGAGCCCGAGACGGTCCCTGCCACAGTGCCGCCGGTTGCGGATCGGCCAGGAATCGCTCATAGGTGTCCAGGGTGTCACGTTGGACGTCGACCAACGCCTCGCCGCGCCGCTGAAGCCACAACAACAAACGTTCGGCTTCCTTGCGATACGCGCGCCAGGTCTGAGGACTCGACTGGAATTCACGCAACCAGGACGCCACGGCTTCCACATCGGTATGGGCCGAGATGTGCGCCCCACGCCTTGTGCCGCGCACCTCAACCGCTTCCTTCGCTGTTGACTCCATCGCCACGGTTCCCGTTTCGAGCGCGACGATCGCCTCGAGTTGTCCTTCCTGCTCAGGTTCTTCCGGCTTCTGCCCTCGCTCGTGCTGCATGGCGCTTGATGCCTTCTCTATCCCTATTGCCGGACAGTGTCCGGTGTTACGCTCAAAAAATCAAGATAATGCGCGTAATCTTGAATTTTTTGCCAATTTCATAATGTATTTTACGTATTATGTTTAATGTAATATTGGCCAATTCCGAGTAACGAGGTATGCTGCAAGGAATAATCAAACGCCCTGTGTGGCGGCCGGTACATAAGGACTCGACATGGCCCGCAACGGCATTCAATACGAGGACGTGCAACACGCGATCGATACGCTGCTACGTCAAAACGACGCGCCCACCGTCCAGAAGATCCGCGACATCCTGGGCACGGGGAGCTTCACGACGATCAGCGATCATTTGCGGGAGTGGCGTTTACGACGAGAGAAGAACCGGGATGTCACGACGAGCGATACCCCGCCTGAGGCGCTACAGGCATGGATGACGGATCTCTGGGAAAAAGCCCAGTCACTGGCGGCTGAATCCCTGGCGCATTACCGCCAGGAAGCCGATCAGCGTATCGAAGAAACGCAAGCCGAGGCCCAAGCCGCCGCTCGCAAGGCAGCGGACGCCGAAGAACGTCTAGCGGCGTTGAACACGCACTTCGAGCAGGCCCAGGCACGGCTGGAAGAAAAGGCAATGCAGCTGGCCAACGCACAAAGCGAACTGCAAGCGGCCCATCAGCAGGAAACCCAGCAAGCACGACGCGTGAAGCAGCTCGACGAGGAATGCCAGAAACATCAGCGCCAACTGGAAACCGCTCGTAGCGAGCATCGCGACGCCGTGGCGGAACTTTCGCGCGAGCATCAAACTCAGTTGAAACAAGAAGAACAGCGCCACGAAGCGGCGGAAGCACGTTTGATGGGGCTTCTCGATGACGCGCGCCAAGAGCGCCAGAATATCGAGAAACAGGCCCAAAAACGCACGGCGTCCCAGGAACAGAAACTCGAGCGTGTGCAGGCCGAACTCGCCGAGCAGCGCCGTCAGTACACGACGCTGGAGGAGAAAGCGCGCAGCGAAACCTCCCAGCGGCAGGCATTGGAAAGCAAATTGCGGGAGAGCGAAGGTCAATTACAGCAAACACAAAGCGACAACCGGCGCGCAGAGCGTGAGCTCGAGCAGCAGCACGCCATCAATCGCGAGTTGCGCGAAAAGCTGGCGCGTCTGCCACTACCGCCCTTCGTCGTCTAGCTCGAATAAGGACACTCCCCGGCTGCCAGAGCTAGTAATGAAGAAAGCCCGCACATGGCGGGCTTTCGATACTGGCTTGGGACTTCCACGATTTGGGAGTGGTCGCGCCCAGCGCCGATCAGCGGTAATAGGCGTTGGTATCATCGGTATGGTCAGTGACGTCACGGATACCGACCAGCTCGGGGACGCGCTCGACCAGCGTCTTTTCGACCCCGTCTTTAAGGGTGATATCGACCGCCGCGCACCCTTGGCAACCCCCGCCGAACTGCAGTACGGCGAGATTCTCCTCGGTCAACTGCATCAGACGAACTTCACCACCATGCGCCGCCAAGCCGGGATTGATTTCACTGTAAAGCACGTAGTTGACGCGATCCTCAAGCGGGCTGTCGGCGTTAACCTGTGGCATCTTGGCATTAGGCGCCTTGATGGTCAGCTGACCACCCATGCGGTCCGAGTTGAAGTCGACTACCGCCTCTTCAAGGAATGTAATGCTATTTTTCTCGAGATACACCGCGATCTTGTCCAGGTCGAGCCTTTCGTCACTCGGCTCTTCCTCACCCGGCCGGCAGTAAGCCAGGCACGTTTCGGCGTATGGCGTCCCCGGCTGGGTAATGAAGATGCGCACCGCGATGCCTTCGACGTTCTGCTTGGCCAACAGCTCGGCAAGGTACTCTTGAGCGCTGTCGGTAATTTGGATGGGCTGGCTCATAAAACGTTACTCTCTACCTGAGATGTTGTCTTCATGGTATGAAAAAGCATCGCCCGACACAATCCCGAGTATTTTGCTGGGTCTTGTCGACTGCTCACATTGCGGCGCTTCTGGTACCATTCCCGTCTCGTATACTGTCTGCGTGACATCGGCCTCGTGCCGATCTCGCTGACGTTCGCCCTATCGCTCGGATCCCGCTGGAGAAATACGTCGACATGCCTGCCGCCACTGCTTCGTCATTGACACTCGCCGCTTCGTTCTCGTCGCTTCACGAACAGCTGGCACGGCGCATCATGATCCTCGATGGCGGCATGGGCACCATGCTCCAGGGCCACGAGCTGAATGAAGACGACTTTCGGGGACAACGCTTCGCCGGCTGGCCGGGCGATCTCAAGGGCAACAATGACTTGCTGGTGCTGACGCGTCCTGATGTGGTGCGTGACATTCATCGCGCCTATCTCGAAGCTGGCGCGGACATCGTCGAGACCAATACCTTCAACAGCACCCAATTGTCGCAATCCGATTACGGCATGCAGGCCCTGGTGCCCGAGATCAACCGTGAAGCGGCGCACCTGGCCAAGGACGTCTGCGAGGCAGTGGGCTCGGAAACCGGCGTGCCCCGTTATGTGGCTGGCGTACTGGGGCCAACCTCACGCACGGCGTCACTCTCGCCGGATGTCAACGATCCCGCCAAGCGCAATGTCACGTTCGATCAGTTGTTCGACAACTACTACGAGGCGGCCGACGCCCTGATCGACGGCGGTGTCGATCTGTTCATGCTCGAGACCATCTTCGACACACTCAACGCCAAGGCAGCCATCTATGCGCTCGAAAGGCTATTCGAGGCGCGCGGCGCGCGTTGGCCGGTGATGATATCGGGCACCATCACCGACGCCTCCGGGCGCACGCTTTCCGGACAGACCACCGAGGCGCTCTGGAACTCGATCCGTCACGCTCAACCGCTGTCCGTAGGGCTCAATTGCGCCCTTGGCGCGGCAGAACTGCGTCCCTATCTCGAAGAACTTTCCCACAAGGCCGATACCTTTGTCTCGGCGCACCCCAACGCGGGGCTGCCCAACGAGTTCGGCGAATACGACCAGACCGCCGAGGAAATGGCATCGATCGTGCGTGAATTCGCCGAAAGCGGCATGGTCAATATCATCGGCGGCTGTTGCGGTACCGCGCCGGAGCATATTGCCGCCATTCGCGAGGCAGTGAGCGAGCTGGCGCCCCGTCACGTCGCCGAGCGCCCCAAGGCCTGCCGTCTCGCAGGGTTGGAGCCATTCAACATCGAAGCGGACTCGCTATTCGTCAACGTCGGCGAGCGTACCAACGTCACTGGGTCGGCACGCTTCAAGCGCTTGATCAAGGAAGAAGACTACACCACCGCTCTCGAAGTCGCGCTGGAGCAGGTCGAGAACGGCGCTCAGGTCATCGACATCAACATGGACGAGGGCATGCTCGAGTCCCAGGAAGCCATGGTGCGCTTTTTGAACCTGATCGCCTCGGAGCCTGATATCTCGCGCGTACCGATCATGCTCGACTCTTCGAAGTGGGAGATCATCGAGGCGGGGCTTAAATGCGTCCAGGGCAAGGCGGTGGTCAACTCGATCTCGCTCAAGGAAGGCGAAGACGCCTTTCGCCAACAGGCCATGGCCTGCCATCGCTACGGGGCTGCCATCGTGGTCATGGCCTTCGACGAGCAAGGCCAGGCGGACACCTTCCAGCGCAAGACGCAGATATGCGAGCGCGCCTACCGACTGCTGGTCGACGACATCGGCTTTCCGGCCGAAGACATCATCTTCGATCCCAATATCTTCGCCATCGCTACGGGCATCGAGGAGCACAACAACTACGCCGTCGATTTCATCGAGGCTTCGCAGTGGATTCGCGAGCATCTGCCGCATGCCATGCTCTCGGGTGGCGTGTCCAACGTCTCGTTCTCGTTTCGCGGGAACAACGCGGTGCGCGAAGCGATCCACTCGGTGTTCCTCTACCATGCCATCAAGGCCGGACTGAGCATGGGCATCGTCAACGCCGGGCAGCTCGCGGTCTACGACGACCTGCCCGCTGAACTGCGCGACGCAGTCGAAGACGTGGTCCTCAACCGTCGCGACGACGGTACGGAGCGCTTGCTCGACATCGCCGACAAGTACAAGGGCGACGGCAGCGGTGGCGAGAAGAAGGAAGATCTGGAATGGCGTAGCTGGGAAGTCGAGAAACGCATCGAGCATGCCTTGATCAAGGGCATTACCGCGTACATCGAAGACGACACCGAACTGGCGCGACAACGTGCCGAGCGCCCGATCGAGGTCATCGAAGGCCCCCTGATGGATGGCATGAACGTGGTCGGCGACCTGTTCAGCGATGGCAAGATGTTCCTGCCCCAGGTGGTCAAGTCGGCGCGGGTCATGAAACAGGCGGTCGCCTATCTCATCCCTTACATCGAAGCCGAGAAGAGCGCGGGAACCCAGGCCAAGGGCAAGATCGTCATGGCCACGGTCAAGGGCGACGTTCATGATATCGGCAAGAACATCGTCGGCGTGGTTCTACAGTGCAACAACTACGAGGTCATCGACCTCGGAGTGATGATGCCGGCGGAGCAAGTCTTCGCCGCCGCGCGCGAGCACAACGCCGATATCATCGGCCTATCCGGGCTGATTACGCCGTCGCTGGACGAGATGGTCCATGTGGCCAAGGAAATGCAACGCCAGGGATTCACCACCCCATTGCTGATCGGCGGCGCGACGACCTCCAAGGCCCACACCTCAGTCAAGATCGCGCCACAGTACGAACAACCGGTCATCTACGTCAGTGATGCCTCGCGCGCCGTCGGCGTCGCCAGCCGTTTGCTATCGCCGACCCTCAAGCCGAGTTATGTCGAGGAAATACGCGAGGAATACGACAAGGTCCGCGAGCGCAACGCCAAGCGTCGCCCCAAGGCCGCCGACCTCGCTTACAATGAGGCGCGCGAACGCCAACCCGCGCTCGATTGGGCCGATTACACGCCGCCCGAACCGACCTTCAGCGGGCTCAAGATATTCGATGATTATCCGCTGGAAGAGCTGGTCGAACGCATCGACTGGACGCCCTTCTTCATGAGCTGGCAGCTATCCGGCAAGTATCCCAAGATTCTCGAGGATAAGGTGGTTGGCGAGGCGGCCCGCAGCCTGTTTGCCGATGCTCGGACGATGCTGCGCAAGCTGATCAATGAGCATCACATAACGGCGCGTGGCGTGATCGGCATGTGGCCGGCCAACAGCGTCGATGACGACAGCCTCGAGATCTATGCCGACGCCTCGCGCCGCGAGGTGATCGAGCGTCTTCATCATATTCGCCAGCAGACCACCAAGAACCGCGACGGTATCTGCCAGAGCCTTGCCGACTTCATCGCGCCACGAGACCTGGAAAACGGCGAGCCCAGCGACAAGCAGGACTGGATCGGCGGTTTCGCAGTAACTACCGGACACGGCGCGGACGAGCTGGCAAAGCAATACGAAGCGGCCGGCGACGACTACAACGCCATCATGGTCAAGGCCCTGGCCGATCGCTTGGCGGAAGCTTTCGCCGAACGCATGCACGAGCGTGTACGCAAGGAATTCTGGGGCTATGTGCCCAATGAAGCCCTGGACAACGACGCGCTGATCGCCGAGAAATACCAGGGCATCCGTCCTGCTCCCGGCTATCCCGCCTGCCCGGATCATACCGAAAAGGCGACGCTCTTCCGGCTATTGGATGCCACGGCCAAGACGGGAATCGAGCTGACCGACAGCTACGCCATGTGGCCTTCGGCAGCGGTCTCCGGTTGGTATTTCTCGCATCCGCACTCGAAGTACTTCTCCACCGGCAAGATCGGGCGGGATCAGGTCGAATCGCTGTCGATGCGCAAGCAGATGCCGTTGAAGGAGCTCGAGCGCTGGCTGTCGCCCGTGCTGTCCTACGATCCTGAATGAGAGACGTCATCGCATGATCTTTTTAATAACATAAATGCAATAAGCTATTATTATTTATTCTTTCAAAGAATATAGAAGGCAGGGTAAGGTGCCCTGCTACGGCAATCCATGTGACTAGCAGGACACCGCCTGTATGTATCGGTACGACACGTACGACCAAACGCTCGTCGACGAGCGCGTCGCCCAGTTCCGCGACCAGATGCGCCGCTATCTCGAAGGCAAGATCAGCGACGAGGAATTTCTACCGCTGCGCGTGCAGAACGGTCTTTATGTTCAGCGCTATGCGCCGATGCTGCGTATTGCCATTCCATACGGCATGCTGGCCTCCCATCAGCTACGCAAGCTGGGCGAGATCGCCGCACGCTACGATCGCGGCTATGGCCATTTCACCACACGCACCAACCTGCAGCTGAACTGGCCGAAACTCGAAGACGTACCGGACATCCTGGCCGACCTGGCTAGCGTGCAAATGCATGCCATTCAGACCAGCGGCAACGACATCCGCAACACCACGACCGATCAATTCTCCGGCATCGCCGGCGACGAAGATGTCGATCCCCGCCCTTGGTGTGAGTTGATTCGTCAGTGGTCGACCTTTCATCCGGAGTTCGCCTACTTGCCACGCAAGTTCAAGATCGCCGTCACCGGTGCCGAAGAAGACCGCGCAGCTATCCAGGTACACGATGTGGGTCTTCGCTTCTGGCGCAATGAAGCGGGTGAGGTCCGCGTCAAGGTGCTGGCCGGTGGCGGGCTGGGCCGCACGCCGATGATCGGCGCCGTGATGTGTGAAGACCTGCCGTGGCAGCACCTGCTGACGTATCTCGAAGCCATCCTGCGCGTCTACAACCAATACGGACGGCGCGACAACAAATTCAAGGCGCGTATCAAGATTCTGGTCAAGGCGCTGGGCATCGACGAATTCCGGCGTCGCGCCGAAGCGGAATGGGCGCATCTTAAAGATGGTCCTCAGACGCTGACCGACGAGGCGATTTCCGCCGTGGCTGACCACTTCGTCGAGCCGCCACGTCGTGCCGTGGCTGAGGATGCCATCCAGGCCTACGAGCGGTTGCGTGGTGAAAACCGCGGCTTCGCACGTTTCGTGACCAATAACGTCACCGATCACAAAGTCCCCGGTTACAAAGCCGTGACGCTATCGCTCAAGCGCCACGACCATTCGCCCGGCGACGTGACCTCCGAAGACATGGCTGCCGTCGCGGACCTGGCCGACGAATTCGGTCATGGCGAGCTGCGCGTCACGCACGAGCAGAACCTAGTGCTAACCGATGTGCCAGTTGATCGTATGGAAGCACTCTGGCAACGACTCGAGACGCTGGGCATGGCCAATCCCACTGTAGGTACCCTGGCCGACCTGATTTGCTGCCCCGGTGGCGATTACTGTTCGCTGGCCAATGCTAAGTCGATCCCGGTTGCCCAGGAAATCCAGCAGCGCTTCGAGAACCTCGACTTCCTGTATGACCTGGGGCCGCTGGAGCTCAATATCTCCGGCTGCATGAACGCCTGCGGACATCACCACGTGGGTCACATCGGCATTCTTGGCGTCGACAAGAAAGGCGAAGAGTATTACCAGATTTCACTGGGTGGTAGTCAGGGCAACGAGTCTTCACTGGGCAAGATTCTGGGTCCGTCTTTCTACCGGGAAGACGTGACCAACGTGATCGACAAACTGTTGCAAGTCTATGTCGGCGAACGTACGCCCGACGAGACGTTCATCGACACCTATCGCCGCATCGGCTTGAAACCCTTCAAGGAGCATGTCTATGCCTGATCAGTCACGCACCCTGATCGCCGAGCGCCGCGTCCAGGACGATGAATGGGTACTTTGCGAGGCAGATGCATCACGCCCCCAGAACGAGCGCATCATCGTCCCGCTGGTGGAATGGCAGGAAATGTCCCGCGACGACGTCGCGCCGTTGCTGGCCAGCGATACCGAGCTCACACCCGCACTCGCCGAGCAACTGCTCGATGCGCCGCTGATTGCCATCGACTTTCCCAAATTCACCGATGGACGCGGCTACAGCATTGCGCGTCAGCTTCGAGAGCGTCATGGGTATCAGGGGCAGATTCGCGCAGTCGGCGACGTCCTGATCGATCAACTTTATTACATGTCGCGCTGTGGCTTCGATGCCTTCCTGCTACGCGAGGATCAAGTCATCGAGGACGCACTCAATGCCCTGGACACGTTCAGCCTCAGCTATCAGCCTGGCACTGACACGCTGGAGCCTCTGTTCAGACGGCGTATGCGCGAAAGCGCCTGATCTGGCCAGGCATTGGCCGACACGCTCACACGAGAACGTCGTCGGCCTTTTCCTCACTTCTTCCCCGTTTTTTCTCTCCGACAGCCCGCTTTTTCTCCCCCTACAGAAAGGGAGTCAGCCACGCCGTTTCTGTTGGCGCTCGCGATTTCTGGCGCGGGCACGCTCCGACTTTCGCAACATGGCATAGGTGGCGCCCAAGCCACCATGACTTTTATGCGCCGAGGCATAGGCCTGCACATCGTCGAACTGCGCTAGCCACTTACCGACGTAGGAACGCACGATATTCGCATGCCCTTCGGCTTCCTTGCTGCGACCATGCACGATCAACACACAGCGCAAATCATGCTCGCGCGCGTCTCTTATGAACCGGAACAGTTCGCGG
Organism: Chromohalobacter sp. 296-RDG; assembly: GCF_029889885.1. Taxonomy (GTDB): domain Bacteria; phylum Pseudomonadota; class Gammaproteobacteria; order Pseudomonadales; family Halomonadaceae; genus Chromohalobacter. Next base: position 65,899 of record NZ_JARANY010000010.1, read on the forward strand.
CGGCATACCTCAAGCGGCCTCTTCTGTACGTGCAAATACGCCTCCGGGGCATAACCACCATGTCGCAAACGCTCGAGCACACCGATCTGAATGCCATCCCGGCGATACTCGATGGAGTCGGCCGGCCCTATCAGATCGACGAATTCATCGGATAAGAAATTGCTCTCCTTGTCGTCGGCCTCGGCCTGAGCACGGCGTGTCAATTGAGCCTCGGAAGGGGCGGAGGGTGAATGCTCGACATCCGCCTTGTCGCGTCCTTTGGTCAAGGGCTGAACGTCTTCCCCTAACGCCTGCCGAAATAGATCGTCCCGCATGTGCTGGCTCATTGGTTTGCTTTCCTATGGCCCACGATCTCGGGAAGCCTTGACGATTCCCAAGCTAACGAGATAATGCCACACTCCCCGCCCTTGGCGGCAAGTACAAACGTCGGTGTCCTACCTCATTCGTCCGCTTCCTCGCACTTCAAGAACTCGGGAGATGTCAATGCGCTGGGTTTATAGAATCGGGGGTGCCGCCGTGATCGTTATCGTCTCCGTGTTCGGCTACCTCTGGTATACCTTCCAGAGCCCCTATGGCTATGAGGCGCCTACCAATCCACCGATCATGGATGGTCGTCTCGAGCATCACACGGTGTTCGTGTATGGCACCCTGCGTTATGCGCCGATCCGCTGGCTGGTCATGCGACGTGCCGGCCCCAAGACACCCTCCAGGCTTCGAGGTTATGCGCGTGATGAGCTGGATATTTCACCGGCACCAAACCAGCAGGTCGATGGATACACCCTTTCGGTCACTAGCGATGAGCTCAAACGCTTGGACCGATACGAACACTTGGGAGAGCGTTATCGACGCGTAAATGTCAAACTCGCTAGTGGGCAAAGTGCTTGGGTCTATCGACGCTTGCAATGAACCGAGAAGTTTTAGCCTTGAGTCATTAATAATAGATAACGGTATAAAAGTATTTTGCTGCAATGCAACTTCATCATTCGCGCGCCGAGTGCAGTAAGCACTCCATAGGCTGCGTCAATATCTGCTGGCGGTGCTCTTCGGCTTCCTGGAGTGCAGCATGCACGAGCGTCATTTCACTCGTCGGCGCATTTTCGCCGAGTGGCACCGGCCACGGCATGGCGCGCTGGAACTCCCAGAGCGTCAGCACGCCCAGGTCGCGCCCCAGCATCCAGCGATCATTGTCGAGCTGAGCGGCAACCCCCAGCTTTTCCAGAGGCACCATCACTTGCGTGTACCGCGATCCCAGGCACATCACCAATTCTCGATCAGCCAGAGACCGTCCATGCTGATGCGCTTCATGAAGCCGGGACACTACCCCAAAAGCTTGCCAGAACGGCGGCCAATAGCGCCATTCGACACGTCGCCGCTCACTCAGCCAAGCGGCCAGCTCGGCTCCGACCAAGACAATCGTCCAGGACAGAAACACCCATATCAGAAACAAGGGCACGGCAGCGAAGGTGCCGTAGATCACCTGATAGGAGGGAAAATAGGTGACATACAGCGAAAAGGCGCCCTTGGCAAGCTCCAGCGCCAGTGCCGCCATCCCCGCCCCGGCCACAGCATGCCGAAATCGTACGCGGCAATTGGGGACTGCCATGTAGATGAAGACGAAGGCCGTGAAACTCAACGTCAACGGCAATAAGCGCAAGAAGGTTGCCGGCCCGCCCAGTACATCAGCAGCGCCGCGTACCAGCGTCAATGACGCCAGATAGGAAGACAACAGAAACCCCGAACCGATCAACAGCGGACCGAGCGTCAACACCGCCCAATAGAGCAGAAAGCTGGACACTCCCCGCCGACTACGCGACACATGCCAGATCGTGTTGAATGCCCTTTCGACGGTCACCATCATCATGACGGCCGTCACCAACAGGAAGATCAGCCCGATCAACGTCAGGCTACGCGCCTGGCGAGAGAAGTCACGCAGGTGCTCGACCAGCGCCGATCCCGTGGCGGGCACGAACTGGCTGAAGATCAGGCCCTGAAGTTGTTCGCTGATTCCCTGAAAGCTGGGGATGGCCGACAGCATCGCATAAACGACGGTCATGAAAGGAACCACGGCGAACAAAGTGGTATAGGTCAACGCCGAGGCAGTCTTGAGCCCATCGTGAGAATCGAAACGCTGTATCAGTTCGCGCAGGCTACGCAGAATGAAGGCGGGCCAGCGGCGGTCGAGGAGTTGTGGGCGTCGCATGTGGCACTCTACAATGCTTGGCTAATTATTTGATTGGTCGCCCCCAACTGCCGGAGTCAAGGCATGACGACTTTTACACTTTACCACAACCCGCGCTGTTCCAAGTCGCGAGAGGCCTTGGCCCTGCTCGAGGCCCGCCACGTCGACGTCAACGTGCATCGCTATCTCGATGCGCCACTCGACATCTCGCACCTTCGTGGACTCGCACAGCGCCTCGAGGGTGGCGTGCCGGCCCTGATGCGCACCAACGAGGCCCAATGGAAAGCCTTGGCGCTCCAGAATCCCAGCGACGAGGAACGCTTGCAGGCCATTGCCGACTATCCTCGGCTCATGCAACGTCCGATACTCGACGATGGTACGTACGCCCGCATCGGTCGTCCCCCGGAAGCTCTTCTCGATTTGATCGAATGATCGATATCCCATGACACGAGGCCAACCATGACTCGCCCCGCTTCTGAAACACCCTATGTACTCGTCCTGTTCTATTCGCGGAACGGCGCCACGCGAGAGATGGCGGAACAGCTCGCCGCCGGCGTAGAAAACACCTCCGGCATCGCGGCACGGCTACGTACCGTTCCCCCCGTTTCCACGACGTGCGAAGCGGTCGACCCGCAAATTCCTGCCGAAGGGGCTGTCTACGCGACCCTGGACGACCTCCGCCACTGCCATGGCCTGGCGTTGGGCAGCCCCACGCGGTTTGGCAACATGGCCTCGCCCCTCAAATACTTCCTGGATACCACCAGCGAGCTTTGGATGAACGGCATCCTCGCCGACAAACCCGCCACCGCGTTCACCTCCACGGCCAGCCTGCACGGCGGACAGGAAGCCACGCTATTGACCATGCTGATTCCCCTGCTGCATCACGGCATGGTCTACGCAGGCGTGCCCTATCGCGAGACACGCCTACTGACAACGCACTCCGGTGGTACACCCTATGGCACGAGCCATCTTGCCGGCGCACAGGCAGATCGCCACCTGGATGAGGACGAAACGGCACTGGCACGTGCACAGGGCGAGCGGCTGGGACGCCTCGCTCTGGCCATGCGTTCACTTCATGAGGCGACATGATGCGTCAACAGCTCGATCAACTGGCGACACGCCACGGGCTAGCATACGTCACGATACAAGCACGTCGAGGCGTCTGGGGTAGCTTGGCGGCACTGGCCATCTTGCAGCTTATCGGCGGCTGGCAACTACATGCCAGTGGTCAGGTCGGCCTGATGCCGATCGCCGTCCGCCTCTTGCCACTGGTGCTCTTCTTGCCCCCTATAATCACCCGACGCCCGCGTGGGCACGTCATGCTCGCATTCGTCAGCCTGCTGTATATCTTGCAGGGGCTGATGATCGCCCAGCTACCGGGCCGGCTGGCATGGGGGACGCTGGAAACACTTGCGGCCCTCGTCTTGTTCGTTAGTGCTGCCGCGTATGCACGCTGGCGCCGACAACAGCTGACAGGCTGAGAAATGCCACTGCGTCCGTCGAGCTGCCTCATCCTCGCGATGCTCGTCGTCAGCATCGCTTGCGCCTTGCTCCACCTGCCGTTATGGCCGGCCGCAATTCTGGGATGGCTCGCCACATTTCGCCTGAGCTTGCAACTGCCACGCGCCTCCCAACGACAAGCCATGTGGCTGGGTCTCGTCGGAGTGATCATCTGGGGAGTCGCTCTATGGCGCGAGACGCCAGCCTCGCTGGTTGCCGGACTCAGCGTCAATCAGCCCTTGCTGATGATGTTCGCCGGCGTCAGCTTTCTCTCCATGGCGCGTCCGCTCGAGGATAATGATACCCAGAGCGAACGGCGCGGTAGCTTCTGGGGCACGTTGCTGGGCGTGCATCTCTTCGGGGCGGTCATCAATCTTTCCGTGCTGTTTCTGTTCGGGGATCGCATGCAACGTCAAGGACGCCTGACGCGCCAACAGGCCATCGTCCTAGGACGCGCCTTCCCGGCAGCAGCGGCCTGGTCGCCGTTCTTCGTCGCCATGGGGGTCGCCCTGACCTATGCGCCGGGCATCGACTTCCTTGCGTTGCTCCCGTGGGGACTTTTTGCATCGTTGCTCCTGCTGGCGCTGGTAACAATCGATGCGCTGCGCCTACCCGGTGAATTCATCGGTTACCCGCTCGGCAAGAGCAGTCTTGTACTCCCCGGCGTACTGGCGTTGAGCGTCATCGTGGCGCATTTCATCTGGCCGAGCTTATCCATTCCCTTGATCATCAGCATCGTATCGCCACTGTTCGCAACGCTGCTGGTCCCCTCGCGCGAGCGCCGTGACCGACTGCATAAACAACTCAACGATGGATTGCCGCGCCTGGGGCCCCAATTCGCATTATTTCTCGCCGCCGGGCTCATCTCAAGCGGTCTTGCCGCTCTGCTGGCCAGTGCGCCGGACCGACAGTTCCTTCCGCTTGATCATTTCGGGAGTTTCGCCGCCTGGATCACGCAAGGTATTCTCGTGATATTGGCGTTCGTGGGTATTCACCCGCTTGTCGGCATCGCCACGATCGCGCCGCTGGTGCAACCCCTGGGACCGGACCCAACCTTGCTGGGCATGCTGTTTCTAATGAGTTGGGCGCTAGGGACCGGCTGTAGCCCCTTGTCGGGCAGCAACCTCGCGCTATGCGTTCGCTACGGCATCAAGTCCCGGGACATGATGCGCTGGAACTTGCCCTACGCGTTACTCGGCTGGCTGGCATGTGGCGCGGTATTTGCCTTGTATGCCTGGTGGCAGACACTCTGATCTCACCCTGCACAAGGATGACACTCATGCTGCGTGCGCTCATCACGGAGGAAGCCTCTGCCATCGACACGACGACTTTTACCTATCTCGACCGCCTGGAGCGCTATCCTGATGGGTATGACTGCGTTCGCCTGGATAAGCCGGCATTCACAGGAAATGTCCGTCGAATGCCGCCGCCCAATAATGATGAATGCACACTTAGGAGAGGAAGACCATGAATTACGATATCGCTGACCTGCGACGCGAGTACGCCGGCGAGACGCTCTCCGACGAACACACGCCGGCATCGCCCATCGACTTATTTCAGGCCTGGTTCTCGGCCGCCCGTGAGCATGAACCGCAAGATCCCAACGCAATGACGTTGGCCACCGTCGATAGTCAAGGGCTCCCTCACGCCCGCGTAGTATTGCTCAAGCATTTCGACGAGCAAGGTTTCGTATTCTTCACCAACTACCAAAGCCACAAAGGCAGTGAGCTGGCCAATGTTCCTCATGCCGCCCTGGTGCTCTGGTGGCCCACCCTTCACCGACAGATACGTATCGAAGGACGCGTGGAAAAAACCGAGGCCAGCATTTCAGATGAGTATTTCGCCAGCCGTCCTCGGGACAGCCAGCTAGGCGCTTGGATTTCCCAGCAAAGCGTGGAAATCCCCGACCGCGAATGGCTGGAAGAACGCAAGCAACGCTTCGAACAGGTCTATTCCGACCAAAGCGTCGAGCGCCCGCCTCATTGGGGAGGCTATCGTGTTCGACCGTATATTCTGGAGTTCTGGCAAGGCCAATCCAATCGTCTCCATGATCGTATTCGCTATCGCCATCACGAGCAGGATGCAGTCTGGAGCAAAACGCGCTTGGCGCCTTAATCTTGAGGCTTGACCATCCAGCGTTTTGATTAAGCCCATCATATAAAACGCCCGGTCCTTCAAGGACCGGGCGTCTGGTTCAACGCTCCTCGACAAATAATGTCGAAAGTAACGCTTATCAGCTGTCGCCGTTCACCCACTCATCGACGACATCGGGGTGCTCGTCGACCCACTTCTTGGCGTTTTCGTACGGATCGGAACCTTCTTCCTGATTCATGAGCATCACTTCGCCCATCTGATCCGGGGTCCACTCGAAGTTATCGAGAATCGCGTAGGCTTCCGGCATATCGTCCTTCAGCCCTTGGCGCACGACAGTATTGATGTGCTCGGCGCCACCGTAGGCATTCTTGGGATCGTCCAGATACTTGAGGTCCCAACGTGCGAACATCCAGTGCGGCGTCCAACCGGCGACCACGATATCTTCATCGTTCTTGATGGCGCTATCCAGCGCAGCGGTCATGGTGGCGCCGCTACCTGATTGCAGGTTGATAGCATCACCAAGACTGTACTCTTCAATGGCCTTCTCGGTCAGGTTCATGAGGCCAGCACCGGGATCGATCCCCACGATCTCGTCATTGACGACATCGGCTTTGTCATCAAGTTCACCGATAGATGAGATATCGGTATAAGAAGGAACTACAAGCCCTAGCTTGGTACCCTCAAGATTCGGCCCCAGGTTCTCGACCTCGTCGCCCACCTCCTTCAGGTACTGCTCATGCGTGGAAGGCAACCATGCCGCCACCATGCCATCAGCATCGCCATAAGCGACGGCTTGCCACATCGCAGCGGCAGACAGTGACGACATCTTCACGTTATAGCCTTGCTCTTCGAGCACTGCTCGAACCACGTTGGTGGAGGCTACTTCGGAAGACCACTCGACATAGGCGAGCGTGATATCACCCTTGCTATCCTGCGCTTGCGCGATGCCCGCATTGAGCCCTGCACCGGCAGCTATCATGATGGCGCCATAGCGTACCGCTTTAGTCAATGGAGTGCGTGTCATCGTTATTCCCCTTCTATTATTGATGGGAGATCCTACCGGAACGGCCAACGACCGTTTTTTTCGAGCACATGCTCGATACATGGCGCTTTATTACGCCTTGCTTCTAGCTAGTTTTCTTTTTCGGCTTGCGAAGCGCTTGCGTGATGCGATCCAGCAACATGGCAAGGATTACCACTGCAATACCGGCTTCGAAACCATCGCCGGGACGCAGGCGCTGGATAGCACGCCATACTTCGCTACCCAGGCCATCGGCCCCGATCATCGCCGCGATCACGACCATCGACAACGCTAGCATGATCGTCTGATTGATGCCGGCCATGACCGTCGACAAAGACAGAGGAAACTGTATCTTGATCAGCTTCTGACTACGCGTGGCACCGAACGCATCCGCCGCTTCTATCAAGTCCTTGGGCACCTGTCGAATACCCAATGTCGTGAAGCGTATCGCCGGCGGCATCGAAAAGATCACCGTGGCAAAAATGGCCGACACCGACCCAATGCCGAAAAACGGAATGGCCGGAATCAGATAAACGAAGGCCGGCATGGTCTGCATGAAATCCAGAACCGGCATGATGACACTATAGAAGCGATCCGACATGGCCGCGAGCACCCCAACAGGCATGGCAATGACGACCGCGACCACGGTGGCGATCACCACCAGCGTCAAGGTCTCGATCATCGGGTCCCAAAGGCCAAGATTCCAGATCAAGGCCAGACCCAACACTGCCCCGATACCGAGACGCAGGTTGGCAACTCGCCAGCAGATCAGCGCAATGATCGCCATCAGCGCCCATTCGGGTAGCCACATCAGCCCCTCGTTGAGCACCGTGATCCCACTCTGTGTGACCCGTGAGATGCCTCGCGTCACCACGGAGTAATGCGATGTCAGAAAGTTAAGTCCGTCTTCGATGCCCCCGCCGAGGGGAATGCGTGGAATATCAATTGCCATCAGTGCTCTCCCGCTTCAGCCAGTTGTTCGAGTACCGCGCCTTTCACGACCACGCCCAATAGACGCTGATTATCGTCGACGATGGCAATCGGGTAGCTTTTGTCATTGAACATGGCAAAGAGGTTGTTCATCGGTTCATCCGGACCGGCCTTCGGGAAGTCGTTCTGGATCAACTCGCTGACCGTATCCTTACCCGCCTTGGCGGCGGCATCGACGTCGTCGACACTCACGATCCCCATCAGGGTGCGGTCGCGACCGACGACATAAATGGAGTCCAGCCCATTGTCGCTCATCTTGCGCAATACGGTGCGCGGTCCATCGCTATCACGTGCCGTGGCACGCACAGGGCGCAAGGCACTATTTGCCGTCAAGATACGCGACATATCCACGCCTTCTACGAAGCGGGCCACGTAATCGTCTGCAGGCCGTGTCAGAATTTCTTCAGGTGTACCACTTTGCACGACCTCGCCATCCTTGAGCAGGATGATGCGATCGCCGATGCTGATCGCCTCGTCGAGGTCATGAGTGATGAAGATGGTGGTCTTCTTCATGCGATGCTGCAACTCGATCAGCTCTTGCTGCATATCCTTGCGGATGAGCGGATCAAGCGCCGAAAACGCCTCGTCCATCAGCATCACGGTGGCATCGTTGGCCAGCGCACGAGCCAAACCGACACGCTGCTGCATCCCCCCTGAAAGCTGGCTCGGATAGGCATCTTCCCACCCATCGAGCCCTACCTGCTTGAGGGAATTGCGAGCGCTTTCCACGCGAGAGGCTTTCTCGACACCACGCACCTCAAGACCGTATTCGGCGTTTTCCTGCACGGTTTTATGCGGAAATAGCGCGAAATTCTGAAAAACCATCGAAAAGTGACGACGCCGGCATTCCAGCAACTCTTTCTCGCTGAGCTTGGGAATGTTCTGGCCATCAATCACGATATCGCCCTCGGTGGGCTCGATGAGGCGGTTTAGACAGCGGATCAGCGTCGATTTCCCGGAACCCGACAGACCCATGATGACGAGAAGTTCGCCTTCACGTACGTCGAAGTCGATATTGGAAAGACCCAGGGTCTGGCCGGTTTTCTCAAGAATCTCGGGACGCTTTTTCCCTTGGTTACGCAGCTCAAGTGCTTTCTTCGGCTGGGAGCCGAACACTTTGCTCAGGCCGCGCACCTGAATCTTGATGTTGGTTTCGTCTGTTTCAGTCATAGGCTTGCCTGCTTTGGTCAAGTCGTCGCCATGCCCTTGCGAAGCAAGAGCGCTCGGCAATGTCACGTTGCGAGTATCTGGCGGGTCAGTTCCTGGCTCTTATTATGGTCATGGAGATGATAAGAGATGATCATGAAGATAAAATTTCGTTATGTTTCGTGCCGAATCATACCTACTTATTGATAACGCTTCAAATAAAAACAGCTGATGATTGATCTATGGTTCAATAACCCGGCACGCGCCGCCAAGCATCTCGATCATACTCGCTAGCCGAGCTCGGCTAGCGACGGAGGCGACCTTCAGCAGCTTCGTCGCGACATCGGAAGATCAACCAAGGGGTCTTATTCCGTCGGACTCTCAAGCCGGTGGCGTTGCCAGTCGTTGCTCGGCTCGTTGAGCCGCAAGGAGGCCTCGACCACCTGCTCTTCCATGTCATAGCGAAAACTGAAGCCCAAGTGTTTCAGCAATGCGCGCATGGGCTGATTGTCGAGCATCACCGTGCCGACCATCTCGAGGATGCCGAGGCCCTTGCAGTAGCGGATCATCTTCTCCATCAGCAGGCTACCGAGACCATGTCCGTGGAGATCATCGCGAATGATTACGGAAAATTCCGTGCGGATATTGTCCGGATCGTTCCACACACGCACTACGCCCAGCATTTCCTTACTGCCATCGGGTCGCGCATGCTCGGCGATGAACGCCATTTGGCGGTCGTAATTGATCTGCGACAGCACGGCCAGATCGCGCTGCGTCAGATCTGCCTTGTGGTGGAAGTAACGAAAGCGAATGCTTTCCTCGGAAAGCCGCTCGTGGAAGAGCGTGATCAGCGGCGCGTCCTCGCCCCGGATCGGGCGCACTTCAACATCCATGCCATTGCCTAACGCGCGCCATTCACGCAGTTCCTCGGGATACGGCATGATCGCATGGTACGCGGGCTGGCCCAGATCCATGGCAAAGTCCACCGCCACGACACCATCACGATTGAGCAATAGCGGATTGAGCTCCAACCCCTGGAGTTCAGGCAAATCCGACGCGATCTGCGAGAGTTTGACCAGCAGTTCGCAGAGGCGCTCGACGTCCTTTTCGGGATCAGAGGCGTGCTCACGGATCAGGCGATACGCATGCGTACGCGATACCAGCTCGTTAGCCAGCGTCATGTTCAGCGGCGGCAAGGCCACCTGACGATCCGCCAGCACATTGATCTTGTAACCGCCGATGCCGAAGACAATGACCGGCCCGAACACCGGATCACGCGTGATGCCTGCGCAAAGTTGCATCGACGCCTTGCCGCGCTGCATGCGTTGCAGGCAGTAGCTGAAAATCGGGCTTTCGGGGAATTTTTCGCGGACCTTGTCACCCAGACGCCGCACACCATCGGCCACCTGCTCCGGCGTCTCGAGATCTTGTATCAATCCCGCAGAGAGCTTATGTGGGTGCTTGCGATAACGGAACGGCACGCAGTTATTGGCATGCACGATTTTCAGTGCCATGGGGCCATCGATATCCCGCGCGGCTTGAAGCGCTTCCTCGGGGCCGAAGATATACTGGCTCGGTGCCGAGGGTATGCCATAGGCGGCCAGAACCTCCGCCGTTTCCTGATGCGTCAGGAGATCGCGCTCACGCTGCTTGGCCGAGGCGATCAAACGATGGCAGCGGGCGCGGATGTCGGGGTGTGTCGTGAAGGGCAGGCTTGGCGGGGTTTCCTGCAAAAGCGTCTGCACACGTTGATAATCAACCATGTGCATGAAAGCCTTGACGGCTTTCTCTGGTGAGATATAGGTGGGAATGCCCGCCAGATTGCACTCATGGCGCGCCTTTAGCGCTTCCTCGAGTCCCATCCAACTAGTCAGCAGGTTGCGCTTGAAGCGTTTGCGATTGGCGATCAGCGCCTCGGCTGTGGTCTTGGAGGGCGCCAGGCGAGTCGGCGCATGCACCACCAGTACGGCATCCACGTTGGCATCGGCCGCCACGATTTCCAGCGCCTCTACGAACCGCTCGGGCGAGGCGTTACCGCCCAAATCGACGGGATTGCGCCCCGGCAAACTGACATCGAACTCCCCCTGCACCAGCGCATCGCGAGTAACATCGTTGAATTCCGCCAGCTTGCCGCCAGCAAGCACCAGCTTGTCGATCGCCAAGAGCGCCGGCCCCAACCCATTCGCTACGATAGCCAAGCGATCACCGCGCAACGGACGCATCCGCGTCAGTGTCTCCAGTGCATCGAACAACTCATCGGAATCGTCCACGCGCACGACCCCGGCGCGCGCCAGCGCCGCGTCGAATATCACATCGCGATTATCGATCCCCGGCGTCTGCGGTTCATGCGTCAGTGTCGACTGCACCGAGCGTCCGCTCTTGATCGCCAGCACCAACCGGTGTCGTGAGGCATCGCGCAGCGCGGTCATGAAGTGCTGCGCATCGTGCACCCGCTCCAAATGCAGCAGCAAGGCGCGTGTCGGCGAGTACTGGTTGATGTAATCCATGAGGTCGGACAGCATCACATCGACGCTGTCACCCAGCGTTACCAGGTGCGAAAAGCCGATGTCTCGCCCCGCCGCCCAGTCGATCATGGCATTGCCAAGCATCCCCGATTGCCCCAGATAGGCGACGCGCCCTGCCTTGATCGGCTGGCTGGCATAAGTGGCGTTGAGCTTGTTGCCGGGCACCACGATCCCCAGACACTCCGGCCCCAACACGCGGATCCCCGAGCGCAGCGCCGCCTTGAGCATACGCTCTCGCAGCGAGCCGCCATCCTGGGTGCGATCGTCGAGATAGGAGCCCCCGGAAAGCACCAAGGCCGCGCGTGCCCCCAGCTTGCCCAGCGCTTCGATGCTACGCGGCACACCCTCCACTGGATTGCAGAGAATCGCCAAGTCCGGCACGGCGGGCAAATCCGCAATGCGCTTTACGCAGGACACGCCATACACCGCGTCATAACCACGTGGGTTAACCGCCCACAGCGTGCCGGAAAACCCCGCTTCGAGCAGGTTGCCAAGCACCATGCCGCCCATCGAATGCGGCTTCTCCGAAGCGCCGATCACTGCCACGCTATGTGGCGCGAAAAAGTGACGCAGAAAACGCGTTCCCACAGCAATCTCTCCCGCTTGATTTGCCGCTCACCATCGCGCGGCGCGGACGGCCTAGTCTCAACATGGCCTCTCGCCAAAACCGCGATGACACCGTTCGACCTATGGGCACTGTTCTCACATCCTATCAGGCCTTAAAGTCCCACGCGGACAGCATGCGCCCATCGTCTCAACCGATAGACGTCCTCTGGATGGAGTTCCCATGATCACTGCGTATATTACTCACCCCGGTTGCATGCGGCATTTCATGGGGCCTAGCCATCCCGAGAGCCCCAAGCGCCTTGAAGCCATACGCGCTCGCTTGGCCTTGAGCGGTGTATTGACGCATACCATGCAATCCGAGGCACAGCCGGTAAAAGCACAGACGCTTGCCCTCGCGCATTGTCCGCAGTATCTGGAGATGCTCGAGGCCAATGCCCCGCAGGAAGGCTTGAGCGAGCTCGATGGCGAGACCTACATGAACCAGGACACGCTCGGCGCCGCAGGCGTCGCCGCCGGCGCGGTCGTACGTGGCGTCGATCAGGTCTTCCGGCACCAGGCGGACAACGTCTTCTGCGCCGTGCGTCCGCCCGGGCACCATGCAGAACGCTGCTCGGCGATGGGCTTTTGTTTCTATAACAACGTTGCCATCGGGGTGGCTCACGCCCGCCAGCGTTATGGCATCGAGCGCATCGCCGTGCTGGATTTCGATGTCCATCAGGGCAACGGCACGGTCGATATCTTCAAGGACGACCCCGGTGTCCTGGTCTGTTCGAGCTTTCAATCGCCCTTCTACCCTTGGCGCTATCAGGATGGCGCGTGGGGCAACGTCATCAATACTCCCTTGGCCGCAGGGGCCAAGGGCAATGAGTTTCGCCGCCGCGTGGAAACGCAGTGGCTTCCCGCGCTGCAAGCCTTCAAACCGCAGTTGATCATGCTCTCGGCAGGGTTCGATGCTCACCGCAACGACCCCATGGCAGAGCTCAATCTTGTTGAATCCGATTATTTCTGGGTCACGCAACTCGCCTTGGATATCGCCCGTGTATACGCCGAAGGACGCTTAGTCTCGGTGCTCGAGGGGGGCTACCATCTGGACGCCTTGGGTACCAGTGTCGAGGCACATCTCAAGGCGCTGCTGGGCTTTCCTCTCGGCGACTCTTGAGTACCCCGAACGACGCCTAGCTCCCCCGCCCCATCGGGCTGTGGTATCCTAACGGAAACTTTATTTCCTATCGTGGAACCCCATGACTGCCCAAACCGATAGCGACGCCGCCCTGCGCATCGCCTCTGGACGCAAAGCGTTCGTCGAGCCGCTACGTCTGGGTGATCGCCTCAAGGAAATTCGCCTGTCCAATCACTGGACCCTGGAAGATGTCAGCCAACGTACCGGTTTGGCACGTTCGACGCTGTCCAAGATCGAGAACGATCAGACCTCACCTACCTTCAGCGCCGTACAGAAACTCATCGGCGGTCTCGGGATCGACCTACCGCAACTGCTGACGCCGCCCAAACCGCAGGCGCGCACACTCGGTCGCCGCGATCTGACGCGCGTCGGCGAAGGCCAGCAGCACCCCACGCCAACCTATGAGCACGAACTTCTCTCGTGGCAGATGGCCCAAAAGCGAATGATTCCCTTCAAGACCATCGTCCGCGCCCGTAGCTTCGATGAATTCCAGGAGTGGGTGCGCCATGACGGCGAGGAATTCCTGATGGTGCTCGACGGCGACATCCTGCTTTATACCGAGTTCTACGAGCCGCTACGCCTGACCCACGGCGACAGCATCTATTTCGACAGCGACATGGGCCACGCCCTGGTGTCCGTCAGCGACTCGGACGCCGTAGTGCTTTCCGTATGCACGCGCGGCGAGAACGCGTGATACCTGATACATGAAAGCGCCCGGCCTCGAGCCGGGCGCTTACTTCATTTACGCTAGACATGTCGGGAGACATGCACCCTTACCGATACCTTCAATCGATATCCTTGACGGCACGGGCCATCATACGGTCACTGTATGCCACGCCGTAGCGCTTGCGTGCCCACAGGTACATCACCAGTCCGAGCAGCATCCACGCCCCGAAGACGACCCACTCGATCGGTAACAGTGCAGACGGACTGCCTGGCAGATAAAGACTCACCAAGCCCAGCGACAACGCTACTGCAACGATGCCGACTAATTTGCCATAAGGCACCTTGAAAGGACGCGCCATATCGGCGTTCTTGTAACGCATAACCACAAACGACAGCGCCACGAACAAATACGCGATGACGATACCCAGTCCACCGGCGTCGACCAACCAGACCAGCATAGGACGCCCAAAAAACGGCGACAGGCAGGACACCGTGCCGATCAGGATGATCGCATTGCTTGGGGTCTTGTAACGTGGGTGAAGCTTGCCCAAAAACGCCGGCAGCATACCCGCATGGGCTAGAGCATAGACGGCACGCGAACCACCGATATAAAAGGCGTTCCAGCTGGTGATGATGCCCGCGATGCCCGCCAGCACCATTAGCTTACCGGCCCAAGGAGCCGCGAATACGGCCTGCATGGCATCCGGTACCGCCAGATGAGAAGCGCTCAAGGCTTGGGGGTCGAGCATCAGCGACGTGCCGAGGATGATCAAGGCATACCAGAACACTGCCAGGATGACCGATATCATCAACACCTTGCCGATGTCGCGGAATGGCAGATTGATTTCTTCGGCTGCCTGGGGGATCACATCGAAGCCCACGAACATGAAGGGCACCATGATCATGACCATCATGATACCGCCCACAAGGCCGTTCTCAACGTTGAACAGGGGCTCCATGTGAGCCGTTTCTCCAGTAAACAACGCCCCGGTGATGAACATCACGCCCACCACCAGGATCAGAATCGTCACCAGTTTCTGCACCAGCGCCGCCGTGCGAATGCCAATGTAGTTGATCGCCATCATGACCAGCGAGCCAACAACGCCGACTGCCACCCAGGTGGCCTTGACGTCCCAGCCGGCAACCGTCCAGAGATCGCCGACGGCATAACCGGGAAACAAGTTCTCGAATACCGTAGGCAGAGCTACGGCCTCGAAGGACACCACGCTCATGTAACCCAGCACGATGGTCCAGGTGCAGAGAAACGAGGCGAAGTGCCCCAGGGCGTGATAGCTGTATACGTGTTCGCCACCGACCTGAGGCATGGCCGAGGCCAGCTCAGAATACGTCAATCCCACCAATACGATGGCAATGCCACCGACCACAAAGGCCAGGATGGCCCCTAGGCTCCCTGCCGACTGGATCCAGTTGCCGGTCATGACGATCCAGCCCCAGCCGACCATGGCGCCAAACGCCAGCGCGAGTACCTCCTTGCGCGCAAGGACCCGCGTCAGTTCGCTTGCTTTATTGGAAGCAGTTGTTCGGTTCATCGCGATACTCGTTTATGGAAAGCGGTATTGTTGAGTGCACTTATCTTGCGTCCAGCAAGCGGCATTTGTTTCATATAATGCACACTCGTCGGCAAGATAGTTGACCACGTGAATCGAGACAACCCGGGGCAAGAGGCAATATCCGTTTTTCCACGCCATGACGAGTGCTGAAACGCTACTAGCGAAACGACACCGCCCCCGGGCGGTGTCGCTCTTTGTTATGCTAGTTTCGTCTCATGATGACATGCCCAGCGAGGAGTCTTCCCATGCAACACATCGACGCTGACACGCGCACCGAACTCGAGGCGGCCGCTTTCCGCCAGTTGCTCGATCACCTCGACGCCAACAAGGACGTGCAGAACATCGACCTGATGATCCTGGCCGACTTCTGCCGTAATTGCCTCTCTAAATGGCTGGTGGCCGCCGCCGGCGAGCGCGATATCGAGCTCGACTACGAAACGGCCCGCGAATACGTCTACGGCATGCCGTACAGCGAATGGAAAGAGCTCTACCAAGCCCCTGCCACGCCCGAGCAACTCGAGGCGCTGGATGCCCGCCAGCAGCGCAAGAAGGACACGCACGCATGAGCGATGCCGCTTTCATCCCGCTCAAGATCGCCGTGCTGACCGTCTCCGATACCCGCACGGAGGAAACCGACCGCTCGGGCAACGCGCTAGTGGAACGCCTAAAGCGCGATGGGCACGAACTCGCCGACAAACGCATCGTCGTCGATGACGTCTATCGTATCCGCGCGCTCGTTGCACAGTGGATCGCCGACGATGACGTGCAAGTCATCCTCACCACCGGCGGTACCGGTTTCACCGGGCATGATTCCACCCCCGAGGCGGTCGAAGTATTGCTCGACAAGCATATCGAAGGCTTCGGCGAATTGTTTCGTCATCTTTCGTGGCAGGAAATCGGCAGTTCCACCGTGCAGAGCCGCTGCCTCGGCGGCCTGGCCAACGCGACCGTGGTGTTCTGCTTGCCGGGTTCCACCGGCGCCTGCCGCACCGCTTGGGACGGCATCCTTCACGAACAGCTCGACAGCCGCCATCAACCATGCAACTTCGCCAACCTCGTGATTCCTGGGAGAGGCCAGCATGGCTGAGCTGCAAAGCGTCGAGCGCGCGCTGGAGGCGCTGCTGAAGGATGTAAAGGCGGGAGATGTCGAGCGGATCGAGTGCGAGACAGCGGCGGGCCGCGTGCTCGCCGAAACGGTCACCGCCCGCCTCGACGTACCGCCCGCCGATAACAGTGCCATGGATGGCTATGCACTACGCCATGCCGATGCCGGTCAGTGGTTGCCCATCAGCCAGCGCATTGCGGCCGGCTACGCGCCCGAGCCGCTCGCACCGGGCACCTGCGTACGCATCTTCACCGGTGGTGAAATTCCCCCGGGGGCCGACACGGTAGTGATGCAGGAACGCGTGGAAACGCAAGACGCCCAGGCGCATGTTCCCGGCGACATCACGCTGGGCGATAGCGTGCGTTGCCGTGGGCGCGACGTGAGGGCCGGCACTCCGCTTCTGGAAGCAGGTACCCGGCTCGAGGCAGCCGCTTTGGGACATCTGGCCGGCCAGGGCATCACGCAGGTCAGCGTTTATCGTCGCCCGCGCGTGGCGCTGCTCTCTACCGGCGATGAAATCATCGAGCCTGGTCAGTCGCTCGCACCGGGGCAGATCCATAACTCCAATCGGCCCATGCTCTCGCGTCTGCTCGAGCGCTTCGGCGCCGAACTGGTCATGCGCGAACACGTTGCCGACGACTTCGCGACCACCCAGCGTCTCCTGCGCGAGGCCGCCGAGCAAGCCGATGTCATCGTCACCACGGGGGGCGTCAGCGTCGGCGAAGAAGACCACGTCAAGCACGCGCTGGAATCACTGGGGCAGCTAGATCTCTGGCAGTTGGCCATGCGCCCCGGCAAGCCATTGGCACTGGGGCGCATCGGCCAGGCGCGACTGGTAGGCCTGCCCGGCAACCCCGTTTCATGCTTCGTCGGCGCCTGGGTGTATCTCCGCCCCCTCATGGGCGCCCTGCTGGGCTGCCCACGCATGGCCACGCTGCCTCGCCTGTGGGCGCGCGCGGCTTTCACCACACACACGCAAGCACGTCGCCACTACATGCGTGTGGGGCTCGAGTTCACTACCGATGGCATCGTCGCCCACGCCTTCGCCGACCAGAACTCGGCCGTGCTGTCCTCCTGCCTCGAGGCCGATGCCCTCGCGGTCGTACCCGAACACACCACTCTCGATGAAGGCGAGCGTGTGGAATGCCTATGGCTAACGGATTAATGTCACTGAAAACGAGGGCCTAGTCAGCACTCAACGCCTGATTGAGCGCTGGCCAGAGAACATGGAAGTCGTGCTCTAATGCGGGGTAGTCGGTGCGCAACCAAGGCACCAACTCCGCCAGACGATTGGGGCCACGCAAACGGCGTCCGAGGCCCGCGATCGCCTGGCAGGTGAAGTCGAAGTCGGCGTAACGACTCAGCCAGTCGTCTTCGATCAGGGCGGGAATCATGGGCGCCAAGCGGTTAGGGGCTCGCCCCTGAGCCTGGAGCACCCGGTAGCAACGCGTAATCAAGGCGACGTCGGCATGATCGCGCGCCACGAAATGGTCCCACACCAGATCCAGAGCAATGCCCACCACACGCCGCTGGGGACGCGGTGCGCGTTCTCGCACGCTACGGATCACGACGTGGTCGTCGACCCAGGCATCCACGCGACGGTGATGGCGAATACCGCGCGCGATATCCGCCGCCCAATCGCCATCGGGGTCGCCCTTGACGCCATCGGCGATCAAATTGCCGTACAGAAAGGCGTCGTTGCCACCACGTACCAGCCAGGCATGCGCAAGAAAGTTCATCGAAGGCCTAGAAACAGTTTGTGAAGACAGTGCTTAGAGACAGTTGGTCGGCTTGGGCAATCCCGCCAGGCGCGCCCCCACCTTGGCCGGACTATCGGGAAACAACCGCATCAAGTGCAGGGAGCGCCCTTTATCAGGCCCCAGCGCCTGGCTGACGGCCTTGACCAGAGGCCGCATCGCCGGGGCGTTCTCATAACGCGCATAGAAGGCTCGCAGAACCTCGAGAACCTCCCAGTGTTCAGGCGTCAGCTCGCGCCCCTCTTCGGCAGCCAGCGCCTCGGCCACGGCCGGTGTCCAGGCCGTCAGTTCGACCACGAACCCTTCGGGGTCGAGCCCGATGTCACGGCCTTCTACCGCGATATAGCGTGTCGCTTGCGTGGTCGCCATCAGAACCAGCTCACCGTGCGTTGCGCGTCCTCCGTCAGCGCCACGAAACCGTCCATGTCGACGATGATCACGCGGGCATCGCAACGCCCCGCCAGACCGCGCGATTCTAGATCCTCACGCAAGGCGAACAGGCGTCCTTCCAGACCTGGAAAATGTTGTACCTGTGCACTCACCGCGCCAAACACGCCATCTTCGATCAGCATCAACCCATCTTCCTCCCTCATCGCGCGCAATACGTCCTGATGAACGGAGCTCGAACTCGGGGCACGATTGAGCAAGTGCAACAACATTCGCAGGTGTCTCCTAACAGCGCTTCCCAGCTAGCGTCCAGTACGGGCAGCGTTCAGAAATTGAAGATTTGACGGTGACCGGCAAGCACCGTCGACAGTTCCGGCGTCGACACTCCAATCACCGGCAAGAGCAGATCATCGCGGGTCAGCCCACGTGCCTCGAGCGAGTCGACATCGACATACAAGCGCTCGATATCGTACATCTCCAGCATCTCGAAGGTGCTTTGGGAGCCCTTCTGTCCCAACGGACCCGGGCCTTGGCCCTGGAGCAATGCCCAGACGCCGTCCCCCATCAGCAACAACGAGACGGACTGACCGAAAGCCGCCCCCACCAATGCTAGATCGAGAGCCTCGCGTAGCCATAAACCGCCGTGCGGCGCATGGCGCAACATCACCAGAAGATCGCCATGCGGTGCCTCGGTTATCTCGGACATGACAGTTCCCCGTGACATGAATGAGCGACGCCAAATTCAGGGCGCGAAGGTAATCAGCCGCTCGTGCGTCTGGCCGATGTCGAGCAACTGCCCCAGCCCCGTCAATTCGAAGGGAGGCTCGAGACTCGCCCCGCTCTTGCCATGACGCTCGGCCTCACGGGCATCCAGCAAGCCACGGCGCAACGCCGCTGCCACGCAGACCTGCAAGGCGGTTCCCTGCGTACGCTGCAAATCACACCAGGCATCGACGAGGTGTGGCTCATCCTGTGGCGGCGCCGCGAGATGTGAGGCGTTATAAACCCCATCGTGATAGAAGAACACCGTCTCGACACGATGCCCCCGTGCGATAGCGGCATGCGCGAAACGCAACGCAGAGTGCGCTGCCTGATGGCTATACGGGCCTCCTAGCACGAGTAAGGCGTAACGCATCGAAGAGTCTCCCGTCACTGACGCGGTGTATGACGCTATTGTCCTCGACGTGACGAGGTCAGGCAAATCATGGATGCGCCACATGCCATGCCATCAAACGATCATTGACGGCAACTACGTTAGCGAGTATATTTTTAACAAGCTAATTTATAGCATATCTTTAGCTAGCGATACGATCTGTTGATATCCCCAACCTTGGCCGCCTTTCTAGGCGGCTTTTTTTATGTCACACCGCCACAGAAGCGACTAATATGAGCGCCGTCACGGTTTGTGCGAATCCTCTTCAACCGTTACGAAATCCGGCTAAATTGAAAGTGTCTGTGTCGTAATGTACCGGCACATCTGCTGATTCGTGGAGGTTACGATCATGGCCGTTGCCCTGCTTTCCCCGACCAAACGCCCGCCAGCGATACTGTCGATCACTCATAGCGATGGAGCGGTCCTCTCGGGCCCGACGCCCAAGTGAGAAATAGGCTGATACCCTACGCAAAAGGCCCGCACCTCCAGGGTGCGGGCCTTCGACAGCCAGGCGCCGCAGCGCCACTAGCCATATCAGTCGTTAGACATGAAGCCCAGAATAGACAACAGGCTGACAAAAATATTGTAGATCGACACGAACAGGGTAATGGTCGCCAAGATGTAGTTGGTTTCCCCCGCGCGGTGGATGATCTCGCTGGTCTGATACAGAATCGCAGCCGAAGAAAACAGCACGAAGCCTGCGGAGACTGCCAGCGCCAGCGCGGTGATATTGAAAATCATCGCCGCAACCATCGCCAGCACCAGCACGATCGCCCCGGCGATCATGAAGTTACCCAGGAAGCTGAAATCCTTGCGGGTAATCAAGGCCACGGCCGACAGCCCGATGAACGTCGCGCCCGTCATCCCCAACGCGGTCATCACCAATTGCGCTCCATTGGGCAATGACAGGTAGAGGCTCAACATCGGACCCAACGTGAAACCCATGAAGCCCGTGAAGGCGAAGATCGACAAGATGCCTGCCGCCGAATTCGCGGTCTTGTGAACCAGGAACATCAAGCCGTAGGCGCCAATCATGAAGATGAAGATATTCATCTGCCCGATGCCCATGGCCATTGCGGTTCCCGCCGTCACAGCGGAGAACAACAGCGTCATGGCCAGGAGCATATAGGTGTTGCGCAACACCTTGTTGGTACTTATTTCCGATCGCGTCTGCTGATCAGAAACCTGAGAAGTACGATATGCCATGGGATTTCTCTCCTCGGTGGCGCTGAAAACTATAAGGTAAGACCTAGGATGCCCCGCTTGAGTTCCCACTGCAAGATGGATATTCAACGCACTGGCGTTGTTTTAACTCATTGAAAGCACAAAAAGTCTTGACGACTCGATGAATGCTGGTAGTATACAACGCCGTGAGCCGGAGGGATGGCAGAGCGGTTGAATGCACCGGTCTTGAAAACCGGCGAAGGTTTGTAGCCTTCCCAGGGTTCGAATCCCTGTCCCTCCGCCA
>NZ_JARANY010000100.1 GCF_029889885.1 Chromohalobacter sp. 296-RDG
AGGAGACTGGATCATGGCGGAAGCCAAGAGTGTCATCAAACGTGTCTACGTCCCTACCTATGTCCGCGATCTGCCCAATGGTGAACGCGTGACAGTGCCCGGACACTACAAGAAGACACCCACGCACTCGCGCTGACGCTCGTGACTGGGTCACCCCCGCTTTTCAGCGCGGACAGGCAACGAACCAGCAACACCCTGCCACAACCGGCGGGGCGTTCGTCATTGGGCTCATGTATCGCGCGTCAACGGCTTAGATCGACCTCTCGCGTCTGCCCGGCGCCGATCTCGATCTGCTTCAGGATCAGCGGGCTGCGCGAGCCATCCGGCAGTCGCACGCTTCCGGCCACATAGAAGACCCCCGCGGGGATGCCGGTAGCTTCGAAGTATCCGTTGTCGTTGGTCTTGGCGTAATGCGTGTATTCACGGGCACGTGGGTCCGCAGGCTCGATACGCTTCCCCGCCAACGCGGCTTCGGCGGCCTCGGCGGAATAGCGCGTAGCCGGGGCGATCGATACGGTTTCGTTCTTGCCCACCAACGTGCCTTCCGTCGATGAGGTGTAGCGCAACCGGCCTTTAACGACAGCAGCGCCTTGCTTGTCCAGCTTGGCGTATTCCTCGGCGGGAAACGCGACCTGACGTTCGACGGCGCCCACCGGCGTGCCTTCGCCGGCTTCCTCGATATCGACGGGCTGCGTCGGTCCCCCCGTCGGCAGCATTTCACAGCCACTCAGCGCCAGCCCCACCAGGGCCAGCCACCATCCCGTGCGTCTATGTCTCATTCCATGAGCCACCTTTGTGAACGAGCTTAACGTGCCAGCTCGGGGTTGAGTGTGTAAGTACCCATCACGCTGGATTGCTCGATGACATGCCCTTGCATGGCGTCGAGCACTTCATCACCGGTGAACTCGCCCTGCAGACCCAGCGAGGCCACATCCAGCGCATAGACGGTGAAGTGATAGCGATGCACCAGAGCATCGTTCCACGGAGGGCAAGGTCCATCATAGCCCCCATAGATACCTTCGAGCTGTTCGTCATCGACGAAGAAATCCGTATAACTATTGATACCGCGCACGCCCTTGCCGGTCTCACCCGGTGCCTTGCCCATGGCCACGACACCGTCGGCATCTTCGCCTTCGTCGATGCCGCTCACCTGCACTGGGATATCGATCAAGACCCAGTGGTAGAAATCGGCACGCGGTAGGTCGGCTGGCACGCTGTGGCCTTCCTGATTGACATCGCCAGGATCCGTGGGCGCATCCACATCGACCACCAGCAGCGCAAGGCTAAGCGTCCCGGCGGGCACATCGTGCCAGCGAACACGCGGGTTGCGATTGCCGCTGAAACGAAGGTGTTGCTCGGGATCGGGAACGGCGAACGCGAAGCGTTCGGGAATAGGTTCACC
This sequence comes from Chromohalobacter sp. 296-RDG, assembly GCF_029889885.1. Classification (GTDB taxonomy): domain Bacteria; phylum Pseudomonadota; class Gammaproteobacteria; order Pseudomonadales; family Halomonadaceae; genus Chromohalobacter. The sequence goes on from NZ_JARANY010000100.1 coordinate 1,403, forward strand.
GTCGATGATGTCCTGCACGTCGATGCGCATGCGGCTGCCTCCGGGTAGTCCGTGGTGAAGAAGATGACGTCCTTCAGTTTGGCACATCCATGAGGTTTTGCGCATAGGACGAACGGCGCGCCCATGCACTATGTCACTAGTGACACAACGAGATGCCGCGCATGCCAAAATGGAAATGGTTAGCATGCGCGGCATTGTAGTCTGGCCCGAGGGTCGTCCCGAATACTTCGCAGGCACCGTCGCGCACGCGATGCAGGAAATTCGCCGCGTCATCGTCGCCTTCCCAGTCGTCGAGCACGGACACACGACGTCCGTCCGCCATCCGAAAGGCCGCCACATCGAACGCCTCAGCAGAGGCATGGTCACTGCGGCGAGCATTGTCGCGATGATAGATATTGCGGCACGCAAAGCTCCCCAAGTGACGCACCGACTCCACCGGCTCACCGAATACCTCCCGCGCAGCCGGCTGCAAGCGTTGACGCTCGAACAGCGTCCAAGCCACCGCCAGTGGACAGCTGGCCACGAAGCTGGCATTGAAATCGACGCCAGCACGGCGCACACGCACCACGTTTTTAAGCGGGCAGCCGGCAACGGGAGTGTAATCCGCCAGTGGCGTGTAATTCAGGGTACCGTCAGGCGCGGAGTCGAGAACATCGCGACATGCCTCGCGGTCCCCCTTGAGTCGGCGCAACTTCCACTGCGTGACCGGGGTCAACGAGTCTTCGATGTGCAAGGGCTGAAAAGGATTCCATGCCCGGGGAACTGTCCAGACGCCCTTGTCCAGAGCGATACCGGCGGCAATCACGGCGAAACTCAACGCGAGGAAGGCAAGCGGCGGTTTCATGGTGCTCCTGGCATGGTGCAAAGCCTACAGTGTAGAGAACGCCAGAAATCATATGACGATCATCCTGTAAGACATGTAAATTTGACCGATACTGTACGCACCTTCGATCTGAAAGGAGAATTGCCATGCCACGCTGGATTCCACTCGCCTTCATCGCTGGCTTCTTCGCGGTGCTTTGCTTCCATCAGCCCATGGCGGGCTTGTTACACGCTTACGCCATTATTCCGTCTGCACCCTATGGCATGACAGCCGTACCACCCCTGGATATTCCTCAGTGGCTGTCGGCAAGCTTCTGGGGCGGTGTATGGGGGATCGTCATGCTGTGGGCATTCACGCGTTTCCACGTCACGACCGGTCTGTGGTGGAAAAGCGTGTTGTTCGGCGGCATCGCCTTGACACTCGTGGCGCTGTTCATCGTCTTTCCGCTCAAGGGGCGCGGCCTCAACCTCGCTGGGTTTCCTATCGGCTTTCTGGTCAATGGTGCCTGGGGGATGGGCATCTGGGTCTTCGCACGCTGCTTCGGGCTCTGGAGAATTTCACCACAACCAACGTGATTAACCCCACAACAAGGTTACCAGCAACGCCAATATGCCCACGATCAACGCGGTGAGCACGGCGATGCTCACCAGTCGATTCAACCAAGCGTCGACGCCGCCCCGGGGACGCACAGGGCCTCCTCTACGGCGGCGAGTGGCACCTTGGTGTCGCCGCCTGCCTGCTTTGGCCACTTGGGACACTCCTCACTCCCGTGCATGCAATTTGGCTTACCATAAGGGGTGGAGCGCCTTTTCACCAACGTCAAACGCCCGACCGAAACCGAGCGTTACACATGTCGTCATGTGATGCATTACCCGCCTTCACGCGTATTGATACGCCGGTTGACCACATTCGGAGCGCGACGATATCGCTCGGCATCGGCCAATGTTTCAGCTTCGAAGGCATCGGCGCCGACCGGGGTTTCACCGTGACGATGGTACAGCGAAGTCAGCATTGCCTTGCGGTCCGCGCGCAACTCCTTGACCAAGACGAGAATCATGCCATAGAGAATGAAGGTGAATGGCAATGCCGCCAGCACCGCGGCGGATTGCAACCCGTTCAAGCCCCCGGCAACCAGCAAGGTGAGACAGATCGCTGCGATCAACACACCCCAGATAATCCGCTTCACCAGGGGCGGATTCAGTGAGCCGCCATCGGTCATCTGCGAGACGATGTACGTCGCCGAGTCTGCAGACGTCACCAGGAAGATGAAGATCAAAAACAGCGCCACTATCGACAATACATTAGAAAGTGGCATCAAGTTGAACATCTGGAACAGCGCCACGGTGATGTTGTCAGCCGTTGCCGAGGCCAGCCCGACATCGCCGGTCAGCTCCATATTGAGCGCCGCTCCACCGAAGACGCCGATCCACAGGCAGGCCAGCAGCGGCGGCACGATCAACACGCCAAACACATATTCCTTGATGGTCCGACCGCGCGAAACACGCGCCACGAAGGTCCCCACGAACGGCGACCAGGCAATGACCCACGCCCAGTAGAAAATCGTCCAATTGCTCGCCCAGGTATTATCGCTATAAGGCGCGATACGCAGGCTCATCCCCACGATGTTCTGCAGGTAATCACCGATGCCCAGAGTAATGGTTTCGAGAATCGCCACGGTCGGCCCGGTAAGCAACACGTAGAACATCAACGCGAAGCACAGCACCATGTTGAGGTTGGAGAGGCGCTTGATCCCCTTATCCAGCCCCGACCAGGTGGACACCATGTAACACAGGAACATGGCACCCATGATGATGAATTGCCACTGGATGCCTTCCTCGACACCGAATACTGCGTGTAGACCACCGTTGATCTGCAACACCGCCAGGCCGATGGAGGTCGCTACCCCCATCACGGTCGCCACCACGGCGAACACATCCAGTGCCGGCCCAACCTTACGCAACTTGGGCCGCTTGGCGGTCATGCTCGACAGTACGTTGGACACCAGTCCCGCCTGCCCCTTGCGGAACTGGTAATAGGCGATGATCAACCCCACCACCGAGAACGCCGCCCACTGATGAATGCCCCAATTGAAGAAGCTATATTGAATGGCATAGCGTGCCGCTTCTTCGGTGCCGCCTTCCATGTCACCGTAAGGCGGTTCGAGAAAGTGTGTCATCGGCTCGGCCATGCCATAAAATACCAACCCGACGCCAAATCCCGCCGCCAGCAGCATGCTGACCCACGAGAAAAAGCTGTAGGAGGGCGAGCTATCCTGCGGGCCCAGGCGAATCTTGCCGTACTTGCTGAAAGCCAGCGTCAACAGAAACACTACAAACCCGAAGACCGAGAACAGGTAGAACCACCCGAAATAGTGTGAAATGGTTGATAATGCCGTCGATGCCGCCTCACCGAAGCCCTCGGGAAAGGCCGCACCAATGGCGACCAGAACCGCAACGATCAGGGCAGAGACGATGAATACGTATTGCCTTCCAATATTGGCCATGCCGTTATCCCTTTAGTCTCCAACGATACAGTGCCTCATGCACCTTCCGGGTTCTTATCACCGAGCTCGGCATGCCTGCAATGGCCCAAGGAACCAAAGCAGGGCTCGTGAGACCAATCGACAACGATGGCAGAACCAACGCTGCACGACCATAACCGTAATCTATATTTAAGCATATCAACCATTAAACGCCATTGAAGAGCCTATTATGCCGTCCATGAACCGCCTGGCTTCCGCCACTGCTTGGCTCGAGCATTTTTCACATTCACGGCATGCCCTGTCGCTTTTGTTTTTGGCTTCGATACTGGAAACCCTCCTGGTGCCGATTCCCATCGAGACCATCCTGGTTCCCTGGATGCTGGCCCAGCCACGTCGCAAATGGCGCCTGGCAGGCGTAGCGCTGGCCGGCAACTTGGCCGCCGCCTGTATCGGCTACGCACTGGGCGCCTGGGCATTGAATACCTGGGGAACGACGCTTATTCCTTTGTTCGGTGGCCAGGACGCCTATGCCGCCTTTCAGGCGCGCATGGCCAGCGACGGTTTTATGGCAGTGCTCGCGGTGGGCATCATTCCCATTCCTTTCCAGATCGCTATGCTCGCTGCCGGTTCCAGCGGCTACCCATTTCCGTTGTTCCTGTTGGCCGCCTTGCTGGCCCGGGGCGT
>NZ_JARANY010000101.1 GCF_029889885.1 Chromohalobacter sp. 296-RDG
GTAGTTCGTGAATCTCAGCCAGTGACAGGCCCAGGATTCTGCAGCGACGGATGAAGGCCAGCCCCTCACCATGCTTCTCGGTATAGACACGGTAACCGTTGTCCTGCCGATCAGGCGGCGGCAACAAGCCCTGCTGTTCATAGAAGCGGATCGTCTGTGTTTCGACCCCTACCAACTGCGCCAACTGACCAATGCGCATCAGCCTCCTCCCCAACGGATTCTTTACTCTATTGACCTTATAGTAGCTTTATAGTTTTAAATGGTACCACAACATTGTTCAAGTGGAGTCGTATCATGAGCAAATCCTGTGGTGGCGCCTGTGGCGGTGATGCAACGTCCGCAGCGGATACCGATATACAGGCCTCCTCCGAGGCGCCAGGGAGATGGGTCAGTGTTTATGCCGTGCCGAAGATGGACTGTCCATCAGAAGAACGAATGATTCGCCTAGCCCTGAACGGCTTTGAGGAGATTCGGGCGCTGTCCTTCGACTTGTCGAACCGCCGGCTGAAGGTCGTGCATGACGGCGAGGTCGAGCCCGTCACCTCGAAACTGAAGACCTTGGGGCTAGGCGCCTCGCTTCAGGAAACCGTCGCTGCAAATCCGGAGACCATCAAGGCCGCCGAGTTTTCGGCAGCTTCTGCTAAGCAAGAATCCGGGACCCTGCGCTGGTTGCTCGGCATCAATGCACTTCTGTTCGTGGTGGAAATGACTGCCGGTCTGATCGCCCAGTCCACCGGCCTGATTGGAGAATCCCTGGACAATTTTGCCGATGCGGCGGTGTACGGGCTTGCCCTTTATGCGGTTGGACATAGCGTGAAAATGCAGGTACGTGCCGCGCATCTTGCTGGTGTACTGCAACTGATCTTGGCTGTGGGCGTGCTCGTAGAGGTGGTGAGACGCTTTGTATTCGGTAGTGAGCCTGAATCGCTGGTGATGATGGCTATCGCATTCGTCGCATTGATTGCCAATACCAGTTGTCTGCTGCTCATATCCAAACATCGGGAAGGCGGGGCGCACATGAAGGCAAGCTGGATATTCTCGGCCAACGACGTGGTGATCAACCTGGGGGTCATCACCGCCGGCGCCCTGGTCGCGTGGACCGGTTCCAATTATCCGGATCTGATTATCGGCACCATCGCGGGGGGCATTGTACTTAACGGTGCCAGACGCATTTTGGCGTTGAAGGGTTAAATAATGCTCATTATTGGCAAAAAGCTCTCGCCGTATGCCCTATTGTCCATATCGGGCCTGCTGGCAGCGTCTGATCAGGCTGTAAAGTGGCTGGTGCAGCAATCAATGGCCTATGGCGAGTATGTTTCGGTGACCCCGTTCTTTAACTGGGTGCACCTATGGAACACCGGTGCCGCATTCAGTCTTTTTGCGAATGGTGGAGGCTGGCAGCGCTACTTTTTTATCGGAATCGCGGTAGTGGTCTCGATTTTTCTGATCAAGCTGATCCTTGAAAATCGTCATAAAGGAGAAGCCATCGCTTACAGTCTTATCCTCGGTGGCGCCATGGGCAACCTGATTGACCGGGTCTTTCGCGGCTATGTTGTGGATTCCTTTGATTTCTATTGGCGAGACTGGCATTGGCCGGCCTTCAACCTGGCTGATATTGCAATTGTCCTCGGTGCCTTACTTTTCGTTTCCAGCAGCTTGTTGGGTAAAAAAGCAAACACCAATGCCGAGCCGGATGGATCTGACTGACACCTACGCCTATACAACACCATGACCGAACTTCCCGACAACATCCTTCACCTGCCGCAATACCAAGTACTGGGCTGCAAATCAACCGACGACGAAATGCACTTCCAGGTGGACGTGCCCGATCCCATCGCCTGCGAGGAATGCGGCGTGCAGGGTGAGTTCGTACGGTTCGGCAAGCGTGACGTTCCCTATCGTGATCTGCCCATCCACGGCAAGCGGGTCACTCTCTGGGTGGTCCGCCGCCGATACACCTGCCGGGCCTGCAAGACAACATTCAGGCCCCAGCTACCGGAGATGGTGGACGGATTCCGTATGACACTGCGGCTGCATGAGTACGTGGAGAAGGAATCCTTCAACCACCCCTACACCTTTGTGGCGGCACAGACCGGCCTGGACGAGAAGACGGTGCGCGACATCTTCAACGCCCGCGCCGAGTTCCTGGGGCGCTGGCACCGCTTCGAGACGCCCCGCATCCTGGGCATTGACGAGCTATACCTGAACAAGCGCTACCGCTGCATTCTGACCAACATTGAGGAGCGAACCCTGCTCGACCTGCTGGCCACCCGCCGCCAGGACGTGGTGACCAACTACCTGATGAAGCTGAAAGACCGGCAGAAGGTCGAGATCGTCAGCATGGACATGTGGAACCCCTACCGGGCAGCGGTCAAGGCTGTGCTGCCCCAGGCCCGTATCGTGGTCGATAAGTTCCATGTGGTGCGCATGGCCAACGATGCCCTAGAGAGAGTGCGCAAGGGCCTCAGAAAGGAGCTGAAACCGTCCCAGAGCCGGACTCTCAAGGGAGACCGGAAAATCCTGCTGAAACGCGCTCACGAAGTCTCAGACCGGGAGCGCCTCATCATGGAGACCTGGACAGGCGCGTTCCCGCAACTGCTGGCCGCCTACGAGCACAAGGAGCGCTTCTACGGCATCTGGGACGCCACCACACGGCTCCAGGCAGAAGCCGCCCTGGACGAGTGGATAGCCACCATCCCGAAGGGCCAAAAGGAAGTCTGGAGCGATCTGGTCAGGGCAGTGGGAAACTGGCGCGAAGAGACCATGACCTACTTCGAGACGGACATGCCCGTCACCAACGCTTACACGGAGTCCATCAACCGACTGGCCAAGGACAAGAACCGTGAAGGGCGCGGTTACTCCTTCGAGGTGATGCGGGCACGAATGCTCTACACCACGAAGCACAAGAAGAAGGCACCGACTGCGAAGGTCTCTCCTTTCTACAAGAAAACCATCGGTTACGGACTGCCGGACTTCGCAGAGGAACTCAACTACGGAGTCGATCTATCAACCATCTGAGGGTGGTATCAGATTGATGGGGTGAAGGTGCCCCATCAACCATTAAATCCGTATACCCAAGAAAACGACTTTATGGTGCACATCAGCTATCGGCCAAGAGCGGACGTTCCGGTGATTCTGATATAAAGCCAAGCTTTATGGCGGACTTGTAGCCATGCAGCGGCAAAAGGCCATCCCAGCCCCGAAGGGGCGATAACAGCCGACTGTTGAGCATCCTCACTTTAAAATTTATGTTTTTCTTTATGCTTTGGGTTTACATAGCCAGCGAGCAAAAACGCGTATACCTCCAAAAGATCATCAGCCAAGTGATAAAAGTCGTCGACCATTAATGGGGCGTGAGGGAAAATGCCGAACCTTGACTCGGGGTGCATAGATTTTATTCGCCCCTCATAATACTCTTCAAAATACTTATCAACACGATAAATATCATAAAAAGCGTCGTGAATATATTGCATGGCATCGGATGAGCTTGGGTCTTTCACACCATTGTTTCTAAGTTCACGTAGCACCATTCGAAAAGATGCTTCAAGTGCGATAAAAAGACTATAAGTTGACTCTTCAAGGAATTGGCAATGTGTGCTCAGCATGAAACTTTTTATCAGGGTGGACAGACCGCGAATCGCTAAATAATCATCTTTACTTATTGCTGCGTGGACTTTTGATTGCAATTTGTAATTTATACCTTCATCACGAAAATCATAGGCTGGCCCACCACATACTGGAGGCAGGAAAATTCCTTTAGCATTTTGATACCTATTCCTTTGTGGTGCTGGATAGCCTGGAATTTGTTTATCTGGTGCATTAATAACTCCTATAAGGAACTCTTTTATTTCAGTTAAGAGGTCTTTGTCTTTGAGAGACAGTTCTCCTGAAACGCCAAGCCTCTCTGTGCAAGGAAATGGATACATACGAATAAAGCTCATATCTCTATCAACAGCGAGAATTAGAGATGCGAATAGCTTTATTTCATCTATGTGAGCCCACTCCATTTCAGAGTAATAATTCTCATCTTTTAGCTCGAACTTCTCATAGAGAACCACTGTAAAACAAATTTCCGGGCTAGAATAATATGCGTAGTCGTCTGCAATAATTGTTTTCTCGGGATAAACGCCAAGCGGTGACAGAACCCTTGCAATCAAATTGGGAGGATTTAGATGGTCTACGGCTTTAATTCTCATGCTTAGGATTCTCTTTTTAAACATAACGAGGCTGTAGAAAAACCCGACTTCGGACCGTCTCCACCGCCTGTCGTCCTAATATATTTATTCAGCCTGTCATCTGACTGAGTCATCTTAATATCAGCATTCAGCCACTTGAGCGCCCAACTAAAGCGAGTTGAAGACGGTGTTTTCTCTTACAAAGCAACTTACCGCGCTCTAACCCTCTCATGACGCGACCAAATTAATATAATGCGCTAGCTATTCTTAATCCGAATACAGCTTCGTGATATTGATGATGTTAACTGGTATTAGAAAACTGTTTCGCCCTAAACGAATATCGCTCCAGGGTGTATATTTCCTAAAACTGATTATAACCTTTGATATATGAACTCCATCATGCCTTCAGCGTACCCTCGAGAGTCCTCAAGTGACCATTCCTCTAGTTCGTGAGCAGTTCCGTTAAGTGTCGTTCGGTAGTCATGCAATGAATGGGCTATATCAGCATCAATGTAATCTCCATCCCTAAGAGCGTCGATACAGTGGCTAAATGTATCTCTCGCAGTGAGGCTGAGGTGAGATAGTGGTAGTTTATATCTCTGTCTCATTTCATCTTCAATAAATAGGCGAAGTTTTCCTATTTGGTTCTCTTGAGTTCTGCGCTCTACAAAATCCATGATTTCAGAATAACGCTCATCGTGAGGTGTAGCCGTCATCTCTGCCTTTGTTGTTTCACCAAACTTTGAGCCTGTTTCGTCTTGATAGATTTTAAGTGCATTTACATCTACGAATTTTCTCATAACCGCAGATGCCATGCCCTTATAGTGAGTCGTTATAATCATCTGTTTAATACTAGGCTCTATAGCATGTAGTATTCGCAAAATGCTAGAAATACGCTCACTATCGAAGCTTGTAACAGGGTCATCCATAACCAAGATAGCCTTAGCTTTATCTTCATCTGAAAGTTGTTGTATTTTGGCTAAGAATATACAAAGAGCCAATGCTCGACGGTCTGACTCACTGAACAAACAATGAAGCTTAGAGTTGTTTATCAGTTTACCTTTAAACTTAACTTCTAGGTCATAGACGGTTCTAGCCCCACCACGGTTAACCTTGCGAGATATGGCAAAATCAGTTGAACCAACACGTCTGAATAGTTCGTTGATAGTTACAAAATACG
>NZ_JARANY010000102.1 GCF_029889885.1 Chromohalobacter sp. 296-RDG
CGACATGCTCAGCCACAGGTCAACTCGTCGATCGTGTCCTGATCGTCGAGTTTGACGTTGAGGCGATCCGCACGGTAATCCATCGTCACCGCCTGGTCGGGACGAATGACGCGGACGCGATCGGCATCACTGTCGGTTTCCAACTGTGCCACTGTCGCCTCGTCGGCATGCTGACCGATGTAGTCTTGCAACGTGTCGGCGCCACAGGCGTCGTCTTGCGACATCGACGGCGGCGGTGGTGCCTCGTCCGGTGCCGGGCTGCCGGCACATCCCGCCAGCAGGAACGCTGCCATTGCACCACCAAGAGCGCGTTTACGCATGTCGTTTCCTCTTCGTTCGATGGCTTCGTTGAACAGCGTATACAAGCGTTGCGCTAGAGGCCAGACGCATTCCCTCTCGCTGCGCGAGCCGAGAATGCTAGACTCAAGGTTTGAGCCGTCGCGACGCCCGTCATTTCCAAGGAGCCAGGAATCATGCAAGGAACCTTCAAGTATTTCTCTACCGCCGTGCTCGGCCTGGCCACCGGAGCGGCGTTGTCGTTGACGCCGGCGTTCGCCGACGAGCCGGTGCGCGTCTCGTCGAAGATCGATACCGAGGGCGCCTTGCTCGGCAACATGATCGTCCAGCGCCTGGAGCAGGCCGACATTCCCGTCGAAGACCAACTGCAGCTCGGCCCGACCAATATCGTGCGCAGTGCCTTGCTCGAAGATGAGATCGACCTGTATCCCGAATATACTGGCAACGGGGCGTTTTTCACGCAAACCACCGATGACGATGCGTGGAAACGCTCGGGCGAGGGTTACGAAAAGATTCGCGCCTACGACAAGGAACACAACGACGTGATATGGCTCACTCCGGCGCCAGCCAACAACACCTGGGCCATCGCATTGCGCCGTGACGTCGCCAACGAGCACGATCTTTCCACTATGGAGGATTTCGCCGCCTGGATACGCGATGGCGGTGAGATCAAGCTGGCCGGCTCCGCCGAATTCGTGGAAAGCGATGCCGCTTTGCCCAGCTTCCAGCGTTCCTACGATTTCAAGCTCGACCAAGACCAATTGCTGGTACTCTCCGGTGGCAACACGGCGGCAACCATTCGCGCCGCCGCCGAGAACACCAGCGGTACCAATGCCGCCATGGTCTATGCCACCGATGGCGCCATTCCCGCCGCCGACCTCAAAGTCATGGACGACACCCAAGGCGTCCAGATGGTCTACGAGCCAGCACCGGTGATCCGTCAAGCCACGCTCGAGGCCTATCCGCAAATCCCCGAGTTGCTCGAACCGCTTTTCGAAGGACTAGACCGGGAAACCTTGCAGTCGCTCAACCGTCGCATTCAGGTCGATGGTGAACCAGCTAGCGATGTCGCCGAGGACTATCTGGAATCACAAGACCTGCTCGACTGACGGTTACCGGTGTCTGTTTCTCACGTGCCCACGAGCGACGCGGCCAGCGCTCGCCTGGTGGCCAATCGCGTCCTGGTCACGCTGCTATGCGCAGGGCTCCTGGCGGCCTGGCTATTGCCCTTCGCCACGATGTCGCCCAACCGCTTGGCCTCCGGGCAAACCGTCGGTTTGAGCGAGGCGTTATCAGCCTGGCAGGTGATCGCTCTTCTAGCCCTGAGCGCGGTGCTGGCCGTGACGGCGCTAAGACGCCCGCTACCGCGCGAGCTTGCCCATAGCGTGGTCTTGCTTGCCAGCCTGGGGCTGTTACTGATCACGCTGTATAGCCTGGGCGACTATGCGCAACGCACGCTGGTCGAAAAATCGCCGTCGGCGCGGGTCTCGCAGGGGTCGGCCTTCTGGGTGATGGTATTCTGCTGCGCCTTGGCAGCCATCGATGCCTTTCAGCGCGCCTCCAGCGGCTGGCTGCTGCGCCTGGGTTACATGCTGATCGCTGGGGGAAGCGTGGCGATGCTGTTCGCAAGCGGCCATTTCGACGATCTGTCGATCATGCGCGAATACGCCAACATCCGCGACAACTTCGCTGATCAGTTCATCACGCACTTGGTGCTGGTGGGCTCCGCGCTGGGGCCGGCGTTACTCATCGGCGTTCCACTTGGCCTGCTGGCCCATCGCCGCGTGCGCCTGCAGGGAACGCTTTTCAGCGTGCTCAATTTCTTCCAGACGATTCCCTCGATTGCCCTGTTCGCCCTGCTCGTCGCGCCGCTTTCGGCACTCGGCAACGCCTTCCCATTGCTCGGCGAATGGGGCGTCAAAGGCATCGGTGCCGCACCGGCCATCATCGCCCTGGTGATGTACGCGCTGCTGCCCGTGGTGCGCAATACCTACGCCGGGCTCAAGGGCGTCCCGCCCGCCACCGTGGAAGCGGCCCGCGGCATGGGCATGACCGCGCGTCAGGTGCTATGGCGAGTGGAGATCCCCTTGGCATTGCCGGTCATGCTCTCAGGGCTACGCATCGTCACCGTACAGGCCATCGGCCTGACCGTGGTGGCGGCGCTGATCGGTGCCGGGGGGCTGGGCGCCTTTATCTTCCAGGGCCTCGGTCAATATGCCATCGACCTGGTCCTGCTCGGCGCGATACCCACCATCGTGCTGGCAGTGATCGCCGATTTCACGCTGCAGATGCTGGTCGTGCTGAGCAAGCCGGCCGGCACCCGCCGATAGGTAGCACCGATGATAGAACTCCAGGGATTGACCAAACGGTATGGCGAAACACGCGTCGTCGATGACATCTCGCTGACCGTGGAACAGGGCGAATTCTGTGTCCTCATTGGCCCATCGGGGTGCGGCAAATCGACCACGCTGAAGATGATCAATCGCCTGATCGCGCACAGCGAGGGAAAAATCCTGTTGGGTGGCGAGGATATCACCACCCTGCCGCCTGAACGCCTGCGCCGGCGTATCGGCTACGCCATCCAGTCGATCGGATTATTCCCGCACTGGCGCGTCGCGGACAACATCGCCACCGTGCCCAGGCTACTCAAGTGGCCGGCGTCACGCATTGCCGAGCGCGTCGACGAATTGCTGGCACTTTTTCAGCTCGATGATGAAGGATTGCACGACAAGTATCCGCATCAACTCTCTGGCGGTCAGGCGCAGCGTGTCGGTGTGGCCCGTGCCCTGGCCGCCGATCCTGACGTGCTCCTGATGGACGAGCCCTTCGGTGCCGTCGACCCCCTGACGCGCGATACCCTGCAGGCCGAGTTGGCACGCGTGCACCGCCAAACCGGCAAGACCATCGTCTTCGTCACCCATGACATGGACGAAGCCTTGCGCCTGGCCTCCCGCGTGGCACTGCTCAATGCCGGCCAGTTGGTGCAATACGACCGTCCGGCAGAGCTTCTCGTCGCGCCCGCCAACGATTTCGTGCGCGACTTCATCGGGCGCGCCGACTTAGGGCTCAAACTGCTCTCGCGGCGCCGGGTCGAGGCGTATTGCCGGCCCGCCCAGCGCACGCGCAACAATGCCATCGCCAGCGCGCCTATCACCTGGCAGGTGGATGCCGATGACCGCCCCATGGCGCTGCTGGGCGGCCGCCTGGGCGAATCCGACATAGCTCGCACGGTGGTCAATACCGAGTGGACCGCCACGCCGGAGATGTCGATGAAGGAGGCCTTGTCACGCATGGTGTGGTTTCGCGTGACGGCCTTGCCGGTGCTCGATGGCGAGGGACGCCTGCTGGGCGAGGTGACGATGTCGGGCGTCATGGGGCATCGCTCATGAACGTAGGTGCACTGTCTCGTCCACCTTCCTCGCGCCGTGCTTTGCTGATCTCGCTCAGCGCCTTGTTGATCGCGCTGGTGGTGGGCATGGAGCAGTTGGCGCCACTGTTTCGGGCGTTGTTTCCCGACCAGGATCCGGCGATGTATCAGCGCGAGAGCTTTCTCGATCTGACGCTCGCCCACCTCGCCCTAGTGCTGGTGTCCTCGCTCATCTCGGTGAGTGTCGGCGTTGCAGCGGGGCTATTCGTCACGCGGCCGGCAGGGCGCGAGTTCGAGCCCTTGGTGTCGACGCTGGCCGCCATCGGCCAGACCTTTCCCCCGGCAGCGGTGCTGGCAATCGTCGTGCCAGTCGCCGGGTTCGGCTTCGTCCCCACCTTGGTGGCGCTGGTACTCTATGGCCTCTTGCCCGTGGTGCAAAACACTGTCGCCGGTCTGGGTACGGTGCCCTCGCAAATGCTCGAGGCCGCGCGCGGCAACGGCATGAACGCCTGGCAGATCCTGTGGCACATCGAGCTTCCCCTGGCAATGCGGGTCATCATCGCCGGCGTGCGCGTCTCGGTGATCATCAATATCGGCACAGCGACGATCGGCTCCACGGTCGGTGCCAAAACGCTGGGCACACCGATCATCGCCGGTCTGGTCGGCAACAATCTACCGTACGTGATTCAAGGGGCGGTACTGGTGGGCCTGCTGGCTATCGTCACCGACCTGGCGTTCGAACGGCTGGAGCAACGCTTCTCGTTCGGCGATAGCAGGGCGGCGTCATGAACAGGATATCCAGCGAACCAAGGTAAGCGGCATCGCGGGGAGGGGAAACGACAAGACCGCCGCCTTCGAAGGCGGCGGTCTAAATACCTTAATTGGCGGCGTCTTGCACTTCTTCGCCACCTTGCTCGATGTCTTCACCTGCACCTTCAAACGTATTGCAGCCACTGATAGCACCAGCGGTGAACATCAGCAGCAGGGAAAAAGCCAGCATCCGTTTCATAGTCGTGTCTCCTTCACGGTATCAAGCGGGAAAAATCCCGCGGGTCCAGACCCATTTCTTGGGTAATCTTATCCGCCATACAGGCGGGACGACCACAACTTAGCAAAGCTAGCAGCACTGTGCATCCTTGCATCCTTTCCAGGATTCAGTTGGTTGCGGCATCCTGCATCGCTTCACCGCCACGCTCGATATCCTCGCCCGCGCCGTGGATGGTGTTACAGCCACTCAGCACCGCCAACAACAAAAGCCCCAAGATCGCAATCGATGTACGCTTCATGCGTTTTCTCCGGAAAGCACCGCTCACTCAGCGAGAGGCACGGCCCCATGCCGTGTAACCTAACGTTAGCATAGCCAGACACTTTACGACGATTTTCAGGAGCGCCGCACATGACCGATTTCACCCTGCATCCACGCTTGGCGGCCGACTCGCACTACGTCGCCGACCTGTCTCTGTGCCAGGTACGCCTGAACGACGACGCGCGCTATTCCTGGCTAGTGCTGATCCCCCGTCGCGACGATATCCGCGAAGTCTACGAACTCTCCGCCGACGATCAGGCCACGATGTGGCAGGAAGCCACCGAG
>NZ_JARANY010000103.1 GCF_029889885.1 Chromohalobacter sp. 296-RDG
TGTCTGGTTGCCGGCGGGCAAGCGCCACCGGGTGCGGATGAACGGCGTCAGTACCCGCAGCCTGTATATCGAACCCGTTGCGGCGCCACGCCATTCCCCCAGTTGCGAAGTGCTGGTCGTGTCGCCGCTGCTGCATCATCTACTGCTGGCCTCCGCCAACATGCCCGCGCTCTATGACGAGAGCAGTCGCGATGGTGCCCTCGCTCAACTCCTGCTGTATGAGCTGCAACTGGCGCCGTCGCTGCCGCTGTTTGCTCCTTTGCCCCACGATCCCCAACTGGCCAGCCTGTGTAAGGAGTTTCTCGGCCAGCCGCATATCCGTAGCCTGCCCGCGGACTGGGCCCGACAACTGCACCGCAGTCAACGCACCTTCAATCGCCTGTTTCGCCAGCAGACCGGTATGTCATTCGGCGTATGGCGTCAGCAGGCCTGCCTGATGGCCGCCGTTCCCAGACTGCTATCGGGAAGCTCCGTTACCCGAACCGCGCTGGAACTCGGCTACGACAGCCCCGGCGCCTTCTCCAGCATGTTTCGCAAGGTGCTTGGCCAATCCCCGACCGCCTTTGCCCGCGCAGCTGCTCGCCAGGAGGAGCCGCCCAACCATTGCTGATGCAGGATTAAAGACGGGAACCAGATGATCGCGGACATGCGGAATCTAACGAGAGCCGAACTATCCGAGATATCCAGATAGTGGGTATTGCTGCAGTTCCTGAAACCGCAATAGCGTCTGACGACGACTCGCCGACGTGATGCCATAGCAGCTCATCGATCCAACAGCAGATCGCCTTCGATGGGTATGAGAAGCACCAGCCCTGAAAGGCGGCGCCGGTTTAAACACATGATACGCACTTCTCGGCTCGCACCTATTGGGAATGCACCTTCCTGGAGGAGATGAGGTACAGCACACCCACGGCCACCACCCCGGCCGCCTTCGTCGTCGCACGCCCAGCGGCGGCACTCACATCATCACCTGGCTTGCCTAGCGGCTGCTGGAAACTCGACTGATGCACCCGTAGCCGCCCACCTGGCTGAAAGGCCAAAAACAAAACCCCGACTCGTTAACCGCCTTGCATCGATTGGTGTCCAACCTTCAGGGGCAGCTCACGAGCCGGGGTCAACATGGCAGCGGTGTTATATCATTCATAGCCTGGCGGGTGTTGGGCATGCTCCGGGGGATTCAAGGCGATCTGAACTATTACTTCACGGGAACGAACATTCCCTCTGCCATACCATCGGTCAGCTAGCGGCCAGAAGCAGAATTTCAGTGAGCTCTTATATAATGCCTGGAACACACGCCAGTTTAGAGTCGTAAAGCGGCGGAAAAATGGTCACCGTGGTGCTGCGCCTTGTTAAAAATCCTGACCCAGCTTAGCCCAATTTTGAGTGAAATAAGTGTGAATCCCCTCGCCTGGCTGATACCGAGGATAGAGTTTTTGAAACTCGCCACGCGCAGAACTATAGGAACTGTCGTCGATAACTGTGACCCCCCGGGCCAGGAACAGCAAGGCTAGAGATGGAGCTCGAGATTCACCTTGGTTGCAGTGAATAACCAGCTTTTTCCCATCATCCCAATGCTTCTTTGCAAACTCCAGAAATTTGGAAAATAGTGCTGGCATAAAGAGCGGCATTGATGGATCAATAATGTTCATATACAGGTCTAAACCTCGCTCCAAGACCAAACAGTTTGGATGCGAATTCGAAAGATTGCGTGTGTACCCCACTGCTCGCTGATGACATGGATTTTTGCAAGCATGGACAACCGCTACTTCATTGGAGCCCGTCAAGCAGGACATCGAATTGGCTACGAACACCCTCTCATATACTTCTTGCATTCAGACACCTGAATATTTTTTATAGTGATTAGATAGCCGACACAAATATACAGATGAATGCGCCGGCAGCATTTCACGGGAGTCCCGAAGTGTACCGTCAGCTGCTGCACCAACTCTACCAGCATAGCCTGAAGTGCAGCTTATGGCCAAAAGCGGACAATTAACCCACTAGAGCGCTCCCAACAAACATAGAAAGTTTGCTGGGAGCTATTTGATAGATATTTCGTTGGAGTATATATCATAACCCTTCCTATTCAGGAATTTCACCAACACTTCTTAGTAATGCAGAGTACTGTTCGTCATCTTTTTTTAGCTTTTCTATAATTTTCCGAGCCGCTAGCTGCACCTCTGGAACTTCAACCGGTGTTGCTCCTCTTTCAAAAACTCCGCATAAATGTGAGTATTCGTTATTTATTCGGTCGACTAAAATAGCTGGCACGCTATCATTACCAAAGAATAGCTTGAGTGTTCTTTCGTTCATTCCTTGATCTGGATACTTGTAGTAGAGATAAATTTCTAAAAACTTTCTCGCATTGTTGGCAAAATTGTAGAAGTTGATATAGTTCGTGTCGTCAATAGACTCCATGGCTGCGCACTTATGAATTTGGTGAAAGAGAAAGTTAAATTCTGTAACATATTCTTTGAGATAGGAAGGCATAACCTTGATGGTGGATGTTCTGTCCTGCCGGACAATCATAAAATAAGCCTTCTGAAAGTCTATTTTTTTACCCACCGAATCAATATAGCTACCTTTTAATCGCTTCAAATACTTGAGGAAGTCAAGATTGTGCGTTGATATAAAAAGCTGTTCAAAACTTTCCTTGTCAAGGATCTCTGTGGTTAGCAAGCTATATACAAAGAAGATGTGATTGCCATCCAGTGATGAAATAGGATCGTCAATCCAAATGGTAGGTTTTGAATCTCGCGTGTCAACATCATCTAACTTTGCTAAGAAATAACAAAACGCCAAAAGGCTGCACTCTCCCTCGCTGAGGTGATAAGCTTTCTTTCCATCTCGTATAACTTCGAAACGAATTCGCTTTGAGCTTTCCGCATCCTTTTTTGCTTCAAGTGTCAAAAACTTATGGCCAAAGAAGTTATTGAGATATTCATTAACTTTTTTGGCACCTTTTTCTTCATCATTTAACTCACTCTTTTTGGCGCCAATCAATGCTTGCTTTTGAGTTATCTCCTCGGAAATGCGCGTCTTTTCGCTAGACGCCTTTTCCAGTTTATCTTGCAAGTCAGCTATAGAATCAAGCTGTGTATGATAATCAATGGTAATGAGGTAATCTGCAACCTCTTTTAACCTTAGCGCTTTTCTGGCAATGGCTTGCTCACTATTTAAAGAAGTGCTGAATAAATCCGATTCACTGCAAAGAGATTTGTAGCTATCCCAAACAGCATTCAGCTCAGGTGAAGAATCAACAGGCTGCACGAAATCCTTGGTATTCAGAATGTCGTTTTTTCTATTCGTTAGCTGCGTAACTAAAACTTCTAAAGAACTTTGATATTCAGTAACAGCCGACTTAAGCGCTGAATTTATATTGGAAAGCTGATCATGGAATTTAGAATAAAAGTGCGAAAAGTTAATGCTCAAGGCTGTTCTGACAGTATTTTGTTCAGCCTCAATACGTTTAATTAAATCCTCAATATCTTTTTCCAGTTTCTCAGACTCTTCATCAAAGTGTTTATCCAGCTTTGTCCAGCGATCCTGCGAAATTGTGTTGTTGCAAAAAGCGCATTTTTCATGCGTACCTCTGTGATGCGTACGACCTTCATTTACCCAACGATTTAAAACGGCATCCTTTACTAAATCTTCAATCTTGTCTGACTCACTAATTTCCTTTGTAACTAACAAGCCAGCTTCTTTAGAAAAAATGGCAAAGCTAAGATTGGGTGATTTGAATTTGGGTATATCGAGAAGGGTCTTTTCTTTAATAAGCTTTTCATGCTGTGCGATTTCCTCAGCAGTCAAAGGCTGGAAGTCAGACCTTTGAACCTCTTCCAAATCATCTTCCAACTTTTTTATTGTATAGTTTTGATCGCCAAAGCGCTCTGGCTTGTATTTTATTCCAATCTCTTTGTTAGTTGCTTTATCCCCTAACTGTCTTTTGAGGTTATCGTTAGCTTTTTTGTGCGCTTGAAAAGCCGCGGCATAGACATCTGCAGCGGCTTTTCTTTCAGAAAACAAACCACTTTCTTGGCCTTCGTCACTTGAACCTAACTCTGCTTCCAGCTCTTCAATTTTTTTCTTAATTTTGTTATTGTCATCGCCAAGAATGGCAAATGGCTCTATACTGTCATCTGGATCAGATATAAATCGCAAGTTTTCTCTTGTAAAATCTTCATTAAATACTCGCGAAACTTTTCCATGCCCTGTTAAACCCGATTGAGTCACCTCGGATTTATCAGAGAACTTTAGGCTAAATGAAGGAGATCCAAATTTGTCAGAAACCCCACCTGTTTCTAAAGCACGAACAATACGTGAAAGAGTTGTTTTTCCCGAATAATTCCGCCCATAGATAATATTTATATCGGAAAAGCTTTGAACGGCACCGCCATTGTTCTTTACTTCATAATCCCAGTAGAAGTCCTCAAAAACGCCGAGTTTATTTATCTTTTGTATCTTTTTCAGCATGCAGACTCTCTCTGTAAACGATGTTCTCAATTTCAGAATTTCGGTTCGGAGTAAAAACAAGACGTCCGCTTCGGGTCGAAAGCTGACCTCAACCTTACTCGCCCAGCTTCAAACATCATTGTTTACTTACCATCTGGCACGCCCCAGCCTCGTGATCACCCAATGCAACACGCACCCAGCAACACTACCGCCAGGGGATATCATCCTTTTCCCGCGACGCGCTACGCGTTGTTCTCCTTGTACTTCCTATAAGCCGCTAGCCTTGAGCTTTAACCCAACTTAGCCTTGCTCGGTAACATTTTGCAATGGGACTTATCGGTAGGTTCGGGAAGTCGGCAAATCGGGGCGATGCTGAACCGCCGCGACGGCGACTCGGCTATTCCTCGCCTTCGCCAGTCACCCAACGGGCAAAAGCTTCGGCCTGAGGATCCGCTTCTTGCACGGCATAGACCACCAGGCGCAGGTGCCGGCCTTCGTCGACGATCAGGCTGGTGTGCTCGAAGCCGATCTTGCCCAGGCCATCGAGCTCGAGCGCGCGTACACCTTGGCAAGGCGCGTCCACGTCGTGACGGTGCCACCACTGACGAAAATCGGAAGAATGCGCGGTGAGTTCCTTCATCAGGTTGCCG
>NZ_JARANY010000104.1 GCF_029889885.1 Chromohalobacter sp. 296-RDG
TATGACCTGCTCCGCCACAATGTGAACACCGCTGTGGCCTCGGGCAATTCTTTGCTGTGTGACTGCCTGATCCGCAAATAGAGCATGCCATTTCCTGAATTACTCCTTAATTTATAAAAACGACGACCGCATGGGCCCCGTATGTGTACCGCTAACTCCCCCAGCAGTGACAGAGCGTTCTGCGTTACCAATTGCGATATGCCGATATACTCAAGGCACCGGAGCGCTGGACACGTCCCGTGTAGAATTGGAGCCTGAGCTGTCTCAGATCATCCATTGCCCCGAATGCCTGGACGGCTACATTGACTTATGATGTCCAGGCCGACGCAGAGTTTTGAACACTCTTCGCTAAGAATATGGATCAGTAGGTTTCGTACAGATGGCTAACGCATGTTCCGCAAACCTTTCTGCCTATTTCGGCGCACTTCCGCCTGGCTGATGGTTCATCCTCACATGAGAATTTGTTCATTAGTTTGTCATTGTTACTCATACCTTCACAGATGGAATCGCTATTTGAAGTGCACTTATATTTTGGGTTGTCCGCAGGCATTCTTCCTTTAAAAAGGTGCATCTCTCCAGTTTCTTTATGCTTTTTAAGTGTATATGCGTTCATAAGAAACCTCCTTGAAGTTGTTAAAACGGGGCCTTGTTGCGGCCCCGTCTTTATTTCCCACTTCAGTCTTATCGACTAATTTAACCACCCAGCAGTGACAGGGCGTTCTGCGGCAGCTGGTTGGCCTGGGATAGAACAGAAGTACCAGCCTGTTGCAGGATCTGGTTTTTGGTCATGTTGGAGACTTCATCTGCGTAGTCCGCATCCTCGATGCGCGAGCGAGCGGAGGTGATGTTGGTCTCAGTGGTGCTCAGATTGGTGATGGCAGAATCGAAGCGGTTCTGCATGGCACCGAGCTCGGAGCGTTGGCTATCGACATCGCTAAGCGCGCTGTCCAAGGCAGCCAGCGGGTCGGAGGTGGCGGAGCCACCAGTGCGTAGTTCATCACCCTGAGTGACCGTGCCATCGTCAGCAATTTCGGCTTCATAGTGGACGGTGTTCTCACCGCTATTATCTGCAATGACAAACTCGGGAGCACCGTCCTCGGTGCCGCTATATTCACGTACACCTTTGGCCTCATTACCATCACTATCCTGGAGACTAACCTCAGCACCAGCATTTGCAGTGGTTACAGAGTTAGAGCTAAAATCTGTGGGCTCACTCCCCTCGGCAGATGAGGCCAGTGTTACTGAACCATCCTCAGCAACACTATTGACTTCTCGATACTCGGTACTGGAGTCAACGGTGATCTCAGCATAGAGCTTCCCATCATTGTTTTCGCCATAACCATCAACAGATTCTAAATTTGTAATATCGCCATTGGTATCTTTGACCTCGCCTGTGTCAGTAGACAGAGTCGTTTCGGCACCAAGCCGGGCAGAGGTGACATCATTACCGCCGACTTCATCGGTATTGATACCCGATGCAACACTAAAGTTGCCCAGTTCCAGCGTTTCCGAGTTGACTTCCTTCATGTTCAGATTGATGGACTCGCCATCGTTGGCGCCGACCTGAATGGAAAGCTCCTGGTCTTCGGCGAGTACCTTGACGCCGTTGAAGTTGGTCTCTTCGGAGATACGGTCGATTTCACCCAGACGCTGGTCGATCTCGTCTTGGATGGAAGACAGGTCGCTTTCGCTGTTGGTGCCGTTCTGGGCCTGAACGGTCAGCTCACGCACGCGCTGCAGGTTGTCGTTGACCTGGTTCAGCGCGCCTTCGGCGGTCTGCGCGACGGAGATGCCGTCGTTGGCGTTGCTCTGTGCCTGGCTGAGACCGTTGATCTGGCTGCTCATGCGGTTGGCGATGGCCTGGCCGGCGGCATCATCCGCGGCGCTGTTGATCTTCAACCCCGAGGACAGACGCTCCATGGAAGTGGACAGGTCATTCTGTGACTGGTTCAGGTTCTGCTGGCCGATCATGGCCGTGATGTTGGTATTGATCACTGACATTGTTGCGATCTCCTAAGTGTCGTCAACCGGCCCCCAGGATCGGATGCCGGAGAAGGACCGTACATTCCGTGGAGCCTGCCTTAACGGCAATTATGTGCCGTTACTCATTTATCGGAAGATTGCCGGGAAGCTTTAGGGTGGAAGGCGAAATTTTTGGGGTCCCGTTTAATCACGGACCCCAAACGGCCGGGGTATGGGGGTAGGGGGTAGGGGATTGGCGCTAGAGCAGGGCCTTGAGCCGTGAGGCGGACTCCGCCTCATCGCTGCCATGGGTTGCAGTGCTACCTTCATCGGCCTGACGATAAGCCGCCATGAAACGTGTCGGGATGGCATCCAGCAGATTGGGCATCAGGCGGATGCCGACTTCTGGCGGGGCGCCAGAGGGGCGGGGAATACGTGGGTCGAGCAGGGTGAGGGTGGCGGTATCGTCGGGGTGACGAATGGCCCGCCCTAACCCTTGGCGTAGCTTGTGCAGCGTACGCACGATTTCCTTGCGGTTGAGCAGGCCTGCGGCGGTACGCGCGGCGTTTTTCTGGCTCATGCCCGAGCGGCATAGCCGCTGTTCGAGTAATAACCGTTCCACCTGGCTGGGTAATGGGCGAGGATTGCGCAGGATCACCACATGCTGCCAAAAGGTTCGGTCGCCTTGCCGCGCAGGCGACAATCCCTCCCAACCGGCTGGCGTGAGCAGAATGGCGTCTTGCTCCAGGCGGTTGGCGATTTCGTTTAGGTGGGCGCCCGGCGAGTGTGTGACCAGCCGGTCACGGCTCGACGCTGGCCAGGCGTCGCTGAGGACACTCATATCGGCATAGCTGGCACACAGCACCAGGGTGCGCCCCGGCACGGCGGTGATGTGGGGGATGGCCCGTTCGGCATAACGCGATGAAAGGATATAGGTGCCATCGTCACATTGCCGCAGCGGATGGGGAAGCCCATGGGGCATGCGGAATCGCAACTGGCCGAAGCGCGTCGCCTGAAACGCCCGCTGCAGGCCGCAGCGCTTGTATCCCACGGGCATTTGCAGCCGTGAGCGCATATAGCGGAAGCTGGGTTCAGCCCCTGGCGAGTGATGCATGTCCGAGAGCGTCGCGGAGGTCAGCAGCGTTACGCGATCTGCAACCCCAGTCTTCAGGCTTCTGGCGGCGGTGCTGGAGTGCGCCACGATGCCGGGTAGCCCCTTGATCGGCGAGTAGTCCAAGGCCAGGTGCTGGTGGGCCTCTCTCAGCCGGGCGGCGATCTGCTCGGCGGCGCCGCGCACGCGTCGCCATTCCCGCCAGGTGTCGCCGTCATGACTGGCCTGACGGGGCTTGGCTCTGAGCAATTGCTGGATGCTCTGGCCGATCAGGGTGCTTTCTCGCTTGCTCAACGCATGGGCACTGCCGGCCCGGCCGGGGGCGGTGAGCGATTCCAGCAGCGCCTCCCACACCGGCCAGCAGGACCGGATCTTCATCTGACGTAGCAGGTAACCGGTGGCCTGCACCGAGATGCGGTTGGAGAGAATCTCCTCGGCCACATCGGGATAATGCTCGGCTTCATCGAGCAGCAGCGCGTGGGACGATTGAGCCTGAGTGATGTTGCCGCGCGTGATCAGGTCGACGACCAGCAGGGCATGGTTGATCACCAGCAGATCACACGACTGGGTGGCCTCGATATGCGCCTGCAGCGCTTCTG
Organism: Chromohalobacter sp. 296-RDG; assembly: GCF_029889885.1. Lineage (GTDB taxonomy): Bacteria > Pseudomonadota > Gammaproteobacteria > Pseudomonadales > Halomonadaceae > Chromohalobacter. The sequence goes on from NZ_JARANY010000104.1 coordinate 3,673, forward strand.
GCATGGGGTCGTCATGGGTTAGCGCGATGTCCGCCAGACGGAGGCCTTCGGGCAATAACGCGGGGTCGATATCCAGCAGGCAGCCTTCGCTTTCCAGCGCCCATTGCGCCAGTTGGCGTTCCTGGCTGGGCCGTTGAGGATCACCGGCTATGTGGCGTAGTGATACCCCGCCGAGATGCAGCGCCAGGCGCTGGGGACACACATAGTTCTGCTTGCCCATGCGCAAACCGACGCGCAACTGGGGTAGCCCCTGCCAGCGTAGATAATCATGAATGATGTCCAGATTGGCGGGCTGCAGCAGCTGGCGTTGCAGGCTACGTGAGTAGGTGGAAACGATGCCCCGTCGGCCCTTGTCTCTCCCTCGCGCGACCCAGTCGGCCAGGGCCAACTGGTACGCCAGCGACTTGCCGATACCGGCATCGCCTTCGATAAAGTGGATTTTAGCCGGATCGACCAGGGCCTCGCCGATGGCTTCGGCATAGGCGATCTGAACCGAGTTTTGGCGAAAGCCTGCCCGCTGAGGCAGGTGCTCAGCAAGGTAGGTTGCGATGGGATTTTTCACCGGCACCCCTGTGTTCTTCTAGACCCCCGCAAGGGCGGGGAAACAGTGGTGTTGATCACTGATATTTGATGTTCCCGATCACCCCCGCACGGCGGGGAGTAGGGGTGCTGCGGAGACAGCCGCATCACCTTACTTGACACAGCATGCCCATGCCATAGGCGCGCATCTTCGCGACGCCATCCAGCCAAGCCGATGCTGCGCTGAGGGGGTTGGTCACCAGCAGCTTGGCGGAGCCCATCATTAATTCGGCCTGGCCGGCGCGATGGCGGTGATGCTTGACCTGCCCGAGGGGGAGTGCCTTGAGGGTATTTTCCTGCACTCGGAAGCCATGGCGTTCGATGCGGGCCTGTGCCACCTCGCGCCAGCGCTCTTGGGGCGCGACGATGCGCCGGCTGCGCGGAAGCCTTTCGCCCTGCGGGCCCAGCCGGGTGCTGAGCGTGGGGACCATGACCCATTCCAGTGCCAGCTCGGCACCTTCTTCCAGCACAAGCTGGCACGGCCTGGCGTTCTCGAAGGGCTCCGCTGAGCGGATCAGGAACAGACACTGGTTGTTTCCCAGGGGCTCGGCACGAAAGATAAACGGCCGGGCCTGCCCAGGATAATCGCCACCGCCGCTGAACAGCTGCCAGGCGGTTTTATGATGGTCCTCCAGGGTGGGAAGCTTGCCGGCAGGATTGCCAGGGTGGCAGACCACGGCAGCCTCATGGTAATGGACGA
>NZ_JARANY010000105.1 GCF_029889885.1 Chromohalobacter sp. 296-RDG
CTGATGGTGATGCTTACGTCGCTACTGGCGCTGGGCAGCTTGCTCTATGCCTGCGCCGGTGATGACGAGCAAGGCTCGAACTTTCACGGATTGTTCCAGCTGCAACTTATGGGTATCAACGGCGCCTTCCTGACTGGCGACCTTTTCAACCTGTTCGTCTTCTTCGAAGTACTGCTCATCGCTTCCTATGCGCTGTTGATGCACGGCGGCGGCAAGGCACGCACACATGCAGGCTTTCATTATGTGGCGCTCAACTTGCTAGGGTCGATGCTGTTTCTAATCGCGCTGGGCATCCTCTATGGCACCATGGGCACGCTCAATATGGCCGACATGTCAGCGGTCGTGACGACGCTGGATACCGCCGACCTGGGGCTGGTCAAGGCCGGCGCTCTGTTGCTGCTGATCGTGTTCGGGCTCAAGGCAGCCATGTTGCCGCTATACTTCTGGTTGCCGCGCGCGTATGCCGCTGCGCCGGCACCAATAGCGGCCCTTTTCGCAATCATGACCAAGGTCGGGATCTATTCGATCATCCGTGTGTATACGCTGATCTTCGGTGAGCAGGCCGGCCCTCTGGCAAACCTCGCCCAGCCGTGGATATGGTGGCTAGGCTTGGCCACGCTCACGCTGGGTGCCGTAGGCGTGCTATCCGCACGTGACATGCGTACCCAGGTGGCGTACCTGATTCTGGTCTCGGCGGGCACACTGCTGGCGGGCATCGGCATGCACAGCGAAGCCGCGCTAGGCGCACTTCTTTATTACTTGACCCACACCACCTTGGTCAGTGGCGGCATGTTCCTGTTGGTCGATGCCATCGCGCAGCAACGTGGCAAAGCCGGGGCGCGCATCGTACAGTCCCGCACGCTGACGCAGCCCGCCACATTGGGTCTACTTTTCTTCGCCGGCACCATCGCCATGGCCGGCTTGCCGCCTTTATCCGGCGCCTTCGGCAAGGCCCTGCTGCTTCAAGCGGCGACAACGGCCCAGCAGCATTGGCTTTGGCCGATCCTTCTGGGTAGCGGGCTAGCGTCCTTGATAGCGCTATCTCGCACCGGCTCGACCATCTTCTGGCGGGCGTCAGGCGAGAAGACCGGTATCACGCTCGGCCCACTGCGCATCACCGGCACGCTCATTCTGATCGGCTGTGCGCCGCTCATGGTGGCCTTCGCCGGCCCCATTACGGCGTTCACCCAGGCGACCGCCGCCCAATTGCTCGACCGCGATGCGTATGTCGAGTCAATCATCGCTCGCGGCGACACTGGAGGTGATGCATGATTCGTCCTCGCAAGTGGCTACCGATGCCGCTGCTGTCCGTCTTGCTACTAATCGTGTGGCTACTGTTGATGAATGGCGTCGCCTTCGGACACTGGCTGCTCGGCAGCTTTCTGGCCATCGTCATCCCGCTGATTACCAAGCCCTTCTGGGAGGCACAGCCCAGGATCAAGAAGCCTTGGCTCATGCTGCGCTATTTCTGCCGAGTGCTGCTCGATATCGTGGTCGCCAACCTGGAGGCCTCCAAAGTCATACTCGACCCGCGAGGACGGGCGCGCCCCGCTTTCATCGAGTATCCGCTCGAACTTCAGGAGAATTTCGCGATCACCATGCTGGCCAGCACCATCACTCTGACGCCGGGAACGGTCTCGGCGCATCTGCGCATGGATGGCAAGACCCTGTTGATCCATGCTCTGGATGTAGGCGATATCGACGATATGAAGCGTCATATCCATGAGCGCTATGAGCGTACGCTCAAGGAGATCTTCGAATGCTAGATTTTGCCCTCAAGATCAGCGTGGCACTGTTCGCGGTCGCAGTCGTGCTCAATTTGTACCGGGTCGCGGTCGGCCCCAGCCTTCCTGACCGCATTCTGGCACTGGACACCATGTACGTGAATTCCATCGCCTTGATCGTGCTGTTCGGTATCTGGCTGGGGCATCGTACCTATTTCGAGGCGGCGCTGCTCATCGCCATGCTCGGTTTCGTGAGCACCGTGGCGGTTTGCAAGTACTTGCTACGTGGCGACATCATCGAATAGCGGAGGAACCATGATTGCCTTATATACTTTGATGGAAGGTGTCATCGCCTTCTTCTTGATCGCCGGTAGCATCTTCGCCTTGATCGGCTCGCTGGGACTGGCACGCATGAAGGATTTCTACATGCGCCTGCATGGCCCCTCGAAGATCTCTACGCTGGGCGTTGGCTGTGTACTGCTGGCCTCGATCGCCTATTTCAGCCTGCTCGCAAGCGGGCCCAGCCTGCAGGAACTGCTGATCACCATCTTCTTGTTCATCACCGCCCCAGTCTCCGCGCATCTGCTGAGCAAGAGCGCATTGCATCAGAAGCTCGCTTACGACTCCCGTACTCGTGGCAACCCCGAGGAGCTTCAGGACGATGATGATGAGCGCACCCTCGAGGAAGCATCCCAAGGCAGTTCCAAACTGCCCTGAACTGCGTCTGATGCCCAACTCGACGCCCGATGGCTCGCCATCGGGCGTCTTGCATATAGGCCTTGTCGAAACGCTCAGCGGCGCTACCAGCCTTGGGTATGTTGCTCGACGAGCGAGGCCAGCAGGTCGATATGATCCTGGCGATCATTGAGCGCGGGAATATACTGGTAGTCACCGCCGCCCGCCTCCTCGAAATAGCCGCGATTTTCGACCTCAAGCTCTTCCAGCGTTTCCAGACAATCGGCAGCGAAGGCGGGGCTGATCACGTTGACGCCCTCGAGACCCTCGGCGCCCCATGCCTTCAAGGTTTCGTCTGTATATGGCTTGAGCCATTCTTCGCGTCCGAAACGCGACTGGTAAGTCTGGCGCCATTCATCTGCATTGAGCCCCAACGCCTCGGCCACCAGACGGCTGGTCTCTTCGCAATGTCGTGGATAAGGATCACCGGCATCGGCGTAACGCTTGGGAATGCCGTGATAGGAAAGCAGCAGTCGCGACTGCCGGCCATGCGCCGCCCAATGCTCGCGAACGCTTTCTGCCAGCGCCTCGATATAGGCCGGATGATCATGGTAGTCGCGCACGAAACGCAACTCCGGCAAATGCGGACACGGCGCCAGGGCACGCGCCAGGCGGTCGAATACCGCCCCCGTCGTCGTGGCGGAAAACTGCGGGTAAAGGGGCAGCACCAGGATGCGTTCGACCTCGGCATCGCGCAACGCCAGGCCGGCTTCCTCCATACTAGGCTTGCCATAAGTCATCGCCAGTTCGACGGGGATTTCGGTGCCCATACGCGTCGCCAGTCGTTCCTTCAACGCGCATTGCTGGCGGCGCCCGATGGCGAGCAACGGCGATCCATCCTCTCCCCACACGGAGGCATAGGCCTTGGCGACACGCGGTGGCCGAATGCGCAGGATGATGCCATGCAGAATCGGTAGCCATTTGGCACGCGGCAGGTCGATCACACGCCGGTCGCCGAGGAATTCCGCCAGATAGCGACGCACCGCTGACGCCGTCGGCGCCTCAGGCGTTCCAAGGTTGACGAGCATGACACCAAAGGGAGCTGACCCCATTGAAACCTCTCCTGTAAAAGACCGTAGTCAATCAGTGTAACAAGCACGGGCACATTGAGCTTATCGCGTTATACTATTAAGGCCATTTGTACAATATTTGGATAACTTATGCCCAAGTCATTACGGCTCGTGCTCGGCGACCAGCTTAGCCTGACGCTGCCCATACTGCAGGATGCGCCGCCAGAGGCAACGGTCGCTCTCTGCGAAGTCGATGAAGAAGGACGCTACGTTCCCCACCATCCGCAAAAGATCGCCATGATGCTCGCTGCGATGCGACATTTCGCCGCCGATCTGCGCCAGCGGGGCTATCGCGTGCATTATTCGGCTCTCGACGATCCCGACAACCGACACTCGTTGATCGCAGAGGCTGAACGCCTGGCGAAACGCTACGACTGCGATGAGATCCACGTGACCCGGCCAGGAGAGTGGCGCCTGCTGGAGGCCATGGAGGCACGGCAGGCGCAGGCCCGAACACCGCGCTGGCATATCGTTGAAGATACCCGTTTCTTTTGTTCTCACCGCGATTTCGATGCCTGGATGGAAGGCCGCAAGCGGCCACGCATGGAAGACTTCTATCGCATGCTTCGTCGACGCACCGGGCTACTGATGGACGGCAACGCACCGATCGGCGGGCAGTGGAACTTCGACCGCGACAATCGTGCGCCCATCGATGACGCACCGTCGCCACCCTCACCGCCTCGCCATCGTCAGGACGCCATCACTCGAGAAGTACTGGCTCTCGTCGAGACACGGTTTGCCGATCACGTCGGACGCCTGGAAGGCTTCAACTGGTCCGTCACCCGACGCCAGGCGCTTGCCGATCTGCGCCACTTCGTCGCCCAAGCCTTGCCCGCGTTCGGTACCTACCAGGATGCCATCAGCGATACGGCGCCCTACCTCTTCCACTCCAGGCTCTCCGCTGCACTCAATATCGGTCTGCTATCCCCCGGAGAGGTATGCGAGGCGGCGCAAGACGCTTGGCAACGTGGTGCGGCGCCACTCAATGCCGTCGAGGGTTTCATTCGCCAGATACTGGGATGGCGAGAGTACGTTCGCGGTATCTACTGGCACCGTATGCCCGCTTACAAGCGCGAGAACAAGCTCGGTACCAGCAGCGGACTTCCTCAGTGCTACTGGGACGGCGATACCGATCTGCGCTGCCTCAAGCGTGCCATCGAAATGACGCACGACAATGCCTATGCGCATCACATCCAGCGCTTGATGGTCACGGGCAATTTCGCTCTGCTCTGCGATGTGCGTCCTGCGGCCTTGTGCGATTGGTATCTCGCGGTTTACGCCGACGCCTGCGAATGGGTCGAACTACCCAACACGCTGGGTATGGTGCTGCATGCCGACGGCGGTTACCTGGGCTCCAAGCCCTATTGTGCCTCGGG
>NZ_JARANY010000106.1 GCF_029889885.1 Chromohalobacter sp. 296-RDG
TCATAGAGCGTCTCTACCAGAAGGTGGGAGTTTCCTTGCCAACCACATTTATCAGACGTTACCCGAGACAAACGGTTCCTGCATCAAGCGCCTCTTGCGCACTTTCAACGTAGCCCGGCGAGCACCGCTTTTATACGTTAAGACGGCTTACACATTAGGAAGAGAGGCATCACTGGACATATGCCTGATTCAGATGAGTGTCGTTCAAAGAGAGGACCTGCATGAATGCATAAACCTGAATACCCAGCATGCCCAACCAATTGTTGCCTTGAAGGCAACAAAGATAACCTTTCAGTATCTTCTTTATGCCTTACCTGCTCGTCTAACTTAATAGCGATATCACTTATGAAGATCACAACAAGGAATTACCATGTTCACTCAGCAACAGGTCGAGAACGCAAAGGCTCTAAGACGGGACATACATCAGCATCCAGAACTCAAATTCGAAGAACACCGCACGTCCGCCTTGGTAGCTGAAAAGCTCAAAAGCTATGGCTACAAGGTGACGGAGGGCATCGCCAGCACCGGCGTGCTCGCCGAACTTGACACTGAGCGCGATGGGCCCGTCATTGCCTTTAGAGCCGATATGGATGCTCTTCCTATTCAAGAGACCAACGACAGCAATTATCGTTCCGAACATGAAGGGCTGATGCACGCCTGTGGCCATGACGGTCATACCGCTACGCTCTTGATGGCGGCAGAAGCCATCATCGGCATGAAAGACAATCTGTGCGGACACCTCAAGCTGATCTTTCAACCCGGCGAGGAAGGGGGCAACGGCGCGGCACGCATGGTCGAAGCTGGAGTTCTCGATAATCCCCGAGTCACAGCGGTTTTCGGTTATCACAATCGTCCCAATTTTCCCGCAGGTTTGCTTTTCGTCAAACCCGGTCCAGCCATGGGTGGCAACGACACCTATCGCGTTGTCATCGAAGGTTGTTCGGGGCATGCGGCCATGCCGCATCTGGCTGTCGATCCCATCTACGTGGGCAGCTCACTTGTACAGCACTTACAAGGCTTGGTCGGGCGACATAAATCTCCCTTAGAAGCAGGCGTCATCACCGTCGCCGCCTTTCATGCTGGCGAAGCCGCCAACATCATCCCAGGACGGGCCGAACTCACCGTCAATATACGCAGTGACCGGCCCAGTTCGCGTAAAGCGCTGGCTGGTAAGCTCGAACAGCTCACTCATGGTATCTGCGAAGCGCATAACGCCACCTATCATGTGGAGCATTTGCATGAGGTCCCTCCTCTCGTCAACGACTCTCACTGGGCCGAACAGGTACTGCATTATGCTCAAGCGCATGGTGTCAGCGAGAAGTCAGAGAAAATCGATTACATGCCTACAATGGGCGCTGAAGATTTTTCATTTTACCTACAGGAAGTGCCTGGATGCTTTTTTTTCGTCGGCAATGGTGATAGTGCCTACTTGCACAATGATCGCTACGACTTCAACGACAGCATTCTTCCCGTAGCAAGCGGCACTTTCGTCGCACTGGCCAAAGGATTACTCGAACATACCTGATCATATGAGTCCTCCATTTTCCAACAACAACATACAAGGCGAAACCAATATGCAAGCGATACTTTCTTCAATAGAACGCGTCGGAAACAAACTTCCTCATCCTTTCATCCTCTTCGTGATACTAGCCGGCCTAGTGGTCATCGTATCCACGTTACTGGCATCGTTAGGCATTTACGCAGTCAACCCTCAAACTGATGCCGAAGTCCATGTGCGCGCCTTGCTTTCAGGAGACGGCATCGAATACATGCTGACCAATATGGTGAGCAACTTCGTTAACTTCCCACCTTTGGGGCTGATTCTCGTCGTCATGTTCGGCATCGGCCTGGCCGATAAGGTCGGGTTAATGTCAACGCTGATGCAGGTGAGTGTCGCAAAAGCGCCCTCCTCGCTGCTCACCTTCTGCGTCTTTCTCGCCGGGATTTGTGGCAGCATAGCTTCGGATGCAAACTATCTGATCCTCATCCCGCTGGCCGCCATGGTCTACTACTCTGTGGGGCGTCACCCTATTGCGGGCGCCGCCGCCGCTTACGCAGCTGCCGGCGCAGGTTTCGACGCAAGTCTCTTCATTACTGTAGGCGATGCCTTGTTTGCCGGTATCAGTACAGATGCGGCACGGCTCGTCGACGCGGATGCCTACGTCTCACCACTCGACAATTATTACTTCGTCGCTTGCTCGGTATTTGTCCTTGCCATCATTGGCACTTTGATTGTCGACAAAGTCGTTGAACCGAGGCTGAAGCGCACTCTACCGATGGGCAAGGATTTCAATACCGACATCGAAACGCACGAACTGACCGAAGCAGAAAAACTTGGCCTCAAGCGTGTCGGACTGGCAACCCTGGCTTATGTGATCTTGGTCTGCATTGCCGTGTATCCCGATGCTTCTCCGTTACGCAACGAAGAGGGTGGCCTCATTCCATCTCCCTTTCTCGAGGCACTCGTGCCACTTATGTTTGGCTATTTCGTTCTTATCGGTCTCGTTTATGGCCTCACTACAGGGAAAATTACTAGTAGTCGAGATGTCCCGCAGCGCATGGCGGAAGCTGCTCGTGAACTCGCCCCTACACTAGTTCTTTTCTTCGCAATCTCACAATTCATCGCCTACTTTCGTTGGTCCGAACTTGGGCAATTTATCGCTATAGAAGGCTCCAATATACTACAAAGCACTGGTTTTACCGGGCTTCCGCTAGTCGGTGCCTTTATTATAATGAGCGCTTTTCTCAACATCTTCATGACCAGTGGATCCGCTCAGTGGGCATTGATGGCTCCAGTCTTCGTTCCCATGCTGATGCTAGTCGATTTCGATCCTGCCTTCGTACAAGCCATGTTCCGCATCGGTGACTCCAGCACTAACATTATTTCGCCGATGAGCCCCTACTTCTCAGTTGCACTGGTATATATGCAGCGCTATAAGCCTGATATGGGGCTGGGTACTCTGATCGCCACCATGCTCCCACTCGCTCTTGGCTTTTTGGTCATCTGGACCGCCTTCCTGATGTTCTGGCTGGCTATGGGCTGGCCCATCGGCCCAGGTATCTACATGATGGCGGGTAGCTAATCAGCGCATCGTCATCATCAACTTCCATAGGTAACCGGCCGCCGGAGTCAATCGGCGGCCCGCTCGTCGTACCAGGTTTCCCTGGCTATGTTCCGCCATTGGATGTGCTATCGGAATCGCCTCAAGCATCCCCGACGTCACTTCCTCGTGCGCTGCAGCAGCTGTCATGAAGGCAATTCCGATCCCGGTACTGGCCATTCGTCGTGACACCGAATGCAAGTTGCAACGGTACGCCGGCATCGGATGATATCCAGCAGTTTGAAACAGTGCGTTGACGAACTGTTGAGAACCCGAAACATCGGGAAGAAAGATCAACTTGTGGCGGATAAGTTCCGCCACTTCTACCGACGCGCACCCAGCTAGCGGATGATCGGCAGCCACCAAAGCACATAAAGGCCCGCGCTCGAAGGAATGCACCATCAAGCGTGGATCCGAGATAGGCCCATAGGTAATGGCGATATCCACCTCGTCGTTGGCGACCATTTCATGTGGTTCTCGAGGATAGTAAATGCCGGTCTTAATCTCGATCATCACCTCAGGATACTGCGCTGCGACTCGTCGCATCACGGACTGAATGAAACTATCGACAAATCCATCCCCGACGGACACCACCACCTTGCCTGCCTGCAGGTTACGCATTCGCGATAATGTATCCATCAATTCGGAATGCTGACGCCGTTGATCGAGAAAACGGTCTATCACCAATCGACCAGCTTCCGTCACCACCACATGTCGCCCCTGACGCTCAAGCAGCGGAATGCCTAACTCACGCTCAAGACCGCGAATTTGCCGGCTCACAGCTGAGGGATTCAAATTCAAATGCTCGGCTGCCGCTCGGATACCACCACAACTATTAACTTCATGGAGATACTGCGCACGCTTGTCGAATAGGTGCATCGTGATCGACTTTCCTCGCTCAGCCATAGATTCGACGCTAACCGTTGCACGTTAATGAGAACGGTACCAGGAAAGAAGGGGCACCTTCGTCACAAAGCTCGATGTCGCCTCGCCCGACACGGCATATCACGGCGCACACTGACCGATGAGACTCCCAGGCTCATGACCTGCTTCGACTATCGGTGCCTAATTAAAGATCTGGTAGCAAGAACGGCAGCTATACGCCACAACGAGAAACAGGCACGCGAACTCAAACAACGGCCTGATACCTTCTACATCACCGACGCCCTCTCCTGTGCTCGCCAACTCGACAACCAGCTCAGTTATTCGATCATCGAGATAACAGGTAACGCCCGTCTATCCGCCTAGTGCGAACAGTCGACTACCCATGCCATGTTCTGCTTTGGCTCCAAACCTATCTTCGTGACTTTCTGGATCGGGCACGACGTGAGAATATCCATCTAGTCGAAGCCATCCTCACTCGCGATGCCGACGCCATCTTCGAGTTTGCCCAACACCATTTTTACTGACACTGGCCATCATGCAGGACTCTCTACAGCCCAGCGCGCGTCGACTTTTCAAACGAGGCTTAGCTTTATTCAGGGTTTGACGATATCTCTAGAGTTCTCATGGCGACGTAAACGCTTACTGCCCCAGGCCTTTGGAAAGCTCGGGCTGAACGACCTCGATCCAGTAGCCATCGGGATCCTTGACGAAGGCGACGTCCTTCATCTTGCCGTCTTGCGGGCGCTTCTTGAACTCCACCTGGTTGGCGTCGAACCAAGCCACGGCGGCATGTAGGTCCGGCACCGAGAAGCAGATATGCCCGAAGCCCTGTGGCTCGGCGTTGCCGTCATGATAGGCAAAGCCTTCCTGAT
>NZ_JARANY010000107.1 GCF_029889885.1 Chromohalobacter sp. 296-RDG
CTTCGCGCTAGGTGAACCCAGCGCGAAGTGTCTCCGAGAGAGCGTCACATGGGAGCTAGAGGTGTCTCTAAGCTTCCTCTTCTTCCGGCGCAGGCGCTGGCGCGAGGCGCTTCAGGGTTTCGGGGTCAAAGTGAGTCTTGGCTTGGGCCAAGTTGTACTTTATCTGCATCGTCAGCCACGTTTCCGGGTCCCCGCCAAGAACGTAACTGAGGCGGAGAGCCATATCACCGCTCAGTTCAGCCTTTTCGTTGATGACACGGCTCACGGACGAGACAGCAACCCCCATGGCCGAAGCAAGGTCGGTCATGGTCAGCCCTTGGGGCTCCATGAGGCGACGACGAATGATCCCGCCCGGATGGCGGGCAAGAGCGAAGGACATGATTGGGAGCTCCTAGGTTATCCTTGCGCTTTGCGCAATACGCAAGGATAGGGAAAAAAGAAAACCTCTCTATTGACAAGAGGTTACGCTTCTGCTACGCTACGCCGTTGGCGTTGGCTCGTTTTTGAACCACGGAGAAGCTAGTAAATAATTACTTAGACGCGGGCATTATAGGCACTCAGTTCCTTTCCCTCAAGGAATTTTGCAAGAATTGAAGCCTTGAAAGCCTTACAAACTCAGCCTCTCCGGGTAGGGCCAGCGCCAACTGACCCTAAATCCATATGAGGTATGAGGTATGAGGTATGATTGATAACAAGAGTTTCAAGAACACCCCAGGCGGGAAGGCCCTGAAGAAGCTGTTCCAGGGCGATTTGTCCAAGGTCCCTCCCGACCAGGTAGATACACTGAGTGATTACCTGTCGATCCTTGATGCTGAGCAGACTCTGGATCTGATTAAGGTCTTGGGTGCGGACTACCACCCCTGGAAGGGACAGGGCAGGGGAACCGATAGGGTTCACTCGGTCTCTGTGAGTGGTAACTACCGTCTTCTGTTCCAGTTCGACAAGGCGCGGGGCTACTTCTTCAATCTGGACTACTGCGATCCCCACTGACGGTCCAACCTGCGACCCGAAGTCACGAAGGCCGCCCTAGAGGCGGCTTTTTTCACGCCTGCTTTGTTCTAGGATGCGCAGTGCAGCATCCTCGTAGCTCTCCCCAGCCCTAGCCTGGTGTTCGATGGTTGACCTGGGGATGCCGTAGAGCGCCCCTGATCTGTTTTGAGGCGCCGCTCCAGCCTTCGCCCTGTTAGATCCTTTGCGCAGCTTCTGCGAACCTTCCAGAGGCTTCTCGCCGAAGGTGAAAACGAAGTGGGACACTCGCCGCCCTGTCTTGCGCTGATCCCATTTCACCCATAGCGGGCTGTGCTCGTTGACCTGCTCGACGGCGGGCACGACCACCCAGCGCTTGAAATCCTTGATGGCAGGATACTTCCCCTCCAGCTGAAATGCCTCTCGCAGCCACTCCACGGATACCTCACGCTGACCGGTTTCGCGCCACTGGCAGAGCAGCTCATAGAGCCGGATGGCGTGAGCGCTGTCCATGCGGGCCACGTCGGTCAGAGCGTAGCGGGTGAATTGCTCCGTGAGTTGTGAGAGGTAGGGCACCATGGGTTGGCTGAAGCGAAGGGCTATCGTGCCTTGATCCTTCTGGTAGACGACCTCCTGCACCCAGCGTGTCAGCCTGACCTGGGCCGCGCCCTGCCCATTCGGAGCTTCATGCAACGTCACTTCCCGGCGGAACAGGCGCTCTGATGCGGCTTTGAGGTGTTGGTAGGCGCGGTCGACACTCACATCGGCATCCTGGGCTATCTGCTGGGCGCTGACCGTGTAGAGCCGCTGGTCTGTCAGTGGTTCATCCCGCCGTACCTGGGCGATGCACCCCAGGATGATCCGCTGCTCGTAGACACTGAGCCGGTAGGACGCTTCGATTAAAGCATTGCTCTTGTAGACCAGCGGTGTACTCAAAGGTATCTCCATTAAGGGAGTATTTTATAATTCCTCCCTTAATACCACCTATCCCTCCCCCTTACAACTACCTATCCCTCCCCTTTTTACCACCTATCCCTCCCCTTTTTACCACCTATCCCTCCCCTTTTTGCGTTATTTTCTCTTTATTATCAATAATATACATAGCCTAAAAGGGGAAAAGGGGAAAAGGTACAGAAAAGAGCGTATACGCGCTCGCCTACCCTCCGCTCCGCTCCGCCCCCGCTGACGCGGGCCTGATGACGGCGCGCCAGAGGCGCGGCATAGGCGCTTTCGAGCCGCTTCGCGGCTGCGCGCCTAGGTGTAGTGGGCGGCTCCGCCGCATAACCCAGTGCAGATCCGCAATGAACCCCCTGTTCAGCAGGGCGGTGGGCTGACGCCCACCAAACCCTGTTTAGCATGCCGCTTTGCGGCATAAACACCAGCTTCCGGTGCGGTCGGATCTCCGATCCGATTGCACCAGAAGCCGACAAGTGGAACTCGTCCTCTTCGATAGGAGTGGTGTGCTACGATGAGATATAGATCGAATTAGGCTTATAAGCCAGCCTACCCTGTCTGACAAAATCGCTGACGCTCTTTGTCGACAGGGGCTGGTGAGGGGCGCTGCCCCTTCAATCCCCGATACCTCAACCCTGGAGCCATTGGCATGACTCAACGCCTCACCCGGAGGGTGACGCTACGGCTTCCCGACGACACTGCCGCCGACTGGAAGCGGCAGGCGGAGGCCGCCGACCAGTCGGTGAGCGACTGGGTTCGGCAGCGCGTTGACGGTGGCGACGCCGTACAGACTGGCCACCGGCATCACCGTCGACGGCTGCGCACGCTGACCGCTGATCCAGCGCTGTTGCGTCAGCTCGCGGCCACCGGCAGCAACGTCAACCAGATCGCCCGCCGTCTCAACGGCCTCGGGCTCGATACCGGTGACGTTGCCAGCCTGCTTGCCGAACTAGCGGCGATCCAGCGCGAGCTGCACCGGCTTGCTGAGTTGCCCCGGTACTATCCCGACGACCAGGGTGAGGAGGGCGACCCGTGCATATCAAGTTCCTGAGCCACGGCCAGGGCAGTGCCGGCGGCGCCGTGGAGTATCTGCTCCAGGAGCACGACCACAAAGGCGAGGAACGTACCGAGGTCACGGTCCTGCGCGGCGATCCGGGTATGGTCGCCCAGGTCGCCGACGCTAGCACCCACCAGTGGCGCTACACATCGGGCGTCATCGCGTGGTCGCCCGAGGACAACCCTTCTTCCGCCGAGATCGCCCAGGTCCTAGAGGAGTGGGAGAACACGGCCTTTGCCGGGCTGGAGGCCGACCAGTACGCCACCTGCGCCGTCCTGCACCGCGAGGCCAACGGGACGCCACACGTCCACACGCTGACGGCTCGTGTGGAGCTGTCGAGCGGCAAGGCGATGAACATCGCGCCACCAGGGCACGAAAAGACTTTCGACGCCTTGCGCGACGCCTGGAACCACGAGCGGGGGTGGGCACGGCCAGACGATCCCGACCGGGCGCGGTACGTGCAGCCCGGTCACGAGGCTCAGGGCCGTAGCCGGTCCGACCGACACCCCCAAACTAGAGACGAGATCAGCGAGCACATCGAGGCCCTGGCCGCCGAGGGACTCGTGACGAATGCCCAGGAGGTGCGCCAAGAGCTCGCCGAGATCGGCGAGATCACCCGCGCCGGGGCGTCCTACGTCAGCGTGCGCCCGGAGGGCGCCGAGAAAGCCATACGGCTTAGAGGAGAACTGTTCCGCGATGACTGGACCATCGACCAAACCCTTGAGCGAGAAGCTCGCCGAGCGCAGAGCGCAGCAGATGGACGAGCTGGACGACGTGACCCGGAAGCAGCTCAGCGAGCACGAGAAAGGCTTGCAGGCGCTTCTGAGCGACGCGCGGAGTACAACCGAAGCCGTTATCCGGGGGCAGTCCGAACGCCTGACATCGGCGCTCAGCGAGGCAGAGACACAGCAGCGGCAGCAGATCGAGGGCATCGAACAGAGGTTGGCGAGCGCGGCGGCACAGGCCGAGCGCCTGAGCCGAGTGGGCGGTTTGCGGAGTTGGACGCGCCCGGTAGCGATCACGTTAGCCGTGATGCTGGCCGTGGGCGGCGTGACAGCGGGAGGCTTGGCCATAGCCGACCGGCTGATCGACAGCCGGATTCAGCAGCTGGCGACGCTGCGCGACGAGATCCAGCGGGCCGAGAGCCTGCCAAGGCTGGGGGATCACCTGGAGGTCCGCACGATCCAAGGCGAGACGTACCTGGTCGGCGAGGCCTGGAAGGGGCACATGGACGACGGCACGCCAGTGGTGAGCCTGACGAAAACGAAGGACTAAAAAGTGACGGAACTGGAAACCCTGCTCTTGCAGCAGCTCGAGCAGCAGCAGCGCGACTCCGAGAGGCTAGTGAACGGGCTATCCGAGCAGCTCGACAAGCTGCAAATGGCGCTGAACCAGCAGCAGGCCGAGAGCCAGTCACTGCGCCGCGAGCTGGAAGAGAACGATCGCCAGAACGCCGCCGCTCTGGAGCAGCTGACCGGGCGCGTCGAGCGCTTAACGGAGCTTCTGAACGGCTTGGGCACACGGTAGAGCGGGTAGAGACGGCCTATCAGGCATGGCAGGCCCGGCAGCTAGAACGGCAGCGTCAGGATCGTGAGAAGGCCGCCCAGGAGCCGCAGAGTGTGCCCCCTTCCCTTCGTGACGTATGGAGTCAGGAACGGACCCAGGAGCCCCTAAAAGAACCTGATCGGGACGCCTGGAACCGTGGCGGCAATGGTCCGGAGTTAGGCTGATCAGTCCCTTTGGGCTTCGCGCTAGGTGAACCCAGCGCGAAGTGTCTCCGAGAGAGCGTCACATGGGAGCTAGAGGTGTCTCTAAGCTTCCTCTTCTTCCGGCGCAGGCGCTGGCGCGAGGCGCT
>NZ_JARANY010000108.1 GCF_029889885.1 Chromohalobacter sp. 296-RDG
TCGTCCATTACCATGAGGCTGCCGTGGTCTGCCACCCTGGCAATCCTGCCGGCAAGCTTCCCACCCTGGAGGACCATCATAAAACCGCCTGGCAGCTGTTCAGCGGCGGTGACGATTATCCTGGGCAGGCCCGACCGTTCATCTTTCGTGCCGAGCCCCTGGGAAACAACCAGTGCCTGTTCCTGGTCCGCTCAGCGGAGCCTTTCGAGAACGCCAGGCCGTGTCAGCTTGTGCTGGAAGAAGGTGCCGAGCTGGCACTGGAATGGGTCATGGTCCCTACGGTCAGCACCCGGCTGGGCCCACAGGGCGAAAGGCTTCCGCGTAGCCGACGTGTCGTCGCTCCCCAAGAGCGCTGGCGTGAGGTGGCACAGGCCCGAATCGAACGCCATGGCTTCCGGGTGCAGGAAGATACCCTCAAGGCACTCCCCCTCGGGCAGGTCAAGCATCACCGCCATCGCGCCGGACAGGCCGAATTGATGATGGGCTCCGCCAAACTGGTGGTGTCCAACCCCCTCAGCGCGGCATCGGCTTGGCTGGATGGCGTCGCGAAGATGCGCGCCTATGGCATGGGCATGCTGTGTCGAGTAAGGTAATGCGGCTGTCTTTGCAGCGCCCCTACTCCCCGCCGTGCGGGGGTGATCGGGAACATCAAATATCAGTGATCAACACCACTGTTTCCCCGCCCTTGCGGGGGTTTAGAAGAACACAGGGGTGCCGGTGAAAAATCCCATCGCAACCTACCTTGCTGAGTGCCTGCCTCAGCGAGCAGGCTTTCGCCAAAACTCGGTTCAGATCGCCTATGCCGAAGCCATCGGCGAGGCCCTGGTCGATCCGGCTAAAATCCACTTTATCGAAGGCGATGCCGGTATCGGCAAGTCGCTGGCGTACCAGCTGGCCCTGGCCGACTGGGTCGCGCGTGGAAAAGGCAAGGGCCGCCGGGGCATCATTTCCACCTACTCACGCAGCCTGCAACGCCAACTGCTGCAGCCCGCCAATCTGGACATCATTCGTGATTACCTGCGCTGGCAGGGGCTCCCCCAGTTGCGCGTCGGTTTGCGCATGGGCAAGCAGAACTATGTGTGTCCCCAGCGCTTGGCGCTGCATCTCGGCGGGGTATCGCTACGCCACATAGCCCGTGATCCTCAACGGCCCAGCCAGGAACGCCAACTGGCGCAATGGGCGTTGGAAAGCGAAGGCTGCCTGCTGGATATCGACCCGGCGTTATTGCCCGATGGCCTCCGTCTGGCGGACATCGCGCTAACCCATGACGACCCCATGCCGGAAGCTCTGCAGGCGCATATCGAGGCCACCCAGTCGTGTGATCTGCTGGTGATCAACCATGCCCTGCTGGTCGTCGACCTGATCACGCGCGGCAACATCACTCAGGCTCAAGCCCCGCACGCGCTGCTGCTCGATGAAGCCGAGCATTATCCCGATGTGGCCGAGGAGATCCTCTCCAACCGCATCTCGGTGCAAGCCACCGGCTATCTGCTGCGTCAGATGAAGATCCGGTCCTGCTGGCCGGTATGGGAGGCGCTGCTGGAATCGCTCACCGCTCCCGGCCGGGCCGGCAGTGCCCATGCGTTGAACGAGCGAGAAAGCACCCTGATCGGCCAGGGCATCCAGAAATTGCTCAGAGCCAAGCCCCGCCAGTCCAACCATGACGGCGACACCTGGCGGGAATGGCGACGCGTGCGCAGCGCCGCCGAGCAGATCGCCGCCCGCCTGAGGGAGGCCCACCAGCACCTGGCCTTGGACTACTCGCCAATCAAGGGGCTACCCGGCATCGTGGCGCACTCCAGCACCGCCGCCAGAAGCCTGAAGACCGGAATTGCAAATCGCGTAACGCTGCTGACCTCCGCGACCCTCTCGGACATGCATCACTCGCCAGGGGCTGAACCCAGCTTCCGCTATATGCGCTCACGGCTACAAATGCCCGTGGGATACAAGCGCTACGGCCTGCAGCGGGCATTTCAGGCGACGCGCTTCGGCCGGTTGCGATTCCGCATGCCCCATGGGCTTCCTCATCCGCTACGGCAATGTGACGACGGCACCTACATGCTTTCATCGCGTTATGCCGAACGGGCCGTCCCCCATATCACCGCCGTGCCAGGGCGCACCCTGGTGCTGTGTGCCAGCTATGCCGATGTGCGCGTTCTCCGCGACGCCTGGCCAGCGTCGAGCCGTGACCGACTGGTCACACACTCGCCGGGCGCCCACCTGAACGAACTCGCCAATAACCTGGAGCAAGACGCCATTCTGCTCACGCCGGCCGGTTGGGAGGGGTTATCGCCTGAGCGGCAAGGCGACCGAACCTTCTGGCAGCATGTGGTGATCCTGCGCAACCCTCGCCCATTACCCAGCCAGGTGGAACGGTTGTTACTGGAACAGCGGCTATGCCGCTCGGGCATGAGCCAGGAAAACGCCGCGCGTACCGCCGCTGGCCTGCTCAACCGCAAGGAAACCGTGCGTACACTGCACAAACTGCGCCAAGGGTTGGGGCGGGCTATTCGTCATCCGGAAGATGTCGCCACTCTCACCCTGCTCGACCCGCGTATCCCCCGGCCCTCCGGCAACCCGACAGAAGCCGGCATCCGCCTGATACCCAAGCTGCTGAGTGCCATCCCGACACGTTTCATGGCGGCTTATCGTCAGGCTGATGAAAGTAGCGCTGCAACCGATGGCAGCGATGAGGCTGAGCCCGCCTCACGGCTCAAGGCACTGCTCTAGCGCCACTCCCCTATGCCCATGCCCTGGCCGTTTTGGGCCCGTGATTAAGCGCGCCACCAAAAATTTCGCCTTCCACCCTAAAGCTTCCCGGCAATCTTCCGATAAATGAGTAACGGCACATGATTGCCGTTAAGGCAGGCTCCACGGAATGTACGGTCCTTCTCCGGCATCCGATCCTGGGGGGCCGGTTAACGACACTTAGGAGATCGCAACAATGTCAGTGATCAATACCAACATCACGGCCATGATCGGCCAGCAGAACCTGAACCAGTCACAGAACGCGCTGTCGACCTCCATGGAGCGTCTTTCCTCGGGGTTGAAGATCAATAGCGCCGCCGACGACGCCGCCGGCCAAGCCATCGCCAACCGCATGTCGAGCCAGATCAACGGTCTCAGTCAGGCACAGAGCAACGCCAACGACGGTATTTCTGTCGCCCAAACTACCGAAGGCGCCCTCAACCAGGTCAACGACAACCTGCAGCGTGTGCGTGAGCTGACCGTTCAGGCCCAGAACGGAACAAATAGTGAAACTGACTTATCATCTATCCAAGATGAAATTGGCCAACGCCTTTCAGAAATTGACCGAATTTCGGAAGAAACCAGCTTCAATGGGGTAGATGTCCTGGCTAGTGACGAAAAGCTCTCGATTCAGGTAGGCTCAGAAGATGGGCAAGAAATAGACATAAATCTTAAAAAGACTGATGTAGCAGAACTCTCCTTGACAGGCTTTGACCCTAGTCAACAGGCAAAGCCAGAAACAGGAGATACAGTTGCCATCAACTCCACACTGGGGGAGATATATGAGCTTAAAAACTCTGATGGCACCGATAGCGGGACATACGCAGCTAAGGATAGTGATGGCAATCTCGTTGCAGTAACAGACGGCGGCGGCAACGCAGAAGATGGCTCAAACTGGAGTGCTACTACTTACACTGATGAAAGTGGCATCTCACAAGACGCTACCGTCGTTTTAGATGATGCTGGCAATGCCACTGTAGGTGCTACCGCTGAAGACGGAGAATTTTATGAAGTTAGTGATAGTGATGATTGGAGTGGTGGTACCGCACCCACTGGACCTGTCACGACTCAGGATGGCGCTCTAGCACAGATAGACAGTGCTATTGAACAAGTGGATAGCCAAAGGTCTGAACTCGGTGCGCTACAGAATCGCTTCGATTCTGCCATTACCAACCTGAGCACCACCGAGACCAACATCACCTCCGCTCGCTCACGCATCGAAGATGCCGACTACGCGGATGAAGTCTCCAACATGACCAAGAACCAGATCCTGCAGCAAGCCGGTACTTCTGTTCTGTCCCAGGCTAACCAGTTGCCGCAGAACGCCCTGTCACTGCTGGGTTAATGAGTTAGTCGATAAGGCTGAAGTGGAAAATAACGACGGGGCCGCAAGGCCCCGTTTTAACAACTTCGAGGAGGTTTCTTATGGACGCATACACACTTAAAAAGCATAAAGAAACTGGAGAACTGCACCTTTTTAAAGGAGTTATGCAGCCAAATAAAGCAGACTACCCATGCACGTCAAATAAAGTTTCAATCTGCGAAGAAATGAACAAAAGTGATTCTGAATCAAATAAATTCACATGCTGTGATGAGTCTGAGGCTAGGAAGAAGTGCGCTGAATTTGGAAGGTCTGTATGTGGGACATGCGTCAGCCATCTGTATGAAACTTACTGATCCATATTCTTAGTGGAGTGTTAAAAACTCTGCGTCAGCCTGGACATCATAAGGCAATGTAGTCGTCCAGTCACTCGGGGAAATGGATGGCGATCTGAGGCAGTGTCAGGCTCCAATTCTTCAAGGTATTTGTCCAGCACTCCGGTGCTTTGAGTATACCGACATAGCACAATTGGTAGCGAAGAACGCTCTGACACTACTGGGGTAGTTAGCGGTACACAACATACGGGGCCCATGCGGTCGTCGTTTTTATACATTAAGGAGTAATTCAGGAAATGGCATGCTCTATTTGCGGATCAGGCAGTCACACAGCAAAGAATTGCCCGAGGCCACAGCGGTGTTCACATTGTGGCGGAGCAGGTCATA
>NZ_JARANY010000109.1 GCF_029889885.1 Chromohalobacter sp. 296-RDG
CCCTTGGCGAATACGATCAGATCCGGTGAGACGCCGTAATGCTCGAAGGCGAACCAGCGCCCGGTGCGCCCGAACCCGGCCATCACTTCATCGAAGATCAACAGGATGCCGAATTCGTCGGCCAGCGCCCGCACACCCTTCAAATAGTCCGCCGGGGGCGTCAGCACGCCTGCCGTGCCGGGGATCGGCTCGAGCAGAATGGCGGCAATGGCGCCGGGGCCCTCACATTCGATGACGCGGCGCAGGTGCTGCAAGGCGCGCTGGCATTCCTCCTGCTCATCGCTGGCCCAGAAGTCGCTGCGATAAAGGTAGGGATTGAAGAAGTGCGCATGGCCCCGCGCAAATTCGTTGGGCACGCGACGCGGGTCGCCCGTCGCGACGATGGCCGACCCAGTATTGCCGTGATAGGAGCGATACGCCGAGAGAATCTTGTCGCGCCCTGTGTAGCTCCGCGCCATGCGGATGGCGTTCTCGTTGGCGTCTGCCCCCGCGTTGGTGAAAAACACTCTGGAAAAGCCCTGCGGCGCGCGCTCCACGATGCGCTTGGCGGCTTCGCCCCGGGCCAGGTTGGCGTGCGCAGGCGCTACCGTGGTGAGTGTCTCGGCCTGCTCCTTGATGGCGGCGATGACCCTGGGATGTTGATGGCCGATGTTGGTATTCACTAGCTGGCTGCTGAAATCGAGGTATTCGTTACCTGCGTAATCCCATAAACGACAGCCTTCGCCGCCGGCGATTACCAGCGGATCGAGCTGGCCCTGTTGGGACCAGGAATGGAAAACATACTGGCGGTCGAGCTGGCGAACGAGGTCGTTGGTCGGGGTCATGAGCGAAGCCCTGTCGGTCGGCGAAGAACAGTGTCGATTATCGAACAAGCTTAGGCAGCGTTCCCCGCGCATAGATAGAGCCAGAAATACGCTGACCTCGTGACAGCAGCATTTCTCACCGCGCACCGTTTTATCGTGCAATAATTTATTTTTATTGGATGGGTAGCGAAATACAAATTTTGACTATCAAAAGAATACTTTAAAAATAGCTACGTCAATAACGCATGGCTGTCACGCAAATGTGAGCACGATAACTAAGGTGCAGACCATAGGTTCCTTGGTTATCCCCAAGGTAAAGAGTAAAAAGGGGAAGGCAATATGAGCGGAAAATGCCCAGTAATGCACGGTGGCCATACCTCCACAGGCACCTCCAATAAGGATTGGTGGCCGGAAGGTATCAACCTGGATATCCTGCACCAGCATGATTGCAAGACCAACCCGATGGATTCTGGTTTTAACTATCGGGAAGAGGTCAAGAAGCTTGACGTTCAAGCGCTAAAGGACGACCTCCGAAAGTTGATGTTGGATAGCCAAGAGTGGTGGCCTGCGGATTGGGGCAGTTACGTGGGTATGTTTGCCCGTGTTGCTTGGCACTCTGCAGGCTCATATCGCCTGGCAGATGGCCGTGGCGGCGGCGGTACTGGTAATCAGCGATTCGCGCCGCTTAACTCTTGGCCGGATAATGTGAATACCGATAAGGGACGTCGGCTTCTATGGCCCATCAAAAAGAAATATGGCAATAAAATTTCATGGGCTGACCTGATGGTACTTTCCGGTACCGTCGCTTACGAAGTCGCGGGTTTGAAGACCTATGGCTTTGCCTTCGGCCGTGAAGACATCTGGCATCCAGAGAAGGACATCTACTGGGGCGACGAGAAGGAGTGGCTGGCACCTTCTGATGAGCGCTACGGTGACGTTGAAAATCCGGACACCATGGAAAACCCTCTGGCAGCAGTACAGATGGGGCTTATTTATGTTAACCCAGAGGGCGTAAACGGGCAGCCCGATCCGCTGAAAACCGCTGAGCATGTGCGTGAAACCTTCGCTCGCATGGCCATGAATGATGAAGAGACAGCGGCGCTAACAGCCGGCGGTCATACTATCGGTAAATGCCATGGTAATGGTGATGCTGCCGACCTGAGTGCAGAGCCAGAAGCGGCTGATGTTGAATATCAGGGCATTGGTTGGATAAATACCAAAGGCCGCGGTGTAGGCCAGGATACTGTGGTATCTGGCATAGAAGGTGCTTGGACCCAAAATCCGACTCAGTGGGACATGGGTTGGTTCGATATGCTCTTTAATCACGAATGGGAGCTCAAGAAAAGCCCGGCTGGAGCATGGCAATGGGAGCCCGCCGATATTGCCGAAGAAGATAAGCCGGTTGACGTTGAAGACGCATCAATTCGCCGTAATCCGATCATGACGGATGCCGATATGGCGATGAAAGTTGACCCCGTCTATAACGAAATCTGCCAGAAGTTCATGAACGATCCAGAGTATTTTTCTGAAACGTTTGCCAGGGCATGGTTCAAGCTGACTCATCGCGATCTGGGCCCGAAGTCGCGTTACATCGGCCCGGAAGTGCCCGCTGAAGACCTGATCTGGCAGGATCCCATTCCGGCAGGTAACACCGACTACAGCGAAGAAGTCGTCAAGCAGAAGATTGCTGAAAGCGGTTTGAGCATCAGTGAGATGGTCAGCACGGCGTGGGATAGTGCTCGTACGTATCGCGGTTCCGACATGCGCGGTGGTGCTAACGGTGCTCGTATTCGGCTTGCGCCTCAGAAAGAGTGGCAAGGGAACGAGCCCGAGCGTCTCGTTAGAGTACTCAGTGTGTATGAGAAGATCTCTGCTGATACCGGTGCCAGCATCGCTGATGTGATCGTGCTGGCAGGTAGCGTGGGTATCGAGAAAGCGGCCAAGGCGGCGGGCCATGAGGTACGCGTACCGTTCTTGAAAGGTCGCGGTGATGCTCTCGATGAAATGACCGATGCCGACTCCTTTGAGCCGCTGGAGCCGTTGGCTGATGGCTTTCGTAATTGGCAGAAGAAAGATTACGTGGTCAATCCGGAAGAAATGCTGCTCGACCGTGCCCAATTGATGGGGCTGACCGGGCCGGAAATGACCGTGCTACTCGGCGGTATGCGAGTACTGGGCACCAACCATGACGGTACCCAGCACGGTGTCTTCACCGACCGTGAAGGCCAGTTGACCAATGATTTCTTCGTCAACCTGACCGACATGGGCAATGCCTGGAAGCCAGCGGGTAACGGCCTTTACACGATCCGCGACCGGCAAACGGACACGGTCAAGTGGACCGCGTCACGCGTGGATCTGGTCTTTGGTTCCAACTCGCTGCTGCGTTCTTACGCGGAGGTCTATGCTCAGGACGATAATGACGAGAAGTTCGTCAAAGACTTCGTCGCAGCCTGGACGAAAGTAATGAACGCCGACCGCTTCGACGTCGCGTAACACTTCCTTCCTATATCGTGCATTGCACACCGGGAACGTGACACGGCCCTTCAAGATGTAGTGCGCCGTGTCGCGATACCCTAAGCCCTCCGCTTGATGCACTCGCCCCGATTCCTGCCTTCTTGGTTTGTGCCTTTCTGTATGCCTGTGCTCAGCGGCTAGCGGCATGCCAACGTCGATCTCGTGACTGCAACATGTCTCATCGGTGCGCTGGAACTGGCTCTACCGTGATCTGGGCGGGCTGGCTAAGGTCTCGCAACGCTAGCTCGCTCATGCCCGTACTCAGGAGACGCCGTGATCCCAACACTGCCCACGCTTGCTGCTGCGATGAGCCTAGCGCTATTGGCGGGCATGGTGCGTGGTTATTGCGGCTTTGGCTTCGCCATGCTGATGGCGCTGGGGCTGATGCTGCTCATGCCACCGATTCAGGCCGTGCCGTTGGCGCTGCTGCTGGATCTCGTCACCAGCCTGGGGTTATGGCGACGCGCCCTGCGGCATGCCGACTGGCCATGCCTGCGCTATCTGCTGCTGGGTATGGCGGCGACAACCTTGATCGGTGTTTGGCTCCTGGCAAGCGTGCCGGCTTCGCCGATGCGCATCGTTGTCGCGCTACTGGCGATGGGTGGCGCCGTTGCCTTGCTGTGCCAGCGCGATGCCGCTTCGGCGGCGCCCAAGACGCATCACTGTGGCGTGACGCTTGGCGCAGGCGGCGCTTCGGGGCTGTGCATGACGCTGGCGTCTTCCGGCGGGCCGCCGTTGATGCTGTATCTGCTATATCGGCGCATGCCACCGCTTGCGATGCGCGCCACGGCCATCGTCTTCTTCGCCGCGAGCAGCAGTGCATCCCTGCTTGGCCTGGGGCTGGCTGGAGCCTTGCAGGCCAGCACTTGGCACTGGGCGGCATGGCTATTGTTTCCGGCGCTGCTGGGTAACGTCCTCGGCCAGTGGCGCTTCGAACGCGCGCCGCCGCGCTCACTCAAGACCAGCGTTGCACCGCTTTTGATCGGGCTCTCGCTGTGGGTGCTGCTCCGCGAAGTGCTTGTCTGACCCCTAACATCACTCATTTTCACAACGGGAGGAAACCCGCATGACGGATTGTGTCTTCATCACCGGCGCTACCTCGGGCTTTGGCCGCGCCGCCGCGCATCGCTTCGCTGCCGCGGGCTGGTCGCTGGTGCTCACCGGGCGCCGACAGGAACGCCTGGAAGCCTTGAAGGAAGAGCTTCAAGGTCAGGTGCCGGTGCATATCGTCGCGCTCGATGTGCGTGACAGCGATGCCGTCGATGCCGCCGTGGCCGCGCTGCCGGACGGTTTCAAGCGCGTGCACACGCTGCTCAACAATGCCGGCCTCGCGCTGGCACCGCAGCCCGCTCAAGAAGTCGACCGGCGCGACTGGCACACCATGATCGACACCAACGTCACGGGGCTGGTCAACGTCACCCACACGCTACTGCCGACACTGATCGACGTCGGCG
>NZ_JARANY010000011.1 GCF_029889885.1 Chromohalobacter sp. 296-RDG
GGCTCGACCTGGGTCAAGAGATAAAGCGCGGCGACATGCGCCTGGTGGCCGCCTTTACCTTCCTGTTCCCAGGCCACGGCCTGCCAGCCGCCATCGCAGGCGAGATGCATCAAGCGGTGATAGGCCTCGGTGTAGTGCACCTCGTCGAGCCGGCGCCCGTGGCGATCGAACAAGTGCAATTCGGGAGGGTGCCGGTTGGCCTCGTCGGCGATGGTTTGCCAGGTGTCGCGCCCGGCCTCACGGGCGAGCGGGGCAATACGCGCCGCGACCCAAGCCGGAGCCTCGCGGGCCAGTGCCTCGCGCAGGGCCGTGTCCTCTTCCAGGAGGTCACGATCACCGCCGAGCGAAGGTTGGTTGGTGACGTCGTGCGTGGCGAGATGAGTGCGAGCGGCATGATCGGCCATGGAAGCGACTCCTGAAGACGGCAATGGGATGCGCCGTGCTTCGAGCATGGTCAGACGTGATGCCGGGGTCAATGCGACCCTGGTGGGATTAGCTGGGCGCGTTGGTATTCGGCAGCGTCTGCGCGATCCAGCGACGGAGCCGCTCGGGCGTCGCCGTGTCGAGGTCATAAAGCAGTCGGTAGGTCATCGGCGCGATCACGCCATCCATCAAGTCCTCGACCGATGGCGTGGTGTCGCCGCGTTTCACGGCGCGTTCACGCAGGCATGCCATGATCTGCTCGGCATAACGGCGGCAGCGTTCGCGTCGTTCGCGCTCGGCGCTAGCCATGATATCGCCGAGCATGCACTGGCCGGTTGGTGAGGTCATCTCATCGAGATATTGCTCGCCCCAGGCCTGAAGATCGCCCGCCAAGGAACCGGTATGCGGCGGTTCGTCGTCGGGGCGCAGGCGCTCGAGCGACACGTCCGCCAGCAACTCGGCGATGTTTCCCCAGCGGCGATAGATCGTCGACGGCGTCACGCCGGCCTTGCTGGCGATCTGTGGCACGCTGAGTTCCTCGCGGGACTTGGCGGTCTGCAGCTCGCGAACCGCTTGATGCACAGCTTCTTGCACCCGTGCGCTGCGCCCCCCGGGGCGAACGGCTTCTTTGATGGCCATAGTCACCTAACGCAAAATATTTGCTTTATGAGCCTGCTAAGTTCAGACTGCTCTTAACGCACAATCTTAGCATTAATGGATTTTATCATGACACCGCCTTCATCCCCGGGTACGCCGGGTGCCTACCCGACGCCGCGCCTCGGGCAACTGACGTATTATGCCATCCTGATGATCACTTTCCTGGCGGCATCCAGTGCTCCGACGCCGTTGTACCGGCTCTATCAGCAGACGTGGGGGTTCTCCGCCACGATGCTCACGCTGGTATTTGCTAGCTACGTATTTGCCTTGCTGGTGGCGCTACTGGTGTCCGGGTCACTGTCGGACCATATCGGTCGGCGGCCCGTAGTGGCCGGCGCCATCCTGGGTGAAATCCTGTCGTTGGGAGTGTTCTTCTGGGCCGATAGTCTGGCGTGGCTCATGGCGGCGCGTATTCTGCAGGGCCTCGCCACTGGTGTCGTGACCAGCGCACTGGCGGCGGCCATGCTCGATAGCGACCACCAGCGTGGGCCCGTCATGGCGAGTATCGCACCGCTATTCGGCATGGGCATCGGCGCCCTGTTTGCGGGTATCTTGGTAACGTATGCGCCCGCGCCGCTGCATCTAGTGTACGCACTCTTGGCCATCACTCTGGTGGTTCAAGGCCTGCTGCTGGGCCGCATCCGCGAAAGCGTGACGCCGCGCCCGGGCGCCTGGGCTTCTCTGCGGCCACGCGCCTCTGTACCACAGCCTGTCCGGGGGCCGCTGATGCGCGTGGTGTCAGCGGTGATCTCGTCCTGGGCGCTGGGCGGTTTCTCGCTGTCGCTGGGCCCCACGCTGGTAGAGACCGTCAGTGGTATTCATAACCCGCTGGTCGGTTGCCTGATCACGTTCCTGTTGCCCTGCGTGGGCGCCATCAGTGTGTTGACGCTGCGCGCCAAGCCGCCTCGTGTGGCCGTGCTCATCGGCACGGGCTGCTTGATCGTCGGCATGAGCGTGCTGTTGTTGGGGGTGTATTGGCGCAGTGTGGCGGTGCTGCTGAGCGGTACTGCCTTGGCCGGGATCGGTTTCGGCGCGGCTTTCATGGGCGCCATGCGTACGGTGATGCCATTGGCACCGCCCACCGAGCGCTCAGCGTTGATGGCAGCGTTCTATGTCATTTGCTATTTGTCCGCTAGCCTTTTGGCCATGGCCGGTGGCGTGGCGACGCAACACATGGGCTTGCTGCCGACGACGTACGTGTATGGCAGTGTCGTAGCGGCGTTGTCGCTCGCCGCCTTCATCGGGGCGCTGACGCAGCGCGCGACCCCACGGCGTTGGCAAGCCTGCGATAGCCCGGCTTGAGACGTGACTTGGCCCACGCTTCTGGGGATAGGCCTTCTGCATGTCCAGTAGTATCTTCGACATGACGTGATGCCCGGGCTCTGGCATGCTGAAGCTTTCCCGCACCGACACGTCACAGGACACGCCATGGTCACGCCGTCGTCTTCCGCAACGCTTGAGTCGCTGCCCGAGCCGGTCATCAAGGATGAGCGGATCCAGCTGGTCGACGCTCATAATCGTCCTTGCGGCAGTGCCTCGCGCAGACTGATGCGGCGCTTTCGCTTCTGGCACCGCGCGACGTACGTGTTCGTGCGCAATGGTCGGGGTGAGTTATGCGTGCAGCGCCGCACACTGACCAAGGAAGTCTTTCCTGGCTGTCATGATCTGGCCACCGGTGGCGTAGTCGGCGCGGGGGAAGCGGAACATGTCGCCGCGCGTCGCGAGCTGGCAGAAGAACTTGGCATCGAGGGCGTGTCGTTGACGCCGTGTTTCACGTTTCGTTATACCGATGTCGGAAACTTCATTCATGGCAGTGCTTTCATGGCCGACTATGAGGGATCGTTGGTCTTGCAACCGGATGAAGTCGCCGACGCTACCTGGTTAACGGTGGAGGCTGCGCTGGCACTTGAAGACGCCACACCGGACAGCCGCGTCGCGCTGGAACATATGCTCGCCCAAGGCTGGTTGATGGCACGGGACGATTGAAGCCCTGCCGCAGGCGGACGACAATGAAGAGGTATCCCCATGATGAACGCGATGCGCGACCGCCATGACGCTATATAGCCAGGATTGCCATACCAACCGGATGGAGCCCTTCAATCTGCGCGCGCTGCGCGGGCAGGTGCTGTTGATCGTCAATGTCGCCAGCCGCTGCGGTTATACGCCGCAACTCAAAGAGCTCGAATGGCTGTATCGCCGTTATCACGATCAAGGCTTTACCGTGTTGGCGTTCCCCTGCAATCAGTTCGGCCGTCAGACACCGGAGTCAGCCGAGGGGTTCGGCGCTTTCTGCATGCGTGAATATCGGGTCAGTTTTCCGGTGATGGAGAAGATCCACGTCAACGGACGCGATGCCCATCCGCTGTTCGTGCTGCTGCGCCGCCAGGCGCCGGGCGTACTGGGAAGCACTCCCATCAAGTGGAATTTCACCAAGTTCCTGGTGGGGCGTGATGGCCATGTTATCCGACGTTTCGCGCCGCGCGTCTCGCCGCGCCGCATGGCGAGGGATATCGAGCAGGCACTGGACATTCCGTTCTCGGCATGACGCGCGTCCGGCTCATGGCGCAGCCGTTTGCAGACGTTCGATCAAGATGTCGAAGCGTGGCCGACTCATCATCGTGGTCAATCCGGAAAACAGCAGCCAAAAGCCCCTGCGCCAGCCATGCAGGCGACGCGTGTGGCGTGCCAGGTCGAGCAGCAGGCGGTCCTCGTCGAAGTCACGCCATTCGCCGGCCACCGACATCTGGCGACGCGACATGACCGGCGCCATCTCCAGCCGATAGATCATTTCCAGCTCCTGAGGGGTATGGCCTTGTGTCTCGACCACCTCGAGCATGCGGGTATATTCGCGTTCCCGGGGCTCGCGCTCGAGCCAGAGGGGCGAGAGTGCCAGCCATAGGGCGCCACGGCGTTCCAGTAGGGTTTCAAGCTCGTTGGGGTCGTGCATGTTTTGGCTCTTCGCTGTGAAGGGGCATCTTCGGCCACACGGCCATAGCGAACAAGGGGTGCGGACATGGACGCCATCACCCGCTAGAATGCCCCTCAATAAAGAAACCGTGCATTGGCGCGCGTTTCCCCGTGGCGGTTCCGACCGCGATCAACGAATAACGTCAGCAAAGAGGTTCCCTCTGTGATCATCAAACCCAAGGTTCGTGGTTTCATCTGCACGACGACGCACCCCAAAGGCTGCGAGCGCAATATCGCCGAGCAGATCGCCACCACGCGTGCGAACATTCCGCAAAGCGAGCAGCAAAATGGTCCGAAGAAGGTGTTGGTGATCGGCGCCTCCAGCGGCTATGGCCTGGCCGCGCGTGTCACCGCGGCCTTCGGTTACGGGGCGTCGACCCTCGGGGTCTTCTTCGAGAAGCCGGGCACCGAGAAGAAGCCGGGCACGGCGGGGTGGTACAACTCGGCGGCGTTTGACAAGTTCGCCAAGGAAGAAGGCCTTTACAGCAAGGCGATCAATGGCGATGCCTTCTCGCACGAAGCTCGCACCCAGGCCATCGAGTTGATCAAACAGGACCTGGGCCAGGTCGACCTGGTGGTGTACTCGCTGGCCTCGCCGGTACGCAAGATGCCCGATAGCGGCGAGCTCAAGCGTTCTGCCCTCAAGCCCATCGGCGAGACTTATACCGCCACGGCTATCGATACCAACAAGGATGCCATCACCGAGGCCTCCGTGGAGCCGGCCACCGAGCAGGAAATCGCCGATACCACCACCGTCATGGGCGGCGAGGACTGGGAGCTTTGGATCGACGCGCTGGATGAGGCGGGCGTTTTGGCGCCGGGCGCGCGCAGCGTGGCGTTCAGCTATATCGGCACCGAGATTACCTGGCCGATCTACTGGCATGGTGCGCTGGGCAAGGCCAAGGAAGATCTCGACCGCGCCGCTGGCGAGATCGACGCGCGTCTTTCCAAGGAGGGCGGCAGCGCCAACGTGGCGGTGCTCAAGTCGGTAGTAACCCAGGCCAGCGCGGCGATCCCGGTGATGCCGCTTTATATCTCGATGGTCTACAAGGTCATGAAAGAAAAGGGCCTGCATGAGGGCACCATCGATCAGCTCAACCGCCTGTATGCCGAGCGTCTGTATTCATCACAAGAGCAGGATACCGACGAAGCGGGCCGCCTGCGTCTCGACGATTGGGAGCTACGTGATGACGTGCAGCAGCCATGCAAGGAGCTATGGCCGCAGGTGACCACCGATAACCTCTTCACGCTGGCCGATTATGCCGGTTACAAGCACGACTTTCTCAAGCTGTTCGGCTTCGAGCGCGAGGATGTCGATTATGAGGCGGACGTCGACCCCGTGGCGGAGTTCGACGTCGTGCAGCTGTGATCGTCGCGTCCAAGCGTATGCCCCGGGGCCGCTCTGAAAAGACGTGCCAGACGTTTGCCGTTACGCGGGCCGCGCAGATCGACCGCGAGGCGGACACGCTGGTGGAGGCGCTGCTTGATGCCAGAGAGTGAAGAGCGCCGCGATGCCCCGCGCCAGGTGGGATTTCTGCTGTTGCCGGGGTTTTCGATGCTGGCGCAGGCCTGCGCCATGGAGCCGTTACACGTCGCTAATTTGCTGGCCGAGCGTCGACTCTATGTGCCACGAACTTTCGGGCTCGATGGGCGCGCGGTGAAAAGCGCTGCGGAGCTGGCGTTGACGCCGGAAAGCGTGGCGGGCAGCGATGTCCAGCCTTTGGACATGCTCATGGTGTGCGGCGTGAGTCCGTCGCCAGAGAGCGAATCTTTGAACTTGCATGGTTGGCTGCAACGGCTGGCTTCACGCGGGGTCATGCTGGGCGGCATCGCCGGTGGCACCCAAATGCTGGCACGTGCCGGTGTGCTGGAGGGCTATCGCGTCACGCTGCACGTCGCCGGGGCCGATGCGTTCACGCGGGATTTTCCTGGCGTACATGTCTCGCATCAGTTGTTCGAGATCGATCGTGGTCGCTTGACCTGCGGGGGCGGCACGGCGGCGATGGATATGATGATGACGTTGATCGCGCAGCAGCATGGCGCGCGGCTGGCCGAGAGCGTCTCCGAGCATTTCGTCTGCGAGCGCATCCGCATGGCGGACGAGCCCCAGCATGTACCACTGCGCGCGCGTCTCTCGCACGCACCGCAGAGCCTGGTTGACGCAGTGACGCTGATGGATTCCAACATCGAGGAGCCGCTGACCACTCACGAGCTGGCTGAACACCTGGGGATTTCCCGGCGGCAACTGGAGCGGCTGTTCAAGAAGTATCTGCAGGCGGTGCCCA
Organism: Chromohalobacter sp. 296-RDG; assembly: GCF_029889885.1. Classification (GTDB taxonomy): domain Bacteria; phylum Pseudomonadota; class Gammaproteobacteria; order Pseudomonadales; family Halomonadaceae; genus Chromohalobacter. Next base: position 6,333 of record NZ_JARANY010000011.1, read on the forward strand.
GCCGTTATTATCTGGAACTGCGTCTTCAGAAAGCCCGCCAGTTGCTGCGTGACAGTGAACAGGCGGTCGGCGACATCGCCCTTTCCACGGGCTTTTCCTCCGGAGCGCATTTCTCCACGGCGTACCGTAACCATTTCGGCATCAGCCCGCGCGACGAACGCATCCCCCGTCATTGACCGCAGTTTTCGTATAAAGCCTAGAAGTCCTGCAGCGTTTGCCGATACCCCAGATACGCCTTGCGGCGTTCAACCAAGCGGCTGGCCATGGCGAAGTCGCCCTGGTCGCGTGCCGTCTCTTCGGCGATATCGAGCTGTTTGATGGCGCGGTCGATATGACCGGTCAGCTGCAATTGTTCGGCGCGGGCGAGCATGCCCCACAGATTGCGGTCGCTACGTCCGGCGGCTTCCGCGAGCAGAGAGAAGACCTGCGGGTCCTCGGGATATTGATCGCTCATGCGGCGCAGGATGTCGTATGCCTGGCGTGGGGCCTGCTGCAGCAGCACCTCCGCCTCGATGAGCTGCGCCGGGCGGTAGTCCGGTTGCAAACGCAGGATCCGCCGGGCGCGGGTCAATGCAACATCGCGCTGGTCGGCATCGAGCGCCACCTGGGCTGCGCTGGCCGGTAGCATCGAGAGATTCGGCTGCGCTGCGCTTAACTGGTCGATCGTATCGAGTGCCTGTGCGGTATGACCGTTGTGGGCCTCGATCAGCGCTTGCAGGTAACGTATCGCGGCGTCGGGAGGGTTGTCCTGACGTAGCTGAGTCATGGCCTGGTCGGGATTGTCGCGATTGAGCGCGAGCAGGGCGCGAGCGCGAATCAGGCTGAAGGCCGTGCTATCGTGCGGTGCGGGCGAGGGCATCTGGTCAGCGCGGGCCTGGGTGTCGGCGATGCGGGCTTTGGTGACCGGGTGTGTGAGCAGGAATTCCGGCGGGTTGCCGCCCTGTAGGCTGGACAAGCGTTGCATGGCGCGGAAAAGTTCAGGCATGGCCTGCGGGTCGAAGCCGGCATCGGCCAGGGCCTCCAGTCCGACGCGATCGGCTTCCTCTTCGAAACGCCGGGAATAGGCGAGCTGGTCCTGGATGAACGCCGCTTGCGTGCCGACCATGGTGGCCAGCCCTGCATCGCCTGCGCCACCCGCAGCAAGGACCATGCCGACCAGCATGGCGCCCATGGTGGGCAACTGCGTCTCTTCCACGCGCTGCATGCGGCGCGCGAAATGATGCTGTGATAGGTGGCCGAGCTCGTGGGCGATCACCGAGGCCAGGGCGTCCTCGCTCTCGGTGAAGGTGAACAGACCGCTGTTGACGCCGACCACGCCGCCCGGCACGGCGAAGGCATTGAGCAGTCGGCTGTCGACTATGGTGATGACGGTGTCGTCATGGACTCCGGCATGTGGTAATAGGCGCGCCACCAGGCCATGAATGTAATCCTGGGCGATAGGGTCTTGCCACTTGTCGGTCTGAGCGCGGAACTGGCGTAGCCAGGCGCGTCCCAGGCGGTGTTCCTCTGCGCTTGAGACGGTGGCGCTCGAGCCACCCAACTCGGGAAGGCCGTAATCGTCTTGCGCCAGGGCATTCGGCGCGAAAGCGCAAAATGTCACGGCGAGGCATAGGGCAGGAAGCAGCGTCCAGCGACGTGGCATGGGTATCCTCTTGAATGGCGCGACGGGGCGGGTAGACCGACGGCATGATGCACGCCATGCTACCGTTGTCTTCGACATTGAACTGACTGGCAAAGTGCCTTTAAATCGTTGCGTTTTCAACTACCGAACCGCTGGGGGCGCAGATGGCGTTGCAACCCGATCATATGCTTGACGCACGTGGCCTGCATTGTCCGTTGCCGCTACTCAAGGCCAAGCAGGCCCTATCGACGCTCGAAGTGGGCGCGTTGCTCGAGATTCAGGCGACCGATGTGGGGTCGTGGCAGGATTTCGAGACCTTTGCTGCGCAGGGGACGCACTGCCTCGAGGCGCGCGAAGAAAGGGACGGCGTCTACTTTTATTGGCTGCGCAAGGGCGAACGAGGAAGCACAGCATGACCATGAAAGGCCTCTTCAAGGGGTGGATGGAGCGCTATTTCTCGGATGAGGAAGCGGTCGTCTTGCTCATCGTGCTGGTGTTGGGTTTTGCCGCCGTCATCTGCCTGGGTCGGATGCTGGCGCCGTTCTTCACCGCCCTGGTGCTGGCCTTCCTCCTGGAAGGCGTGGTCGCGTGGCTAGAGCGGCGCGGCTTGCCACGCCTGCTGTCGGTATTGGTCGTGTTTCTGATCTTTCTGGGGGCATTATTGGCGCTGGCCTTGGTGATCATGCCGCTGGTCTGGAACCAGATGGTGGAGCTGGTGCAGGAGGCGCCGCGTATGTTCGCCAGTGGCCAGGCATGGCTGGATACCTTGCAGTCGCACTATCCGACCTTGATCACTCCCGATCAGATCGAACAGTGGATCGCCACCGCCGGACGCGAGGCGACCCAGCTCGGGCAACGGGCGCTGACGCTTTCGCTGGCGTCGTTGGGCAATCTATTAGGTGTGCTTGTCTATCTAGTACTGGTGCCGATTCTGGTGTTCTTCCTGCTCAAGGACCGCGAGCGCCTGACGCTGTTCCTGCTGTCCCTGCTGCCCAAGAAGCGTGTCCTGATGACGCGCATCTGGCATGAAATGGACGATCAGATTGCCAACTACATTCGCGGCAAGGCGATCGAGATCCTGATCGTGGGCGTGGTAGCCTTCATTACCTTCTGGACGTTCGGGTTGCCTTATTCCACCTTGCTGGCACTGATCGTCGGCTTGTCGGTGCTGGTACCGTACATCGGCGCGGCGGTGGCGACCTTGCCGGTGGCGGCCGTCGCGGGTTTCCACTTCGGCATCGGCAATCAACTCGTCTACGTACTGCTGGCCTATGCCGTTATTCAGGCGCTGGATGGCAATGTGCTGGTGCCCATCCTGTTTTCCGAGGCGGTCAACCTGCATCCGGTGTCGATCATTCTGGCGGTGCTGTTTTTCGGCGGTATCTGGGGCTTTTGGGGCGTATTCTTTGCGATTCCGCTGGCGACCTTGATCAAGGCGCTGGTGTATGCCTGGCCGCGCGGTGTGCGCGATCCAGGCCTGCGGTCTCCCCCGGCGGAGCAGTGATCAGGAGGCCGTATTGAGTTCGCGGGCGGCGTCGAGTACCTCCTCGACGTGGCCCTTGACCTTTACCTTGCGCCATTCGCGCGCCAGTTTGCCGTCGGTGTCGACCAGGAAGGTGCTGCGCTCTATTCCCAGATGCTCCTTGCCATAGAGTTTCTTGAGCTTGATGACATCGAAGAGTTGGCATAGTGCCTCGTCCTTGTCGGAAATCAGCTCAAAATTGAACCCTTGCTTGGTCTTGAAGTTCTCATGGGCACGCAGTCCGTCTCGCGAGACACCGAGAATCACGGTGTTGGCGGCCTCGAAGTCGGCCTTATGGTCGCGGAAGTCGCCCCCTTCGGTGGTGCAGCCCGGGGTACTATCCTTGGGGTAGAAATAGATCACGACCTGCCGGCCACGGTAGTCGGAAAGTGTGATCTGCGTATCGCCCGTTGCCGGGGCACTGAAATCGGGTACGTGCTGGCCGATGCTGACGCTCATGGAGAGTTCCTCGAATACTGACGTGAAAGGTGTCGTTGCCTGAACGTGGGCAGTTAAGATTACATTGCAGCCAGGCGCACGTGTCAAAGCACGCCGCTTCTGTACAGGATGAAGCTGGCTGAGTACCATTTGACGTTGATCGACATCATGACAGGAAAAACCGGTCCGGCGCTGGAAACGCCCGGTTGGCGATACGTGCCTTTTTATCGCCCGCGCATGCCGGTGGCACGCTGGCCCGATTCACAGGAGAGCACTGCAGAATGATCACAGGCAGCATCGTCGCGTTGGCGACACCGATGAAGGCCAGTGGCGATATCGACTGGGAGGCGCTGCGTCGCCTGGTGGAGTTCCATCTCGACAATGGCACCGATGCCATCGTCGCGGCGGGTACCACCGGTGAGCCGACCACCATGTCGTTCGCCGAACATTTTGACGTCATTCGCTGCGTCGTCGAAGAAGTCGACGGCCGCATTCCGGTCATCGCCGGTACCGGCGCCAACGCGACCTCGGAAGCGGTCGAGCTGGCACGTTACGCACGCGAAGTAGGCGCGGATCTCTGCTTGTCGGTGGCCCCTTACTACAACAAGCCGACTCAGGAAGGGCTTTACCAGCATTTCAAGGCCGTCGCCGAGGGTGGTGGACTGCCGGTCATTCTCTATAACGTGCCCGGTCGCACCTGCTCGGATATCTACAACGAGACCGTGTTCCGTCTTGCCGAGATCGAGAACATCGTCGGACTCAAGGACGCCACCGGTAACCTCGAACGCGCCGAGGAGCTTGTCGAGCGTCTCAAGGATACCGGCTTCGCGCTTTATTCCGGCGACGACCCCACGGCGTGTGATTTCATGTTGATGGGCGGCCACGGCGATATCTCGGTATGCGCCAACGTCGCGCCGCGTGCCGTGCACGACCTCTGCGTCGCCGCCGTGGCCGGCGATGAAGAGCGGGCGCATCAAATCAACTCACGCCTCATGTCGCTGCACACCGCACTGGGCGTCGAGGCCAATCCGATTCCCGTGAAATGGGCGCTCAACCGCATGGGGTTGGCGGAGCAGGGCATTCGTCTACCGATGACATGGCTATCCGATAAGTATCACTCCACGGTGAGCGAGGCATTGCAGCTTGCCGAGGTGGTCGAAGACTGACATACCGTCGTGAGCGGGAGTCAGACGTTTACCTGCGTTAGCGATGCTCCTCGACGCCGACCAACGCATAAAGAAGGTGGATGCATGAAACCCGTCCTTAAATGGATGCCGCTGATCATCGGCGCCACTCTGATCGTAAGTGGCTGTAGCCGTTCCGGTTTTTATTATGATCGTAACGCTGAATACGCCGATGCCGAGGTGGTCGAGCCCGTGACGCTGCCGGATTCGCGCGACTCGTCACAGTACCAGAACGCCATGCCGGTGCCTGATGCCGAGAGTGATTTCGTGGCCACGGATGAAGACTTCGATGTGCCGCGCCCACGTCCGCTGGCCTCTAGCCAGGAAGCCGAGGCGGCATTCGTCGAATCTCGCGAGGCCGGCGACGAACGTTGGTTGGTCGTCAATGCTGCCCCGGACGGTGTCTGGCCGATGTTGCAGGGATTCGCATCCGCGCAAGGCGCCAGTGTCGATAGTGCCGATGCCGATAGCGGGCGCCTCGAGACTGGCCTGGGGACGTTGAGTGTCCGTCAGGGGTTGCGTGAAGGCTCCAGCGAAGTGCGTTGTGAAAACAGCGGCAACGAAGCCCGGTGCCTCGATGCGCTGCAGCGCTACCTGAGCGACAATGTCGGTGACCAGGAAGGCGTGTCTCTGGCGGCACAACCGCTGGCGAGCAATGACCGCGTAAACTTGTCGAACCACGATGGTGAGTGGCAGCTCGAGCTGGCGCTGAATCTTGAACGTGCCTGGCCGGAACTGCGTTATCAGCTCGAGAACAACTTCGAGGATCAACGGGGCGCCTTGGTCGATCAGAACCGTAGCACTGGTCAGTTCGTGATCGACTACACCGCCCGCGATGACGATTCCGGCTGGTTTGACTGGTTCGGCGGCGACGATGCGACCCAACGCTACCGTCTCGATGTCAGCGCCAATGCGCGTGACACCACGCAGGTGAACGTCAGCGGCGAAGACGGCGGCCCGGTGGATTCGGGCGATGCCCGTGAAGTGCTCGACGCCGTGGCAGCGACCTTGCGCTGAGATGCCGGACGGCATGATAGATCAGCCCCAGGCGACCCTGCGTTTCGCATCGCTGGGTAGTGGTAGCAAGGGCAACGCCACCTTGGTCAGCGACGGTGAAACGCACGTGCTGGTGGATTGCGGCTTTGGCATGCGCGAGGCGGAACGCCGTCTCGCGCTGTTCGGTCTGCATCCCCGCCAGCTCGACGCCGTGCTTCTCACCCATGAGCATGGCGATCACATACATGGTGTGGGGCCCCTGGCGCGTCGTTACGTGCTCCCGGTCTATTTGACCGCAGGCACTTGGCTATCGGGGCGCCTGGGCGAGGTGCCGCACCATGAGTGGGTGGTGCCTCAGTCACGCTTCGCGATCAAGGGACTGGAGATCGATCCGGTGACGGTGCCGCACGATGCACGCGAGCCGGTGCAGTTTCGGTTTCGCGCGCATGGTCGCCATCTGGGCGTACTCACCGACCTCGGCCATCCCAGTGAACACGTCCTCGATGCGTTCCGGGGCTGTGATGCGCTGATTCTCGAGTGCAATCACGATCGCCACATGCTCGATGTCGGCCCTTACCCACGCAACCTCAAGCGGCGGGTCGGCGGTCACTGGGGGCACTTGGCCAATGTCCAGGCCGCCGAGCTCTTGACGCGGCTGGGGTTGGATCGCCTACAGCGTATCGTGTGTTCGCATATCTCGGAAGAGAACAATCGCCCCGAACTGGCGCTGGAAGCGCTGACGCCGTTGTTGTCCGGCGATGAGTCACGGTTGCTGGTATCGGCGCAGGAATATGGCTTCGCCTGGCAGAGTATCGCGTGAGTCGAGGTCGTGCGTCGTTGGCATCCTGGAAACGCCTTGAATAGTCTTTGAATACGTCGCGGGTCGTGCGATCCGCGCTCAGACAAGAGCCAGTCGGCCCCGTGAGGGCCATTGTGGAGACCCCATGGAAAAACGTGACGAGCTGTACGCGGGCAAGGCCAAGTCCGTCTACCGCACCGATGACCCGCAGCGTTTGATCCTGCACTTCCGCGACGACACCAGCGCCTTCGACGGCAAGAAGAAGGAATTGCTGGCGCGCAAGGGCATGGTCAATAACAAGTTCAATGCCTTCATCATGGAAAAGCTCCAGGCGGCGGGCATCCCGACGCATTTCGAGACGCTGCTCTCCGATGATGAGTGCGTGGTCAAGAACCTCGAGATGATGCCCGTCGAGTGCGTGGTGCGCAATGTCGCCGCGGGTGGGCTGGTACGCCGTCTCGGCGTCGAGGAAGGTCAGACGCTGATGCCGCCGACCTTCGAATTGTTCCTCAAGGACGACGCCAATGGCGACCCGATGATCAACGAGTCGCTGGCCGAGACGTTCGGCTGGGCGACGCCCGAGCAACTGGCGACCATGAAAACGCTGACCTTCCAGGTCAACGATGTCCTCAAGCAGTTGTTCCTCGACGGTGACATGCTGCTGGTCGATTACAAGCTCGAGTTCGGCCTGTTCGACGGCCAGGTGACTCTGGGCGACGAATTCTCGCCGGACGGTTGCCGTCTGTGGGACGCCAACACCCGCGAGAAGATGGACAAGGATCGCTTTCGCCAGGGGCTGGGCGGCGTCATCGAAGCCTATGAAGAAGTCGGACGGCGGATCGGCATCACGTTCTGATCGCCGCGCGTTTTCGGCTTATGCCATCGGGGCGCCCACGGGCGCCCCGATGTCGTTCATGCAGGAGAAGACGCCACGACGATATCTTCCACATGCATCGCGTCGAGGCCGTTGGTCGTGATCGGGTAGCAGCGTACGTCCACATCGCGCAGGCGCACGCCATAGCGGCGTTCGGACGTATTCTGCGCGTTTTTGTGGTACGCGGGGCGTGGATCCTGGGCCAGCACCTGGCGTATCAATTCACGCAATGAGTCGCCGTCATGACGCATCAGCAAAGCCGCTTCGGCGGCGGCCGAAAACGTCACCGGCAGCGACGGCGGTGGCGTGGGGGCGAAACCACTGCGTGCCGCCGGGAGCGCTTCGGCCCAGGCCAGATATGGCTTGATATCGAGCACCGGCGTGCCGTCGACGAGATCGTGCCCGCGCAGGTGCAGCGTCACGCCGTGGTGCGTGTCGATCTTCACTAGCTCGACCAGCGACAGCCCCAGACGGTTGGGGCGGTGGGTGCTGCGCGTGGCGAAAACGCCGTGTTTGGCATTGCCCCCCAGACGCGGCGGGCGCACTAACGGCGTCCAGCGCGTGGGGCTTTGGTGGAAGACGAAGGTCAGCCACAGATGGCTGAACGCGTCCAGGCCGCGCACAGTGAGTGGATCGGCGAACGCTGGCGCAAGCGTTAGCGTCGCCCGTGCGGCACTGGCCAGCCCCGGTTGGCGCGGAATGCCGAACTTGTCTGGGTAGTCGCTGGCGATACGTCCGATAGGCGTGAGCGTAAACGTGTCCGAGGTCTCGGCAGCGGGGAAGTCGCAATCGATCATCATGGTATTATGCCCAATGCGCGCCCGTGCGGCGAGACATGCCATTTTCAGGAGGCAACGGTGACCGAACGAATCGTCTATCGCGAGGCTACGCCGCGTGATGCCGCTGATCAGGCGGAAGTGTTTCACCATGCCGTGATGCAGGGTGCCGCCGGTTATTACACGCTGGCGCAACGCGAGGCGTGGACCATGGCCCTACCGCGCGATGCCGAGGCCTGGGCGGCGCGCCAGGTGCTCTATCCTACGCTGGTGGCGGTCTGCGACGGACGCTGCGTGGGATTCTGCGAGATCGACCCCGGCGAAGGGCGTATCGAAACGCTTTACGTGTGGCCCGCGCTGGCCAGGCGGGGCGTGGGTGGTCGCTTGCTGGAGCTCGCCGAAGGCGAGATGTACCAGCGCGGCGTGATGTGCATGCGGATCGAGGCCAGCCTGGTGCTGGCGGAGGCCCTGGTACGTCGCGATTGGGCGCACCAGGGCGAGGCCTGGGTGGAGCGAGGTGGCGAGCGTCTACTCCGCGTCAGGCTCAGCAAGGCGCTCTAGGTTTTTGTTAAAAGCCGGCGTGTCTTTTGAAAAGTCGGCATGTCGCTGCGGTTACGCCATGCTGTCGACGATGCCGCCTTCCACTCGCAAGGGGGCGCCGGTGGTGGCGCTGGCTTGCGGTGATACCGCGTAGACGCACATGTTGGCGACTTCCTCGGGCGTGGCGAGACGGCCGATGATCGAGCTGGGCCGATTCTCCTTGACGAAACGCGCTTCCATTTCCTCCTGGGAAACGCCTTCCTGATCTGCCATCTGGGCGATCATGCCGACCACGCCTTCGGAGCGCGTCGGCCCGGGCAGCACCGCGTTGACGGTGACGCCGGTACCGGCCAGCACCTTGGCGAGCCCGCGCGAGATCGACTGCACGGCGGACTTGGTCATGCCGTAGTGAACCATTTCGGAAGGAATATTCAGCGCCGATTCGCTGGACAGGAACTGGATGCGTCCCCAGCCGCGCGATTTCATGCCTTGAGCGTAATGGCGCGATAGCCGCACGCCACTCATGATATTGACCTGGAAGAACTGCTCCCAGGTTTCGTCATCGGTCTCGAAGAAGTCCTGCGGGCCGAAGAGCCCCACGTTGTTGATCAGAATATCGGTATCCGCGCGTGCGTCGATCAGTGTCTGACAGCCTTCGGCGCTACCCAAATCGGCGGCGACGCCGGACACCCGCGCGCCCGAGACCGCCGCTTTCAGGTCGCTCACCGCTGCGTCGACCCGCGCTTGGGTGCGGCCGGTGAGCGTGACCTCGGCACCGGCTTCGGCCAACCCCTGGGCGATGGCGAAGCCGATACCGGCGGTAGAGCCGGTGACGATGGCGGATTTGCCGCTGAGATCGATCTGCATGGTGCGTCTCCTTGTAGCGCCTCGTGTGTCTAGGTGGCTCTTCGTGTCGTGATGACACGACCATGAGCCTGCAAACAAGTGAGTCGGGGCGTAGACGACAAAACTCAACCTCTTTTCATAATTCGTCGTCACATTGCTGAAAGACCCGATACCTCCCCTCCTCGTATACTCAATGACAACCTACCGTATTCGTTGACCCACCCAGGAGGACCGACACGATGTCCCAGTCACCGACCCGCGACGATTTCGACCGCTACATGGTGCCCAACTATTCCCCGCAGCGGACGATTCCGGTGCGCGGCGAAGGCAGCCGTCTGTGGGATCAGGACGGGCGCGAATACATCGATTTCGCCGGCGGGATCGCGGTCAACGCGCTGGGGCATTGTCATCCCGCGCTGGTATCGGCGCTCAAGGCGCAGGCCGACACGCTCTGGCATCTGTCCAACGTCTACACCAATGAGCCGGCGCTGGCCCTGGCCAAGTCGCTCGTCGAGCGCACCTTCGCCGACAAGGCGTACTTCTGTTCGTCCGGCGGTGAAGCCAACGAGGCGGCCTTTAAACTGGCTCGGCGCTGGGCGTACGACAATGTCGGTGCGCACAAGGACAAGATCGTCTCCTTCCGCCAGTCGTTCCACGGTCGCACCCTGTTTACGGTCAGCGTCGGTGGCCAGCCCAAGTATTCCGAAGGCTTCGGGCCGATCCCCGGGCGTATCGAACATGCCGTGTACAACGACCTCGACAGCGTCCGCGCGCTGATCGACGACGAGACCTGCGCCGTGGTGGTCGAGCCGATGCAAGGCGAGGGCGGCGTGGTGCCGGCCGATCCCGACTTCCTGAGCGGTCTGCGCACGCTATGCGATGAGCATCAGGCGCTGCTGGTATTCGACGAAGTACAATCGGGTGTGGGCCGCAGCGGGCATCTCTATGCATACATGCATTACGGCGTGACGCCCGACATCCTGACCAGTGCCAAGGCATTGGGTGGTGGTTTCCCGGTCGGTGCCATGTTGACCACCGATCGTGTGGCACCGTCGTTGGCGGTGGGCACCCATGGTTCTACTTACGGTGGCAACCCGTTGGCCTGCGCGGTGGCGCTGGCGGCGGTAGAAACCATCGATACCGCCGAGGTGCTGGAAGGCGTCATGCATCGCCATGCGCTATTCAAGGAGCACCTCGAGGCAATCAATCGCGAATACGGCATCTTCAAGGAAGTGCGCGGCCTGGGTCTGTTGCTCGGGGCCGAGATGGCGCCGGCCTACGAAGGGCGCGCCAAGGAAATTCTGCCGCTGGCCATGGAAGAAGGGTTGATGGCGCTGGTCGCTGGACCCAACGTGCTGCGCATGGCGCCGTCGCTGGTGATCTCCGAGGCAGAGGTTCGTGAAGGGATGGCCCGCCTGGAACGCGCCGTGGCGCGACTCGTGCAGGACGCATGAACCCGCAACCGAGAGACATTGCCATGCTTGTCGTTCGCCCCGTTCAACCCCGCGACTTGCCGGCACTGGAGCGCTTGGCGGGCAGTGCCACGCCGCGCCTGACCAATCTGCCGGCGCATCGCGATCGCCTCGAGGAGCGTATTGCACGCTCGACGCGGGCCTTGGCACGTGAGGTCGATTTTCCCGACGACGAGGCCTATACCTTCGTGCTCGAGGATCTCGAGCTTGGCGAGGTGGTGGGGACCGCCAGCATTCGCGCCCAGGCGGGCGCTATGGATGCCTACTACACCTATCGCCAGGAAACGCTGATCCACGCCTCGCAGCAACTCAACGTGCGCCGCGAGGTGCAGACCCTGTCGCTGTCGCACGAGACCTCCGAGACCACGCTGCTGTGCGCGCTGTCGCTGGACGCCCGTTACAAGGGCACCAGCGCCGAGAGCCTGTTGCGGCGCGCGCGGTTGATGTTCATCGCGCAGTATCCCGAGCGCTTCGCGTCGATTCTGGCCGTGGCCTTTCCGGGCTATCTCGATGCCGAGGGAGAATCGCCGTTCTGGAATAGCGTCGGGCGGCACTTCTTCGCGCGTGGCTTTCAGGAAATCAACCTGTTGGCCGGGGTACGCTCGAAGAGCTTCATCGCCGAAGTGATGCCGCAATTCCCGCTCTACTTGCCCTTGCTTACGCCCCAGGCGCGTGCCGCCATCGGCCGTGAGCATCCCGATCACGAGAGGGCGCTCGAGGAAATGCTCGGCGAAGGCTTCGTGCGCTCGCGGCACGTGGATATCTTCGATGGTGGGCCCGTGGTGCGCGGCGAGCGCGATCGTCTGCAGAGCGTGCGCCAGGCCAGTTGGCATCCGGTACGTGTGCGTCCCGGTAACGTGCTGCCGGATGCCGAGCCGGCGTTGATCGCCAATCAGCAACTGGGCGGCTTTCGCTGCCTGGTGGCGCGCTATGCGCTGTCGCCCACCGGGCAGTTGATGCTCACGCCCGAGCATGCTGAATTGCTGGGCGTTGAGGAAGGCCGCGCGGTCCTGGCTGCGCCATTGGCATTGCCCAACGTGCTGGATGAGTTCGACGAGGGAGACACCTGATGCGCATTCGACCCATCGAACGCCGCGATATCGACAGTCTGCAAGCGCTGGCTTGGCAGACTGGCGTGGGGTTCACCTCGTTGCCCGACAATCACGACTTCCTCGCCGCCAAGATCGAACACGCGGTCAGCGCCTTCGAGGAGCGCAGCGCCATCGACGACCGGCTGTATTTCTTCGTGCTCGAGGACGATACCAACGGCGAGTTGGCCGGATGCTGCGCCATCGAGGCACAGGTTGGCCACGACGTCCCGTTTTACCACTATCGCCTGGGCACCCTGGCGCACTCGTCGGTGCAGCTCGACTTGCATCGCACCATCGATACGCTGTTTCTCAGCTCCGATCATACCGGCGACGCCGAGGTCTGCTCGCTGTATCTGCGCCCCGAATACCGGCGCGATCGCAACGGCGCCTTGCTGTCCAAGGCCCGCTGGCTGTTCATCGCCGAGTTTCGCGACCGCTTCCCCGACAAGGTGCTCGCCGAAATGCGCGGGCGCTTCGATGAGAACGGCACCAGTGCCTTCTGGGAATGTCTGGGCAGTCACTTCTTTCCCATGAACTTCAACGAAGCCGACCGTCTGACCGGCCTCGGGCAGAAGAGCTTCATCGGCGAGCTGATGCCCAAGTTCCCGATTTACACGCCGTTTCTTTCCGAAGAAGCGCGGGCCTGTATCGGCGCGGTTCACGAACACACCCGCCCGGCGCTGGAAATGCTCAGGAAGGAAGGACTGCGTTGGGAAGGCTACATCGACATCTTCGATGGCGGCCCCACGGTGGAGGCGTATATCGATGATGTAAGCGCGGTGCGCGACTCGGCGTCCTATCCCGTGGAAATCGTGGACGAAGCCGCCAGTGTCGAACGCCCGACCTGGTTGGTAGCGACGGCGAACATTAGCGACTTTCGGGCTGCCTGGGTCGGACGCGGGCCCAACGCGGACGGCGTGCTCACGCTCACCGGCGCCGAAGCCGAACGCTTGGCGGTGACCAGCGGCGATACGCTGCGGGTGCTGGAGACCTGAGCTACGGGCTACGGGCTACGAGCTACGAGCAAAGAGATTGTGAACTCTGTGCTTTGGTTGAGGCTTGCTTTCGCGGCTCGCGGCTCGCGGCTCGCGGCTCGCGGCTCGCGGCTTACCAATGAATCATCAGGAGCGACATATGCAAGCCAAACAGCAGTTGCTGATCGATGGCGCCTGGGTCGCGGGTGACGCAGCGCGTTTCGACAAGACCGATCCCGTCTCCGGCGAGACGCTCTGGAGTGCCAGCGCGGCCAGCGCGGCCCAGGTCGAGTCGGCGGTAGCCGGCGCACGGAAGGCGTTTCCCGCCTGGGCGCGTCACAGCTTCGAAGAACGTCAGGCCGTGGTCGAGTGCTTCCGCGAGCGTCTGGAAGCCAATCGCGAGGCGCTGGCGACGAGCATCGCGCATGAAACCGGCAAGCCATTGTGGGAAGCGCGTACCGAGATCGGCGCGATGATCGGCAAGGTGGCAATTTCGATCACCGCCTATCACGAGCGCACTGGCGAGCGCGCGCGGGATGTCGGCGGCAGCCGTGCGGTGCTGCGCCACCGCCCGCATGGCGTGCTAGCGGTATACGGCCCGTACAACTTCCCCGGGCATCTGCCCAACGGGCATATCGTTCCGGCGCTTTTGGCCGGCAACGCGGTGGTCTTCAAGCCCAGCGAGCAGACGCCGATGACCGCCGATCTGACGCTGCAATGCTGGCTCGAGGCGGGCCTGCCCGCCGGCGTGATCAATCTGGTGCAGGGCGCGGCCGAGGTCGGCCAGGCATTGGCCGGCAGCGCCGACATCGACGGCCTGCTGTTCACCGGCAGTGCCAAGATCGGCGGGCTTCTGCATCGCCAGTTCGGCGGCCAAGTCGACAAGATTCTGGCGCTGGAGCTGGGCGGGAACAACCCGCTGGTGGTCAAGGACGTGCCGGACCAGGAAGCGGCGGTATTGTCGATCCTGCAGTCGGCGTTTGCCTCCGGCGGGCAGCGTTGCACCTGCGCGCGGCGCTTGATCGTGCCCCAAGGCGCGGCGGGTGATGCGCTGCTCGAAGCGCTGGTACGTGCCATTGGCGCGCTGCGCGTGGCGGGGCCATTCAGCGAACCGGCGCCGTTCTATGCGGGGCTGGCCAGCGTCGAGGCGGCGGATGGCCTGCTGGCCGCCCAAGACGATTTCGTCGCACGCGGCGGCCGGGTATTGAGCAGCATGCGCCGCCTGGAAGAGGGCACCAGCCTGTTGTCGCCGGGTTTGATCGATGTCACCGGTTGCGAGGTGCCTGATGAGGAACACTTCGGACCGCTGCTCAAGGTGCATCGTTATCACGATTGGGACGAGGCCATCGCTCTGGCCAACGATACGCGTTATGGCCTGTCGGCAGGTCTGATCGGCGGTGAGCAAGCCGACTGGGACGACTTCCTGCTGCGCATCCGCGCCGGCATCGTCAACTGGAATCGCCAGACCACCGGCGCCTCCAGCGACGCTCCGTTCGGTGGCATCGGCGATAGCGGCAACCACCGCCCGAGTGCCTATTACGCTGCCGACTACTGTGCGTATCCGGTCGCCTCGATGGAAACCGAAACGCTCAGCCTGCCCCATACCTTGCCGCCGGGGGTGGTGCTATGAGCGAAGGTTCTATGAGTGAAGGGGTACGCGAGGTCAATTTCGACGGTCTGGTGGGGCCGACCCACAACTACGCCGGACTGGCGCATGGCAACGTGGCCTCGATGCGCCACGGCGGCCTCACAGCCAACCCGCGTGAGGCGGCGTTGCAGGGGCTCGACAAGATGAAGTCGCTGATGGAGGCCGGCTACGCGCAAGGCGTGTTGCCGCCCCAGCAACGCCCCGACCTGGGGGCGCTGCGCGATCTTGGCTTCACCGGCGACGATGCGAACGTGCTGGCGCGAGCGGCCCAGGAAGCCCCACAACTGCTGCGCGCGGTGTGCTCGGCCTCGTCGATGTGGACGGCCAATGCCGCGACCGTGATGCCGAGCGCGGATGCCCCGGATGGCCGCGTTCATTTCACCGCCGCGAACCTGCAGTCGAGCTTTCATCGCTATCTTGAACCGCGCACCTCCGCGCGCGTGTTGGCGGCGATGTTCCGCGACGAGACGCACTTCGCGCACCATCCGGTGCTGCCGGCGACGCCGGCCTTCTCCGACGAGGGCGCGGCCAATCATACCCGCCTATGCGGCGCGCATGGTGAGCCCGGCGTGCATCTTTTCGTCTACGGTCGTCAGGCATTCGGCGGACAACATGGCCCTACGCGCTACCCCGCGCGCCAGACGTTGGAGGCGAGTCAGGCAATCGCGCGGCAGCATGGCTTGAGCGACGCGCAGACGGTGTTTGCCCAGCAAAACCCCGAGGCCATCGACGCCGGTGTCTTCCATAACGACGTCATCGCCGTCGGCAATGGCCCGGTGCTTCTCTATCACGACATGGCGTTTCGGGATGAAGACGCTACGCTGGACGCGCTGCGTGCCCGGATGTCGACGCCACTGATCCCGGTGCGGGTGCCGAGCGAAGCGGTCAGCCTCGAGGAGGCGGTGTCGACGTATCTTTTCAACTCGCAGTTACTCTCCAACTCCGACGGCAGCATGACACTGGTCGTGCCCGGCGAGTGTCAGGAGAACGAGACCGTGTGGCGTACGATTCAGGACCTGCTGCTGGCGGGATACAACCCAATCAGCGAGGTACTGGTCAAGGACGTCAAGCAGAGCATGCGCAACGGCGGCGGCCCGGCGTGTCTGCGCCTGCGCGTCGCGCTCTCGTCAGCCGAACGTCAAGCGCTGGGTGGCCGGGTTTTGCTCGACGAGGCCCTGCATGGCGATCTCTCCGCCTGGGTCGAGCGGCATTATCGTGACCGGCTGGCGCCCGGTGACCTCGCCGACCCGCAACTCGCCCAGGAATCGCTCACCGCTCTGGACGAGCTGACGCAGCTATTGGGTATCGGCGCGGTGTATCCGTTTCAGTTGGTGTGATGCCACGCGGATGATGCCAATTAGGGCTGAGTTTCGCTGACAGTGATCAGGAGCATACGTGTGATCGAGAGTATCGCTATCGTTAGACTGCAGGCCGACTCGCCCCACGCCGGGGCTGTAGCGGGTTGGACCCATGACGCCTGGGGGCATCTGCATCCCGATACTTCGGCCGAGGACTATTGCCGGGAATTTATCGCGCAGTGCGGCGAGGGTGGCGTTCCTTAGGTGTTCGTGGCAATGCACGAGGCGTCGCCGGTGGGCACGGCGAGCCTGGTCGCCGACGACATGAGCATCCGCCGCGAACTGACGCCCTGGCTTGCCTCGGTATTCGTGCCGCCCGGATGGCGCGGCTACGGTATCGCTTCGCGTCTGGTGCAACGGGTCGAGGCGGAAGCGCTGGCCCACGGCATCCGCCAATTCCATCTCTACACGCCCGATCAACAGGCGCTGTATCGCCGACTGGGATGGGAGGATCGCGAGGCGCTGACCTATCGTGGCGAGTCTGTGACCGTCATGAGCCGGCGGTTCAGTCTTCTCGCACCGTGACCAGCTTGGGCCGGCCGATCATCACCCCGGCGACGGTTTGCACGCTGAGCAGGCCCATCAGCAGCCACAGCGAGAGGCGCCAGTCGCCGGTGACGCCGTGCAGGGCGCCGAATACCAGCGGGCCGCCGGCGGCCATGAGATAGCCGAGGCTCTGGGCCATGCCGGAAAGCATGGCGGCGTGGTTGGCACGCCGGGTGCGCATGACGATCATGGTCAGGGCGAAGCTGAAACAGCCCCCCTGGCCGGCGCCGAGCAGGATCGCCCATAGCGAGGGCGACGCCGTGGGCGCCAGCCACAACCCTACCAGCCCCAGCGCGATCAACAGGCAAAGCCCCAGCACCAGTAGGCTATGGTGATGCAGGCGTGCAGCGAGACGCGCGATCACGTAACTCGCGGGGGTGGTGGTCAGGTTGATGACCGACAGCATGCCGCCCGCAGCGGCGTCCGGGACGCCGGCGGCCGAGGCCACGGAGGGTACCCAGGTCTGCAGGGTGTAGAAGCCCAGCGATTGCATGCCCATGAATAGCGTCAAGGTCCAGGCGGTGCGGCTCTTGAACAGCCGCGTGATGCGCGTCGATTGGCCGTCGTCGCTTGCCTTGGGCCGCCGCCAGGCCATCCAGATCCATAGTGCTGTGGTGGCCACGCCGACGCCCGCCCACAGCAGGATGGGCACCGACCAGGAGCCGCTGAGGTTCATCAACGGTACGGCGGTCCCCGCGCCGAGAGTAGCACCGATTCCCATCACCACCGTGTAGAGCCCCATGGTCTGGCCGATGCGCTCGGGGCGGTCGCGCTTGACCAGGCTGGGCATGAAGACGTTGCCGAAGGCGATGCCAAGGCCGGCGAAGAAGGTCCCGACGAGCATTACCGGCAGGCTTTCGATGCCACGTAGCAGTCCACCCAGCGCGATGGCGCCGAGTGCCAGGGCGATGGCGCGGTCCAGCCCCAGGCGTGCGGCGACGCCGGGCGCCAGCGGCGAGAGCACGCCGAAGCACAGGATCATGCCGGTGGTGAACAAACTGGCGACGCCAGCGCCGATGGCCAGTGTCTGCATGATCGATTCGAGTACCGGCCCCACCACCACGATGGGTGCGCGCAAATTGATGGCCGCCAGCGCGAAGGCGACGAGCCATAGCGCAGCAGGCATGGAAGCGGCTGGGGAAGCGGAACGCGCAGACATGGACAAAGCCTTCCTCTCGAACGGGCGCGCTATCTTAGCATCTCGTTGAAAAGCTTGCCGTGGGCTGAAAGGTGAAAAGCGCAGGAGAACGAGGTAGGCAAGAGAAGTGCAAGCCGACGCCGTGAGGCGCCGGCTCGGTGTGCCGAGTCAGGCTTAGCGTTCAGGCGTTGGAAAAGTGCTCGCGCAGATGTGTGCGATAGGCGTCGACATGGCTTTCGATGTCGGGTTCCTTGATGACATCGTTGGCAATGTAAGTCGGCATGGCGTCCAGGCCAATGAATTCCTGCGATTTGTGAAACGGGAAGTAAACGCCGTCGACGCCATGCCCCTCGAAAAAGTTGCCGGCTTCATCGAAGGCTTCGGCGGGTGCGTTCCATGTCAGCGAGAGCATGTAGCGACGTCCTTGAAGCAAGCCGCCGCTGCCGTACTGAAGGCTGGGGTCCTTGCGTGAGCGACCGTCGCTGGCGTAGAGCGATCCGTGGCCGGCGGTGAAGACCTCGTCGATATAGCGCTTGACCGTCCATGGCGTGCCCATCCACCAGCCGGGCATCTGATAGACGATGACATCGGCCCACAGGAATTTCTCGACTTCGGCGTCGGTATCGTAGCCGTCGTCGACGCGAGTCTCGCGGATCTCATGGCCCATTTCGGCGAGTTCGCCGCGTGCCACATCGTGTAGGGTGTCGTTGTAACGGCCGCCGGAATGGGCGAAGGCCTTGGCGCCGTTGATCAGCAGAAACTTCATGGTGTCTTTCCCACTTCGAGTGCAGGTGAATGCAAAAGGTGGGGCAGTCTGCCGAGTCGTGGTCTTGCGATAAAGATGCCTAATTGCAAAACATTCTTGCATTAAAAGTAAAGGTGGCTGCGCGCATGTTCCGACGTGATGGAATCAGAGTGTCAGACGGTCGACGAAGAAATCGAGGAACGCATTGATGCGGCCGTGGAGCGCCGTATTGCGGTAGTAAACCGCTTGAATGGGCTCGTGGCGCTCGTGGGTGGTGTGGTCGAGCACTACCGTCAGGCGTCCGGCCTGGCGAGCGCCACGCGTCAGGAAATCCGCTAGGCAAGCGATGCCCACGTCGGCTTCCGCCATTTGCAGCAACGCTTCGCCGCTGCTCGAGGCGAGGGTGGGCTGGATGGTACGGCCGTCGCCGATGGGCCAACGGTTGAGCTGGGTCAAATGCGTGAAGCCCAGTAGTACATGATGCGCCAGATCCTCGACATGGCGCGGCGTACCGTAGCGTTCCAGGTAGGCGGGACTCGCCACCAGGCGTCGCCGGCTATGGCCGAGCGGACGAGCATGCAGGGTGGAGTCTTCCAGGCGCCCGATACGAATGGCGACATCAGTGCGTTGTTCGATCAGGTCGATATTGGTCTCGTGGGTGGTCAATTCCAGGCGCATCTTGGGGTAGGCCGCATGGAATTCGGCGAGATGGGGCACGATCTGATGCAGCAGAAACGGCGTAGCGGCGTCGACGCGTAGGCGTCCGGCGGGCTCGCGACGGCGCACGGTGAGTGCTTCCTCGGCGGTTTCCAAGGTACCCAGCGCCTGGCGGGCCTGGGCGATGAATGCTTCGCCTTCCTCGGTGATATCCAGGCGTCGTGTGGTGCGGTGCACGAGGGTCGTCTCGAGCCGCTTCTCCAGGCGCGAGACGGCCCGCGAGAGCCGCGCGGTGCTGGTGCTCAGGCGCTCGGCGGCGGCAGTGAAGCCACCGGCGTCGACCACGGCGAGCAGCGCTTCTAGATCGTCCCAGCGGCTTTTCATGCCACCTCGCGACGCACGGGTACAATGACCGAGATGAGCATCTTTCGGCGCGGCGCGTTACAGCTTGGGGGCGTCGAAATCGGCCGGCTCATCGGTGTACACGCAAACGTTGGCGTCTTCGACATCGCCGTCTTCGGCTTCGACGTAGTCGGCGAAGAAGGCCTGCACTTCGCGGCGCTGGCAATGGGCTTCGAAGGAGGCACGGTCGGCCCAGATCTCGTGAAAGACGATGGGGTAGCTGGTGCCATCGGCGAACGGGTTGTCGATCTTCCGGGTCACGGTGTACTGGATGCAGGCGTCTTCGCGATGCGCGTTGGGCTCGAGCGCCTGGAGTGCCTGGAAAACGCTTTCTTCCTTGCCGGGCTTGGGCTTGAACTGGGCAGTGCAATAGACCTTGCTGGACATGATGACCTCTCGAATGGATACGAATGAACGTGCAGACGATACCATCCTGGTGTCTGGTATCGGTAGCTGGAAGACGCATCGCGGGCTGTCCGGCATGGCGTCTTAATCCAAAGGCGTATTGAGCACGTCGGCGCAATTGCTTATCAAGAGGGTTCGAGTCACTGTCACGCGAGGTCGCCCCCATGCGCATCGTAAAACTGGATACTCTGCGCCATGCCCTCATCGTCTCCGCGATGGGCTCTGCCACCTTGCTGGTATCGGCGTTGAGCTACCAACTGCTGATCTGATGACGATGGCGCTC
This sequence comes from Chromohalobacter sp. 296-RDG, assembly GCF_029889885.1. Lineage (GTDB taxonomy): Bacteria > Pseudomonadota > Gammaproteobacteria > Pseudomonadales > Halomonadaceae > Chromohalobacter. The sequence goes on from NZ_JARANY010000011.1 coordinate 26,648, forward strand.
CGGCCGCCGAGCGGTTAGGGTCTGGGCATTGTCCCGGGAGCTTTCGTCATGTCGCTGTCTTCTCGCATGCCCCATTGCCGCTGGGCGATGGCGGCGTTACTCATCTTGGCGCTGGTGTCGTGGCTCGGCGTCACGCACGACGTGGCGATGGCCACGCTGGATGATGCTCTCTCCACGGCGTTCAAGAGCTTTGCTCTGGCCAAGGCGCTCAATGCGGCGATTTCGGTGATGCAGAGCGTCACCGCCGACGCCATGGTCTTCCAGGTGCAGTTCGGCCAGGCGCTGGACCCCGCCAACGATCTCGTCGAACGTTTCTCGTGGATCATGTTCGCCTCCACGGCCTCGCTAGCCATGCAGAAGGTCTTGATCCAGATGGCAGGCCACGCGGTCATCAAGGCGCTTTTCTCGTTGAGTTGTCTGCTGCTTGCGGTGTCGCTCGTCTGGGAGCGTGGCGTCTGGCACGAATGGGCGCGGCGAGCGTTCCTGCTGATGGCGTTCTTGCGTTTCGCGGTGCTCATCGCGGCGTTGGGCAGTACCTGGATGGGCGATGCGCTGATCGGCGACCAGCGCGAGGGGCTTTACATGGCGCTGGACCAGGATCGCGTGGTGTTTCAGGACGTCGCCGAGACGCAGGCCGGCATGCGCGAAGAAGACGACGGCATGTGGCAGCAGCTCAAGGATAAATGGGAAAGCGCCGTGGGCCATCCGGTGCGCGATCTGCTGACACGTCTGGATAGCATGACCGAGAACGTGGTGGCCTTGTCGGCGATATTCATCGTTCAGACGATTCTGTTCCCGCTGGGTTTTCTCTACCTGAGCTGGCGCCTGCTCGGCACGCTGACGGCCCCGCTGGCAGGGCGCAATCTCGTTGCTCGCGGCGCCTGATCGCAGGTACCGCTTACCTAAGTTTAAAAGGACGAGCCCGGCTGGCGTAAAAAGTCCCGTTCTTCCGGCGTCGACTCTCGGCCGAGTACCGCATTGCGATGCGGATAACGGCCAAAGCGCTCGATAATCGCCCAATGGCGCCGCTCGAAGTCCAGGTTGCGCTCCAGGCCCGGCTGATCGAAAAGCCGCAGGGCCTCCTGGTGGATCACGGGCGACTCGCTGTGCATATACGGCATATACACAAATGCGCGCTGTTCCGGTGGCAGCGTTTCATCGTCCCCACACGCGACCAGGTGCTGGGCGAGGCTCAGTGCTAGTGGGTCCTGGGCGAAGGCCTGGGCCTGATCGCGATAGATATTGCGCGAGAACTGATCGAGCAGCAGTATTTCCGCCAAGGCGCCGCGGCTACTTTTCCGCCAGGCGTAAAGCTCGCAGCGACACGCCGCGGCGTGCAGTGCCCCGAAGCGCTCGGTGAGTACCTGATCGAACGACGTGCTCTTGTTGAACCACTGTTTGGGGCCCGCCTCCACGAACCAGAAGTCCAGTACTTGCCGCGCCTGTTCCACATCTTGCGTCATGGCTCATCTCCATTGATTGATGTACGTGCGCTCGAGCTCTAGTAACCAAGCCTTGCGCTCGAGCCCGCCAGCATAGCCGGTGAGCGTACCATCACGCCCGATCACGCGGTGACAAGGCACGACGATGGGTAGCGGGTTGCGCCCGTTGGCGGCGCCGACCGCGCGCATTGCCTTGAGGTTGTCGATATCCCGGGCGATTTCCGCGTAGCTGCGCGTCTCCCCGAAAGGAATGCGTGCCAGCGCTGCCCATACGCGTTGCTGAAAGGGCGTGCCTTGAGGATCGAGCGGCACGTCGAAGTCGCGCAATTCTCCCTTGAGATAGGCGCTTAGTTGCTTGCGGCAGGCCTCGGTGAGCGACGAGGGTGCCGTCGGTGTCTCGGTGCTTTCGACGAAGGTGATCTCGCGAATCCCGTGCTCACTGGCGAGGATGCGTAGCGTGCCCAGCGGCGAGGCCGGTTCGGGCGTGACGTAATCGATAGCGTAGGCGGGGGTTAGCATATCAGCGACTCCAGAGTTGCAGGGTAAGATAACTGCGCCCATCGAAGCGAGCATCCCGCGATAGACGGGCTACGCGGCAGCGGTCGGGATCGAGCATGACGAGATTCCTTGAGCGGAGTAACGCTACCAGTGTAACGCGCTGGCGGTACCGGACTCGCCAGATTCGGTAGTGATATGCGCGGCGGTGGTCTCGCGGAAAATACTTAGCTTGCTATAATGCGTCCCTTTTGTGGAGCATTCTCTTGGCCCCGTCCCCTGCGCCTTCTCGACCGTCATCTCCCCGCATGCGCCGTGCCGGACTGTGGCTGGGCTTATTCGTGGCGTGCTGCGTGGCGAGTGGCGTGCTCAATTACTGGCACATGCCGGCGGGTGGCTTCATCGGCCCGATGCTGGTGGGCATCGCCTTCGGTATCGGTGGCAGCGGTCTGCGTCTGCCGAGACGCTGCTTCAAGCTCGGCCAGGGCACTATCGGCGTATTGATCGCGCACACCATGACCATGAGCGTGCTGATGACGATCCTCGATGGCTGGCTGGTGATGCTGCTGGCCACGGCCATTACTTTACTGCTCAGCCTCTTGGTGGGGATCGTTCTGGTGCGTTACGGCGGTCTCCCTGGCAGCACCGCGGCCTGGGGCACTACGCCGGGCGCGGCGGCGGCGATGGTGGCGATGGCCGAGGAGCGTGAAGATACCGACCCACGGATCGTCGCGGCGATGCAATACGTGCGGGTAGTGTGCGTGGTGCTCGTGGGCGCCCTGGTGAGTCATTGGCTGGGCGTGAGCGATACGCCGTCGCGTGGCGGGGGCGACTTTCCCGACGACTTGGCTGGAACGATCGATCTGCTAATCACCTTGGCGGTCGTCGGCGGTGGGGTCTGGTTGTGTGATCGCCGCTTGCCGGCGGGCGCCTTGCTGGGGCCGATGCTCATCGGCACCGTGCTGCATCTCGGCGGTTGGGCGACGCTATCGATGCCCGCGCCCTTGCTGATGCTGGCGTACGGCTTCATCGGTGTCTATGTGGGATTGCGCTTCGACCGCGACGCACTGGCGACCGTGGCTCGTTCGCTGGGCAAGATGGTCATGGCCTCGATAGTGCTGATTGGGCTGTGTGCGCTTTCCGCGTTGCTGATGGTGGGGCTCATGGATACGAGCTTCATCACCGCCTATCTGGCGACCAGCCCTGGCGGACTCGACTCGATGACCATCATCGCCATCGACACGCATGCGGATGTGGGGCTAGTGGTGGCGTTGCAGACGTTGCGGCTTTTCACGGTAGTGCTGGTGGGGCCGGCGATGGCGCGCTTCATCGCGCGCTTCGCCCCGTCCGTGAAAGGTACGTCTTGAGCGTTTGCCTTAACGCAAAAGGGCGGCCCGAAGGCCGCCCCCATGGCGTCTAGCAACGGTTATCCAACGTCGTCTTACTTGGATCCCTTAGCGAAATACTTGTTGTAAATTTCCTGATAAGTGCCGTTGTCCTTCAGGGTTGCCAGCGCCTCGTTGAACTGGTCCGCCAGTTCTTGATCACGCTTGCGAAATGCCACGCCGAAGCCTTCGCCGAAGTACTTCTTGGGCTCGGTGATCATGTCGCCGACGACTTTATAATTGCCTTCATCGCTATCCAGCAGGGTGGACTTGCCTACCGGGAAGTCCAGGAAGGCGATGTCGACACGACCGGCATCCATGTCGAGAACAAGATCGTCGGCGGTGGAGTAACGGCTGATCTCGGCTGCGTCGCCGAACATGTCGGTGGCGTAGTTATCCTGCAGCGTGCCGCGCTGAACCCCGATGGTCTTGCCTTCGAGCGTCTTCTTGGCCGGGAAGTCGATGCCGCTGTCTTGCGGCGCAAACCATGCGGAGGGCGGCTGGAAGTATGCATCGGAGAAGAGCACGGTCTTCTTGCGTGAATCGTTGATGGTCATCGAGGACATGATGGCATCGTACTTACGCGCCATCAGGCCCGGAATGATGCCGTCCCACGCCTGCACGACCCACTCGCACTTCCGGTCGATCTCTTCACAGATGGCGTTGCCGAGCTCGATGTCGAAGCCGGTGAGTTCACCGTCGGACGTACGGTACTCCATCGGCTCATAAGGCACGTCGACGCCGATACGCAAGGTATCCTGAGCGAAAGCGCTACCGGCCAGCAGGGCGCTACCGAGAAGGGTGATGGTCAGCAATTTTTTCATGGAAAGCTCTCTACGGAATTTGCAGTGTGTTGTTATGGAGCCGCCTCGTGAGCAGCCCTGAGTTTCACGTCTCGCAGCATATCGAAGCGCCGCTTTGATGCCTAGCGTCGCGTGGCTGGTTGAGGGGCAGGGTGTCAGCAGGTAGTTGCTGATCATCTTCTGCCAACGCCACGTCCCCCTCTGTGTTAACACCATAGGGTGACGGGGTTCATGGATCTGCTTTACAAATGAGGCAACGTCCGCCCGCAACTCAGACAGCGGCCGGATATCTTCATCGACGCGAACTCTTGCCATGAGAATTACCTGTGTTTGAATATAGGAGTATAACGTTGGTGCTCATGGCGCTCCCTCCTATGCACTCATCATAGGCTAGAAGTGTCCACTAGAGTGGGGGAAGTCCACGGTCAGGTGCAGCGCGTTGTTATGCAAATTGTTCTACGACTGTAGACAGACTTTGCGGTTTTTGGAACTGTGGTAGTGCACTAACGGCAAACCATAGTGCGGGCGCCGCCGATTAACCTCCCTCATCGGTTCCCTCACTTGCATCATGAAGCAGATCATGAACCTGTTCAGCGATAGGGGTGGGAACCTGCCCATCCTTTCCGGCCTGACGCATCAGACGGTTATCCTTGAGCGCGATCGACATTGCCGCCGAGTCCAATCCGTTGCCGGCAGCAATCGACGGGCCGTACGCTTGGTAGATGGGTGCCGAGAACAAAGTTTGACCCATAATTGACATGAATTGCTCCGCGTCAGCGCCGTGAGCATTCAATACGGCTGTGGCCTCTGACATCGTGTGCCACGCCTCGACGATCATGGAATTTCCCGCGATTTTGGCTAGATGGGCATGGTTTGGATCCGTTCCCATCCGCCAGACTCTGCCCAAAACCTCAAGGACCGGCTCGGCCTTGCCCGCTGCAACGGAAGATCCGGCAAGCAGAATGTTGAGCTTGCCAGCTTTCGCCGCTTCGGGGCGACCGAACATCGGAGCCGAGGCGTAGTCGACCTCAGCCTGGTCGTGAAACCGAATCAATTCCCGGGACAGGACATTAGAAACCGTCGACATGCAGATGTGGGTCGTATTGGCCGATACATACTTGAGCACATCGTTTTCCACCAGGACGGTGCGGACCGCTTCGTCACCAAACAGCGTTGTCAGGACCACCTCACAAGAAAACGCCTGTTCCGGACTTTGTGCAGCGGTTGCCCCTTCCTCGATCAGTTCGTTCACTGGTTCTGGCGAACGGTTCCACACCGTTACGTCATAGTCCGCCGCCAACAGATTGCGCGCGATCTCGCGTCCCATGGCACCAAGACCGATCACGCTGACTTGTGTTTTCGCACCTTCCATAAAACTCTTTCTGGTCTCTAAATTGTTGCATAACAGGTATTAGATAGCGCGCTCGTTTTGCTACTTGAACGAGCGCGTGCGTTCAATAAATCTTATCTAGCTTGTCCTTACGCACCTAACCCATTGATTTTAATGCATGCTCAGAATGATTCAGCGCGTTATGTAGAATTCGCGTGCCTGCTGCTTTTGATGGTTTCTGTCACTCTTCTTGCTTTGTGGTGAGGTACGTACCCGTCAGCAGGCATGCTACCGCCACGGCCACTGCATATCGTTTTGATGCGGTAGTCCCATGCGTATCGGTTATTTTTCGAGCCGTCTAAGCGGCCTTAGAGGTTCATACTAGGTGGTATGAGGTCTGCCAGCAAATCGGATAAGGCGTCACTTATCGGTGCAGTTCGTGGTTTGGTGAGGGCGTGTAGTTATAGGCGGGCAAGAGGGGTGAGTATTAGCTTACTCGTAAAACAACGGGCAGTGTGGGCTGCCCGTTGTCGATGAAACAAGAACGTGAGGGCGCGGTTATTTCCACCTTTAGTGCTACTTCACGGTGCGAGTAGGTAGCCGCTGCGATGGGCGTGGTGGCCGGCGACGTCGGCGACGATCATGCCGGCGGTGGCCATTCTGCGCTGGGTGCGGGCGTAGAACATGCCGTCTTGCTCGGCACGCACGGGGTGCACGGCGTCGCTGATGGGGTCGATGATCTCGGCGATCAGGTCGCCGCTTTTGACTTCTTCTCCTGGCGTGCGTTGGAAGACCACGACGCCGCCCGCCGGGGCGCGCAGGAAGTCCATGGCGGCGAGCTCGGTGGCGGGATACGCCAACGCGGGCAGGGGTGGCGCTTCGCCGTCGACCAGGTCGTGATAGCGCATCCAGTCGAGAATCGCGTCGGCGTCGCGTTCGGCGATGTCGCGGGCGACGTCCTGCTGGCCGCGTAGTTCGAGGGTGATCGATTGGCTGCCGTAGGGAATGGGATAGCGATTGCCAAAGCGTTCGCGCAGTTGCTCCCATACCAGGGTGAAGCACTCGTCGAACGAGCCGCCGCCGGAGTCGATGGCGAGCATGCTGGCCTTGGCGCCGAAATAACGCGCCAGGGGCTCGAAATCGGGCCATGCCGCCGGGGTGGTGTAGAGGTGCTCGACGGCGTTGAAGTCGCAGTGCAAATCGAGGATGAAGTCCGCGTCGCAGGCCAGGCGTTGCTGCGTCAGCTGCAGCGACTCGAAGGCCGTGGTGGCCGGCTGTTCATCGAGGGCGGCGATGAAGCGCCGACGTATCTCGGCCTGGTTGTGCTCGGCATCCTGCGTTAGCGCGCTTTCCAGCCCTTCGGCGATGCGCTCGGTGACGTCGCGATAGCCTCGGTTGAAGTTGCTCACGCTTTCGAAATCGTAGCGCCCCAGCGGAATGTCCATTAGTTGCTGGTCGAGCCCGATGGGGTTGGCGACCGGTACCACGATGATGTGCGCCTTGAGCTGTCCGGTCTCTTCCAGCGCTTTCAGGCGCTGCTTGAGTGTCCAGGCGACCAGCATGCCGGGGATCTCGTCGGCATGCAGCGAGCCTTGGATATAGACACGCTTTTCCGCCTCGGCGGGGCCGAAGTGAAAACTCTCCAGACTGCGCTGCGTGCCGGGAACCGGGCTCAACAAGGGATGCGTGCGATGCTGCATGAAGTGTCCTCGTAAAGGCCGGCGGTACGTTTTACCGCCGGCAATCGGTCATTGTTTACCGACGGGCAGGGAGATGTCGTAGTCGAAGTATTGCTTCATCAGCTTGTCGTAGGTGCCGTCGGCATAGACGTCGCGAATGGCTTGATTGAATTCCGCGGCGAGTTCTTTATCGCGTTTGCGAAACGCCATGGCCGCGCCCTTGCCAAAGATTGAGGTGGGCGTCTTGATGTTCTCGCCGATCTTCTTGAAGTCGCTGTCGTCATCTTTGAAGTGGAAGGTATCCACGGCGAGGGGGTAGTCCTCGAAGGACAAATCCAGGCGACCCGATACCAGATCGTTGGCGACGTCTTGCGACGATGAATAGCGGTGGATATCGAGGGTGTCGCCGTACATCTGCGTGACATAGCTGTCGCGGATGGTGCCGCGCTGCACGCCGACGCTGAGCCCTTCGAGTGCGTCCTTGTCGTTGATATCGATGTCGCGATCGCGGCGCGTGATCCAGACGCTGGGGGTGTTGTAGTAGGGGATCGAAAACAGCACCTGGTTTTCACGCTCGGGGGTAATGGCCATCGAGGAGAGGATGGCATCGTACTTGCGCGAGAGCAGGCCGGGGATGATGCCGTCCCAAGATTGCTCGACCCAGGTGCATTCCAGGCCGGCTCGCTTGCACAGTTCGTTGCCGAGATCGATCTCGAAACCTTCCAGTTCGCCTTCAGGCGTGCGGTAGACGAAAGGTTCTTAGGGCACGTCGATGGCCAGACGTACGTGGTCGGTATCGCGTGCCTGAGCGGTAGCGGTCGTCATGACCACGCCCAGTAGGGTCAGCGCCAGGAGCTTTTTCATGGTAAGCCTCATTGGAATGTCGTTCGGTGGGTAAGACCTGCCGCGCGCCGTGACACGGGCCGCGGCAGGCCGGATATCACCCGTTGATTGGTTTGAGATGCGCCAGGAGTTTCTTTTCCAGATAGCGGAAGAGAAACAGGATGGCGAAGGTCAGGCACAGGTAAATTGCCGCCACGAAGAGAAAGGCGTCGAAGGGTGCGTAGAAGCGGGCGTACACGAAGCGCGCGGCACCGGTGAGGTCCATGATCGTGACCACGCTGGCGATGGCGCTGGCGTGGAGCATGAAGATTACCTCATTGCCGTAGGCCGGCAGGGCGCGCCGGAAAGCGCTGGGCAGGATGATCCGCCGCATCATCAGCGCACGTGACATGCCGTAGGCGCGTGCCGCTTCGATCTCGCCCCGCGGCGTGGCCTTGATCGCGCCGTGGAAAATCTCGGTGGTATAGGCGGCGGTGTTGAGCGTAAAGGCGATCAGTGCCGGGTAGAACGCGTCCTTGAGGATCGCCCATAAGAAGGTGTCCTGAATGCCTTCGATGAACACCACGCCGTAGTAGATCAGGTATAGCTGGATCAACAACGGCGTGCCACGAAACACATAGGTGTAGAGGAACACGGGCCACTTGACCCACTTGCGACGCGAGCCGCGCGCGATGGCGAGCGGTACTGCCAGCAGCAAACCGATGATCAGCGACAGAAACACCAGACGCACGGTGCTGCCCAGCCCATCGAGGTAGTAGCCGAGCGTGTTGGCCGTGAAGATGGCATTGTCCGAGAGAAGTTCGGTGAACCAGGCGTTTAGTTGTTCCATTCGTCCGCCTCCCCGAAACCGGCGTTATAGTGTTTTTGCAGCCGCGCGACGATCCATTCCGACACACTGGCGATCAATAGGTACACCACGGCCACCGGGATCATGAACAGGAACGGCTCATGCGTGGCTTTGGTCGCTTCGGCGGCGATACGCACCATGTCGGAAAGGCCGATCACCGAGACCAGCGCGGTGGTCTTGAGCAGTACCATCCAGTTATTGCCCAGCCCGGGAAGGGCGTGGCGCATCATCTGCGGAAACTGAATGCGTCGGAAAATGAGCCGGTTGGACATCCCGTAGGCACGTCCTGCTTCGATCTGGCCACTCTCGACGGCAAGAAAGGCGCCGCGAAAGGTCTCGCCCATATAGGCACCGAAGATGAAGCCGATGGTCACGACGCCGGCGACGAACTCGTTGATGTTGATGAAGATATCCACATCGAACTCGTAGTAGAGCCAATCGGTGAACATATTGACGCCTATCTGACCGCCGAAGAACAGCAGCAGCATCAAGACGAGATCAGGCACCCCGCGAATGAGCGTGGTGTAGAGTGTGGCAATGCGATGGAACAGCCAGTGGCGCGAGAGCTTGGCGCTGGCGGTGAGCAGGCCGAGGATCAAGGCCAGCAACAACGACAGCACAGCGACTTCCAAGGTGACCAGGGCGCCTTCGAGAAGACGGGGGCCATAGCCCTGTAGATCGATCATGCGATTTTCTCCCGTCGGACGTCAGTGCTTCGGAGCTAGGAACTGCTTGAGGCGGTCCGACTGTGGATTGTCGAGGACCTCCTTCGGCGGACCGACTTCCTCGACCATGCCCTGATGCAGGTAGATCACTTGCGAGGAGACGTCGCGCGCGAAGCTCATCTCGTGAGTCACCACGATCATGGTGCGGCCCTCTTCGGCGAGGTCGCGCATGACCTTGAGTACATCGCCGACCAGCTCAGGGTCGAGGGCCGAGGTTGGCTCGTCGAACAGCATCACTTCAGGGTCCATGGCCAGGGCACGGGCGATGGCACCGCGCTGTTGCTGGCCGCCTGACATCTGCGCTGGATAGTAATCGGCGTGATCGAGTAGCCCTACACGGTCAAGCAGATCGCGGGCGTGTGCGATGGCTTCACGTTTCGGCTTGCCGAGCACATGGGTCGGCGCTTCGATGACATTTTCCAGAAGCGTCATGTGGGCCCAGAGGTTGAAGCTCTGGAATACCATCGAAAGCTTGGCGCGAATGCGCTCGACCTGCTTCCAGTCGACCGGTTCGCGGCCACGACGCGTGGTTTTGAAGGTGATATTTTCGCCATGCACGATCAACTCGCCTTCATTGGGTTGTTCGAGCAGGTTCATGCAGCGCAGGAAGGTACTCTTGCCGGAGCCGGAGGCGCCGATCAGCGTGATCACGTCACCCTTGTGGGCCTTGAGAGAGAGCCCCTTGAGGACTTCGGTGTCACCGAAGCGCTTGGTGATGTCTCGCACTTCGAGGGGAATGGGTGTATCAGCCATGAAAAGCTCCAAACGTGGCGGTAAGTCTCGGTCGGCACACCGGGCGACGGTGAAGAGGCCAGTGAGTGTGGTGCGGCGACCTTTGGGGCGGCTAGCGCGAAAAAGGGAGCGATTCTAGCAGGCCGCGGGCGACCGAGAAGACTCGATTTTGCGGCCGATGATACGACGTCTGTCGTATGGATGCGTTGTCTTGTGCATGAAAGCCGTCCTGTCGTTGTTGTCATTGAGTGTCGTGCGAAAAGGCGAGAGCGTCATGTCGGCGGTAGGCACGCACGTACCAGCAGTGCGGCGCGGGCGCCGAGTTCCACCTGGGCATTGGGGAAGACCACTGCCACCGGCGCTTCTTCAACGAGGGTATCGCCGGCTTGGCCATCGTGCGCGAGCCGGGTCCCCACGCCGAACTCGGTGAAGTTGGGCGTTTCCTTGGAGAAGCACAGCGCGAAGTCCTGCGATTGGCGCATCAGCTCACTGACGACGCGGAAGAAACGCACCTCTTCGAGATTCCCCGACGGTGCCGGGCGACCCTCGAGCAATGCTTCGAGCAGCGTGCGCATCCCGGATAGCGCCTCGAGGTCGTTTTCCCCGAAGGGACGCACCTTGCCGAGCTCCAGCGTGAACGCCTGCGCGGCGTGATAATGCTTGGAATAATGCGAGAAGGTCCAGCTATGGCGATGCTGATGCAAGGCTGCCTGCATCCCGGCGGCGGCCAGCCCCTGCCATTGCGCAAGATCGGTCGCGGACTCGGCGAAGGGCTCGACGACGAAGCGTGGGTAGCGGCTGTCGCGAATCGCGGTGTGCATATCGTAATGCACGCGCGGCAGGGCATGGCGCGCGAAGAAGGCATCGACGACGGCCATCAGCTCGCGGGCGCGGTCGGGTTCATCGCCTTCCAGTTCAAGGCCTTGCTGGAACAGGCGATTGAGGTTGGTGGTGCAAAAGCGCACGCCTTGTCGAATCGCCTCAAGGTTGCCGAGGATCACCAGCACCGGCGCGCCGAGTCTGAGCTGGCCGGCCTCGAGACGCGCCAACCACGTTCCGACGAGCTCGATGGGCGCGGTTTCGTTGCCGTGGATGCCCGCCGAGACGACGCATGCTTGCGCCTCGGCGGCGAGTTCATCGGGGAGCAGTTCGAGCACGCCAGGCGCGTGCAGGCGATAACGCCCGCCGGGCAACTTTCCTTCAGTCCCTTCGCGCGGTTCGACGGAGTCAGCGTCGAGACTCGAGGCGAGCCACTCGTCAAGCATGTTCAATGCCCCGCAGGGCGCTCACCGCGCACATCGGTGGATTCGTAGGGAACGAAGAATTCTTGGTTGGTCATGTCGTGCGCCTATTGTGTTATTGGCTCAAGCATCGCTAATACGCCATTAGCAATATCTATGCCTCTACAGTACGAACCGGGCGCACCATCACAAGAGGGGAGGTCGGCGTAATGAAAATGCCCGGTCTCAAGATGAAAACCCTATCGCCAAGCATCATCGACGATGTCCGCGAGCGGGAGAGGGTGCTCGAACAAGCAAGACTTTCATGATGCCGTATTCGAGAATATTATTAACGTGCTATTGATAACACGCAAAATAAAAGAGGATGAAAACATCATGACATCGCGCACGTTCGGCAGGCTTCGCGCAGGTAGCGCGCCACTCGTCATCATCGGCAGCTTCCTGGTGGCCGGTACAGCCAATGCCTACTCGGCCTTCGCGCCGGATTCCCCCTATATGTTCGGTGATTGGGGAGGAGAACGCACGGCGCTGGAAGACGCCGGTGTTACCTTCAGTTTTGACTACGTCGGTGAGGCCGCCACTATCCTCGACGGCGGCTACCGCGACAGCCACGTGACCAAGTACGCCGATCAGTTCGCCGTCGGGGCTAATTTTGACCTCGACAAGCTGACCGGGATTCCGGATGCCGAGTTCCAGATAACGATGGTCAACCGCAATGGTCATACGGCCAACGATCGGCTCAGCGATCCGGATGCGACGGTCGGTGGCTCCAACGTGCAGGAAGTGCAAGGGCGTGGGCCGGTCACGCGACTGACGCAGTTCTGGTATCGCCAGCGGTTCTTCGACGACGCCTTGGCTATCAAACTGGGGCGGATTCCCTTCGGCGATGACTTCGCTACCATCGACAGCAACTTCCAGAACCTGGCGTTCGGCGGGGCGCAGCCGGGCAATTGGGGCAACAATCTCTACAACTGGCCGATCTCGCAGTGGGCGGCGGTGATCCGTACGAATTATGCGTCCGATTGGTATGCCCAGTTGGGTATTTTCAGTATTGATAAAAGCAACCTGGATAACGACAACGGCTTCGAATTACGCACCAGTGGCGCCGATGGGACGCTCTTCCCCGTAGAGCTCGGGTATACACCGACGATAAATGGCATGGACGGCGCCTATAAGCTCGGATTCTATACCCAGAATGTCGAGAATCGTGCCTATGGTGATGGCCCGGCCACGGAGACCAGTGACACCAATACCGGGCTCTACTACGTGATTCAGCAGCAGGTGACGACACGCGGCGGCAATCCCGATCGCGGGTTGACGCTATTCAGCATGGGCAATGCCAATCACGGCGATACGGCGGGTATCGATCGCTACGTGTCGATTGGTGCGACCTACGAAGGGCCATTCGATGCCCGCCCGCAGGACGACGCCGGCATCGGCCTGGCGTATCTACACGTCAATGACGACGTCAACGATTACGTCGACTACTACAACGCCACACCGGCCGGTTTATCCTCGCCGCTGCCACGCCAGGGCCACGAGTACGACGCCGAGATTTACTACAGCTTCAACCTGACCGACTACTTGGCGCTGCGTCCCAACCTGCAGTACGTGGTCAATCCGTCGGCGGTGGACTCGGTCGACAACGCTTGGGTCGCCGGTACCACGATCCAGGCGAGTTTCTGAGACCCTCTTTGAGTTCATCGTGCTTTATCGGAACAGCAAGAAATGCCCGGTTTCATGATGGAAACCGGGCGAATGTCGGCTGCTTGGAAAACGGTACTAGGCCCCGCGTGCACCGGTGTAGAGGGTGTAGATTGACTGGCTGGCGGTCATCAGCAAGCGGTTGCGATCCTCGCCTACGAAGCAGAGGTTGGCGCAGACTTCCGGCAGCAGAATGCGCGCCAGGCGCTCGCCGTCGGCGGTGAAGACCGAGACACCGTCCTTGCCTTCCCCGCCCGACACGCCGGCCCAGATATTGCCGTCCTGATCCAGCGTGATGCCGTCGTAGCCTTCGTCCTTGCTCGAGATCACCGTCTCGCGCTCGCCTTGCGCGGTACCATCCTCTGCCAGTCGCCAGCGCGAGATCGTGGCCGGCTGGTCGGGATAGTGGGACGGCGCGCTATCACTGGCATAGAGCGTGCGCTTATCGGCACTCAGCGCAATGCCGTTGGGCTTATAGAGCTCATCGGAAAATAAGCGTGGCGCGTCGAGGTCGTCGTCGATGTAGTAGATCGCGGGGTCGAGCTCGAGCTCGCGCTTGTGGCCTTCGTAATCCACATGCGCGCCGTAGCCGGGGTCGGTGAACAAGATGCCGCCATTGTCGAGGGCGACGAGGTCGTTGGGTGCATTGAGGCGCTTGCCCTGGAACTGGTCGGCCAGTGTCGTGACGCTGCCGTCCCACTCGTAGCGCACCACGCGTGCGGGGGAGTGCTCACACGCGACTAATCGTCCCCAGCGGTCGAAGGTATTGCCGTTGGAGTGGCCGACGCCTTCGCGCAGCACACTGACTTCACCCGTCGCTTCATCCCAGCGCATTTGTCGGGCACGGGGGATGTCGCTGAACACGGCGTAGCGGCCCACGGCGTTCCAGGCAGGGCCTTCGAGCCAAAGGCCGCCGGTCCATTGCCGTTCGAGCGGCGTGTTGAAGACGTAATAGGGCTTGAAGCGGTCGTCGAGCACTTCCCAGGTATTGTCCGGATAACGCTGTGGCGTGCCGGTACCGTTTGATTGCGCCATTAGCGTCGGCGCAAAGCTGGCCGTGGCGGCCAGGGCACTGGAAGTGGCGAGAAACTGGCGACGTCCCATCTGCATGGTGTGAAGGTCCTTTGCATTCGTTGAGTGTAATGTGTGACGAGTTCCTGTCCTTTTGAATGTAGAACTAATGTGTGCGTATGTTGAACTTATTCGACTAATGGGCGAGATGTGGCCGGCGAGTCCTTCGGGTGAGTCCTTCGGTAAAAAGTGGACGCTCATCTTGCGCCGCGCCTATCAAGAATCGCCGCGAATGGCCGATAACCCCTTTGTCATCGATTGTGAAGACGTACTAAGGGGCAAGGGGGGTTAATGACTAATTCGAACGTGGTCGCTCACGCGGGTGAACCGACGGCGCCGGTGGTATCGCACGGTTCTCATGCGGAGACGACACGTACGCAGTGGACGCTCAAAAGGAAATTGTGGCTGACGCTGGCACTGATGTGGCTGGTAATGATCGCGATCGTCGTCAGCATGGCGTGGCAGAGCAGAAACACGATGTTCGATGAGCGCAAGGCAGCGCTTTCCAACACCATCGGCATGGTGCATACCCTGCTGAATGGTTATGCCGAGCGAGTCGCGTCGGGCGACTTGAGTGAAGAGGAGGCCAAGACGCGGGCCACCGAGGATCTCGACGCAATGCGTTTCGGCAGTGATCGCGATAATTATATCTTCGTCTTCGATGCCGACGCGCAACTCGTCTATCACCCGCGTCGTGACGCCGGATCGGATATGTCGGACTACGAAGATCCCAACGGGGTGGCGGTGTATCGTGATCTGGCTTCGCTCGGCGAAGAGGGCGCCGGTTATCTGCCGTACTCCTCGCGCGACGCCAGCAGCGACGCACTCTTTCCCAAGCTCAGCTACGTCGAGCGCTTCGAGCCCTGGGGCTGGAACATGGCGGCGGGTGTCTACACTAACGACATTCAGTCGGCCTTCATCGACAAGCTGTGGCAGTACGCGCTGGTCTTGCTGGTGGCGGGGGGCCTTCTGACCGCAGCCTTCCTGCTGGTGATTCGCAACGTGTATCGCAGTCTGGGCGGCGAGCCGGATGAAGCCGCCCGTGTCGTGGGGCGTATCGCCGAAGGCGATCTGACCACGCCCACCGAGTTGCGCGAGGGCGATACTCAGAGCCTGATGTATGCCATCGAACGCATGCGTCTCGAGCTGAGCAAGACGATTGCACGTATCCGTGACGCCGGGGAGGCTATCGATCAGGGCTCGCGGGAGATTGCCACGGGCAACAACGATCTTTCCGCGCGGACCGAGGAGCAGGCGGCGTCGCTGGCTCAAACCGCGTCGAGCATGGAAGAGTTGACCGCAACCGTGCGGCAGAACGCGGAAAATGCCGATCAGGCCAACAAGGTTTCGGATGCCACGACGGCGTCGGTGGCGCATGGCCAGGAAGTGATTTCCCAGGTGGTAAGCACCATGGGCGAGATTCGCAGCAGTTCCCGCAAGGTGGCCGATATCATTTCGCTGATCGATGACATCGCCTTCCAGACCAATCTACTGGCGCTCAACGCCTCGGTGGAAGCGGCACGTGCCGGCGAGCAGGGCCGTGGTTTCGCGGTGGTTGCCAGCGAAGTGCGCAATCTGGCGAGTCGCAGTGCGGATGCCGCGCGTGATATCAAGTCACTGATCGAAGGGTCGGTGGGCCACGTCAATGCTGGCGCCGAACTCGTCGACCAGGCCGACAGCGCTATGAGCGAGATTCGCGACGGTGCTCAGCGTGTCAACGACTTGATGGCTGAAATTTCCGCTGCTTCTCAGGAACAGTCCTCGGGAATCGAGCAGGTCAATCAGGCCGTGACGCAGATGGATCAGGTGACACAGCAGAACGCGGCCTTGGTACAGCAGGCGGCGGGCGCTGCCGGTTCGCTCGAAACGCAAGCTGGCGATCTTTATCAGGCCGTGGTGCGTTTTCGCGTAGCCTCGGACCACTGATGCCGGTCCTGTAACGCTCGCCTCGTGACCTGCGATGGCGAAAGACACGAACGCCCAGCGAGAATATCTCGCTGGGCGTTCGCGTTATGGCGTGGTGTCTGGGTTCTTACTTCCGGTCTCCCACTCAAGACGCCAGGCGTTGCATCTCTTCTTGATAGGTGATGGCCAGCGACTGCTTGGTCGCGTCGTCGAAGACGCGACCGGCCAACTGGAAGACTTCCTGCTCTTCCTCGTCGAGATGATGCATGACCATCTCCTGAAGCTGGCGCGCCGTCGCTAGCCAGCTCGGTGAGCTGTAATCCAGCGCCCTTTCAGATCGCCTCGATGATGGCCTGTGCCAGGTCTCGCGTCGTGCCCTGGCCCTTGAGGTCGGGCGTCAGCACGTTGGGGTCGGCTTTGGCGAGCACTGCCTCGATGGCGTCGAGCATTGCTTTGCCGGCCTCTTCGTGACCCAGGTGATCGAGCATCATGGCGCCACACCAGATCTGGCCGATGGGATTGGCGATGCCCCGGCCGGCGATATCCGGCGCGCTGCCATGGACGGGTTCGAAGAGGCTGGGAAAGTCGCCTTCGGGGTTGATGTTGGCCGAGGGAGCCACGCCGATGGTGCCGGTGCATGCCGGGCCCAGGTCGGAGAGGATATCGCCGAACAGGTTGCTGGCGACGACCACGTCGAACCAGTCGGGGTGAAGCACGAAATTGGCAGTGAGAATATCGATGTGGAATTGATCCACGTCGATCTCCGGGTAGGACGCGTGCATGGCCTTCACGCGTTCGTCCCAGTAGGGCATGGTGATCGAGATGCCGTTGGATTTGGTGGCCGAGGTGAGCTTGCCGCGCGGGCGCTTTTTGGCCAGCTCGAAGGCGTACTTGAGCACCCGGTCGACCCCGATGCGGGTCATCACGGTTTCCTGCATCACCGTCTCGCGCTCGGTGCCCTCGAAGATCTTGCCGCCGATGCTCGAGTACTCGCCTTCGGTGTTCTCGCGCACCACGTAGAAGTCGATGTCGCCGGGCTGGCGGTCAGCCAATGGGCTCTTGATGCCGGGCATCAATTTACAAGGGCGCAGGTTGATGTACTGGTCGAACTCACGGCGAAACTGCAGCAGCGATCCCCACAGCGAGATGTGATCCGGGACCTTTTCCGGCCAGCCCACCGCACCGTAGAAGAGAGCATCGAAGCGCGACAGCGTGCTTTTCCAGTCGTCCGGCAGCATCTGACCGTGTTCGAGATAGTAGTCGCAGCTACCGAACTCGAACTCTTCGAAACTGAGATCGATGTTGAAACGCTGAGCGGCGGCTTGCAGCGCACGGACGCCTTCCGGGGTGACTTCGGTACCGATGCCGTCACCGGCAATGACGGCGATGTTGTGTGCATTCATGAAAGGCTCCTTCAATAATAAGGTAAGACGTGACGTCTTGGGTGCGTCCCTTGAGTCTAGCGTGCGAAATCGCGATGATAATCAGGCTATAATGCAAGTCACTCTTGAATAAAAGTGGAGAATGACGTGACGCCTCTCGACGATCTGGCCTTCTTTCAACAGGTGGCGCGTTCGGGCAGCTTGACCGGTGCCTCGCGTGAGCTCGGCCTGTCGCTGTCGGCGGTGAGCAAGCGCCTCATGCAGTTGGAGGCGCGACTCGATGTGTCACTTGCGACGCGCACTACGCGGCGGTTGACTCTGACCGCCGAAGGGGAGCGCTATCTGGCGCGTGGGTCGACGATTCTCTCCGACCTTGGCGAGCTCGAAAGCGAGCTGCGTGATCGGCGCGGCGATTTGTCGGGGCGTCTGCGCATCAATGCCACCTTTGGCTTCGGGCGTCGCCATGTGGCGCCACTGATCGCGACCTTCATCGAGCGTCATCCGGGGGTGGATATCTGGCTGGAGTTGACCAATTTCCCCTTGAGCCTCGCCGATCATGGCTTCGATCTCGGCATTCGCGTCGGCGAGCCGCCCGATGCGCACCTGGTCGCGCATCCGGTCCTCGCCAATCGTCGTATCCTCTGCGCCTCGCCCGACTACTTGCGGCGTGCGCCGCCATTACAAAGTCCGGAGGATCTGGCGCGGCATACTTGCCTGGTCGTACGCGAAAACGACAGCGACTTTGCGTTGTGGCGCTTCGAACGCCAGGGTGAGGTACGCACCGTGCGTGTCGGTGGGCACCTGGCCAGCAATGATGGCGAGGTGGTTACGTGCCTGGCGCGGGAGGGCGCGGGAATTCTGCTGCGGTCGTGGTGGGATGTGCACGCTGCCCTGTCGCAGGGTGAACTCGTGCCCCTGTTGCCTGAATGGCAGGGCTTACGGGCGGATTTCTATGCCGTGCATGAGCCGCGTCGCCATGCCGGCGCTCGCTTGAGGACATTTGTCGAACATCTGACGCAAGGCATGCGGGGCCGCGTTCCCGAATTGCCCGATGCATCACGTTAATGTCCCCATCGCTGGCCTTTGGTGCCATGCTATCTGCTATGATGTGCCGCCTTGCGGCGGGCCAGGTCGGCGTCGCGCTTTCGAGGTCATAGGGAGTCGAGGGATTGAATATCCTGATGTTCACCAACACCTACTGTCCGACTGTGGGTGGAGTGAGTGAATCTGTTCAGCGTCTCAAGCGGTGCCTGCAGCATGCGGGGCACAGCGTGTTGGTCGTAGCGCCCAAACTGGACGGTCAGCCACGTTTCGAGCGCGATGTGGTGCGTGTGGTGGCCATGCAACGCTTTAACGGCAGCGATTTTTCTCTTCCCGTGCCGGTGCCCGGTCAACTCTACGAGGCCATCGAGGAATTCGAGCCCGATCTGGTGCATTCCCACCATCCCTTCCTGCTCGGCGATACCGCAGCACGCGTGGCGCAAACTTATGGCCTGCCGTTGGTCTTTACCCATCACACGCTATATGAGCACTACACGCACTACGTGCCCGGCGACTCGCCGCGCATGCAGCGTTTCGCTATCGCGTTATCCAGTGAATACACGCGATTATGCGATTCAGTGATCGCACCCAGCGAGAGTATCGCCGCGCTATTGGCCCAGCGGGGCGTTTTACCCGACAAAGTGCGCGTGATTCCCAGCGGCGTGGATACGCGCGCCTTTGCCCAAGGCGAAGGCGCGCGCTGGCGTCAGCGCTTTGGCATCCCCGAAGATGCGATGGTGATAGGGCACGTGGGGCGTCTGGCGATGGAGAAGAACCTCGGTTTTCTGGCCGCGGCGTTGTCGCGTTTCCTGGCGCGTCATCCCAAGGCTCGGGTATTGGTCGTTGGCGAGGGCGAAGCACGCACGGTGATGCATGACCATGCCGCCCGCGAGGGCGTAGCGGATCGTTTTCATTACACCGGCAAGTTGCACGACCAGGCCTTGATCGATGCCTACCATGCGATGGATACCTTTGCCTTCGCCTCGCACAGTGAAACCCAGGGCATGGTCGTCGCCGAAGCCATGGCGGCGGGCCTGCCGGTGGTGGCGGTCGATGCCAGTGGCGTGCGCGAAGTCCTGAGCGACGGCTTAAACGGCATCATGCTCCCCAGCGATGATGTCGAGACGTTCGCGAAAGCGCTGGAAACGCTTCAAGAACCTACCCTGCATGCCAGGTTACGCCAGGGAGCATTCGACAGCGCGCATAAGCTCGATGATCGACGCTGTGCTGAGCACTGCTTGGGCATCTATCGTCAGGTGCTCGAGGCCGAGGCGAGCGCGGCGGAGCGTGACGATGGTGCCTGGGAAAAGGTGCGCGGGCGTCTCGAAGGCGAGTGGCGCTTGCTGCGGCATCGCGGCCGAGTATTGCGTTCGGTGTTTCAAACCGTACCGGAACGCGACACGGTTCAGACTAAGGAAGAAATCCCCAGTAAGTGAGCGCTCACGGGGCGTTACACGCGCTTTCTACGCCGTTCGGCATAACGCTTGAGCCCCCACAAGATACCCACTGCGACGACGATGCCACTGGCGGCGATCAGCAATCCCTCGCGGCTTTCTGCGGTGACTAGCGACCCCAACTGACTCCCCAGTAAGGTGATGCCGAGCAGTCCCGGGGCGATCCCCAAGGTGGAGCCGAGCATGTAATCGCGAAAACGCAGGTGGCACGCCCCGGCCAGCATGTTGGTCAGGGTGAAGGGGGCCAAGGGCAGCAGGTTGAACAGCACCATGGTGCGTATGCCGCGTCCGGCAAGCAGTCGGGCGAGGCCGTTGAGCTTCTTGCCGCCGTGACGTAGCAGGGCGTCACGCCCTAGAGCCCGCCCCACCCAGTAAGTGGCGATCGACGCCGACAGCGTCCCCAGCATGGCATAGACGAAGCCCCAGGCGGGACCGAAGACCAAGCCGGTGGCGGCGACCAGTACGCTTAATGGAAAAACGACCAGGGAAGTGAGGGCATATATGCCCATGACGGCCAGTGGCGCCCAGGCGGCATCGCGCCATGACGCGGCATTTTGCAGCAGATGACGCAGCGCTTGCGGGGTCAGGATGTCGTGCATGGCGAGCCATTGCCAGAGCAGGCCACAGCCGAGCATGACACCGAGCAAGGTGAAGAGAATTCCGAGAGAACGAGACATGCGGGCCCTCTAAGCGTGAACTGCGCTCAGCATACGTGAGAGCCCGCACGGGGGGAACACGGCACTTCGCATGCCGTGTCGAACGCGGATCAGTCTTCCAGTGAAAGCGCTTCTTTCACCACCGGCCAGGCAGCATCGCCATCGGTGGTGGTCACGCCGTCGAGCATTTCCTTGACGCGATCCGGATGATCCTCGATCCAGGTCGTGGCCACGCTGCCGAACTCTTTCTCGTCAAGACCGAAGGCCTTGATCATCCAGCTTTGCTGCTCGGCGGTGAAGGTGAAGTTCTCGAAGAACGTCTTCAAGTTGGGGTGGCCGTCGGCGAAGTCCGAACTCATCAGGGTGAGTACCTGACTGGCGCCATTGCCCTCGCCGAACAGGTTCTTGCTGTCTTCCAGGTAGCGCATCGGCAGCTCGAGGTTCATCCAGTGCGGCGTCCAGCCGACCCACACGATGGGTTCCTCGCGTGAGATGGAGTCGCGCGCGGCGCTGAGCATACCGACGGTGCTGGTATCCACTAGTTGCCAGTCGCCGAGCCCCCAGGTGTCGTTGTCGATCGCCTTGTTGAGAATTTCGCTGGCAGCGGAACCGGCGCCGAAGCCATGGATCTTGCCGTCGAACATGTCGCGGTGCTCGTCGAGGTCCGCGAACGAGGTCACGCCTTGCTCGTACACGTAGTCGGGCACTGCCAGCGTCATTTGCGCGCCATCGACGTTGTTGACGATGCGCGTCACGCTTCCTTTATCTTCCATGGGCGTGAGCATCGGCTCTTGTGCCGGTAACCAGCCGCCGAGGAAGACATCCAGATCGCCGCTTTCCATGCCCTGATAGATGACCTGCAGGCCAACGTCATCGGTTTTTGATTCATAACCGAGGGGGGCCAGCAGTTGGCTGGCGATCTCGGTCTTGACGGTGATCCCAGGCCATGAGGGCACGCCGAAGCGCACTGTATCGGCCGCTTGGGCCGGCAGTGCCAGGCCGACACCGGCGGCTAGCGGTAGTCCGACGAGTAAGGGACGAAGCGAATGAGACATCAGGAAACTCCCGTTTCATTGGTGGATGTTGTCGGAGTAGCGGGCGCGGCGGTAGCAGCGTGGCGCGCCAACACGCGTAGATGCGATTCGAGGTGGTCGATATCCAGATAGGTGCCTTGCAGGTGACGGCGTCCGGTATTGGGGTCGAAGGCGCCACGACCGTGCAGCACGCGACGGTTGTCGAAAGCCACCATCTGTCCGGACTCGAGCGCGAAGTCGACGCGGAAGCGCGGCTCGCGAAGGCGTTGCCAGAAGATCAGGTACGCCTCGTACCAGGCGTCAGCCTCTTCCGGCGGTAGGCGTAGGGTGTCGCGAATCCAGTTGTTGAAGCGCACTTCGCGGATGCGGCCGGTGTCATCGACGTCGATGATCGGGGCGCGTACCGCGATGTCGCTATCCTCGTCCTGGAAGCGGAAATCGATGGGCGTATCGCGTAGACGCAGGAATGCCTCCGGAGCTTCATGACGCATCGCCTCGGCCACGGCGAAGCCATCGGCGAACAGTGATGCACCGCCCTCGGCTTCGTTTTCCAGGCAATACAGTAGTTGAATGTCCGGCGGATGGCGCCAGTTGGGAAGGTCGTTATGCAGCTCGAGACCTATGGCGGTATACGCCGCATTGTTGGGGTTTGGCTTGGACTGAACGTCGAAACGGCCCCCAAAGTTGGTGGCGCGCATCGGCCCGAACAGTTCGGTGATGCGTACGACTTCTTCGAGCTCGCGCGGGCCGTCATCGAGCAGGACCAGACCGTCGCGCAGCAGCGCGGTCAGCCATTTGCGGCGACCGTCGCTGCCGGCCATCATGTCGGCATGCGCCACATGGACGGGTGCAAAGCCTTCTTGCCATGCCTCGGCACGCGGGACGCCATCATCGGCCCGCGTTTCGGGACGACGTTGATGTAGCCACCCGCCATCAAAGCGCGATTCGTGATCGTCGGCCCAGCGCAGCACCAGGATCCCGTCTTCGACGCTGGCCTCGGGGTTGGCATTCAGGAAGTTTTCATCCTCGAGCGGCATGTAAAGACGCTCGCGCGTCATGGGATGGCGGCACGCAGTGCAGGCGCAGTGATCACGCAGCCAGCGGTAGCTGAAACGCGCGCTATCGGCGTTTTCCCAGGCCACCTCCAGTGCCTTGTCGCCGGGATGACAGGCACGTAGCGCGGGGCCTTGCGCATAAGGCGTGAGTTCACTCATTTCGACGGCGGGAGATTGGCTCTGGGACTGCATGTCGGCCTCTTGGTGTTGGGTCGTGCGAATCGGCCTCTAGCATGTCGCCTCATGGCGACATTAGACAAACGATGAATATTGGACCTAAGGCCAAGCTTTGCTAATGGGTGGCTTATTAACGATCATGGGCGGACATTCATCGCCGTCGAGTTCATCATGTCTCTGCCACCGATTCTGTGGATGCAAGCCTTCGAGGCGGCCGCGCGCACGCTGAGTTTCACCCAGGCCGGTCGTGAGCTTGGCGTGACGCAATCGGCCGTCAGCCAGCGAATCCGCCTGCTCGAGGATCGTCTCGGCCAGGCGCTGTTCGTGCGGCACCCGCGGAGCCTGTCGCTGACGCCGGCCGGACAGGCTTGGCTGCCGAGCATTCAGGAAGCCTTCACACGCATTGCTGAAGGTACCGCCGAGGTCTTCGGGCCGCATCCCGACGCGCCGGTCACGTTGCGTGCCACGCCTGCAGTACAGAACGGTTGGTTGGCCAACGAGCTGATGCGGTTCCATCATTGGCATCGCGATGTCACGGTCCGCTTGGTAAGTGCCGTATGGCCCGGTGACTTCGGCGCCGAGGGCGTGGACATGGAGATCCGCTACGGCCAGGGTGGCTGGGCCGACATGGAGTCGGTGCTGCTCAACGAAGAAGTCATGCTACCGGTGTGTTCGCCAGCCTTGGCCCGTGAGTTGCGAACGTCCGAAGACTTGGCCGGGCATACCCTCTTGCATGCCGCCGGCTTTGCGCTGGGCTGGCCGAGTTGGCTGGCGCTGGCCGGGTCCGAAGGGCTGGAAGCGCGTTGTGCTTCGTTCATTTGCGATACCCAGGTCGCCACACTGTCGTTGGCCGCACGTGGGGCGGGCATCGCCTTGACCCACCGGCGCCTCTTCGATGGTCGTGACGATCTGGTGGCGCCCTTTGAATTGTGCATGCCCACCGACGAGGCCTTCTGGTTGGTACGCCCACAGGCGCGGGTATTGCGGCCGGCATGCGAGGCATTATGGGAATGGTTGCGTGGTGCACGTGAACTAGACTGACGTAAACGGCTCCCTGACTGAGGCTGGCGAGCTCGAGGAGACGAACATGACGAGGTATCGGCACGCGGGTGACGCAATGCCTGCTGCAATGGGCATTGTCTTGCTGCTGGCGGTTGCGGGGATCACGACGGCCAGCGCGGAAGGCGTCAAGGTCTACGATCCCGATAGCGGGCGCTTGTTGCCGCTCGAGTCGCACCAGGTCGAACATGAAGGGAGACGCTACGACCGTGAGCGTCACGCCTGGCAGGGATGGCGTGAACACGGGTGGCGAGAAGGGCTTGATCGCGTCAGTGTGCACCCGTCGATCATCGTGCAGCCCAACGCGTCATCGTCGCCGGACGTCGAGGCGCGTTCTGCCACGTCCGAAGGTAGCCGCGTATGTCGTCGGGATGATGGCACCACTACCTGGTCCACGCGTCCCACGCCCTGTGCCTCGGCCTCGGAGAGTCGCGATGCTACGCCGTAATGACGGAGTCGCGATGCGCCGCTGCCTGATGTGGGCCTGCCTGGTACTCGCGGGTCTGGGATTGTCGTGGCTGGCGAGTGCGCAATCCGACGGGGGTGAAGCGCCCCACGGCGTGGTCCTGAGTATCGACGGCGGCATCGGCCCCGCCACCAGCGATTACTTTCAGCGTGGTCTCGAGCGTGCCGACGAGGCCGGCGCCTCGCTGGTGATTCTCGAGCTCGATACACCGGGCGGCCTGGAGGCCTCCATGCGAGACATGATCCGCGCGATGCTGGCCTCGCCGGTACCGGTGGTGAGCTATGTGACGCCCGCCGGGGCGCGTGCCGCCAGCGCCGGTACCTATCTGCTCTATGCCAGTCATATCGCCGCCATGACGCCATCGACACACCTCGGTTCGGCGACGCCGGTGCAGCTCGGCGGTGGCGGCGGTGAACCGACGGAAGGCGCGTCAGGGGAAGAAGAGACTCAAGAAGCATCGTCATCGGCGATGGAACGCAAGGTTCTCGAGGATGCGGTGGCCACGATTCGTTCGTTGGCCGAGCGTCATGGACGCAACGCCGAGTGGGCCGAACGCGCCGTGCGCGAGGCGGCCAATCTCACGGCCAGCGAGGCCCTGGAGGCCAACGTCGTCGATGTCGTGGCGAGCGATCTCGACGCCTTGCTTACCCAGATAGACGGGCGAAGCGTGGTCATGGAGAGCGGTGAGCGTACTCTATCTACACAGGGCATGACGCTCGATCGCCAGCCGCCGGATTGGCGCGCCCAGGTGCTGGCGTTCATCACCAATCCCAACGTCGCCTATTTCCTGATGATCATCGGCTTTTACGGGCTGATCTTCGAATTGCTGAGTCCGGGCACGCTATTTCCCGGCGTGATCGGCGCCATCAGCTTGGTATTGGCCATGTACGCCTTCCAGATGCTCTCGGTGGGGTATGCGGGCCTGGTACTGGTTTTCCTGGGCATGGCGCTGGTCGTGGCCGAAGCGTTCGTACCCAGCGTCGGCGTGCTGGGATTCGGCGGACTCGCAGCCTTCGTCGCCGGCTCGGTGATGCTGATGGATGACACGCATCAGGCGCTGGCATGGCCTCTGGTAGGCGGCGTGGCGCTAGTGGCTGTCGGCTTCCTGTTGTGGGTGGTTATGCGCTTCGTGGGGATGCGTCAGCGCCGTCCGCAGGGCGGTCAGGAGGAAATGATCGGCCAAGAGGCCACGGTGCTGGGGGACTTCCAGGAACAAGGCAAGGTGATGGTACACGGCGAGCGCTGGCAGGCGCGCTGTGCATCGCCCGTGGCACGCGGTCAGCGGGTGCGAGTCGTATCCAGCGAGGGCTTGACGCTGGTAGTCGAGCCAATGACGGCAACCCCTTAGTCGCCATGCGGTGCCTGGGGCACGCCATCATTTATCGAGAAACATCGTTTATCGAGAAGGAGTAACGCCATGTACGCGAGTTATGCCTATCTAGTGCCGATTGTTCTGGTCGTGCTGTTGCTGTTCGCGGCGATACGCATCTTGCCGGAGTACAAGCGTGGTGTGGTTTTCTTCCTGGGCCGCTTCCAGTCAGTGAAGGGACCGGGGCTGTTGCTGTTGATTCCAGCCATCCAGAAAATGCAGGTCGTCGATCTGCGCACCGTGACGCTGGACGTGCCTGAGCAGGACGTCATCTCGCAGGATAACGTTACCGTGCGCGTCAACGCAGTCCTCTACTTCCGCGTGGTCGATCCCGAGAAGGCCATCATCCAGGTCGAAAATTTCGGTGTCGCCACCAGCCAACTGGCGCAGACCACCTTGCGCTCGGTGCTCGGTAAGCACGACCTCGACGAGATGCTCTCCGAACGCGATCGTCTCAATAACGATATCCAGGAGATTCTCGACACTCAGACAGAGGCCTGGGGCATCAAGGTCGCCAATGTCGAGATCAAGCATGTCGACCTCGACGAGAGCATGATTCGCGCCATCGCCCGCCAGGCCGAGGCCGAGCGTGAACGGCGCGCCAAGGTGATCCATGCCGAGGGTGAGCTGCAGGCCTCGCACAAGCTGGTCGATGCCGCCGATGTCATGGCCAGCAATTCCGCGGCGCTGCAGTTGCGCTATCTGCAGACGCTCAGTGACATGAGCAACAAGAACGCCTCGACCATCGTCTTCCCGTTGCCGATGGACATCATGGACGCCTTCAAAAGTCAACTGAACAAGGCGGGTGCCGCGCCGACAGGCAACGATACCTCGGACCATGACTCGTCGGACCATGACTCGTCGGACACGTCGTCGAGCCGCTCCCCCTCTGGATTCGAGACGCCAGACAACGAAGCGTGACAGGCGCCTGTCAAATCGAGCGGTTAGAGTGGCGCCTGTTTTTTCACCAGGAGCCCGGCGCCATGCTCGCTGACAGCCGCCATCTGGCGATTTTCGATCTCGACGGCACCCTGCTCGACGGTGACTGCACCGGCCTGTGGATCGCCTGGCGCGTATCGCCGAGTTGCGTGGCTGGCCTCGATTCGACTGGCGCGAGGTAAGTCCGTCTACAACCAAAGGTGCAAATGCAGCGTCGAGTTGGTAGAATCCCGTCCTTTTCTGGGCACATGACGCCATGTGCCCACAACCGACCGTTCAAGGCCGATTCGATTTCATGAGCGCAACGCCGCCCTAGCGTTTTCCCTTTCCCCGGAGCGTTTCCCACGCTCTCCGCGGCCCCGATGGACGCACCATGCATCCGTCCGGGCCGTTTACGGCCGTCTTTTCGGTTCCCGTTGCATTCCCGACATCGGCATATCACACGATGCTCGTGTCCCGAATGAGCCGTCGCCAGGCGTGCCGAGTAAAACTTCTGACCTTTCTCATCGACTGGACACACGCATGTACGCATCGATCAAACAACGCTGGTTCTCGAACGTCCGATCGGACGTCTTGGCCGGCGCCGTGGTGGCGCTGGCCCTGATCCCGGAGGCGATCGCCTTCTCGATCATTGCCGGGGTCGACCCCAAGGTGGGGCTCTTCGCGTCCTTTTCCATGGCAGTGGTGATTTCCTTTACCGGTGGCCGCCCGGGGATGATCTCCGCCGCGACCGGCGCCATGGCGCTGCTCATGGTGACCCTGGTCAAGGAACATGGGCTCGAATATCTACTTGCCGCGACTTTGCTGACGGGGATGTTGCAGATCGTGGCCGGCTATCTGCGTCTGGGAGCGTTGATGCGTTTCGTTTCGCGCTCTGTGGTCACGGGCTTCGTCAATGCTCTGGCGATTTTGATCTTCATGGCGCAATTGCCGGAGTTGACCGATGTGACCTGGCACGTCTATGCCATGACCGCCGCCGGTCTGGGGATCATCTACCTGTTTCCCTACGTTCCGGTTATCGGACGTGCGTTGCCGTCACCGCTGGTGTGCATCATCGTGCTCACGGCAATCTACATGCTGGGCGATTTCTCCATGGTGCGCACCGTGGGCGATATGGGCGAGCTGCCGGATACGCTGCCGGTCTTCCTGTGGCCGGACGTGCCGCTCAATTTCGAAACACTGGCGATCATCTTCCCGTATTCCGCGGCACTGGCCGTGGTGGGCCTGCTCGAGTCGATGATGACGGCAACCATCGTCGACGAACTTACCGATACGCCTAGCGACAAGAACCGCGAGTGCAAGGGCCAGGGCGTTGCCAACATCGCCACTGGCTTCCTGGGCGGCATGGCGAGTTGCGCGATGATCGGACAGTCGGTTATCAACATTAAATCCGGGGGGCGTACCCGGCTTTCCACGCTGTGTGCCGGGGTCATTCTGCTGATTCTGGTGGTCTTCCTTGGCGATCTCGTCGCGCAGATTCCCATGGCAGCACTGGTGGCGGTGATGATCATGGTCTCCATCGGGACCTTCAGTTGGGAGTCGCTGCGCGATCTGCGCAAGCACCCGATGTCGACCAATATCGTCATGCTGGCGACGGTTATCGTCGTGGTCGCGACCCATAACCTGGCGATCGGCGTACTGGTGGGCGTGCTGCTGGCGTCGTTATTCTTTGCCAACAAGGTCGGACAGATCCTCTATGTAGGTAGCGAGATGAACGAGGAGAGTCAGACGCGTGTCTATCGTGTCGTCGGCCAGGTATTCTTCACCTCGGCGGATCGTTTCGTGGAGTCTTTCGACTTCAAGGAGACCGTGGAACGTGTCCATATCGACCTGACCCGTGCGCACTTCTGGGACATCACCGCCGTGGGCGCGCTCGACAAGGTGGTCATCAAGTTCCGCCGCGAGGGCACCGAGGTGGAGATCGTGGGGCTCAACGAGGCCAGCGCCACCCTGGTGGATCGATTCGCGGTGCACGACAAGCCCGACGCCGTGGAAAAGCTCATGGGCCACTAAGTGAGTCGCGGTCTACGCCTTAAGGTGAGACGACAAGTCTTCCCGAGGCTGAGTATCATGCAATCACTCCCATTGCGATGGGACCTGAATAAGATCATCACAAGGAGCCCGCCACATGAAAGCACCTCACGTCATGGCGTGTATCGATGGCTCGAACTATTCTGAAGCCGTGAGCGATGCCGCGGTCTGGGCGAGCCAGCGCATGGATGTACCGCTGTCCTTCGTGCATGTACTGGATCGCAATCAGGCACCGAGTCAGTTCGATCCGCGCGGCAACATCGGGCTCGGCTCGCGCGAGCATCTTCTCGAAGAGCTGGCCAGCCTGGATGAGCAACGTGGCAAGGTCGCGCAAGAGCACGGTCGCTTGATGTTGAGCGCCTCGCGTGAGCGCGCCGAGGGGGCTGGCATTGCCGAGGTCGAAACACGTCAGCGTAATGGCGAGCTGGTCGAGGCCTTGACCGAGATCGAAGAAGAAGCGCGGTTGATCGTGTTGGGCAAGCGCGGTGAATCGGCGGACGCCTCGCCGGAGCACATGGGTAGCAACCTCGAGCGCGTGATTCGTGGGCTGCATCGCCCGATTCTGGTGATTCCGGAGTCTTTCGCGACGCCGACACGCTATCTGATTGCTTTCGATGGCGGTCCAACGACGCGCAAGATGGTTGAATTGCTTTCGGAACGCCCGTTGCTACGCGACCTGGAATGCCATCTGGTGCTGGTGGGGGCGGATACCGACGAGCATCGCGAGCAACTCGCCTGGGCGGAGAAACAGCTAGCGCCGACCAGTAGCGCCGTGCATACGCACATTATCGCCGGCGAGGTCGAGAAGGTGCTATGCGACTATCGGCAGGAGCATGATATCGATTTGCTGGTCATGGGTGCCTACGGGCACTCGCGCATTCGCCAGTTCCTGGTGGGCAGTACCACTACGGCGATGATTCGCCGCGCCCAGGTACCGTTGCTGCTGTTGCGCTAAGCGCCGCCATACAAGGGCCAATGAGCCACAGGATATAAGGCGTCGGTCACGTCGATGGCGCCTCTTCTTCCTCGTGCTGGGTTGCCGCCGGCGGCTGGTGACTAAGAAACTCTCCCACGCGTTCCGGCTCGCTTTCGCCGACACGGCATAGCTGAACGGCGATCTCTGCGTACTGCATCAGCACCGGTACCAGCAGACGCTGCCGCTCGGCATTGTCGCCGGTAGCGTGTGCCTCGCCGTTGAACCACTCGAAGAGTCGTGCCAGACGCGCATAGTTGGGATCGCCGCGCCCGCTATTGCCGCGCAGGGCATCGATGGACAGGCAGCGCAGCACGTTGCGCTTGTTGGGATCCAGTCCCTCTTTTTCCAGCAAGCGTTCGGCATGTTGCATGAAATGCTCGGCCAGTAATGCCGTGGTCTGCGTACGCCCATGGTGAGACAAGGCTTCGAGGCTATCGTGCAGGGCACGCTGCTGCTGGGAAAGCTGCTGCCACAGCGCCATGCCCAGCAGGGCCAAAATCGCCAGCGCACCCAGCGCAAGCACGAACGCACCCAGGGGAATCAGCGCCGAGGGCGGAAGCGGCCAGGCGAGGTCGGTAGCCGACAGCAGCACACCCCCCAGCAGGGCGATGGCGAGGAGTATGGCAATCATCAGAGTCAAGCGTTTCATCGATTCGTATCCATTGCCTCAAGCGTATGCCTCATTATCGGCTTCGTCGCGCCAAGCTTGATGGTGGCAAGTGACCTCCTCCCCAGAGGGTGTTTACAAAATAGCCTCTCAGCACATGCCGCCATTCACCGGCAACACCTGACGCGTTATATAAGCCGCATCCTTTGAGCATAGAAAGCTCACCGCGCCGGCGATGTCTTCGACCTGGCCGGTGCGTCGCATGGGGATCAGCTTGAGCACTTCTTCCTGGGATAGGTGATGCGTCATATCGGTGTCGATCCACCCAGGGGCGACGCAGTTGACGGTGATATGGCGCTTGGCCAGTTCGATGGCCAGTGCCTTGGTGGCGCCGATGATCCCCGCCTTGGCGGCGCTATAATTGACCTGGCCGCGATTGCCGATGAGTCCCGACATCGAGGCGATGGTGACGATGCGTCCCGGCTTGCGGCGCTGGATCATCGGCATGACCAGCGGATGCAGCACGTTGTAGAAACCGTCGAGATTGGTATGTACCACGCTGTCCCAATCGTCGCCGGTAAGCGCGGGGAACGGGTTGTCGGCGGTGATGCCGGCGTTGCAGACCACGCTGAAATAAGTGCCATGGGCCTCGATGTCCGCTTCGAGGAGCGCGCGTGCCTGATCGCGGTCGGCCACGTCGAAACACACGAGGCGCGCCTCGCGGCCCAGCGCGCGAATTTCCTCGGCGACGCGCTCGGCGTCCTGCTCGCGCGAGCGGTAATGAAGGACGATATCGAAGCCGTCGTGCGCGAGGCGCAGGGCGGTGGCGCGACCGATGCCACGGCTGGCACCGGTCACCAGGATGGTGTCGGTCATCGAGCGTTTTGCCTTTCTGCAGGGGAAGAAGAAGTGTCCGGCGTCGGCTGGAAGATGCTCAGGCGTCCCTCGGCCAGGCGCTGGCCCGCTGCCGTTGAGAGAGTGCCGGCGAAGGCACGCACGCCGTTGTCGGCGACGAATTCCCGTGTCACCTGGATATGCACCGGCTCGCCGAGGGAAAAGTTATCCACATGGGCATGATAGCGCCGGCTGGCAATCAAGAAACCGGGCGGTGGCGGTGCGCCGTCGATATGCGCCCAGACCCCGGCCCAGGCGGCGACGCCCTGGGCCATCCATTCGAGGCCGACCCATGCGGGAATCGCGCCGTCCTCGACGAAAAGATCGCTGTCCCCGGGCGTGATCTCGATGGTGGCGCCTTCGGCATCGTAATCCAGCAGCGTGTCGAGCAGACACATCGCGCCGTCATGAGGGACGAACGGCCTTACCTCACAGGGAAGCTGAAGGTGCATGTCATGCCTCCTCACGTGTCATCAGCAGCACGGCGTTATTACCGCCGAAGGCGAAGGAGTTGCTCAGCGCATGCTTGATCGGACGCGGTGTGTGCTCGGGCGTGACCGCAGGCATGACATAGTCGAGTGGTGGCAACTCGGGATCGGGCAGGGCGTCGAAGACATGTACCGGCAGGCGTCCGCGGTCGAGCGCCAACCAGCAGAACGCGGCTTCCAGCGCCCCGGCGGCGCCCAGGGTATGGCCGGTCAGGGCTTTGGTCGAGCTGCACGGCGGCGAGGTGGCAAAGAGCGCCGCGACCGCCTTGGCTTCCATGCTGTCGTTGTGGGGCGTGCCGGTGCCGTGCAGGTTGAGGTAGTCCACTGCCTCGGGCGCGTAGCCGCCCATTGCCAGGGCTTGGCGCATCGCCTCGTGCGCGCCGCTACCATCCGGACGTGGCGCGGAGACGTGATAGGCGTCGCTGGACTCCCCCGTGCCGCTGAGCTGAATGCCGCCGGCTTCCGGGGTGACCACGAATAGCGCCGCCGCCTCGCCGATATTGATGCCGTCGCGCTGCGCGGAGAACGGCAGACAAGGCTGCTCGCTGATCGCTTCCAGGCTGGCGAAGCCGTTGACGGTCAAACGGCAGAGGCTATCCGCGCCTCCCGCGATGACCGCATCACACGTCCCGCTGGCCAGCAGGCGTCGCGCACTGGCCAGGGCCCGTGCGCTGGAGCTGCACGCCGTGGAAAGCGCATATACCGGCCCCTGGGCGCCAATGCGCTGGGCGACGAAGTGTGCCGGCGCACCGAGTTCCTGATTGGCATAGCGGAACGTCTCGGGTAACGGCCCCTCGCGGCCTGCCTCGGCCACGGCGCGTTCGGTCTCGCCGATGCCCGAGGTACTGGTGCCGATGACCACACCGATGCGTTCGGGCGCCACCGACTCACGCAAGGTGTCGAGCGTGTCATGCAAGCGTTGCATGGCGAGTGCCAACAAGCGGTTGTTGCGGCTGCGCTGCTCGGGTGGCCAGTCGTCCCAGTCGGGAAGCGCGCAGGTGATCATGCCCAACGATAGCTCGCGATCGGGAGTGAAGGCAGTGCTGGATGTCAGCCCGCGTTGCCCGTTGAACAAGGCATAGGCGATGGTCTCCAGGTCGTCGCCGAGGCTACACACCACGCCGGGACGCGATAGACGACAGGGTTGGCGGTTGGCGGATAGGCTCATCGCGAGGCCTCGTGGTCGGTGGACGAATCGAGCGGCGCGATGCGCAGTCGATAGTCGCCTTGAAAATCTTCCAGCACTACGTCGCTGTCACTGTTGATATCGCGTTGCGACGGGGGTGGCGTGATGCGCGCGACCCGCTCGCCACGATAGACGATCAGGCGCTGTTGGCGATCCTCGTCGAGCGTCCATTGGCTATCGGCGAAGGCTTCCTCGAGCGCCGCACGGGGCCACAGTGACCATTCCAGCCGCGTTGCCAGCCAGTCCGGCGAAAACGGCAGGGCCTCCTCGCGCGGCGCGTCGCCCTGCTCGAAGCGGCTGCCCGATGCGTCGCGCACCAGTGTCGTCAGGCGCTGTCCGTAGGGTGTGGTCAGCACCACGCGCAATTCATCCGAGGCCAAGCGCAGCACGGCGATCAGCGTCTGTGTGCTGTCGTCCTTGTCGTCCGGGATGAAGGTCAGGCGCCGGGTGAGTGTCTCCGAGCGTTCGGTCTGATCCAGTGCGGGATGGGGCGCGATGGGTGGTGTCAGCGAACAGCCACCGAGCAGCATCAGACCACACAGCGCGAGCGCCAGGGGGAGTCGTGGCAGGCTCATGAGCGTACCTCGTCGCGTTGTGCGCAGACCTCGGCAAGCGTCGCCAGGCGGCGTCGTGAAGCGGTGACGAAAGGATTGTCGCGATCCCAGGCGTAACCGGCGAGCACGCCGCTGATCCAGCGTTTGAAGCGCGGCGGGGGCGCTTCGTGAAAGACGATGGTCTGTAGCGTACCGGCGTACCACGCCTCGACGAAGGCGCGGAAGGTTTCCACACCGGCGCGCAGCGGCGTCTCGAAGTCGGCGTGCCAGTCGATTGCCTCGCCGCGTAGCTGGCGGTCGACCAGGGGTGCGGCCAGGTGCGCCGAGTGCAGGGCAATGGTGACGCCGGAGGAAAACACCGGGTCGAGAAATTCTCCGGCGTTGCCGAGCAGTACGTAACCGGGGCCGTGCAGGCGCGTGACGCTGGCCGCGTAGCCGCGTATCTCGTTGACCTCGCGCACGCGCCGCGCCTGATGCAGGAGTTGGCGAAAGCGGGGCTCACGGTCGATCAAGGCTTGCCAGCGCGCCTCGGGGTTGTCGCCATGCGCGGTGAGGGTCTCGATGTCGCCGACGACACCCACCGAGGCGCGTCCGTCGGCGAAGGGGATCAGCCAGTACCAGATGCCGGCGTCCTCTGGATGCACACCGATCAGGATCTTCTCGCGGTCGTAATCGGCGTCCTCGATGCCGTCCTCGACATGGCTGAAGATCGCCATGCGCGGTTCGGCGCGCGGATCGCGTTCGAGTGATTCCAGGCGTGCCAGTACCCGGCCATAGCCGCTGGCATCGAGCACGAAACGCGCGTTCAAGTAGCGCGTCGCACCTTGTTCGTCCTTGAGTTGCAGTATGGGACACGCGGCGTCGGCGTCGAACGCGGTGACCGTGGTGCCAAACTCGAGCGTGGCGCCCTGGGCCTCGGCGGCGTGGATCAGGCGCTGGTCGAAGTCGGCACGCGGGACCTGATAGGTGGTGCCCCAGCCGGGGGTGGATTTGTCGCGGAAGTCGATGGCGGTGGTCCGCGAGTGGCGCGTGAAGGCGGCGCCGTTCTTGGACTGATAACCGGCGGCCTGAACCGTTTCCAGCAAGCCGGCTGCCTCGAGATAGGCCATGCTCTGCGGCAACAGGCTTTCGCCGATGGCAAAGCGCGGGAAATGGCTGCGTTCGATGACATGCACACGCCATCCGAGACGGCTCAGGCGTGCGGCAGAAGCTGCTCCGGAGGGCCCGGCACCGATGATGGCGACGTCGCAGTCGTTGGCATGCGGGGATGCGTCGGTGTGCATGTTCATCCTGCGTCTCCTCTTGGTCCAGGCCTGAGCAAGTAGACCAGCCCCCACACCGCGGCCAAACCGATCAGGCACGTCAGGCCGAGATAGTGAAGTGCCGGGGTGGCACTGAAAGCAAGCAGTCCGAAGGCCAGCAGACTGGTCAGCGTGGACAGGCTGATGGCCAGCCAGGCGGCGGCCTGGCGGGGATGCTCGGCATTGAAGATACCCGCGTCGAGGCCGATGCCCAAGACCAGCAATAGCCCCAACTGACTGAAGACGTTGAGCGGGATGCCGGCCATCGCGAAGCTCGTCAATACGATCAGCGTAGCGCCCAGCGGGGGCAACAGTACTCGCCAGGTACGCCGACGATAACGCAGGGTCAGCCCTACGCCCAGCAAGATGAGGCCCAATGACAGCCATTCGGCGATATGCGTGCGCAGCTCGCCGAGCAGCCCGGACAGGCGCTCGATGCGATCGACATAGGTGACGCTGGGCGTATCGGCAGCGAGTTGCCGCAAGGGCGCCTCGCCGTCGCCGTCCGCGACGCCCTGAAGCGCCACGCTGGCGGCGACGTCACCGTCGTCGGTGTTGCCCAGCCACAGGCGGCGTTGCGTCTCCCCGAGCGGCGAGTCGAGCCAGGTGGCGACATCCAGCACCGGGCTCTCCTCGAGGCGCGCGCGTGCCCGCTCGGCCAGTGTGTCCGGCAGGTTCGCGCGTTCAAACAGGTTCGCGAGTGGGGCCTGATAGAGCCGTTCGACACGCGCCAGATCGGCGTTTTGTCGCTCGGGCGGCGGCACGCTGTCGGCAAGGTCGACGTGTCCGCTGATCACGCCCTGGCGTTGCAGCGTGTCCAGCGGCGTGTGCAGGGCGTCCAATCGTCCGAGTAGTGCGGCCTCGTCGTCGCCGCGCACCAGTAAATAATGCGTGCCGGTATCGTTGCCTAAATGCTGTTGCACGATGCGCTCCTGCTCGAGCAAGGCATCGGGCGATGAACTGAGCAGCCGCAGGCTATCGTCGCTATGCAGGCGCCAGGCACAGACCGCCACCAGTATGACCGCTGCCACGCCGACGATGCCGGGCTTGAGGTGCCACGGCGAGCGGGTGAGGCGCTCCCAGCGTGTCGCCAGGCGCGCGGTGGCCGGCGAGACGGGTAGATGTAAGCGAGGCAGCCACAGCACTACCGAAAGCCAGGCGCCCAGTAGCCCCAGTGCGGCGAAAACCGCCATCTGGCGCAGGCCCGGCAACGGGGTAAGGGTCTGGGCGAGGTACGCGACCAGGCTCGATGCCAAGCCCAGTGCGAGTCCGGGCAGCAGGGCGCGGAGGCGAAAGGCGCGGCCAGCGATGGCCCGATGACTCTGCAGATGCAGGGCGTAATCGATGGCGATGCCGATAAGACTGGCGCCGAAGGCCAACGTCAGCAAGTGCAGGCTGCCGAACAATGCCAACGTCAGGGTCAGCGCCATCAGCAGGCCGCTGCCTAGCGGTAGCAATAGTGCGAGCAGGACGCGCGGCGAGCGAAAGACGATCAGCAGCACTACGATCAGGCCGAGCAATGCGCCCAGGCCGATGGTCGAGATCTCGTGCTTGGCCTGCTCGGCGCCGGCCGCAGCATGAAAGATCAACCCCGAGCGCAATAGTGTCGCTTCGGGGTGATTGGCCTGAAAATCCGCCAATGCCGTCGTCAGGCGCTGCTGAGCGTCAGGCGCATAGGGCGAGGTAGCAAGCTTGCCGATCAATAGATTAAAACGCTGGCCGTCGATATCGATGCTCAAACGGCCATCGCGCGGGATGACGCGACTCGTGGTGCGCTCCTCGAGCCAGGCATCGAGCAGTCCGAACGGGTCGCGTAGCGGATCCGGGCGCGCGTCGGGCGAGAACAGCGTCTTCAGTGCGGGCTCGACCAGCGAGTTACCGCCGTCGGCATCGATGGCCTGGCGTATCTCGGGGGTCAGCAGGCGATAGCGATAGGCATCGAGTGCCGCCTGAGGATCGTCGTCGAGTAGATCGGTGTCGCGCCAGGTCAGGGTGTCGATCACCGACGCAGCGCCATCGTTCCCAGTGAGCTCGGTGAGCACCTCGGCCAGCGCGGGCGTGACGCTCGATAGATCGTCGGCATGCACCAGCAGTACGAAGCGGTCCTCGAAACTCGTGCCCAGCTTGGCACTGGCACGTTCCACCAGCGGGGCCTGACGATCCTCCGGCAGCATGGCGGTCAGCCGGGTGTCTGCAGGCAGGCCGTCGCGCAGCAGCCAGCCGAGTGCCACCAGACACAGCAGATGGGCGGCTAGCCAGGCCCAGGCGAGATAACGGGGCGCGCGCGTGGCGGTGGGCAGAGGCGACATGAGAAGTCCTGGCGATCCGGTCAGCGGGTATCGGCGTCGGGGAGGGCGTCGATCGCTTCGGGCGTCAGCGGCGTCTGGTCGCTGAAGTCGACGCTCAGGCGGTCGCCATCGGCGATGTGCATCTCCAGGTGCTCGACGTAGCGGCCGCCGGCCAGACGAATCTCGCCGATGCGCTCGGCCAGGGCCGAGTCGCGCGGGGTGAGCTTGATCCGCCAGTCGTCGGCGTTGCCCTCGAGTACCTGGGTAAAGCGTGAATCCAGCGCCGACCAGTCGCCGCCGAGCAGGCGTAACAATAGCGCGGCGATCTGCTCGCGACCGGCCTGACGGGCGCTTTCCGATTGCGCGGCGTCATCGGCATCGGCCGGCGTGAGCACCAGCGTGTCCTCCACGGGCGTTTCCAACTGCCAGACGACCTTCTCGTCGCGGACATAGGCGAAGCGTCCCTGGCTTTCGAGTTCGGTATCGACATCGGCGAGCCAACGCGTCTGCGTGAAGTGGCCTTCCAGCGCCGGGGTCTGCTCGAGCCGCGCCTGGAGCGCCTGGCGGTCGAAAGCGTGTGCAGCGAGCGGTAGCCCGACGAGCCCCAGGCAGGCGTAGGCGATCAAGCGGCGCATCATGTGCTTTCTCCCGTGTCGATATGGCACGCGACGGCGAGACTCAGCCGTCGTCGCGTGTGTGCGTTGTCGAAGAACCCCAGAAGGGGAAGAAGTTGAACCATTGCAGAGGTTGGCGCTGGCATTGATCGGTCAGCCATTGTACGTAACGGCGCATGGCTTGTTCGCGCCAGGCATCGCGTTCGACGCGTTTGACGTGGGTGGTGTCGTCGAAGTCGCTGAATTCCACCCGGTAGCCTTCGGCGTCACGCAGGCAGGCCACCGTGTAGAGCGGACAGCGCAACAGGGTGGCCAGATGGAACGGGCCTTCGGGAAAGTCCGCTGGCGCGCCCAGGAAGTCGAGCGTCTGGGTGCGGCCGTCGTCGTTGATCGGCACACGGTCGGCGGCGATCATCACGAAGCGCCCCTGTTGAATGCGCTCGGCGAGCAACATGGCGGTGGCCGGTGTGATCTCGCTGACCTCGATGATCTCCGGCGCGCGGCGCAGATTGCTGCGGGCCAGCAGCTCGTTGAACTTGCTGGCGTTGCGGGTGTGCATGATCTGCACCACATGGAAGTCGTCGCGACGTTCCTGCATGGCGCTGCAGATTTCCAGGTTGCCGACGTGCGAGACCAGCACCAGACCACCGCGTCCGCTGCGGATGGCGGCGTCGAGGCGGGCACGATCTGCGCCATCGACGCGTGCTTCCAGGGTACGCCCGCTCCAGGCATCGATCTTGTCCATCAGCATGCCGCCAAAGACCAGAAAATGACGCAGGCTCAGCCAGTGCACGCAGCGCGGCTTACGCCCGGCATGCAGCGGCCAGATGCGCTTGAGATAGTCCTGCGACGCCTGGCGGGGAATGTGGCGTATCGCATAGTAGTAAAGGATGACCGGTACCAGCATGAGCCGAAACGGCCAGCGTCCCAGATGGCGGCGAATCCAGATCATCAGGCGCATGCCGGCCAATGTGCCGGACTCCTGAACGCGCGACCAGTGTCGTGCATCGCGCTGCGTGTCGTCGTCGCTGGGGGTCATCCGGTACTCCTTGTCATTCGCGCATGGCGGCCGAGCAGGTGTGGCAGCCGCCGCAGCATACCGGCGAGCAAGCGTAAATGCATGGTGGTGAGTTGGCGATTATCGCGCCACATGGCGAAATGCGAGACGCCATCGAGGGGGTAACTCACCTGCACGGGCAGATTCTCGACCGGGCGCGCGTCCCATATCCAGCGCACGGGCAGTTCGGTGTCGAACTGCATGCGGTCTCCGCAGGAATGCCGTTCGACCAAGTGATTGGTTGCCGTTACCGGATACAGCTTGACGCCGCACATGGTGTCGCGCAGCGCGAAGGAAAGAGTGTTCAACCACACCAGCGAATGGGTGAGGTAACGGGCGTAGTAGCGGTGCCGAGGCACGCTGGCGTCGAAACGCGGATAGCCGATGCGCAGCGTCATGTCGTCGGCATCGAGGCCGGCGAGAAACGGCGGCAGGTCGTCGGCGTCGTGCTGGCCGTCGGCGTCGACTTGCAGGGCGTGCGTGAAGCCCAGCCGCTGTGCCTCGCGCAAGCCGGCCTTGACTGCCGCGCCCTTGCCCTGATTGTGCGGCAGCTTGAGCAGATGTGTGTGGGGCGCGCCGGCGAGGCGCTCGAGAACGGCGGCACAGGCGAGCTCGCAACCGTCGTCGATCAATAAAAGGGGGACCTCCAGACGGCGTAGCGTCTGACAGGTACGTCCCACCGCGTCGGCGTGGTTATAGACCGGAATGATGACACAGGCGCGGGCATCGTCACGCATGGCACGCGCCCTCCGGTCGCGTCAGCGTCAGCGTGCCGGTCCCGTGAGTACCGCGCTGGCTGGTGAACGTGAAGCGTAGTCGGGTCGTCATGTCGTTGTTATGAGCGTTGTTGTGGATGTCGTGATGAGCGTGGTGGTGAGCATTGTCATGAGCCGTTGCATGCGAGCTGTCATGCGTGGCGTCGAGCATCAGGGTGACGCGTTCCCCCGGTAGAAGCAGCAGGGGAAACTTGATGCGTACCATATCGCGGCATACGCCGTGCAGGCCGAGGCTTTCGCGTGCGGCTTGGAGTGCCCAACGGACCATGACGATACCCGGCACCACCGGCTGCGTCGCGAAATGGCCCTCGACATAGGCGAGACGTTCAGGCACTTCGAGGGTCAGGCGCGCGCTTTGCGGGCCATCCAGCGTTTCGCCCAGCCAGCGAGGCACTCGGGGATCGTCGAGATCCGCGAAAAGGCGTGACAAGCACGTCGCGCCGAGCTTGCCCTGGGCGTCGCGGGGCCAGGCCTCGACGAATCGCCAGTAGCGTGGCAGCACGGCGTTTTCGAAGCGTGGCGTTAAAGCGGCGCGCAGCGTCTGGATAAGTCGGCGTCGTGCGTTGTGATCGTGCGGCACGGCCTCGGGGACGAGTTCGACGATGGCGCCCAGGCGGCCATCGCGTTTCGGCAAGGGAACGCAATGGGCACGGCGCACGTCCGGCAAATCACCGAGGGCGCGGTCAAAAGCGGTGAGCGAGACACGCTTGCTACCGACCTTGGCGATACGGTCGCTTCGGCCGAGTAGCCGAAAGTGGGTGCCTTCGACGACCACGCGGTCGGCCTGCGGCGTCCAGGTGGCGGGTGTGCTCAACCAGGGCGCGCGCAGCCATAGTTGATGCTCGGCATCGTTGCGTACCTCGACGCCGGGGAAGGCGGTCCATCCGGTATCCCGGGATTGAATGCGCCAGGCGATGCCGCCGGTTTCGGAGCTGCCATAGACTTCGCGGACCTCGGTACTGAACAGGCGTTGGGCATGCGCGGCGGCGTCGCGCGGCAAGGGGGCACCGGAGGAGTAAACGCGGGCGAGGACGCCGTCGACTGCCGGCCAGTCGAGTGTCTCCGGGAGCCGCTCGAGAGTCGGCGGGGCGCTGATCAGCACCGCCTCGCGCCGAGTTTGCGCCTGCCAGCGCGCCAACCACAGATGTAAGGTTTCCGGGTAGCGGCACATCTCGGCAGCGAACGGCGCACGCTCACATAGTGGGCGCAGCACGCTGAACAACAGGCCGTAGATATGCTGATGACTCACCTGGCTCAGGGTCAGGCGTGCATCGAGCGGCCATAGCGCGGCATGCATGCCAAGCTCCGCATCGAGCTGGGCGAAGTTCTTGTCGAGGCGCTGGGGTTCGCCGGTGGAGCCGGAGGTATAAAGCGTGACGGCGACACGTTCTGCCTCGAGCGTACCCCAGCGCGGCGTTTGTGGAGTGCTCGGTGTTAGGCCGCCGGGCATGTCTCCCAGGCGTGCGGCACCCAGGGCATCGAGGGCCTCGAGTGTGGCGGGGCGCGTGTCGGCCGGCAGGATGACATGATCGCCACGTTCCCAGGCGGCGATCAACGCACAACCGAATCGGTAAGGGTCGTGTGTACTCAGCATCCAGCGACAGGGAGATTCCGCATGCGCGTCCAGCGCCGCCTGCCAGGCGCCGACGTCGGACTGGAATATCTCCAGCGTTTGCCAGAGCGTCTCGGCGTGAGCGTCGGTTTGCCAGGCCACGGCGCGTGCAGGGTCGCGTTCGCGCCACGGGGCGGCCAGCAGCGGGCCGTGCGCCGCGTCATTCGTCATCGGGCGTTTTCCTCACCTGGCGGCGGATCAACCATTCGCCACCGAACATCGTGGCCAATAGGGCATAGACGATGCCCCCGTTGTAGAGCGTCCACGTGGCCAGGTCAGCGTAGAGTGCGGTCCATAGCGCAATGCTGCCATTGATAGCGAAGAATACGCACCAGGCCTGTGTGACGCGACGCGTATAGCGAACGCCGCGTGGTCCGAGGTTGGGTTCGCGGCGACGCGCGAGGCGTTCGATTGCGCTAGGCGGGCGTGTCAGGCTGTAAGCAAAGGCGGCCAGCATGGCGGTATTGAGAAGCACCGGCCAGGCGCGCACGCCGAGTTCGGCGTGGCCGGCAGCGAGTATGGCCCCGCCGACGATAAGCAATCCCCAGCCCCAGCTCCGGCGCGCGGTCGGCAGCCGCCACCAAGCCAGCGCGACGAGGGCGATCAGAAGTGGCCAGGCGCCCAGGCGCGGCAGCAAGGCATGCACGGCCAGCGGCCATCCCAATGCCAGAATGCCTAGTAATAGGTTGCACAGGGCCGAGCGTGGTGCGGTCGACGATGAGGTCCGGGAATTCATGCTGGGCCCTACGCGGTGCGACGCTCCTCAACCAGCGCGGCGAGCGTGCGCAGGTTGCGGAAGTGGTGGCGTGTTTCATCACTATCGGCTTCCAGCTTGATGCCGTAGCGCTTCTGCAGGGCGAGCCCCAGTTCCAGGGCGTCGATGGAGTCCAGGCCGAGGCCTTCGACGAACAGCGGCTCGTCGGGATCGATATCTTCTGGCGTGACGTCCTCGAGCTCGAGGGTATCGATGATGAGATGCTTGAGCTCTTGTTCCAATTCGCTCGTCATGGGCGACTCCATTCTCGTCGATGCAGCATAAGGCGTATGTCGTGTGCGTAAACGTTGCCGACGGCGGGGCGCACTTTACCGGCTGGCCTATGATACAGGGTGTAAGCGGGTATAGGGCAGGGCGTCGATGGGCATGGGACGATCTCGTCCATGCGTTACGCTTAGTCGGCGCGAACCAACGACCATGCCTGGCGCGGCCGGTGACAATGGAGTTCGTCGCGTGTACCGCATAGCCAGTCGATGAGATCGCTGGGCTGTGGGCTGCCCTCGGTGGTGTCGTCGCTCGCCAGTGAGCGTGGGATGAGCGCCCAGGCGTCATCCGTGGGCGTCAACGACACGCGTAGTGCCACGGCGGCGGTGTCGACCGGGGTCGTGAAGTGCGCGGCGAAGCGCGCGGGGATCGCTTGCTCGGCGAAGGCGACGATCACTGCCGGCTCGCCCTGTGCCAGGTACCCCCGGGCTTCGACGAGCAGCGCGGCGAATTCGTCGCCCGAGGCGGCGATCGCTTGCTGGGTGCGGCGGTTGCCGCGCCCGATCGAATACACGCCGGGGATGGCGTTATGCACCGAGAGACCGAAGCGTGCCGGCGACAATGGCACTTCCTCGGCCAGGGTATTGAGCATTTCCAGGGTGCGCTCGCCATCGCCGTGGCGGGAGGCATACAGCAAAGGGCAGTCGGCATTGGCGTCGATCTCGGCCAGCATGTCGCAGAGTGCGCGACCGATGCCGGTCAAACGGCGTCGCAACATGGCGGGCACATGGCCGCCAGCGGGTTTTTCCGCGACGCTGAGGCGGGACTGCGACGTATCGCGGCGTCCGGGCTGCCAGGCGCGCCAGTCATGCACGTACATCATGGCCGGTGTCGTCATGCAGACATCTTCCCTTTCGTCGGCGAATGCCGCGGGCTCGATCCGTGGAGTGAGTGACAACGTATACGGACGTTTACCCTACCCGAGTCGTGGCATGATGGCTACTGTCTCGGGGCGCCGACATGGGAACTTGGGGGCGATGGGAGATCACAAAAAATGACCGCCCGGAGGGCGGTCCGGCCAGAGGCCAAACCCGCATGTGCGGGCGCAGGGAAACGGCGCTTGGCGCTGATGTGCAACGCGCGTGAACGTATGTGCTGTCAGGTACCAGCCTATGTCAGTGCTGTGTAACTGGCTGTCAGCCATGGCGGCGAAAGGCGTAGGCAATGCTTGCGGGGTGGCGCAAGCGACTGGCTATATACTGGGTGATCGTTACGAGGCATGCGGTGAGCGCTGGCGCTCACCCTTGCGTTCGGCAGCGATGGTGTCTTCTTATCGCCATCCGCTGGCGATCACGCCCATCCCGGCAAG
This sequence comes from Chromohalobacter sp. 296-RDG, assembly GCF_029889885.1. GTDB lineage: Bacteria > Pseudomonadota > Gammaproteobacteria > Pseudomonadales > Halomonadaceae > Chromohalobacter. The sequence continues at coordinate 70,214 of NZ_JARANY010000011.1, forward strand.
CGCGAGACCGGCGCCGATCCAATCGGTGAGTCGCAGCGGTTCGCCATCGACTGCCCACAGCCAGCCTAGGGCGCAGACGACGTAAACGCCGCCATAAGCGGCATAGATACGGCCGCTGGCGGCGGGGTGCAGCGTCAAGAGCCAGGCAAATAGCGCCAGGCTGGCGGCCGCCGGGATCAGTAGCCAGGGTGAGCCTTGTTGGCGAAGCCACAGCCAGGGCAGGTAGCAGCCGACGATTTCCGCCACGGCGGTGATGACGAACAGCAGTGTCGTGATCAGCATGCGGCTTCTCCCGTGGGATGGTCGCGATGGCCTGGGGTGTTGGCGATTTCGCGCGGGCGGTAGCGGCGCGCCAGGGCGTCGACGCCGATGTTGAGCGCAGCGGTAATCAATAACAGTACGAAGGCCTGATCGAACATCATATAGGCAAAGCTGGAGTCGATGTGAAAGCCCAACGTGGCGATGCCGAGCATGCCCAGGAGCGCGGTTTCGCGAATGATCGTCTCGGCGCGGTAGAACAGCAGCGCCAGCAAGCCGCCATAGAGGCGTGGCAGCAATTCGTAGGCATAACGGGCAGATGCCGGCAGTGCGTGGTTACCCGGCACGATGGCATCGGCATGCCGCGCCACCAGGAAGGCGATCAGTGCGCCGTTGTGTAATGACAACGCCAGCCAGGCGGGCAGCATCGATGGACCGAGCATCAACAGGAAGATGAAAGCCAACATCAATTCCGGCGTGGAGCGCATCAAGATCAAGACGCCTTTGCCTGCCGTACGGGTCGGGCGATTGCCGAAATGGCGGCTGGCCAATGGCCATAGCAGTAAGGCCACCACCAGACTGCCGACGGTGCCCATCAGTCCCAGTAGCAAGGTATTGCCGATGGCGGGCAGGAGGTCGGGGATGTCGCCAAACCACTGCCAGAGTTCGTTCCAGTTCCCTTCGAGTAGAGGTTTCGGCCATAGGTCGACACTCACGAATCGCCACAGCAGCGCGCCGTCGATATCCGGCCAGGGGCCGAGCAGGAAAAGACTCCCCAGCGCGATCCAGGGCAGCAGGCGGCGGTGTCCCCATAGATGCAGCGAGGCGATCATGAGATAAAACATCCACAGCAAGGCACCGGCTTCGGAGTAGCGCCCCTCGCGGAAGGCGCTTTCCAGATGGAAACCTAGTGTCGGCAGACCCACGAAGCCTAGTAGCACGCTCGAGCGCATGGCGCATTCGAAGCGATAGCGGGTATAGCCCGAGAGTCTCGACCAGACCATGGGCAACTCGGCATACACGAAGCGCGAAAGACGGCTCACGCCTTCGGGCAGAGCGTCGACCGGCGCACGTGGCGTGAGTTCGAGGATCTCGGCGTAGACCTTGGCGAAGATGCCGGCGTAGGGAATCGTCAAGGCGGCGATGGCGGTGACGGCGGAAAGACCGAAGACCTGCAGCAGGAGTAGCGCCCAGAACAGCTCGTGGATAGCGCGCACGAATGCGCAACCACCGCGTAGCAGGCGTGAACGCGAGAAGAGCAAGGCCAGCGGGAAGCCCAGCACCACGCCGAGTAGCGTCCCCCACAGCGCAAACCCGATGGTCAGGGCGATGGCATGGGGCAGTGACTCGGTCGCCAGGATGTCGGGATGCACCAAGCCGCTGAGCATGCGCCCCAGCTCGGCCCAAGGATCGTGGGTGGTGATCGCGAGATCGGCGAATGGTAGTAATACCAGACACAGTACAATCAGTCCCAACGAGCGCCGAGCGAGGCGTAGATTGAGGGAGTCCCCGGCGAGTAGTCCTGGTGCACGTTCGGCACTCATGCCGGCTCCGGTGGGACATCAGACGAGTGGGCGTCAGGATAGAGCGTGTCGAGATCTTCGAGCGTCAACTCGCGCGCCGGCGCATCGAGTATCAGTTGGCCGTCGCGCAGGCCCCATACGCGATCGAAATGCGTCAACGCGAGTTCGCGCTGATGCAGTGCGATCACGCAGGTCGCGTGCCGGTGCTGAACCATCTGCAGCAGACGACGTGCCTGGTGCGGGTCGATGCTGGCGACCGGCTCGTCGCCGAGAAATACCTCACGCGCCTGATAGAGCGCCCTGGCGATGGCCACACGCTGGCGCTGACCCCCGGAGAGTTGCGCCACGGGACGTTTGAGCAGTCTTTCGAGGCCCAGCTCTGCGCATAGTGCCTGGATGTCGTGCCAGGCGTCGCGTCGCGGGCGGATCAGGTTCATGAGGTTGGCGAATGCGGAGTGGCGCTCCAGGCGGCCCATGTAGACGTTGTGATAGACCGACAACGGCGGTACCAGACCGTGCTCTTGCGGACACCAGGCCGCACGATGCCCGAGGCGCTGGCGCAAGCCGGCCAGCAGGGTCGATTTGCCCACCCCGCTGGGGCCGAGCAATGCCACGCGCTGGCCGGCCCTAAGCCTCAACGTGAGATCGGCGAGGACGGTATGGCGTGCATGACCCAGCGCCTCGCCATCGAAGCGAACGAGTTCCTCCACACTCAACGCAGCAGGCCCAGTTTCTCGCCGACGTCTTCGATAGGTTGATAGTCGTCGTTATCGGCGGGGATGAAGCCCTGACGAGGGAAGCTCTCGAGCAGCTCGGGGTCGTGCATATCGAGCAGTGCCTGACGCACCTTATCGGTAAAGCCGTCACCATAGCGGTCATCGACGTCGCCACGCACGGTCCATTGATAGTCGGGGTAGGTCGGCGTCTTCCAAATCACGTCGACCTTGTCGGTATCCACGCGTCCATCGGCGACGGCGGCGTCCCAGACCTTGAAGTTGACGGCGCCGATGTCGTAGGTGCCAGCTTCGATCAGGGCGATGGTACGCGTATGGTCGCCGGAAAATCCGACACGCGAGAACAGCGACTTGGGTGGCGCCCCGAATTGTTTGCGAATGTAATATTCCGGCATTAGGCGACCGGAGGTGGAGGTCTTGGCGCCGAAGGTGAACGCCTTGCCTTGCACGTTTTTGGGCAGATCATCGCCCTGAGTGTCGACATCGCTGTCATGGTTGGCGATGAAGTAGGTACGGAACTCGGCGTCCTCCTTGCCCTGGGCGATGGCGCGGGAGTCGGGTACCAAGCGGCGTGCCTGAACACCTGTCAGGCCGCCGAACCAGGCCAGTTGCACCTGGTCGTTGCGGAAGGCCGAGACGGCGGCGCTATAGGATTTGACTGGCACGTACTCGACCGCCACGCCCAGTTGGTCCTCGAGGTAACGAGCGACCTTGTCGAAGCGCTCCTCGAGCCGTGACTGGTCTTCGTCGGGGATGGCCGTGAAACGAAACGTTTCCGCCGTGGCGGCGGTACTGACGAGAATCAATAGGCAGGCGACGAGCCAGCGCATGGGCATACTCCTTGGGAGAAAGGCGGTGTTACTAAAAACGCCTCAATGAGCGTGGTGAAACGCTCATTGTCGTGACTGTGTACGGTGTGGCGGCAAGCGCGCTCCACGACGTTCACTCGTCGTGGAGCGGAAATCGAGTGGCTTGCAGACTGTCCTTTATCTTCTTGAGGTGCGGCAGGAAGTCTTCGCCGCGACGCAGCGTGACGCCCGTCGCCAGCACGTCGATCAAGGCCAGGTGAATCATGCGCGAGGTCATCGGCATGTAGACATCGGTGTCTTCCGGGGTAATGACCTCGAGGGTTTCGGTGCACTCGTGGGCGAGTGGCGAGTCGGGCGCGGTGATGCCGAGTACGATGGCGCCATTGTCACGCGCTACACGGGCGATCTCTACCAGCTCGCGGGTACGGCCGGTGTAGGAGACGATGACGATGACATCGCCGGTATGCGTGGCGGCGGCGACCATGCGTTGCATCAGCACGTCTTCATAGGCGGTGACGGGCAGGTTGAAGCGAAAGAACTTGTGTTGCGCGTCCTGGGCCACGGGTCCCGAGGCGCCGAGGCCGAAGAAGCTGATCTGCTTGGCCTGGATCAGATAATCGACGGCGCGCTCGACGCGCTGTGCGTCGAGCGCGCGGCGGGCATCATCGAGAGCGGCAATGGTGGCGCCGAAGATCTTGTCACCGTAACTTGCGGCACCATCGTCACGCTCCACGCTGCGGCTGACATAGGGCGTGCCGCCGGCTAGGCTCTGGGCCAGTTTGATCTTGAAGTCGGGATAGCCCTTGGCGTCGAAATTGCGACAGAAACGATTGACCGTTGGTTCGCTGACCGCCGCCGCCTGTGCCAGCGTTGCGATGCTCATGCCAGTGGCGGCGGCCGGGTCGTGAAGAATCACGTCGGCCACTTTGCGTTCGGAACGATTGAGTTCCTCCAAACGGGAACGGATACGGTCGATCAGATCGAAGGCTGGCATGCGTAATGAGAGTCTCTGTGTGCCAAAAGTGTCGAGAGGTAGTCAATTAACTACGTTGTGTTAGACAGGCATCCTAGCGTGGTGGCGCAGGGTCGCCAAGCCAAGTCGTTCACGAATATGAGGTAAGCGTGTACTGCTATAGTAGTAAATTTACATAATAAATTTGCCGAGGAGCCCTGATATGGCTTATTTTATAAGTAAGTTAACCAGATTTTTGAGGGCCGCGTCATGAGTCGAGATATCACGCCCGATGTCGATCTGGCCCTTTTCGGGGCGCTTGGCGATTTGGCGCTGCGTAAATTGTATCCGGCATTGTACCATCTCGATCGCGAAGGGTTGCTTGGCGATACCACGCGTATCCTGGGGCTGGCGCGCCAGGAACACGATGTCGATAGTTTCCGCACCAACGTCAAGGAAGCCCTTAACAAGCGGCTCACGTCCGACGAGCTGGAAAAGGCCTGTCTCGAGCGGTTCCTGGCGCGTCTCGACTACCAGCAACTCGACTTTGCCACCGTCGCGGGATATGACGCCATTCGCGATTGGCATGACGCTACCGAACGCCCCATGGTCGTTTACCTCGCGGTGCCGGCCAGCATCTACGGCGATATCTGCGCCAATCTCCACGCCAGTGGTAGCCTCGATGACGAGACCCGTGTGGTGGTCGAGAAACCCATCGGCTACGACCTCGAATCCTCCGTTCAGATCAACGATGCCATCGGCGATGTCTTCCCCGAGTCGCGCATTTATCGCATGGATCACTACCTGGGCAAGGAGACGGTCCAGAACTTGATCGCGCTGCGCTTCGCCAATCCGTTATTCGGCAATCAGTGGAATCAGAACCAGATTTCGCATGTGGAAATCACCGTCGCCGAGAAGGTGGGCATCGAAGGCCGCTGGGGGTACTTCGACGAGGCGGGGCAGTTGCGTGACATGGTCCAGAACCACTTGTTGCAGCTGCTGTGCTTGATCGCCATGGATCCGCCGTCGAATCTTGACGCCGACGCCATTCGTGACGAGAAGGTCAAAGTGCTCAAGGCGCTCAAGCCCTTGGTAGGTGAAGAGCTATCGCGCAACGTGGTCCGTGGCCAGTATATCGGCGGCTCCGTGGATGGCGAGAGTGTGCCGGGCTATCTCGACGAGGAAGGCGCCAACACCTCGAGCCACACCGAGACCTTCGTGGCCATGAAGCTCGAGGTTGCCAACTGGCGCTGGGCGGGGGTGCCGTTCTATTTGCGTACCGGCAAGCGTATGCCGGAAAAGATGTCGCAAATCGTGATCCACTTTCGCCAGCAGCCGCACTATATCTTCGATCCCGACCAGCGCGGACTGGCGGCCAACAAGCTGGTTATACGTCTGCAGCCGGAGGAAGGTATAGCGCTGCAGGTACTGACCAAGGACAGCGGACTCGACAAGGGCATGCGCCTGCGGCCTGGGCCGCTACATCTGGATTTCAATCACGCCTTCCCGAAGACACGGATTCCCGATGCCTACGAGCGCTTGCTGCTCGAGGTGATGAAAGGCCAGCAATACCTGTTCGTGCGTCGCGACGAGGTGGAATACGCCTGGAAATGGGTAGATCAACTGATCGCCGGCTGGGAGGCGAGGGATATGCCGCCGCGCCGTTATCCGGCGGGTTCCTGGGGGCCCGTGGCGTCGATCGCCATGATTACTCAGGACGGTCGCTCCTGGTATGAAGACTATTGATTTGATGGGCAGCCGATTATGACAAGCATCGATGAAGGCCGTCGTTATCTTGCCGAGCGCCTCGCGGACACCGTGGCCAAGGCGCTCGAAGCTGACTTGGCCAGTCGCGAACGGGTGCTGCTGGTGGTTTCCGGCGGCTCCACGCCGAAGCCATTCTTCAGCGCCCTGGCTACCAAGGCGCTGCCTTGGTCGCGTATCGACGTGACGTTAGCCGACGAGCGCTGGGTAGCCAGTGATGATGCCGACAGCAATGCGCGCCTGATTCGCGAAACGTTGCTCGTCGGGCCGGCTGCCGAAGCGCGTTTTCATTCTCTGACCACCGACGACGACACCCCCGAGGCCGGCGTCGAGGCGGTGTCGGCGCGCGTCGCATCGTTGCCGTGGCCGGCCAGCGTGGTCGTCCTGGGCATGGGGGGTGATGGGCACACGGCCTCGCTGTTTCCCGACAGCGACCAGCTGGCCACGGCGCTTGAAACATCCGAAGCGACAGTGGCGGTGCATGCGCCCAGCGTACCGCAGGCGCGGATTACGTTGAGTGCCGCGCGCCTGGCCGATGCCCATCTGCATGTCCTGCACATGACCGGCGAGGAAAAGCGTCGCGTCTTGGCCAACGCGTTGGGGGGCGATGATGCCCGGCAATTGCCGATTCGTGCCTTCCTCTCCCAGCCGATCGCGACGTATTGGGCGCCCTGAGCCCTGCGTTTACGAACCCCCGGAGCCTCTCCATGACTATCGACAAACAGCTTCCTTCCACCCGCACGACGGAACTCGACAGCATCTGCCAGAAGGTGGAGGTGATTCCGGTGCTGGTGATCGATCGCCTCGAGGATGCCGTGCCCATGGCGCGTGCTCTGGTCGAAGGCGGGCTCAACGTACTCGAGATTACCCTGCGCACCGACTGCGCGTTGGATGCCATCCGACGCATGCGTGCCGCGTTGCCAGGTGTGAGCATCGGCGCTGGCACCGTGCTGACGCCCGCCCAGTATCGGCTGGCCGAAGAGGCCGGCGTGGATTTCGTGGTCACGCCCGGTACCACCGAGGCGTTGTATCGCTATGGCGTGGAAAGTTCTGTGCCGATGCTGCCGGGTGTGGCTACGGTATCCGAGTTGATGACCGGCTGGCAGTATGGCTATCGACGCTTCAAGTTTTTCCCGGCGGAAGCCAGTGGCGGTGCCAAGGCGATCAAGTCCATTGGCGGCCCGATCCCGGAGGCGCGTTTCTGCCCCACCGGCGGCATCACCGTGGAAAACGCCGACGATTATCTCAGTCTCCCCAACGTGATGTGCGTGGGCGGCTCATGGCTGACGCCCAGCGATCTGGTCGAGAACGAAGACTGGGACAGCATTCGCGAACTGGCGCGCAAGGCCGCCGAACGCTTTCATCACTAACGCTTTATCAGGACGA
>NZ_JARANY010000110.1 GCF_029889885.1 Chromohalobacter sp. 296-RDG
CTATCGTGCTAATAGCGGGCGTGTCTAGATTGAACCGTATCCGAGGTGTCAGGACCGAAGAAGTAACAATTGGGAAAGTGAGGCTTCGGCGATAGCGAAGGGTGGGGCTCAGGTCCTGAAGCCAGTCAAGTGATCGACAAGGTGACGTGCGGTGACAGGCAAGGCATCGTACTGGCGCATGCCGACGATGATCTCCCGCGTGGCCCAGCCATCGCTTAGGGGGATGCTCGAGAGTTGTAGGTCGCCCAGGTCGCGGTAAATGGTTTTTTCGGGCAATACACCAATGCCCATGCCGTAGTGGATCATGCGGCAGATCGCATCGAAGCTACGCACTTGAATCCGCATATGCAGAGTCTTACCGGCACGGCTAGCGTGTTCATGCAGTAGGTCCTGCAATGAAGAGTCCTGTTGCAGGCCAATGAAGTCGTAACCGGCCGCCTCTTCTAAGTAGATTGATTTGCACGCCGCTAAAGCGTGGCTGCGTGGGGTAACGAGGACCAATCGATCACTACGATACGGTAGCACCTGCAGATCGTCGCAAGGCACGTGGCCGGCGAAGATGCCGATATCTGTCAGGCCCTCGCGCAGGGCGCTGATCGCCTCGGAGCTGACCCGTTCTTGCAGGTCGAGTTTGATCTGAGGATAGCGCTGCGAAAAGGTGCTGAGGTCTTTGGGAAGAAACGCGATGATCGCTGAGGTGTTCGAGTAGATTCTGATATGGCCTTTGATACCCGAACCATACTCACTCATGTCGGCATGCAGACGCTCGATGTTTCCTAGAATTTTACGAGCATGATGAAGAAACGCGTGCCCTGCGGGGGTAAGCTCGACGCCACGCGGACGACGATACAGCAGGACGGTATCCAGCTGCGCTTCGAGATCGCTGATCCGCTTGCTGGCTGCAGCCAAGACCAAATGCTCGCGCTCTGCGGCAGCAGTGAGACGGCCTTCATCGGCTACCGACACGAACAGCTTCAAGGTGACAAAATCAAAACGCCCCATACTGGCGCTCCTTGTTGCACATCGGCGAAAACACCATCTTAGACATGCCTTCGTAGAAAACGAAAGCTAAGTTGCTTAGCGCCTAATTGTTCCTGCCGCTGGGATGTCACATCCTGAGTCTATTCCCGCTAAGGAGCCTCTCTCAATGACTCTACCCCAATCCCGCAGCTTACCTCTCGAAGGCCTTAAGGTACTGGAGCTTGGCCAATTGATCGCCGGTCCCTTCGCGACCAAGCTGCTGGGTGAGTTCGGTGCTGACGTGATCAAGATCGAACCGCCCGGCACTGGCGATCCGCTTCGCAAATGGCGAATAGTCGAAGAGGGTACGTCGTTGTGGTGGCATATCCAGACCCGCAATAAGCGCTCCGTTGCCCTGGATCTGCGCTCTTCCGAAGGCCAAGATGTCGTGCGCCGGTTGGTCCAGGAGGCGGACGTGCTGGTCGAGAACTTCCGTCCCGGGACGCTGGAGGGCTGGGGGCTGGGTTGGGAAGCACTTTCCGAACTGAATCCGCGTCTGATCATGGTGCGTATCTCGGGTTACGGCCAGACCGGGCCTTATCGCGACAAGCCCGGCTTTGGAGTGATTGGCGAAGCCATGGGCGGCTTGCGTTACCTGACCGGTCACCCGGGGCAGCCCTCGGTACGCGTGGGGGTAAGCATCGGCGACTCTCTATCGGCCTTGTATGCCGTGATCGGTACGCTGTTGGCATTGCAGGAGCGCCAGCGTAGTGATCAAGGGCAGGTCATTGATGTGGCACTGTACGAGTCGGTCTTTGCGATGATGGAGAGCCTGATCCCCGAATACGACGCCAGTGATCAGATTCGCGAACCCAGTGGTAGCTCTTTACCCGGCATCACGCCTTCCAATGCTTATCTCTGCCAAGATGGCGATTATGTGCTGATTGCTGGTAATGGCGACAGCATCTTCAAACGCTTGATGGAGGTCATTGGCCGCCAGGATCTGGGCACGGATGCACGCTTTGCGCATAACGATGGGCGCAGCAAGCATGCCGAGTTGATCGATGGTGCCATTGCTGATTGGACTCGTCAGCATTCGCGCGAGGAGATCCTAGCGCGGCTCGATGAGGCTCGGGTCCCGGCGGGGTATCCCTATACGGCTGCCGATATCGTCAATGATCCACACTATCTGGCCCGCGAGATGATCCAGACCACTGAAACGTCCAGCGGTCGCTCGCTCAAGGTGCCGGCTGTGCTGCCCAAGCTCAGCGCCACACCGGGGCGGCTTGGTCAGGGCGGCCCTCCCTTGGGCCAGCATACCGAGCAGGTGCTCGACGAATTGGGTATCGATGAAGAAACGCGCCACAAATTGCGTAAAGGCGGTATCATTTAAGTCTAGGGGGCATTATGTCACGTATTTATATCAATGAGGTGGCTCCGCGCGATGGTCTGCAGATTGAGGCAACGTTCGTGCCGACGCAGAACAAGATCGCATGGATCGATCGGCTCGCCACGACCGGGTTAGCTAAGATCGAGGCAACGTCCTTCACTTCGCCCAAGGCGATTCCCAGCCTGAGTGACGCCACGGATGTTATGCAGGGCATCCAGCGTCACCCTAGTGTCATCTACACTGCCTTAGTACCCAACCTCAAGGGCTGCCAGCGCGCGCTGGAATGCGACGTGAATGAAATCAATCTGGTGATGTCGGCGAGTGACTCGCACAGCCAAGCGAACCTACGCATGACCCCCGAGCAATCCTTGGCGCAATTTGCCGAGATCGTGACGTATGTCCAAGGTTCCGGCGTGTTTATTAATGCCTCGCTCTCTACTACCTTCGGGTGCCCTTTTGAGGGAAGGGTAGACGAGGCGCGGGTGTTCTCACTGATAGAAAAACTACTCCAGATCGGCGTGCAGGGCATCACGCTCTGTGACACCACTGGCGTCGCCAATCCGGCTCAAGTCAAGCACCTGTGCCAGAGCGCCGTGGCACGTTGGCCGCAGGTACCCTTTACACTGCATTTCCACAATACACGCGGTATGGGTCTAGCCAATGCACTGGCGGCCTGGGAGGCGGGCATTTTGCACTTCGACGCGTCTCTGGGTGGGCTGGGCGGATGCCCCTACGCCCCTGGCGCCACAGGCAACGTATGCAGTGAAGACCTCGTACATATGTTTGAGCAGATGGGTGTGGATACCGGTGTCGATCTTGATGCGCTGCTGGCAATATCTGAAGTTCTGCCCGATCTGGTCGGCCACGATACGCCGGGGCACGTCATCAAGGCGGGCAAGGCTGACCGGCGTTATCCGATACCGACCTGAAGCTTTCATTTCATGTGGGTATCTCGGAAGTCGTTACGGTCAGTCCTGTAGACTTCGCTGGAGTATGTATCTTGCGCCGATCGGCTTGATTGGGATCGGCCTGGGTGGATATCGCATCCATCCACGCCAAAAAAGGGATCAACTATCGGCCCCGATCCGACATGGCATCGGGTCCCGTATGATTAATCACGCGCTTCCAGAATAATTCAGGCCTGTCGGCTTGCCATTGTTTCATTGCACCTATCGGTGTCTGATGATGCAAGGCTTTTTGGTTGATGGTAGCTGTCAATCTAATGGGCGTCTGCGAGGCAATTGCCGTAGCCCGTTCCGCTGGGGTCGACCCCAAACTCATGCAGGAAGTGCTATCGACCGGCGCGGCTCGCAGCGGTGTCCTTGAGACGCACGGCCAACGCTATATCGACAATCAACTACAGGGCGGATTTCGCTCGGATCTGATGAAAAAGGATCTTGGCATTGCGAGTGCTGTCGGTACTCATTATCAGCGCTCTCAGCCGGCAACCACCCTAGCGCACCAGCTAATGCAAGCCTCGTGCAATTCCGGGTTTGCACACCTCGATAGTGCAGCACTAGGTCTTCTTTACGACAGGCTCAATGGCAACGACTCTAGGAGAGATAGCTAATGACGGAAGAATTTCTCGTGGGGCAACTTCGAGCTTTCGCTAACGGTGTCTTCGAAGCAAGCGGCCTAGCCAGTCATGATGTTGCAATTGTGACCGATGTGCTCATCCACGCAAATCTACGTGGCCACGCGTCACACGGTTTGACGAGGATCCCCATTTACGCCGAGCGTATTCGGGCTGGTGTGGTCAATGCCCACCCCCAGATTCAGGTTAAACGCCCTGCCCCCGCCTTTATCATGGTGGATGCCGATAACGCTCCAGGCCCCGTAACGAGCCGGGCCGCAATCGAGGCCGCCATCGATACAGCACGGAATGAAGGCGTCTACGCGTGTGTCGTAGCCCACAGCAACCATAACGGCCCTGGCTCCTATTATGTAGAGAAGGTGATCAAATCAGGCTGCATTTTTATCAGTATGACTAATGCCCCCCCCTCCATGGCCGTGTTCGGCGGACGGCAAGCGGTGATAGGTACCAACCCTTTCACATTCGGTTCCCCCACCCAATACGAGACACCACTCCTGCGCGATATGGCCACTTCCGTAGTTGCACGCGGAAAGATTGTGGAAAGCGCCAAGCGCAAGGAATCAATCCCCAAGGGTTGGGCGCTGGATAGTGAGGGAGAACCCACCACGGACGCGCAGGCCGCAGAGCAATGGTTTGTGCTTCCTCTTGGAGGCCCCAAAGGATCTGCATTAGCCATCATGAACGAGTCTCTGT
>NZ_JARANY010000111.1 GCF_029889885.1 Chromohalobacter sp. 296-RDG
CTTGAACTCAGTACTGTAACGTTGCGTCTTCTTCCCCGTGATTATTGCGGGCATCGGGTTTCTCCTACGTGGGAGTTATCGATGCGTGTCCACTAAACCGGGGTAAGTCCAAGTCCGACAACATGCGCTTGTTAGACCCATGCACACAAATGTTCATGTGGCTGACACCATGTCTGTAGCCTTGAGTCGCTCCAATGGTGCCAATGGAGCCACAGCCCCTTCAGCACCAGCCGTTGCACCAAGCTCGTTTCGGTAGGTCTCCATGTCGTGCGGTTCGAAGCGCCCAGCCAAGAACAGGATCCAACGAATCAGCCCCCCGAACTTTGAAGAGAAAGGCACGGGATCAACATACTCTATGCCACTCGTTGTAAATTCATAAGGATGATCAGCGTATCCAAAGGCTCGAGGCGGCACGGTTGGAACTACATCGCCTGCTCTGCGTACCTGTGCAGGCAGTCTGTGAGGGGAGCTGATGTACGCCGAAAGATCAGAGTACCTGGGCGCGCCGAACATGCATACAGACGTCGGAGCGACTTTGATAAAGTTTTCGGAAATGGCGGCAACTGCCCCACCAAGCGAGTGCCCCGTCAGGAAAACATGATCAATGTCGCCCAAATTAGTGTCCCGGATGGCGTCCAGCACACGTGTCGATATACGAGCTGCTTCTTCGGAAAAGCCAGAGTGGAGTCGTCCGGATACCGTGCGGAAAATAAAGGGCGACCGAAGGTCGAACCCCATGTTAATTGGCACCAGTTTGGAACGCAAATTGACCTTCCAATCAAATAAGAACTGCGTTCCCCGAAACCCAATGAACAATTGGCGATTGAGAACCATGCCAACTGCAACAACACCACGGTCAGCGACAACAAATCCGCGGGGAAAATCAAGCTTCTGGAAGTCGATAGCTACGCCTATAGAACTACCGCCTGTTCCGGCAACCAGAGCTCGGTACGCTTCACACGGAAGCAGTTTCGCCCGCTTTTTGTCATCCAGTTCCCACTGCGGGATATGGTAGTAGGCAAGTTCGGAAAAGAGCGCACAGAGGTAGCGAACCGTAGGGGATCGAGCGTCAATAGGCGACGAAAGGCCACCCACAAGTCGTTGAGCTTCGTAGATTGCGTACTGGCACATGCCCTACCTCTTTCTCGCCTCAGGGGTTTAACGCTAGCGGCAGGTGCGCGACGTCAGGAGCGTCACTCGCCTGCATTTGTTAGGCTTTATACTCGATTGATTCATATCGTTTTTTCTTCCATATTACTTTGGTTCAATAGTGACCCGAGCTTCTGGCCATCGAACTTTTCACCTCGGCAGAGGTAAAACAACACGAATGGAATGAGTCATCTATATCCCCAATTCTTAGCTTACTTCTTGGACCTACTAATACGATTAAGTGATTATATTTTTCAAGATCACCTACCGATATATTTTGCCTTCAGGAGAATTGTGTACCTTGCCCTGAACTTTTTCATTATTGATTTTTCCATCACATCCAGGATGTCTGCCACTCGACTCTAAGACTAAGCCGTATTTTTTACACAAACCCATTCCCCAAGATCACCCAAGACCTTACCCTAAAGCACGATATTTGCATCCTGCAACTTCGCTACGGATCTAAAATACTCCCGGATCAGCGGGTTCTCAGATTCTTCCATTTTTGAGCCTAACGTTTCCAGCACGTTCAGCTTTGTAGTGAAGGCGCAGCCGCAACGAAAAAGCCGTCGCCGTGCCTGGCCTTGTTAGAAGGGCTATCGCTCATAGGCCTCTCGTACATCATCTATCAATTGGGCACATGCCTGGAGTAAAACCAAAGATGAGCGAACTAAATTTTCGTTTCGCCCTGGTTCCAATTCACCATCTGGGAGGTGTTTCCCTCCGTGAAATAGATTATTTCTCACGGTTCGAACCATCAGTAACAGTTGCTGAAGTTTGCGTTGTCCTGGATCGATTTCAAAATCTCGAAAGCAAACTCGCTCATCGTCAGCAAGGAACTGTTTGCGGGGCGGGCAGTTCCAAAGAAGATCAACGGCCGATTTCACATCCTCACTGGCGTCAGCATGGAACCATTCATGGGCCTCATTGGCAAATCGATCCCACGAGGCAGAAACATCCCGCCCATTCCCAATCGCGAATCTTGTCGCTTTTAGTGCATACTCCATACGAGCGAACACCGCCATAAACTCACACGCCATCTCACTTGGCATATGAAGATGTCTAAATGCCGTATCCATGTCTCTCCTTCTAACGCCGAAGCTCAGTTGCCGGCCGAAGCGCGACAGCGCTTTGGCCGGCAACTGCAGCGTTTTGTTAGCGAAGTTTATCTGCAACTAAATCGAGATCTGACGTTGTCAAACTCCCGCCGGCCATAAATAACGTTTGCAGTCGCTCGCCTAGCCCTGTCAGCTCAAGCGATCGGGGCACAACATCATGCCAACCTAGTAGTGCCGAGTACCCATCACCCTGCGCCTTGCAAGCCACCACCCCCTTATCGTTTAGGTCGTATATCTCCTGAAGTAACGATACCATCTCAGCATTTAGCGGCCCCTTATAGCCCCGATAGTCGGTTTCGCGAATATTTTGATATGGGACATGATATGGAAGTATGAAGACGATGCATATGACACAGAACTGACGGTACGTGAGATTGTCGAATAAACGAAGGTAGTAATTAGCTTCGTTGCTAGTAACCCCGGGGGAGAAAACCAAATTTGAATAAAAATTACCCAGAAATTGCAGCTTTTTCTCTTCGTATTCTTCTCTCGCTTGCCGAAGGGTTCCTTCCAATAGCTCCTCTGCCTCAGAGCGAGCCCCGTCGCTGGGCTCAAAAAAATTCTTCTCTCTTAAATGTTCACCATTTTCCGACTTCTTACTGATCTTATTGAGCGCTAGGGCAGCAGTTGCTCCAACTCGTTCTTGCTCTTTCGATGATAGCTGGCGATCTGCAAAATCACCGATTAGTTTCACCGAACCTCTAGTTATTGCTGCGCCTGCAACGCTAGCTGCTGCCGCCCCGGCTGGGCCGGCAGCAAAAAAACCGAGCGCACCAGAAACGGCGGAGCCAGCTAACTCCGTACCCGCCCTAATCAAGGCTAAGGCTTTCTTGTTATCGTCTTCGGCCATATAGTTCTTCGCTAACAGGTATTAAATAGCCCGCTCGTTTTGCTACTTAAACGAGCGCGCGTTCAATAAATCTTGTATAGCCTGCTAATTCCGACCTAATCCATTGATTTTAAATAAAATCAATAAAACTTAGGCAATCCATGCAAAATTCGCGTGCTTGCGCGCTTTAGCGGGGGCCAGCGTGTGGAGGGAGAAGCAGCGAACGGTCATGGGGCCGGGCACGCTACCGCCCCTACCCTGCAAGCCGTGATGCGCCCTTGCCATCCATGCGGTAGTCCCTGCGTTGTGTCGTTGTCATTCTTCAGCCTGGCCGTCTAAGCAGCCTTAGTGAATCAGAGTATTCAACTGTGATGATAGATGCAAAACGGCGGTTGGTCGTAGAGGTGGGGCTGGTATTAACGCATTAAGGGGAAAATGCCCTCTCCGCCGGGGCGCGCCGTGGATGGCGGTGACGGAGAGGGTGGGGAGGCGCGGTTTACGAGGTGGCGATGCCGGCCCCGGCGGCGCGCGCGGCGTGCAGTTTCTTGTAACTTTCGATCAGGCGCTGGTGGCGGTCGATGCCTTCCAGCCCCATGCTGGTGGGTGTCAGCCCGGGGAAGCGTACCTCGTCGTTCACCGCGCCGATCACTTGGCGCATGGTCTCTTCGCCGAACATCCGCGTGAAGTTGCGGTGGTAGTCGTTGAAGTCGAGGTCATCGTCCAGGGCGATCTCCAGCACCGCCTGCATGGCCTGATGGAACAGGCCGCGCTGCACGGTGTTGTCGTTGAACTGCAGGAACATCTGGACGTGCTCCAGCGCGGCTTCGTACTCGCCCAGAGCGATCTCAATCAGCAGCTTGAGCTCGAGGATGGTCAGCTCGCTCCACACGGTGTTGTCGTCGAATTCGATGCCGATCAGCGTGCCGACCTTGATGTGGTCGTCGAGCTGGCTTTCTTCCAGACGCTCGAGCAGGTCGGCCAGGCGTTCATCCTCGAGCGAATGCAGGTTGAGGATGTCGGAACGAAATTCCAGCGCCATGTTGGTGTTGTCCCACACCAGGTCCTCGACCGGGTACACCTCGGAATAGCCCGGCACCAGAATGCGGCATACCGGCGCGCCCAGGTCCTCGTGCTCCATCACGTAGGCTTCCAGGCCCTGGTCAGCGAGCAGTCCGTAGAGGCGCTCGGCTTCTTCTGCGGTGGTGCCGGCGAAGTCCCATTCATGGAAGTCGAGATCCGTGCGGTCGCTGAAGAAACGCCAGGAAATCACCCCGGAGGAGTCGATGAAGTGCTCGACGAAGTTGTTGGGCTCGGAGACCGCCAGCGAGCTGAAGGTCGGCTGCGGCAGGTCGTTC
>NZ_JARANY010000112.1 GCF_029889885.1 Chromohalobacter sp. 296-RDG
CAATTATACAATTTAAATTTATATATCATATATACTATCATGCATCGCTTGTACACGTGACTGGAACAGGTGTGGAGCGACCCCATTCATCCCCATAAGTCGACCAATAGTTTTTGCAAGTGACACGATGGCACGACGCTCATTGGGAGAAAAATAATCTTCAGGCTCTAAGCTCTGTGCTGCTACTGGTGCCGTATCAACAGCTTTGTCTAATTCAGCTTGTAGAAGCGAACGACCATCAAACATCATTGCATCGACCTTTTTCGCATCCTTACGATAGGTTTTAGCAACCCGTTCTGCTAAAGAACGATGTATGCGCAGTTTATCTTGAGGCTCATTCTTATCCTCATCCTCATCCTCATTAATCAACTGGGCAATAGTCCATCCAATCTGCAAACGCTTCTGAGGCGGATGATCTTGTGTAAAACGATGAATCAATTTGAGCAGCATTAAATCACGCAGACCGAGGGATTCGTTGGCTGACGCCCCTGCCGCTATGGAAAAAGGATGTCCTTGAAACGCAGTATGCAAAAAATCATCCACCACATTGCTGTTTTTTAATTCGCTGCGAATCATCGGGCGAAGAACATATGTTTCCCCCAATATTTCTTTCCATCTACTTACACGCGAATAATAATAATATTCACGGTTTTTCATGGTTTTTAAAAAAAAATCTTCTAAACCACCTTGGTGAGTGCCAATTTTAAATTGCTCAGCGCAGCTTGATACAATTCTAGCTGCGTGCGGCCGCAAATAGGCTAAAAACTGTACGCTATCTGAAACTTGATCAAAATATCGCTCTTTGACTACCTTCATTCTTTTAGGATCTACTAATTCAAGAAGCTCGGAAGAAAGAATGGTAAAGTCAGCACCCTCTTTATAAATATTTTCCATAAGACTCTGAAAAGATGTCTTAGAGAGATCAGATGTGCTTGCCAATTCATGCCGGAGATAATTATGCGCCATACGGCTTGGATAACACAGAGTTTTTCCTTCGACAGATACTCTTTTTGTAGCCAAAGCTTCCTGAATAGATGTGCTACCTGTCTTACGATCACCGACATGCACGACTAAATGGCTTGTTTTTCCTTGAGGCATTGCTTTTCTCTCTATTTTATAGCTTCATGCAGTGAAGCATCTTTAAAAACGATTCGCTAAGCTGCTTTCGTCATAAATAACTACAAGCGCATGACCTCAAAATGTCTCGAATTCAAAAACACTCAAAAGCTCCGATAGCTAACAATTTTCCTGAAAACCCTTCACTATTTAAAACTATGCGTGTTACACATAATGTTGACTTTCGCTAAATTACATATTAAAACAAACAAAATTTAAATATTTATTACTCTATTACAAAGCCGATTTACCTGGCTCTCAGAATGAGAAACCAATAGCACCGTTTGGTCCGAGTGAAGCTTTTTAACCATCTCAGTCTCGGCTTTCTTCTTAAAGTGCTTATCCCCCACACTCAGCACCTCGTCCAAGAGAAGAACATCGGGCGTCATATACATCGCCACGGAAAAGCCAAGACGAGCCTTCATTCCGGAAGAATATGTTTTGACCGGCTCATACATAAAATCACCAAGCTCGGAGAACTCGGCAATATCCTCCAGCCGTGCTTCAACCTGCTTGCGTGTATAGCCCATCAACATACCGCCGAGAACGGCGTTATCGGTGCCCGGCAACTCAGAATCGAAACCAGCCTGGAGCGCCAAAAGTGAAACCGTGGCACCATGATTGACGATTTCCCCGCTATCCGGCTGGATGATGCTGGCTACGACACGTAGCAGGGTCGATTTGCCGGCACCGTTACGGCCGAGGATGCCCAACGTCTCCCCTCGGTGTATATCAAAGCTGATACCCTCCAGCGCCTGGAAGTATTCAGGCTTGCGGAAGAGCCCGCCGCGGCGCTTATAGCGTACACCCACATCCTGAAGTGAAATGAGGACGTCACCGTGCTTTCCATTCGCCATATTGGCCATTATTCAATCACTACCCGCGGGAAGAGGGGTTCAAGACGGCGATAGAGAAAAACCACCAGCCCCAGACCAAGAATGCAGCCCAAGGCCACCCAACTGAGGCCACTCCAGTCCGGCCACTGGTTTTCAACGAACACTTGGCGATACTGGTAGAGAATATTGGCCATCGGGTTGGTGAAGAACAACGAGCGCCACTCCTCGGGGATGCGATCTATAGTGTAGAAAATCCCGCTGGTAAATAGCGTGAACTGAATACCGGTGGGAATCAGATTGGTTAGATCACGAACAAAGGGCACCATCATCGCTAAAATGCAACTTACGACCGTCATAAGCATCAGCTGCACAAAAACAATGGGAATAAAGGCCAGCCAGTGGATTGTCGGCGGCAACCCATAGAGGATGAGGAAGATCCCCAGCATGGCAAATACTAGCAGTTGCTTGCCGGTATTCTGAACAATGCCTACCAACGGGAAGAACAATGGTGAGATTCGTACCTGATGCATCAGCCCCTTACCGCCGACGATAGAGTTCGAGGTCTGCTGCACGGTTTTCCCGAACCATTGGAAGGGGACTAGGCCAGTAAGTAAGTAGGCAATAAATCCCGGCCCACCACGTTCCATCAAGAGCCCAAAGACGATATAGAACACCGCCATATAGAGCACGGGATCAAGAATCCACCACAAATAGCGCAAATGGTTCTTGCTGGCCTCACTTTTGAGATTCAAGCGGGCCTTGGTCCAGACGAGATCGACAAAGGTTCGCCAATCCCTACGCTGAGGCGGGTTGATGGTATGCGGCGCCTCTTCTTCTTGCTCATCATCCTGGACGCTTTCCAGCCAGGCATTGCCGTACTCCTGCGCTAGCCTGAGCTGACGTGCCTGGTTTTCATTCCCCATGGTTTGGGCGGCGTCCGCTGCTCGGGTGAAGCCTTCAGCATGCTTGGGGAAGTGCTGGCGCACCTCCGCCCACCTTTCCAACGCTAGTGGCCAATCCTCGGCTTGCATGGCCAGCTCTGCATACTGGAGCCAAGGTTCAGGAGAATCATTGAATCGCTCCCGCGCTTCCTGATTGAATGCCAGCGCTTGCGAAGCGTGGTTGGCTTCAGCAGCTACCCGTGCCGACCCAAGCATGACGGCCTTCTCTTGCGGAAAGCGCTCCCGTGCTTCTGCCGTTAAGGACAGAGCCTCTTCCAACCGCTCTTGCTCACATCGTAGCGTTGCAAGCTCCAGCAACGGCCCTGAATGCTCGATAAAACGCTCACGAGCACTGTTCAGCAGGGCTTCAGCCTCATCCAGTTGCCCCAATTGGCGATGAGAAACCGCCGCCTGAATCCAGACGGCCGGTTTATCAGGATACACTTGGCGCAGGATGGCCCAACGCTCGCAAGCCTTTTCCCAATTGCCATTTTTCATCGCCTGACGAGGCCAACCCAGCACATTACTGGCCGGCGGAACTTTTCCTCCCGCCGACGCTTCGACTACAGCTTCATCATCCATCACAAGTGGCTTTTCAATAACTGGGTTATTAGTTCCTGCTGACTATGCTCCGTGGTGTCGAGCACAACCTCCGCCTTCTCGGGCGCTTCATACGGGCTATTGATGCCCGTGAAGTCTTGGATCTTGCCTTGGCGGGCTTTTTCGTAGAGCCCCTTGGGATCGCGTTGCTCGCAGATATCCAGCGGCGTATCGACATGTACTTCGATGAAGTCACCATCCGCAAACAGCTCACGGGCGGCGTCGCGATCCGAGCGGAACGGCGAGATAAAGGCGGTGATTACGATGATGCCGGCATCGGCGAATAGCTTGGCGATTTCTCCCACACGGCGGATGTTCTCGGTGCGGGCGGCATCCGTCATGCCCAGGTCTTTGCATAGGCCATGGCGAATGTTGTCGCCGTCCAGCAGCATGGTGTGATAGCCGCGCCGGTTGAGTTCCACTTCCAGATTATTGGCAAGGGTAGACTTCCCTGAACCCGAGAGCCCCGTGAACCAGATGCATTTACCTGTATGGCCCTTGATGTGCGCCCGCATTTCCGGCGTGACGCTGGTGCGGTTCCAGACCACGTCCGCCTGGCTATCATGCGTGCGGTATTCATAGGGCAGCTCGGTATCCAGCGTGCGGTGCACCATCCCCGCCCCCACGGTGACGTTGGTCAGCCGGTCGATGACGATGAAGCTGCCGGTACCGGGGCTCACGCGGTAATCGTCCACCGGCAGCGTACCGGCGACTTCGATGCGACAGCGGCCGATGGCGTTGAGCCCCAGGGTCTCGGCGGCGTGATGCTCGAGCGTGTTGACGTCGATCTGGTAGTCGATCTGGCTCACCTTGCCGGCGAGATCCTGCGTCGCGAGCTTGAGGTCGTAAAGCCGGCCGGTCTCGAGAGCGGTGTCGTGCATCCACACGATATCGGCCTCGAAGGCGTCGGCCAACGGCACCTCGGCGTCGGCGGCGACCAACCAGTCGCCCCGCGAA
>NZ_JARANY010000113.1 GCF_029889885.1 Chromohalobacter sp. 296-RDG
GACAAAGACCAGATGCACCAACTGCTCGACTGGGGCGCCGACGGCCTCTTCACCAACTTTCCCGATCGGTTGAAGGCAGTGCTGGCAGAAGAGTAAAGCGTCTGCCTTAACTTACCAAGCAGCCCGCTTCGACGGGCTGCACGTTGCGCTCACGCACTGTGGTCGAGACGCACTACATCCGGCTGTTCACGATGCTCTGCCTGCCACAACTCATAAGACGCCTGGCGAGCTATCCAATGGCGTGCGGTACTTACGCCCGCCCGCTAGAGACGGACCGCCAGACCGGGGCTGGTGCAGCGCACCCTCCCCAAACATATCAAGCTGGTCTTCACGCTTTCTGGGCGGCCTGGGCGGCAGCGCACGGGATCAGGCCGACAGAATCGCTCCAGCGCTATTTCTGAGCCGCCTGGGCGGCAGCGCACCCGGTAGCTAATCCGGCTTCGCCCTTGGTGTATTTCTGAGCTGCCTGGGCGGCAGCGCACCGTCGATTGGGATATGGGTGCCGTGGCCTCAATTTCTGAGCTGCCTGGGCGGCAGCGCACCCGCCCCACGCGGGCGGCGCATGAATCACCCATTTCTGAGCTGCCTGGGCGGCAGCGCACGGCTGGTCGTTATCAGATCCTCAACACGTACTTTTCTGAGCTGCCTGGGCGGCAGCGCACCCAAAGAGAACATGCGAGACAGAGATCGGCATTTTCTGAGCTGCCTGGGCGGCAGCGCACATGCCAGCGCGAGTGCATCGGCAGCGCTCATGTTTCTGAGCTGCCTGGGCGGCAGCGCACATAAACGTGTCGGCGGAGACGAAGAGGGTTTTTTTCTGAGCTGCCTGGGCGGCAGCGCACCCGAGGGAACGGATCTCGTGGAAGGTGGGTCGTTTCTGAGCTGCCTGGGCGGCAGCGCACCCGAGATCCAGGCTTAACGACTGCCCGCAGCCTTTCTGAGCTGCCTGGGCGGCAGCGCACTTCGCGCAGATTGTGGGCCGCGAGATCCACTTTTTCTGAGCTGCCTGGGCGGCAGCGCACATCTCGCGAGACGCTACGACGCTTGTGTTTTGTTTTCTGAGCTGCCTGGGCGGCAGCGCACATGTATAGAGACCCAAACTTAGGATTATACATTTTCTGAGCTGCCTGGGCGGCAGCGCACACATGTATTGGACAATCGTTCTATCTTCATTGTTTCTGAGCTGCCTGGGCGGCAGCGCACTGCACGATTTTTGCCATATTGTCGCGTGTAATTTTCTGAGCTGCCTGGGCGGCAGCGCACCCGACAAATACGATCAAATGCTGGCCCGTGGCTTTCTGAGCTGCCTGGGCGGCAGCGCACGTCGGTTTCCGCCTCGGCGGCGAGCTGTTCCATTTCTGAGCTGCCTGGGCGGCAGCGCACCACACTTTGGTTGACTAACGCCGATGCATCAGTTTCTGAGCTGCCTGGGCGGCAGCGCACATGCTAATGTTGTCGCCCAGGATGGTTATGATTTTCTGAGCTGCCTGGGCGGCAGCGCACATGAAGGAGTTGTTATGAGTGAGCGTAAAGAATTTCTGAGCTGCCTGGGCGGCAGCGCACAAGGATTAAAACCAGGATTCTACGATTCGGCTTTTCTGAGCTGCCTGGGCGGCAGCGCACTTGGCGCCTGGCAGAAAGCCAAACGCTAAGCATTTCTGAGCTGCCTGGGCGGCAGCGCACTTGGCGCCTGGCAGAAAGCCAAACGCTAAGCATTTCTGAGCTGCCTGGGCGGCAGCGCACGGGAAATTGGTCGTAGGGTATTGCCTGTTCAACTTTCTGAGCTGCCTGGGCGGCAGCGCACTCGCACAGCATGGCGATTGTCGATCCTTCTTTTTTCTGAGCTGCCTGGGCGGCAGCGCACAAACATTAGTATGTCTGCGTAATGATTATAGTTTTCTGAGCTGCCTGGGCGGCAGCGCACCCTCGAGACGTGCTTTCAGTACCAGCTCACATGTTTCTGAGCTGCCTGGGCGGCAGCGCACGCTCAGGTGGCGAAACGGCAACCGCTTGCCCATTTCTGAGCTGCCTGGGCGGCAGCGCACAAAACCCGTAGTTGGGATGCCGGTACGCTGCTTTTCTGAGCTGCCTGGGCGGCAGCGCACTTATCCATTGACGCATCTAATGTAGTCTACTATTTCTGAGCTGCCTGGGCGGCAGCGCACCTTTTTTATACTCTTCACGCTCCTCACAAGCTTTTCTGAGCTGCCTGGGCGGCAGCGCACATGACGCTTGCCGAGAGCTCGCCGGGGCGCGATTTCTGAGCTGCCTGGGCGGCAGCGCACCTTCCTGAATACTCGATGGTCCGGCCGTCCTTTTTCTGAGCTGCCTGGGCGGCAGCGCACCCAGCGACCTACGGCGTGGCCGTTAGCAGTCATTTCTGAGCTGCCTGGGCGGCAGCGCACGTTTCATGAATTTAAACGCACGCTCGTAATTTTTTCTGAGCTGCCTGGGCGGCAGCGCACAAAGGGTTAGAGACGCAATCGATAGTGTTAAATTTCTGAGCTGCCTGGGCGGCAGCGCACACTAACTCGAGACTACGATCGCATTGGCATTTGTTTCTGAGCTGCCTGGGCGGCAGCGCACTTATTCCGGTGCACCCCAATTGCCGGTGCACGTTTTCTGAGCTGCCTGGGCGGCAGCGCACATGATGGTGTGCCGTATGACGGTAGTTGGGTATTTTCTGAGCTGCCTGGGCGGCAGCGCACACCGCCATCCACGTTTGGCGTTAAAATAACGTTTTCTGAGCTGCCTGGGCGGCAGCGCACCGACGCAACCGCTTGGCAGGTTGTGCGAACCATTTCTGAGCTGCCTGGGCGGCAGCGCACGTGCGTACGAACCAGCGGTTATCGGAATAGCTTTTCTGAGCTGCCTGGGCGGCAGCGCACTCCACGCCGGCAGCGCTTCACCATGAAAATGATTTCTGAGCTGCCTGGGCGGCAGCGCACCCAGTTTGTGGGGCTCCCGAGCGTAAGCGTGTTTTCTGAGCTGCCTGGGCGGCAGCGCACTAAGCTATCCACTAGCGCAATTAATTCAGTAATTTCTGAGCTGCCTGGGCGGCAGCGCACATGTAGCCGATGACCATCGGTCCCGACGATATTTTCTGAGCTGCCTGGGCGGCAGCGCACTTCTTGCCATCAGTTCTTTTGTAGTGATTCCTTTTCTGAGCTGCCTGGGCGGCAGCGCACCATCAGCCGAGTACAGCGACCGGCTCGCCACGTTTCTGAGCTGCCTGGGCGGCAGCGCACAACGATTGTCCAATACATGTAGCCTTTCTGTTTTTCTGAGCTGCCTGGGCGGCAGCGCACTGGGAATGTTTACGAGAAGACGGGATTCTCTATTTTCTGAGCTGCCTGGGCGGCAGCGCACTGCGTCATTTCATGATACAGGCAATGGAACGTTTTCTGAGCTGCCTGGGCGGCAGCGCACTTTCGATTTAACTGTCCTCCATTATAGCGGATTTTCTGAGCTGCCTGGGCGGCAGCGCACTGAGTATAATGGTGTATTTCATCATTCAATGATTTCTGAGCTGCCTGGGCGGCAGCGCACGTAAGCATTTGACCAGCTTTGAATGCTCTTTTTTTCTGAGCTGCCTGGGCGGCAGCGCACTCCCCCCGTATGTTAGAGAAAATATTGTATATTTTCTGAGCTGCCTGGGCGGCAGCGCACTCCCCAACCTCTAACGATATCATCCGGAGTTTTTTCTGAGCTGCCTGGGCGGCAGCGCACCACTTCATCATTAGATAGCTAATGATTCCGCTTTTCTGAGCTGCCTGGGCGGCAGCGCACCCAGTGAAAAGCTTGTTGTCGCATTTTAAAGATTTCTGAGCTGCCTGGGCGGCAGCGCACCGTGACTTTGATGATCAATCTTTTTCTGAATTTTTCTGAGCTGCCTGGGCGGCAGCGCACATTGCAATCGGATCGTCGCCTGATTGGACAGATTTCTGAGCTGCCTGGGCGGCAGCGCACGCTCACGTCGAGATTGTCGCGGTACTTATCTATTTCTGAGCTGCCTGGGCGGCAGCGCACATGACATCTGAAAAATTCAGTGCAGTCTATACTTTCTGAGCTGCCTGGGCGGCAGCGCACATAAGAGAATATATTTATATTTAAAAGATAGATTTCTGAGCTGCCTGGGCGGCAGCGCACACTTGAATAATATTGCGTTTGTATCGCGTTTTTTTCTGAGCTGCCTGGGCGGCAGCGCACTATCAAGATATCATTCAAGTGGCAAAGTATATTTTCTGAGCTGCCTGGGCGGCAGCGCACTAGAGCTTATCATAGCTAAATGCCTGATTGTTAAAGAGCATTCGTGCAAAGAAAGCGCCACACCCTTTTGCAAGGGGTGGCGC
>NZ_JARANY010000114.1 GCF_029889885.1 Chromohalobacter sp. 296-RDG
GGAAGAAGGCGCGTACTTGACCCCCGCCTCCCACTGTTTACCTTCGATTTCTTCGAAAACCGCACCCTGAGCGTCAGTCTGAGCTTGCGGCCTGAACGACTCGGTATAGCTGAGATACGGGCTCACCCCGTTGTCACCCAAATACATCAGGCCGCCGGAGAAAGAGGTCTTGGACTGGGTCTCATCAACTGTGACATCGGTGTCCTGATTCGTATTCTTAACATCGGCACTGTCATGACGAACACTGCCCAGCAGCACCCAGCGATCATCGATGCGCAGTTGATCCTGTACATAAACACCAAGCTGCTGTTTATCGATCTGCCGGCCTATCAGTTGGCTGTCAGGTACCGGTGTAGCGGTTGTATCAGGATTGAAGATATCGACAGTATCGTAGGTGTAATTGTCATATTCTTTACCATCAAGGCTCAGGTCCTGATAGTCGACACCGAACAACAGCGTATTTTCCGTGCGTTCGGTATACCACTTACCGACCATACGGTTATCGATGGTAAAGCTGTCGATCTCACCGTCACGCTGTAAATGGCCACGATATGCCGTCCGATCATCATTGCGATACGACATCAGGTACGTACTACGCAGATCCAGATCTAAGTGACTATAGCGAAAGTTTTGCTCGAACTTCCAGGTGTCATCAAGCTGGTGCTGAAATTCATAACCGATACCGAACTGGGTATGCTCATCTTTATCGTAGTCTGAAGCACCATAATTAGTCTCGGGATCGACTTTCCCATAGGGAGTATCTTCCAGCGTGCCGTACGCAAGCTTAAAGGGATTTTCAGGCGTACCATCATCCTTCTGGTAACTGGCCAGCAGGGTCAGTTGAGTATCATCGGAGATATCCCACTCGAGGCTCGGCGCGAAGTAGACACGCTCGTTATCCGTGTCATTCAAATCGCCATCACGCTCCTTGTACAGTCCCACGAAACGGTAGCGCACATCACCGCTTTCAGTGACGGGTCCTGATGTATCGATCCCGAATTGGCGGTGATTACGGTTACCGGCCTGGATCTCGATCTCGCCACGCTTCTCAGCGGTAGGACGTTTACTGACGGCATTGACTATCCCTCCAGAGGGGGCTTCTCCGTAGAGAATCGACGCCGGTCCTTTGAAGACATCGACACTTTCCAAACCATAAGGCTCGGGCGTCCACTGGTAATATCCCGGTGAATAAAGACGTAGCCCATTTAGGTAGGTCGCCTGGTCAAACCCGCGCACTTTGAGCCAGTCGGTGTTGTTATCCGCACCAAAATGCCCTGACAGCACACCGGAGCGATAACGGAAGGTTTCGTCGAGACTCTGGACGTTGCGTTCATCGAGTTCTTCGCGGCTCACGCTGGAGACCGAACGCGGCGTCTCGGCAAGCGGCATGGCGACCTTCAGTGCCGTTGCGGTGACGACCACGGTATCGGTCTGGGCGGCATCATCTTGTGCCTGCGCCGCCAGCGGGCAGCTCAGCAGCAACGTTGCCATGGCCAGGCGACGTGCCGGGGGTAACAACACGTTGATCGGCTGCGACGAGGAGAGGAAGCGGGACATGAGGTTTCCTTGTGACATTTTATTAGCAGACGGCAGGGAGCACGCGTCAAGCAAAGCCTATCGCATATGATAAGAATTGTGATTTGTTTTCACAATGACGAACGTTCAACGCACGCCCTGCCCCCTTCGCGCATTGCCTGTATAAGCTCTCGATCGTGCCACTGTGCCGCAGCCAAGGCGTCGAAATTCCCCAAGAGAAAACGTGGCATGACGCCCCTCCTCCCCGGATCATGCGATGCATCTATATTGCAAATAAAAAGAATTATCATTAGCATAAAGATTCAAAACCCATAACAGCAAATCATCACGTCACATCCAGCAAGGGGATATCGGTTACTATGCAAGCCTTCCAACGACCACGACATAGGCAGCTCTCACTGCTCCCATTGGTGCTCGTCTCTGCTCTGCCGGCCACGGCACTGGCCCAAGCATCCACGAGCACGGAATCGCAAGATGCCAACGACCAGGGGCTAGATCCACTGGTCATCACCGCGACCCGCAATCGCAGCAGCGAAGGCGAGACCCCGCAGAAGGTCACCGTCATCAACCGCGAGCAGATCGAGCAGCAGCTGGCGATCACCCAAGATCCCAGTCAGGTGCTCAGTAACTTGGTCCCTTCCTACTCGCCCAGCCGCCAGAAGCTCAACAATACCGGCGAGACTTTCCGCGGGCGTTCAGTCCTATTCATGGTGGATGGCGTGCCCCAGTCCAATCCGATGCGTGATGGTGGAAGAGACAGCTACACTATCGACCTTTCCATGGTCGAGCGCATCGAAGTTATTCATGGCGCCAGCGCCGAACAAGGCCTGGGCGCGACCGGCGGCATCATCAACTACGTGACCAAGCGACCCGAAGGCGCCGGGGTAAGCCAGCATGTCGGCGTCAGCTTGACTAGTGACGACGATTTCGAGTCTGAAGGCTTCGGTCACAAACTGGACTACCGCCTCAGCGGCCAGACACGCGATTGGGACTATATGTTCGCCGCTAGTCGCCAAAAACGCGGTGTCTACTACGATGGCGACGACGAGATCGTCGGCATGGCCTACCATGGCGAGATTCAGAACTCCGAGAGCTATGACCTGATGGCCAAGGCGGCCTACTGGATCGATGACGACCAGAACGTCGAGTTCTCCCTCAATCATTACGACCTCGACGTCGGCGACGATTACGTGCCGGTATCCGGTAATCGCGATAAGGACGTACCGACCAGGGCCAAGAAAGGCAATCCCGTTAACGACCCAGGTTATAATAGGGCCACCACCGCCCGGTTGTCCTACGAGAACCGTGACTGGCTTGGCAATGAGTTGAATGCCCAGCTCTATACTCAGCGTTTCCGCGCCCAGTTTGGCACCACCGGTCTCGAATCTTTCCCTTATCAAGACGACGCGGGCAATACCCGCTACGACCACACGCGCAACGAGTCCGACAAGGTCGGCGCCAAGTTCACTTTAAGCCGCGACGGCCTGCTCGACGACCGCCTCAAGCTGACCACTGGCCTCGACCTGCTGCAGAACGAGACCCAACAGGTGCTGGTCCAGACCGACCGCAACTATGTGCCCGAGAGCCAGTTCCGCAACTATGCGGTCTTCCTGCAAGGGGACTACGACCTGACGCAGGCGCTGAGCCTGCATGCAGGCGCTCGCCAGGAGCATGCCACGCTAAACGTCGACGACTACTCGACCGTAGACAAAGATACCAGTGTCGAAAACGACCTGGTCTCGGTGGGCGGCGGTAACCCCAGTTTCGACGAAACCTTGTTCAATGCCGGTATCGTCTATCAGGCCACTGACTGGGCCCAGCTCTACGCCAACTACTCCGAGGGATTCGGCATGCCCGACGTGGGCCGAGTGCTGCGCGGTGTCAGCGAGCCCGGCCAGGACGCGGACACCCTAGTAGACCTCTCGCCCATCGTCACCGACAACCGTGAGATCGGCGCTCGCTTCGACTGGGATCGCTACGGCCTCGAACTGAGTTATTACGAGTCGAATTCCGACCTCGGCCAACGCATCGAACCCGATGCCCAGAACAACTACCGGGTCAAGCGAGAGAAGACCGAGATCCAAGGCTATGAGATCACCGGCGATGCCCAGGTGAATGACGCTCACAACTTGCGGCTTACCTATACCCACGCCGAGGGCAAGTCGGACCAAGACGGCGACGGCAGCGTGGATACCAAGCTGACGGGCCGGGACCTTGCCCCGGACACCTTCAAGCTCGCCTGGAGCGCAGCCTGGAACGACAAGCTCTCCTCGCACCTGCAGTACAGCTACTACCGTGACCGCAGCTTCGACGATCCCGAGCTCGAATTCGACGGCTACGGCCTGATCGACGCCTCACTGGCTTATCGCCTGCCTATAGGCCGTGCCAGCCTGGGCGTGGAGAACCTCGCCGACAAGGACTACTTTACCTACTACTCACAATCGTTCCCCCAAGGGGACGCTCTTAAAGACGACCTGTACTTCAAGGGCCGGGGACGTACTTTCACCCTGAGCTATCAGCTCGACTTCTAAGCAAAAACATCCGACAGATCTGACTTGTTGAGCGGCGCCTCCATGGCGCCGCTTTTCGTGGCGTATCGTATTTTCCGAAAAGCGCGGCACAGACGCGCCAGCCTCTAACCCGAGGCCGCCTTATCGAAAAAAATCGCATTTGATAATTCTTTGCATTAAACTTTGCAGCATGCCATCATTTTACTCCACTCCATGACGCATTCCTGATTCGCGTTATGCGAGGGCGATGCCTTCTCTGCTCCCATCAAGTGAGTATCCA
>NZ_JARANY010000115.1 GCF_029889885.1 Chromohalobacter sp. 296-RDG
GCCAAGAAGTGGAAAACCGGTTTTCACCACATTGCACGACAAGCCGGCGTACCGATAGTTCTGGCAGTGGCCGATTATCGTAAAAAGCAGCTCACTTTCCCTATCATCCTGGAGCCTACCGAAGATATCGAAGCGGACATGCAGAAGCTTTACGAAGGCTTTGCCGAGGCAATACCTCGCCGACCGGAAAGGCTTTCTGAGCCAGTAAAAATACTGTGGGAGGCCAAAAGCCATCGGGGCCAAAAGCCATCGGGGCCAAAAGCCATAGAGGTCAACGTCACCTTAGCATGGCGGCTAACGAAGCGCGCCAGCGTGGCGCTCTGATCATGGTTATAAAGATTGAAGCGGGGTATGGCTGCCACTCCGTGTTTGTTTACGTCGCCGTCAGTGGAGATTTTCTACAGCCTCAACGCTGACAACACGCGCAGCTTTGTAGTGCAGGCAAAGCCGGAACGTAAAAGCTGTCGCTGTGATTGGTCTGGTTAGCCATTTTATTCCTGCTGCAGATAAATAGCGAAACAAACCACAATTAAAACAAAGCCACACAGCACCTCGAAAACCGTCAAGAATTGTGGAAACCAATGAGACGGAGTGATGTCACCATACCCGAGAGTAGTTATCGTAACGCCACTGAAGTAAATTGACTCCCATATTCCACCGGGCATTCGACAACCCTCCCAAAAATCTAAAGGCGTAACCAAGTACAAAATTGCAAAATTTGCCATAAGTTCAAAATAGCTGCGAAATGACAACCGCAATCTATCGTGATTTTTCAATGGTTCGCCATTAAGGCGACTTGCTACCCATTGATGAATAAGGAGCTTGTTTTTAATTTGAACTATCCATTTCGGCCACCACTTTCCGCGAAATTCCGATTTTTTACCTGCAACCTTATCGAGCGCATCTCTGAGGAAAGCAATGTATATTTCGGAACATCTAGATAGCAGATAGATACTCCACAGCACAACCAACCACTTCTCATCAACCGATCCAGTTAGATGTACATTAAACAGGTACTCAGTAAGTAGAATGCCAACAACAGAAAAAGCAGCGACGAGAAAGCAAAACCAGTTGAGAAGCCGTATAACCTTGGCCTTATTGACATCCTGTTTCAACAGGCTCGCCAACCAAAACGTTGGTGACAAAAGACCAATTATCAGAACAGCCAAGTGCAATTTACTTCCCTCCATTTTAGCTAACGCCGCAAGCAAGCGCGGCTTTTTGTGGAGGCGACAGCCGGAACGAAAAAGCCGTCGCTTTGGCTTGTATTATTAGTTGCCATTCGCTGTTCGGCACAAGGCTACCAGTGAGTCTAGCTCTTCCAAAGCTTCCGAAAGGGGTTCGCTGGGATCTAGTTTGAGGGCCGAATGGTCTGATTCCCCATAAAGACGCTGGGCAAACTCGGGAATTGCCGGGTGATTGATAGCGGTAGTAAAGAACTCCTGGCCATACAGAGGACCGATTAGAGACTGATCCCCCACGTAGTGTGAAAAGACATCACGCAAATATGAACAAAGATCCTCCGTGAACTCCGAAACGATTGTATGAACGTCTTCAGCAGGAGCCTTAACCTCGACCGGTTGCTGGTTCCGGCCAAGACGAACAAAATTACACGCGACGTAGTAACGGCCATCTACCCACAGGTTTATTACTGGATTTCCATCGTGAGCTACTGCGTTTCTTATCGACTTCATGAATTGCAAATGCCGTATGTGAGATAGGCTAGACCAGCTAACAACACGTTCTAATGTAACCGGGAGAATATCCTTTATCGTCTGGACCAGCGACGAGAACGCCGCGAAACGATAGTTAATCAGTTTTCCATCCCCTTTAGCCTGGGGTTGTTGCGCGGCAAATCGGCGCCGGGACTCTTGGCAGATGTCACTAACCTCTAGAAAACGGAACCTGATCTCCTGCACGGTGTGTGCGAGAAAGTGCGCCGACTGAAGCCGTCTTGAAGACTGCTGCACTAGATTCTCCTATCAACTAACACCGCTCAGCACGCGCGGCTACGAAATGGAGGCGAAGCCGCAATGGAGTAGGCATCGCCGTGACTGGCCTTGTTAGGCCAAATCTAACCCGAAGAATTCCGTCATCCACTCTTTTTCGGCCTCTGATGGATTGTACATATAGCCTTGGTCCACAGGCTGCCAATAGCTTGGCTCCTTTACCAACTCGTTAAAAGCCAGTTCAGTTGTCACATACAGCAACCATGCTGCGATCCGGAGGGAACTTAGATTGAGCTCCAAAGCCTCGTTGCCCTTTGAGTATTCCCGAACTGGATTTATTTTTTTATGGAAACGCCCGATGTGTACAAAATTGTCACTAAAATGCCCATAAAGCTGGCCAAATGGTGGCAGCGCTCTCTTGGCCGCAGCAATGGTCTTTGTAGACGACAAGTTATGCTCTTCGTAGGGCGCTAGGTCTTCGGGTTTTTGAAGTAAATGAAGTGATGTTGATAGCGCTTCTAGCAAAGACCGAAGAATGATACCGGGTTGGAGCACATATCCCATCCGAAGGACTGCAACAGCCGAGCCAAAGGAATTTGACGCATTGATTAGAAGCATCGCACACGCTTCACGAATTTCATCATTGTTCTGTTGGGCTATAGCGAGCCCAGAATACAGCAAACCTGCCGTTCGGCTGACTAAAGAGCTGAGCTGGACTAGCTCCCCCTGACATAAGCTATCAAATGATTTTTCAATCTTCGGGCCATCACGCCGCAACTGGTTGAGAAGCATATCATCCGTGAACACAACGATCCGTTTGTTCTCGTTGTCGACATGAAGCGAACTGAGACCCACAACATTTTTCGTTTTCGAAGCGGATTCACCCTTCCGATTAGATTTCCGCTTTCTTTTTTTTGAACTTGGACGGCTCATAGTGTTTCCAAGGGCATAACAGGTATTAGATAGCGCTCGTTTTGCCACTTGAACCAGCGCGCGCATTCAATAATTTGGAATCTAAACCATTGATTTTTAGTAGAACTAATAATAATTAGGCGCATTATACGGGATTCGCGTGCTTGCGAGATTTATTGGGGCTGAGGGTGAAACGCTACAGCCCTCGCACCGTGAAGACCTACTGCTCTCAGTTTCTTTATCGGCTGTACTGAGAGAAGCTTAACCGGAGTACATAGCCCATTGGGCTGAAGCATGGACTTGGGCCTTCAGCCACGCTACCGCCCCTACCTGTGCATGCGGCGATGAGCGGCTACCATCCAAGCGATAGTCTCTGCGTAGTGCCTGGTCATTAGTCTTCTTAAGTAGCCTTTGCTGTACCGTAACTAGCCGTTACATGGAGAGCAATGCCCACGAAAGCATGAGAAGAAGTTGGTTCACGCAGGGATTACTGCCTGGCTTCACCCAGCATGTTTTCCAGTTCGTTTTCGTCGACGCCGAGCATCTGCAGGATGTTGCGTTGGGCGGCTTCGAGGATGTGCTGGCGTTCCTGGTCGTCGGGTAGGCTTTTGGCGATGGCGACGGCGCCGACCAGAGAGGAGAGAATGACGCGGGATTTGTCGGCGATGACGTCGCGGTCGGGTTCGAAGGGGAGTTTCTTGAGGCGGCTGAGGGCGATGAGGCGGGTTTCCAGCATCTTCTTTATGCGCAGGTAGGAGGCTTCAAACAGTGTGCGGATCTCGGCGTTCTCGTTGCCGATTTCGTTGAACAGCACCGTTTCCGGCCCCGGTTTGTGCTTACGTTCCAGCTCCTGGAGGTTCCAGCAGTTGGAGACCAGTTCCGTGAGGTGCTGCATCGAAAGCGGCCCCTTGACCAGCCTGGCCGCGCGGCTACTTTCCAGAGTTTCGCGCACCGAGGCGTGGTAGAGCGCCTCCTTGGAGGCGAAGTGAGCATAGAAGGCGCCGTGGGTCATCTTGGCCAGTTTCATGATCTGGCCGATGGAGACCTTTTCGAAGCCTTGGCGGCTGAACAGTTCGACGGCCGATTTGAGAATGCGCTCGCGCGATCTGGCTTTGCGATTCGTCGAGTCGGACATGGCGACCTCACGTTGCTGCTCAAAATACGTGCTGAATAGACGCTGAATATTATCTTGATCATATCAAGCTCGGTGCTAGCGTGGCACGAAACTAACGCTGTTCAGGACACTAGCATGTCTTCACCGCTCGTCATCACTGGCATGGGCATGGTCAGCCCACTCGGTTGCGGCGTCAACGCCAACTGGGAGCGCCTGCTGGCCGGCCACTCCGGCATTTCTTCGA
Source organism: Chromohalobacter sp. 296-RDG (assembly GCF_029889885.1). Lineage (GTDB taxonomy): Bacteria > Pseudomonadota > Gammaproteobacteria > Pseudomonadales > Halomonadaceae > Chromohalobacter. Next base: position 4,220 of record NZ_JARANY010000115.1, read on the forward strand.
TCACGCGTTTCGAT
>NZ_JARANY010000116.1 GCF_029889885.1 Chromohalobacter sp. 296-RDG
CAAAGTTAATATATCTAAACGAGAAATGCAAAGAATATCATGACGACTACATTTCCCATAAAAAAAGCAACCCACATAATGCTAGCAGCATTCTAGCCGACCTCGACAGTGAAGGGATCATCCCTGAAAATACTGCCAGAAGGATCAGCAATAAAATAAAGCCAGATTATGAGACAATCAATCTTTCCGAGTAGTATTAAACTTCCTTGGCCTGCCTCTACGTTCAACCACCTCGGGAACTTTATGAGCCGAGCGAAACCAGCTCCTCTCGCCGGGAGCTTCTGAAGCCATCACATAGTCCGTCTTGGTCATGTACCCAATTACCATATTCACCAAATACTCTTTTTTCGTATTGTCATAATAGTTCAGCGTACCGATACCCAAATACCGATATTCATGTTTATGTCGATTGCAATTATAATACCTACCTTCACTATTCAACACTACTTGATTTTTCCAGTATTCACCTAGCATCTTAGCCAGGATAATATCCTCACGATGCCTTGACCCATCGAAGAGTACTACAACATGAAAATGAAATCCACTTAATAAACCATACTCTAACTTAGCCAGATACCCTACAACACCGGGAGCGATAACCCCATCATTCATATCTTGGCGAAACATACCCCAATCTTTTTTGACATCTGATAGTGCACCTATAAAATCAACAATATCTACATATTTCCCCTTACGGTAGCTTAGATCCAGCCGAACAACCTCTAACCGAGCATATTTATCCATCAGAGAATGAATAAGTCTCTTAGCACCTCTCTTGCGCCCTCTTTTTGCATTACCCATCTTGTGTAAATACCGCTTCATCTGCTCACCTTGCATTACTCCACGGATCTTGGCCACAGCAGAGTCAAGCTTATCCTTTTGATCATCAGGATCGTAATCTCCAAAGGCCTCTAACCTCAACTCCCTCCAAGCAGTATTGAATGCCTCAACATAGGGGTGGCTATTGAAAAACATCTCCTCCTTGAATCCGTAACTATTCTTTTTAATTATAATTTCAATCAACTTTTTTCCAGACAAACTGGATGACCTAACGTACAATGTGCCACCCTTTCCTCTATGAACCTCAAATGGCACCTCATCTACCTCAAGCAAACGTGCCACTACCGCTTTCACCTCCTTGAAGTAAGCAACAACTTCTTCATTAAAGACACTCCTACTTTCATAAGAAACATCGTCAATGAGAAGCTCGCATTCTGGCCATTCTTGAGACACTCTCTCTTCTTCTTTAGAAACTCTCATAGGCACCTCTTGCAGCCAGGCTGCAACTCTTTTAGGATGAAGACTCTATCAAACCATATCTTCATAACTTACCATCCCTAAGTACCCCTAACACTTCTAACCTTCTAATTCTAATTCTAATAACATATACTCCATAATTAAATAGAGCTCATGGAAGTCAAAACCTTGCAGACAGCAACATAAGCAACCTACAAAATACAGAAAGGCATAAAAAGTTAGTATCATAAAACACTATCCTAGATTCTCAAAGCGAGATATCAGACATGCATAGCACTCAGAATGCCAACCCCAGCACCGATTAATAACAAGCTTATTTTTCATCACTTGCGATTTTCTATTATAGAATCAATCCACGTATCTACCTCTGATTCCACCCAAGCAACCGACACACGACCTAGCTTAACTTGGCGAGGAAATTCTGGATCATAGTACGGCGATTTAGGATCTAGCTTATTGTAGACGCTTGACCTAGAAAGCCCAGTCTTCTGCATTACGCTTTTCAATTTGATAAGGACTTGGTTGCTCATCATCAGGCTCCTCGTGAATTCGACGAGGCAAGGATGGCAAAGGCATCCAAAGCTTGCACCTGTTAACAGATGTTAGGCTACATGTGGATCTCAAGACACACTGCGGCTGTTTTGACGTTAGTCGGTCTTCTGCCCTTATCAGAAAAATGCCATACCGGTACCTAACAGCAGGAATCAGACTCTACGTACCACTGTCAGGGCATCGCCATAACGGTAATGGATCCATCCCACAAAGCAACCAAAGGGCCAACACACCGTATTATTAAAAAAAATAATGGATACATATAGTCCCACAAGGTCCAAACGAGTTCATTGATTTCCTATAACATCTAATAATTTAATCCTCATACTTGTTGTTATGATAAAAACAATTCACTACACATCGCTGCTAAACCTGCTAAATTTAGCATCGTTAGCAACCGGGGAGATTAGATGATGAGCGACTTTGTAGATGACAGCACTGACACAACGCCCCTTCCTCCAAGTGACAGACTATCGATCCTGGATGTGAACAATGCTTCCGCCTGGCCGCGCTATAAAGAAGGCTCTATATTCGAATCAACTGTAATTGAAGTATCTAAATCAATTGAGGTCGCTGATGAAATGGCTCGAACATCGGCGCTAAGTGTAATGGCCACTGCCTGCCAAGGCCTAGTCGACATAGAGTTTCCTAATGGAAAACAAGTACCTACTTCTTTGATGACTTTAACCATCGCTAAAGGCGGAGAGCGTAAAAGTGCTGTTGACTCATGGTTTTCCCAACCATTACTAGATTTTCAAATCCAGAAGGAGAGAGACGCAGAATCTCAGGAAAGCGCCAATACCCGTTTATATAAAAATTGGAGGATAAAGGAAAGGGCACTTGAAAATTCTTTGGACAAGGCATTCCGTGGAAAATCGGATGACCTAGAGATTAAAAATATTGAAAATCAGCTGCTCTTATTAAAATCGCAAGAACCATGCCCACCACGCGACATAAAAGTATATTACGAAGATGCAACACCAGGTGCATTAGCTCAAATCCTGTACAAGAAATTACCAATTGCATGCTTGGCTTCCAGTGACGCTGGAGATTTACTAAACGGACCTACATTTAGGGACCAGTCTCTTTTCAACTCTCTCTGGACTGGATCTTCATTTTCAGTAGACCGATCCAGCACGCCCAGCTTCACTCTACACCAACCAAGGTTAACCGTTTTATTGATGTTACAACCGGTTGCTATAGAGAAATTTTTAAAGAAAAAGGGTTATGAAGCACATGGTAATGGCTTTCTATCACGATTTCTCGTCGTAAAGCCAAAAGAAATGGCAGGGAAACGTACAGGTGACATGCCCCCTGTTCCTGACGAAATAAAATCGAAATTTTACGCGAGAGCTAATGAGCTTATATCTCGTTCGGTGGATCTCTTTGAAAAACAAGAAAAGCGATACACGTTAAAACTCAGCTCAAAAGCAAAAAACACATGGAAGGAAAAGTTTGATTTGATCGAAAAACAAATGTCAAAAGGAGACATTTATTATCATGAACAAGAGCATGCATCTAAGCTTATGGATAACATAAGCAGAATTGCGGGAGTTATTCACACCTTCGAAGGTTATGAAGGAGACGTCACCTCTGAAACAATTGAGTACGCCTACAGACTTGGCCGTAAATATTCTCAACAATATCTTGACAACGTATCTCCAGAACCCGAAGTGGTTAAGCTAACCAATTTATTGGTGCAAGACATACAAAAACTAGCGACATTAAATTACGACGGATTTATGTTCAAAAAATCGTTGATTCAACAACGAGGAGCAGGAATGTTAAGAGATACCGATTCAAGGCAAATGGCTTTTGATATGCTGGAACAGCTTGGACACCTTAGGTGTCCAAGTCATCATGGAGGCGAGTATGAGTTCAAAATGAAAGTCTGGACAACGTTCGAGCCTGAGATCAGGAATGGTGAGGAATATACAATCAGCGAGCTCCCTCTATGGGAGCAACATGAACTAAAATCACCGGTAGGTAGCGGAAGATACATTCCTACACTTATCGTCCCTGAAAAGTATGCAAAAAATCATTAATAAATAATAAAACATGACGGAAAAATAATTAAAATCAGGCGTGTCGCATAGTTAAAAACAGCCGCCTGAAATAAATAAATTTCAGATCCATATCACTCCTGTGAGCCAAGCCCTCCCCGGGCTTTCTTCACCGCCACAGGAGTCGTGATATGGCCCCACCTTGCATGCGCTGTCATTCACAGCACCTCATCAATCTCGAGACGGCCCGCAAGCTCGGCATCGCTGCCGGTGCGCTGGCCGGCAGTCTCAAGAGCG
>NZ_JARANY010000117.1 GCF_029889885.1 Chromohalobacter sp. 296-RDG
TGCCCGGCGCGTGAACAGTGGCGAATGGGGCCCCGTGGACCGGGTGGCCGTCATCGCCGCCCTGAGCGCCGTGGAGCGCGAGCTGGCCGAGGTCAGGGGTCAGTACCGGTGATCGTGAAATTTCACGCCAGAGGCACCGGTGCGGGCTCAGGGCCGGTGGGTTATCTGCTGGGCCGGGATCGAGACCGCCACGATGCCGAAGTGCTACGCGGCGATCCGGACCAGACCGAGGCGCTGATCGATGCCAGTAACTACGCCAAGCGGTACACCAGTGGGGTGCTGTCCTTCGCCGAGAAAGGCGTCTCTGAGGCCGACAAGCGGGCCATCATGGAGGACTTCGAGCGCACGCTGATGTCGGGGCTCGATGCCGACCAGTACGACTGCCTGTGGGTCGAGCACCGCGACAAAGGCCGGCTAGAACTGAACTTCGTCATCCCCAATACCGAGCTGACCACCGGGAAGCGCTTGCAGCCGTACTACGACCGCGCCGACCGGCCTCGCGTCGATGCGTGGCAGACCATGACGAACGAGCGTTACGGCCTGCACGACCCCAACGACCCAGCGAACCAGAGGGCCCTCACGACGCCGGCGAACTTGCCCCGTGACAAGGCGCAGGCCCAGCGGCAGATCACCGATAGCCTGTTGGCCCTGGCCGAGAAAAGCGAGGTGACGGATCGCGCTGGCGTGGTGGCCACCCTCGAGGACGCGGGTTTCGAGGTGACACGCCAGACGAAGACCAGCATCAGCATTGCCGACCCGGAGGGCGGCAAGCCGATGCGACTGCGAGGGAAGCTGTATGAGCGAGATTTCACGGTTGGCGACGGCCTTCGAGAAGAGATCGACAGAGCAAGCCGAGAGTACCGAGAAAGCCGTGCAGAGCGCGTTCGAGAGGCACGAGAACGCCTTGCTGTCGGCATTGAGCGAAAGCGAGAAGAGAACCAACGACGCTATCCGCGCCCAGAGCCGGTCTTTACAGCGGACCGCGCTCAGGAGCTGGATGGCCGTGACCATCCCGATAGTCGCCAGTTTGGCGCTGGGCTTGGGAGCCATCGCGACGATGGGCTGGTACATCACCGGCCAGATCAACGAGATCGCCAGCCACAACGCGACGCTCGAGCAGTTGAGGAGCGAGGGCGGCGCGATCCAGCTGACTCATTGCGGGGACACTCGGCGGGTATGCGCAAAGGTCTCCAGCGAGAGTCTAGGAGAGCACGCGAGGACATTTGGCGAGAACGGCCAGTATCGAATCCTGGAGGGGTATTAGATGACGGACCTGGAGCGCGAACTGTTGAGCGCCTTCGAGAGCTTACAGGCCGCCTACGAGGAGCAGCATCGGGAGTGGCAGAGCGCCTACGAGAGTTTGCAGAGCATGTTCGAGGCCACGAAGCGCGACAACGCGGCGCTGAGCGCCCAGGTGAAGAGCTTGAGCAAGCAGGTCAACGACTTGAGCGAGAAGGTCGAGCGCTGGACGCCAGAGGGCAGGAGGCGTTAAAACAGCGGAGGCGCGAGTTTCAGCAGGGCCGCAATGGTCCAGGAATGGAGCTCTGAAAAGGATACACCCCCGAACCCGGATAGTTTGGCGACCAGACGGGAACGGGGGTGCAGATTGGTGAGGATATTGTGGCCCAACCCCTAGAGGCCTGCCAAGGCCCAGCAGCAACGAATCTGGCGCTTTTTCGCCAGCGGCTCCCTCGAAAGCCCTATCACACCGACACGCTGGGCGATGGTCTGCGTATACGCGACGTGCAGAAGGCCCTCGCTTCTCGGTATATCCAGCCCAACGGTCCGACGCACCGCTATTGGCTCGTCTACGACGTGGATCGCTACGACGCCGCTCTGGACTGGAACGACCGCGGCGCCCCGCCGCCGACGATCGTGGCCCAGAACCCCGACAATGGGCATGCCCATTTGATCTACGGCCTCGATGTGGCCGTGAGAACGGCGCCTGACGCGAAATCTGGGCCGCTGCGCTACGCGGCGGCCGTGGATTGCGCGCTGAGAGCCCTCCTGGATGCCGACCAGGGTTATGCCGGCCTGATCTGCAAGAACCCCTTGCACCCACACTGGCGCGTTACCGAGTGGGAGCCCCGGCTGTACGAGCTGGGCGACCTGGATAGCTGGCTCGACTTGAGCACCTACGGCGACCGCCGTAAGCGCCTTCCCGACTACGGGCTGGGGCGGAACTGCAACCTGTTCGAGCGGCTGCGCCATTGGGCCTACAAGGCGATCCGCCAGGGCTGGCCGGACTACGATCGCTGGCACGAGGCTGTGCTGACCCGCGCACGGGCCTACAACGACACTGATCCGACGCTACCGGACAATGAGATCCGGGCCACAGCTAAGAGCGTGGCCCAGTACACTCACAAGCACTTCAGCCCCGAGGGTTTCAGTCGGTGGCAAGCCGCTCAGGGACGTAAGGGAGGTGTTCGGTCCGGGGAGGTGCGTCGGGCAGGGTCTGAAGCCGAGAGCCAGCCCTGGGCCGCTCTCGGCATATCTCGGCGGACGTATTACCGGAGGAAGGGGGCCGATCTTTTGTAGCGGTTCAGGTAGCTTAGAGGGCTGGGCTCAAGTCATTATTTTCTTCAATCCGCAGCATTCGGATGTCGGAGACACAATCCTTCAGCCAAGGAAACTCTTGGCTCATTTGGTTGATGGCCATCACGGTTTTTACAGCATCCACTGTCTCGTCGCCGAAGTAGACACTGCCTTGCTGTCGGTTGAACCCTTTGGTGGCCAAGAACTTTTTGATATCGCCATAAGCATTGTTATAGCTGTTGCCTGAGTAATTGGCTTCAAGAGCTGCAATGCTCAGGTCAAAACTAATTGCGTACATGGACAACCCCGGAAGTTCTGAGAGTGGATTCACATGCCATAGCATACGAGCTTAGGGGCTCTTTCGGCTAGCGTGGCACTCGAAGCCATATCAGATAATAGCCCCTTGGGGGGGTCTCCGGGGTGGCCCTTGCCCTACTGGTATATACCGAGATCTGGGCGTTTCTTCTACAAGCCCTCGCCCCCGTCTTCGGCAGCGAGCTGAGTCGGATCTTTGATCCGCGAGGTCGAGCTGCCCGACAACCGAGCAGCCGTGAGGGCGTCAGCCTGGTCACTTCAGGATGTAGGCGATCAGTACTAGCACGGGAATGAGCGCTTCCATGTTTGCCTCCTTTACTGTTGGTGGGTTTCAACTCGTATTTATGTTCGAGCGAAATTAAAGGCCCTTTCTTCTAGAGTCCGGGTTATTGCACCCTTGCTGCGACTGGCTACGTAAGCCAGTATACACAGAGGGCCCTCCGCTCGCTTCGCTCGGTCGGGCCTCTGTGATCCTGGATCAGGGGGCTACGCCCCCCGATACCCCCCGTGGCCACCGCCCACGCCGCGACCGCTTTAGGCGGTCACGTCCTGGTCGGCGGCTCGGTTCCACCCCCAAGGAGGCTTGATCAATGAGCGCGTTTTCACCGGAGTACCTAGCTGAGCTGGAGAAGGGCGCGGATGCCCTCACGGAATGCCACCGTCGGCTGGATTCTCTTGAGCAGACTTTGGAAGAGGAACCGACGCCAGACACCGCCAGGGCGGCGTTTCAGCATCTTGGATGGTGTGCTGAATCGGTCGAGGTCTGTTGTGGCTCCGAGTTCATCATGCCCCATGATGCTGATGAGCTATGGACGCGGTTCCTGGCCCTTGCCCAGCGTGCCGGGCAGTGGGGCGGAGGTGTGGCCTGATGCCTGAAGCGATGCGCGACAAGATCATCAAGGTCCGGGTGAGCGCTGAGGAATATGAAACGCTGAAATGGCGCTGCCCCAGGCCCCGTCTCGCCGAGTGGATGCGCGAGCAGTGCCTGAACCCCGATGGTGACTGGGTGCGCCAGTCCAAGGGCCCTGATCCCGTCGATCCGGCTCTACTGCGGCAGCTCGCTGGGATCGGTAACAACCTGAACCAGGTTGCCCGGCGCGTGAACAGTGGCGAATGGGGCCCCGTGGACCGGGTGGCCGTCATCGCCGCCCTGAGCGCCGTGGAGCGCGAGCTGGCCGAGGTCAGGGGTCAGTACCGGTG
>NZ_JARANY010000118.1 GCF_029889885.1 Chromohalobacter sp. 296-RDG
GCTCATGGCTGACGCCCAGCGATCTGGTCGAGAACGAAGACTGGGACAGCATTCGCGAACTGGCGCGCAAGGCCGCCGAACGCTTTCATCACTAACGCTTTATCAGGACGATTTGCTATCAAGTAGGCAACCGTTTCTCTCTCGACAGCTGATGCTGTTCTTCCGACCCGCCGTTTGGCGGGTCTTTTTTTGCTTCACGCACGTTAGCGGAATGGCGTCGATGGTCTGACGTCATTTAATTGAAAGATTCCTGGCCTAGTCTGGCGCAAGTGGCGTCGATCCCCTGTACTGGTCAAGGAGTCTTTCATGCAACGTTCTTTCCTGCTTACTTCACTTGGCATCACTCTCGCTTTAGGGAGCTACGCGAGTAGCGCCCAGGCCAATACCGAAATTGCCTGGTGGCACGCCATGGGGGGCGCGCTGGGGGATAAAGTCGAGCAGATTGCGGCCGACTTCAACGCTAGCCAAGACACCTATACCGTCAAACCGGTTTTCAAGGGTAATTACAGCGAAACCATGACGTCCGCCATTGCGGCGTTCCGTGCCGACAAAGGGCCGGATATCGTGCAGATATACGAGGTTGGCACGGCGACGATGATGGCCGCCAAGGGGGCCATCGTGCCGGTTTATCAATTGATGAAGTCGGCCGATGTCGAATTCGACCCCCAGGCTTATCTACCCGCAGTCACCGGCTATTACACCGACCCCGATGGCAATATGCTGTCGCTGCCGTTCAACTCCTCGACGCCGGTGACCTATTATAACCGCAAGCTTCTCGAACAAGCGGGCGTCGAGGAAGTTCCTCGCACTTGGCAGGCATTGGGCGATGCATTGGAAAAGGTCGTCGATTCGGGAACGGCGAGCTGTGGTTTGACCACAACCTGGCCTTCCTGGGTCATGCTCGAGAACTACTCCGCCATCAACGATGTGCCGTTTGCCTCGCAGGCCAATGGTTTCGAGGGAACCGATGCTAGATTGCAGTTCAATCGCACCGCTGCGGTCGATCATATCGAACGTCTCACGCAGTGGCAGGAAGATGGACGTTTCGCCTATGGCGGGCGCTTCGATGATGCTGCGCCCAAGTTCTACTCCGGTGAGTGCGCGCTGATGATGGGGTCTTCGGCGTCTTACGCCAATATCAATGAGAACGCCGATTTCGACTTCGATGTGGCACCGCTGCCCTACGATGCCGATGTCGTCGACAAGTCCAACAACTCGATCATCGGCGGTGCTTCGCTCTGGGTGTTCGATGGACTGGACGACACGCATCAGCAGGGGGTGGCCGAATTCTTCGAATACCTGTCCTCGCCCGAGGTTCAGGCGGATTGGCATCAGTACTCCGGCTACCTGCCGATCACGCAGGCGGCGGCCGACCTGACCCGCAAGCAAGGCTTCTATGCCGATCACCCCGGTACCGATGTGGCCATCAAGCAGATTACCGCCGGCGAGCCCACCGACAATTCCAAGGGACTGCGATTGGGCAACATGGTGCAGATTCGGGATGTCATCAACGGCGAGCTCGAAGATATCTTCTCGGGTGACGCAGGCGCGCAGGAGGGGCTCGATGAGGCCGTCTCGCGTGGCAATGCACTATTGGAAAAGTTCGAGAGCGCCCATCAGTGAACCGCGCATCTTGAAAACAACGCCCGGATTCCGGGCGTTCGTTTTTGAGCATGGAGGCAGGTCGTTCTCATTGAGGTGCCGAGGAATGTCATGAGTGCTCCTTTTCAGCGACATCGGCTCACGCCCTGGATATTGATGGCGCCACAGCTAGGTATCGTCCTGGTGTTCTTTTTCTGGCCGGCATTGCAGGCCATCGAACAAGCCTTCTATGTCGAGGATGCCTTCGGTCTTTCGCGGGAGTTCGCTGGGCTTGCCAACTTCAAGGCCGTATTGAGTGATGCGACGTATTATCAGGCACTGGGGACCACGTTGGTCTTCTCGCTGGCGGTAGCGTTCGGCGCGATGAGCATTGCATTACTCCTGGCGGTCATGGCCGACCGCGTCATACGCGGTGCACGCATCTACCGGACACTGCTGGTTTGGCCCTACGCGGTCGCGCCAGCGGTGGCGGGCGTGCTGTGGCTATTTTTGTTCGATCCGACGCTAGGGCTGATCAGTGGCTTGCTGGGTGATGTGGGAATCGATTGGGACCACAAGCTCAATGGCGCCCAGGCCTTGGCTTTGGTGATCATGGCGTCGGTGTGGAAGCAGATGAGCTACAACTTCGTGTTCTTCCTTGCCGCGTTGCAGGCGTTACCCAAGAGTCTTCTGGAGGCAGCGGCCATCGACCGTGCGGGCCCGTGGCGGCGTTTCTGGACTATCACTTTCCCGCTTTTGTCGCCGACCGCGTTTTTCCTGCTGGTCATGAACAGCGTCTACGCCTTCTTCGAGACCTTCGGCACCATCGATACGGTGACGTCCGGCGGCCCTGGCGGAGCAACCACGACACTGGTCTACAAGGTCTACCAGGATGGCTTCGTCGGTCAGGATATGGGGTCCAGCGCCGCTCAGTCGGTGTTGTTGATGGCCTTGGTCGGAGGTCTGACGTGGTTTCAGTTCCGCTATGTCGAAAGAAAGGTGCAGTACTGATGCATTATCGTCGTCCCGGGTTGGATAGGCTGAGTCATGCACTGCTGGCACTGTGTTGCCTATTGTTTCTACTGCCGGTGTGGTTGGCCTTCACGGCGAGTACTCATACGCTGGGCGCGCTTTATTCGCAGACGGCATCGTTATGGTTCGGAGAGGCGGGGTGGGACAATTATCGCCACTTGCTCAGCGGTTCGGTTGGCGGCCTGGGGACTGATGTACTGACATTGCTCATCAATTCGACGCTCATGGCCCTGGGCATCGCCATCGGCAAGATCGCGATCTCGGTGCTGGCCGCTTATGCCATCGTCTTCTTCAGGTTTCCCTTTCGCCGCCTATGTTTCTGGCTGATCTTCATCACTTTGATGCTGCCGGTTGAGGTGCGCATCCTGCCGACGTTCGAAGTGGTCGCCGATCTGGGGCTTCTGGATAGTTACGCGGGGTTGATCCTGCCGTTGATCGCCAGCGCTACCGCGACATTTCTGCTGCGTCAGTTCTATCTCACCATTCCGCCTGAAATGGTCGAGGCGGCGCGTATCGATGGCGCCGGCCCTTGGCGTTTTCTGCGTGACATTCTGCTGCCGCTGTCGAAGACCAATCTCGCGGCGTTGTTCGTGATCATGTTCCTGTATGGCTGGAATCAATACCTGTGGCCCTTGTTGATCACCAATGACGCCGATTATCTGACCATCGTGGTCGGTCTCAAGCGTTTGTTGACCAGTGCCGACGGCCTCGTCCCCTGGCAGAACGTCACGGCTACGGCAATTTTGGCCATGTTGCCACCCATCGTGGTGATTCTGCTGATGCAGCGTTACTTCGTGAAAGGACTGGTCGACAACGAAAAATAAGCGCGCCCGGTGCTGACCGGCGCTCAATGAGTGATTCTATATGGCGATCTTACGACTCAATGGCATTCGCAAACGTTACCCCAATGGCATCACCGCCTTGCACGGCATCGACCTGAGCGTCGCCGATGGCGAGTTGATCGTGGTGGTTGGACCGTCGGGATGTGGCAAGTCGACCTTGCTGAGGACGTTGGCGGGGTTGGAGACGATCAGCGAGGGAGAGCTCATGATCAACGGCCGGCGCGTCAACGAGCTCGAGCCTGCCGAACGCGATATCGCCATGGTCTTCCAGAACTATGCGCTCTACCCGCACATGAGCGTGGCCGGGAACATGGGCTATGCCCTGAAAAATCGTGGCGTTCCCAAG
>NZ_JARANY010000119.1 GCF_029889885.1 Chromohalobacter sp. 296-RDG
GCGCCACCCCTTGCAAAAGGGTGTGGCGCTTTCTTTGCACGAATGCTCTTTAACAATCAGGCATTTAGCTATGATAAGCTCTAGTGCGCTGCCGCCCAGGCAGCTCAGAAACGCTAGTGCGCAACACCAGCTTTTCATAGGTGGTGCGCTGCCGCCCAGGCAGCTCAGAAAGGCAGAAGAAGACGATGACGAAGATAACCAGCGTGCGCTGCCGCCCAGGCAGCTCAGAAAAGACGCGAATCTCGCCATCGCTTGAGGCGTTGGTGCGCTGCCGCCCAGGCAGCTCAGAAAGGTATGTGCCGGGACGCTCTCATCCGAACACCGTGCGCTGCCGCCCAGGCAGCTCAGAAATCATGGTCGTCAATGGCGACTCCGTTAGAGAAGTGCGCTGCCGCCCAGGCAGCTCAGAAACAGTATAACTATTTGTTGAAGAAATCAATAGTCGTGCGCTGCCGCCCAGGCAGCTCAGAAACCATTCGGTCGGGGCCGGATGACGTTATGCTGCGTGCGCTGCCGCCCAGGCAGCTCAGAAATACCTGACCAACGGGACTGCCAATGGCGCAGGGTGCGCTGCCGCCCAGGCAGCTCAGAATATGAAGAAAGGTTGGAAGTAATTACGGCCCACGTGCGCTGCCGCCCAGGCAGCTCAGAATGGTCCAAATGGATGGATCGTGTAACGGTCTCCGTGCGCTGCCGCCCAGGCAGCTCAGAATTGGACACGGCTCTCGCGGTCGAGGCTGTGGCCGTGCGCTGCCGCCCAGGCAGCTCAGAATTGGACACGGCTCTCGCGGTCGAGGCTGTGGCCGTGCGCTGCCGCCCAGGCAGCTCAGAATGCTGGGATTCAACCTGGAGCGAAGGCGCCAAGGTGCGCTGCCGCCCAGGCAGCTCAGAATCGTGCCGGGTGGCGACGGGGGCAAGATCCAACGTGCGCTGCCGCCCAGGCAGCTCAGAATTAGGGAGGCAACCTAGGGGGGTCTTTCTGTTCGTGCGCTGCCGCCCAGGCAGCTCAGAATATCCAGCGAAAGACTTCACTCCGCGCCAAGGCGTGCGCTGCCGCCCAGGCAGCTCAGAATATTCGCCGCACGCTTGAGCATGTGGGGCTATAACTGCGCTGCCGCCCAGGCAGCTCAGAATGATGCGACTGGGCTCGACATGCGCGACGACTCGTGCGCTGCCGCCCAGGCAGCTCAGAATATAGTGACGTTAAATGGCGCACGGCTTACGTAGGTGCGCTGCCGCCCAGGCAGCTCAGAAATTGCTCAATAGCACCGTACTTGCTTGGGTCGTGTGCGCTGCCGCCCAGGCAGCTCAGAAATCGATACGCGGCGCGCTGCTGGTCAGGTCGTGGTGCGCTGCCGCCCAGGCAGCTCAGAAAGTTCCTGGCTTTCCTTCAAATTCAAGGGCTTAGTGCGCTGCCGCCCAGGCAGCTCAGAAACAAAACTCTAGGGATTCACGTATCGGCGGTTCGTGCGCTGCCGCCCAGGCAGCTCAGAAACCTTCAACAGAAAGAGTTGTGCTGACAGTAACTTGTGCGCTGCCGCCCAGGCAGCTCAGAAATGAGCGGCCTCACGCCTAGCGACCGGCTGCTAGTGCGCTGCCGCCCAGGCAGCTCAGAAATGAATGCGGTCCTCAGAAAATTGGTTCCAGCGGTGCGCTGCCGCCCAGGCAGCTCAGAAATATCGGATTCCACAAGATGTCGACGCGCCAATGTGCGCTGCCGCCCAGGCAGCTCAGAAAGCCTGCTCTTCGCTGAACACCAGCTCATGATCGTGCGCTGCCGCCCAGGCAGCTCAGAAAAGTCGGCGCGCCTTTCCCGCAACGGTCACAGTGTGCGCTGCCGCCCAGGCAGCTCAGAAAGTCTCACGCCACAAACGCGCCTGGATGGTCGCGTGCGCTGCCGCCCAGGCAGCTCAGAAAAATCCCAGCATCGACGCCCGCGCCGTGCAGTCGTGCGCTGCCGCCCAGGCAGCTCAGAAAAGCGGCGTGCGGCGCGGGCGTGGTGGCGGCGTGTGCGCTGCCGCCCAGGCAGCTCAGAAATTTTCCGGAGAGGCCCGTCCCCAGGCCGGTGAGTGCGCTGCCGCCCAGGCAGCTCAGAAATTTGAGATCGACAACATCCCCAAGGGGCCGCGGTGCGCTGCCGCCCAGGCAGCTCAGAAAATCGCGGGGCGGGTTTTGTTCCGCGTCGGGAGGTGCGCTGCTGCCCAGGCAGCTCAGAAACTACCCAGGTATTCAATACGCATCATTCGCCTGTGCGCTGCCGCCCAGGCAGCTCAGAAACGGAGGATATTCTAGTTTCCAGTTCGTGGTGCGTGCGCTGCCGCCCAGGCAGCTCAGAAAACCAATCATGACGAAGCCGCCCTCAAGGCCTGGTGCGCTGCCGCCCAGGCAGCTCAGAAAATGATCTTCTCGAAGTTCTCGGCCTTGGCGATGTGCGCTGCCGCCCAGGCAGCTCAGAAACGTCGCGCCATCCAATGGCATCAGGCTCCTCAGTGCGCTGCCGCCCAGGCAGCTCAGAAAAATCCTCGAAGCGTTTTCGGTACGGTCTACCTGTGCGCTGCCGCCCAGGCAGCTCAGAAATATGGCGGCACTGAGAACCCCTATCCCTCTGGGTGCGCTGCCGCCCAGGCAGCTCAGAAAAGAGCGAGCTTTGTTTTCATCGCCGTGGGCATGTGCGCTGCCGCCCAGGCAGCTCAGAAAGGCAACTCTCCAAGGTCACGCCAAAGGGCGAAGTGCGCTGCCGCCCAGGCAGCTCAGAAATCTTTCAGCTTGAGGCGATACAGCTCGTAACGGTGCGCTGCCGCCCAGGCAGCTCAGAAAGCGATCATAATCGTCGGGCACTTGGCAAGTGCGTGCGCTGCCGCCCAGGCAGCTCAGAAAATTTACTTGGACGACACGCCACTCGAAGACGGGTGCGCTGCCGCCCAGGCAGCTCAGAAAAATATCGCGTCCATCGGTATCAGTCTCAATCCGTGCGCTGCCGCCCAGGCAGCTCAGAAAGTGCTCGTAGGGGGATGAGTCGCAATGCCTATGTGCGCTGCCGCCCAGGCAGCTCAGAAAGAAAAAACACAGGGCTCTATATCGACGTGCAGGTGCGCTGCCGCCCAGGCAGCTCAGAAAAGCTCGTGATCTTGATGAGTTCGCCCGCCTCGGTGCGCTGCCGCCCAGGCAGCTCAGAAAACAACGCCGTGGTCCCCGCCGGCCGCGCAGGCGTGCGCTGCCGCCCAGGCAGCTCAGAAACATAGCGGAAGATGCGGTCGCCAGGGTGACGAGTGCGCTGCCGCCCAGGCAGCTCAGAAAAGTTCCCGGACCTTGCACTGGCGGTTCAGCACGTGCGCTGCCGCTCAGGCAGCTCAGAAAGCGTGAAGACCAGCTTGATATGTTTGGGGAGGGTGCGCTGCACCAGCCCCGATCTGACGGTCCGTCTCTAGCGGGCGGGCGTAAGTACCGCACGCCATTGTATAGCTCGCCAGGCGTCTTATGAGTTGTGGCAGGCAGAGCATCGTGAACAGCCGGATGTAGTGCGTCTCGACCAGAGTGCGTGAGCGCAACGTGCAGCCCGTCGAAGCGGGCTGCTTGGTACGTTAAGGCAGACGCTTTACTCTTCTGCCAGCACTGCCTTCAACCGATCGGGAAAGTTGGTGAAGAGGCCGTCGGCGCCCCAGTCGAGCAGTTGGTGCATCTGGTCTTTGTC
>NZ_JARANY010000012.1 GCF_029889885.1 Chromohalobacter sp. 296-RDG
TTGTAGTGTCCGGGCACTGTCACGCGTTCACCATTGGGCAGATCGCGGACATAGGTAGGGACGTAGACACGTTTGATGACACTCTTGGCTTCCGCCATGATCCAGTCTCCTATGAATTCGACGCTTTCACGCTACGCCGGTTGCGGATTGGAATCAATCCCATCCCCTATGGCCTTTCGTATGACCTTGAACCATGTATCAGACTGCTGACCGAGCTTGCCATGACTCCGTTCAAATCTCGTGCGCTTGAATATCTCGATGCCGTCGTTCGCTATGGCTCGCTACGCCGAGCCGCCTCTCATCTGGAGGTCAACCCATCGGCACTCAGTAGGCAACTGCGCGCACTCGAGGAAGAACTGGATTGCGTGCTACTGGTACGTTCCCCACGGCTTGATTTGACCCCCGCCGGTGAGTTGATGCTGCGTCACTATCGTGATCGGCGTGCCGCCGAGCGAGCGACACTTTCTCAGTTGCAGGCCATGCAGAACCTGGAACACGGCGAGGTACACATCGCCGTCGGCGAAGGGTTCATAGCGGATCTGGTCTCGGCCCCCTTGCAGAACTTTCTGGCCACCTATCCGGGGCTGGAAATCGAAGTGCACATGGCCGGTCTTACCGATGCGATGGCGTTGGTCGAGGAAGGGAGCGTCGATTTGGCGTTGCTGTATGCGCCGCCCGATGATCACCGTCTGGTTTCGCACGTCGATCGCTGCCAACCGCTGGATCTGATCGTACCCGCCGAACACGCGTTGGCCAGCGCGACGGGGCCGCTGACTTTAGCCGAGATCGGTGTGCATCCCTTGGCGGTTATCGACGGGCAAACCGGAATGGGGCAGTTGGTCGATATGGCATTGCGGACGGCCAAGCTATCGTATCGGCCGCGCATGAAAACCAACTCGGTGTCGGTGCTCAAGAATTTCGTGCGTTCCGGCTTGGGCGTGACGTTCATGCCCGAGCTCAGCGTCCTTGAGGAGATTCACGAGGGGAGCATTGTCACGCGCGAGGTCGACGCCCAGGTACTGTGCCAGGCGCAGGCGTGCATCGTCAGTCAGGTCGAGCGGCCCTTGACGGTGGCAGCCCAAGCTTTCATTGAACACCTGCGATACAGCATGCGTTTCTTCAGCGCCGACGCACCGCGCGTCTTGGATGCACGTATGTTGTCTTTAAAGCAACGCTAGAACGCTTGAAAGGTCAACAGCGCAACGATTAGCGTCTTAGGACGCCGCTGTACAGCAACGGCCGATCAATACGCGAGTCTCGTCGCGTTCTGATAACAACAAGGAGTTCTTCATGCGTTTCTCAATGCTGCGTCCCGTATTACTCACAGCCGCTGTCACCGGCTGGCTGGTGACGGCCAGCCTGGCCAATGCGGCCACAACCATCAACCTCAGCTATAACGGACCGCCCGAGACCGACAAGAACGCGGTTCATCTGTTTGCTTCCAACCTCAAACGGTTGGTGTAAGAGAAGACCGACGGCGATATTCAGCTCAAGTTATATCCCAACTCCATGCTTGGCGAAGAACAGGAGCGCATGGAGCAAGTCGCCAATACGCCGAGCCTCAACATTGCTTCATTCGCCGGTTTGTCGCCGATCGTGCCCGAAATATATGTCAGTGCCACTCCCTTTCTGTTCGATGATTACAACGCTGCACATGAGTTTTTCGACGAGGGTGATTATTGGAACAAGGTAGAGGAAGCCCTCAAAGAGCGTACCGGTGCCGAGTTGCTTGGCGTGATCGAGGAAGGCGGTTTTCTCGGGTTCACGAACTCCAAGCGCCCCATAAAGGGCCCCGACGATTTCGAGGGACTCCGCTTTCGTGCCATGGATCCTAGCCAGGTCGCGCTCTATGAGGCCTTTGGTGCGTCCGGCACGCCGATTCCCTGGACCGATACCTACATGGCGCTCAAGACCAACGTCGCCGATGGCCAGATGAACCCGCCGATGTACATCATCATGGGCAGTCTCTACGAAGTGCAGAAATACTTTACCCGTGCCAACGTGCAGTACTCCGATCAGTTCCTCATAGCCAACGGCAGTTGGTACGAGGGGCTTTCCGAAGAGAATCGCAATGCTATCGACTCAGCCGTCGAAAAAGCCAATGAACTCAACCGTGAAGATGTCGAGAAGCGGGTCGACGAGCGCATCCAATTTCTTGCCGATAATGGCATGACGGTGATCGAGCCTAGCGATGAAGAGATGGCGGCTTTTCGTGAACAAGGCCAGCCGGCCTATATCGATTGGCTTGAAGAGCAGGGCATAGGCGATGAGTGGATCAAGATGGCGCTCGAAGATGCCGGGCAAAGCGACCTGCTCAGCGACTGATCTTCACGTTATTCACTCGGATGCCAGGAGTACGACCGGTCATGCCGGTCGTACCATGTGATCGCTATGTTCCGAAACACCTTATTATCGCTGCTGGGACGGATCACGACCGGCCTGGGCGGGTTGGCATTATTGGTCACGCTAATCGATATCTTGTATGGCGTCGTGACGCGCTACGTGGTCGGCCAGGCGCCCATCTGGAGTGACGAGCTTGCGCGTTACTGCTTGATCGCATCGGCATTGCTGATCGCCGGCAATGTGTGGGTGCGTGGCGAGCATATGCGAGTGGCGTTACTGGAGCGCAAGCTGGAAGGCGTCGCGCGACATGTTTTGTTGGGTTATCAATGGCTGCTCACCTTGCTGCTGTGCATGGCCATGACCTGGTGGAGTTGGCATTACGCCTTATCGGTGAGCTACTTCACTTCCCAGGGGCTGGGCATCAGCCGCACCCTTCCCATGCTTGCCATGCCGCTGGGTTTCGGCCTGCTTGCATTGCAGGTACTGCTTTACGGCCCTCGTCCATTGCCCCAGACCGGTGACGCCTCTCCAGACGTTGCGGAGGACGCCTCATGATGGTCGCCGCGATGTTCGCAACCTTGCTTGCCAACACCTTACTGGGTATTCCACTTTTCTTGACGCTGATCGTGACCGCCTTGGTGGGCTTCGTTTTCGTCGATCCGGGCATGATCGCGCGGATGATGCCGCAACAGTTCTTTGGCGGTCTCAATAGTTTCTCGCTGATGGCGATTCCGTTGTTCATTCTCGCCGGCAATCTGATGAATGCCTGTGGTATGACCGAGCGTTTGATGCGCGTCGCTCGTCTGTTGGTGGGTCATCTGCGCGGCGGTATCGGACATGTCAATGTGGTGGGTAGCGTCTTCATGTCCGGGGTCAATGGCTCGGCCGCGGCCGATGCCTCGGCACTGGGGTCATTGCTGGTCCCGGCGATGAGGCGCGATGGGTATTCCACGGCATTTGCTGCCGGGCTGACCGCTGGTAGTTCGCTGATCGGGCCTATCATTCCGCCGAGCATCTTCATGATCTTGTATAGCGCGCAGACCAATACCTCGGTCGGTCAGTTATTCTTGGGTGGCGTGGTCCCTGGTCTTTTGCTGGCACTGGCGTTCATGACGATGAATGCCGTGCATGCCAAGAGGGCGGGATTCGAGCGTCGCACCTCGCTGCCGGCAAGACACGAAGTGATCGATGCCGCACGCGGAGCGCTTCCGGCGCTGGTCGCACCGTTCATCATCGTCGCCGGCATCGTGCTGGGTTTCGTCACGCCGACTGAGTCCGCCGCCTTGACCGTCCTCTACGTGGCGGTATGCGGACTGCTGATGGGTGAGCTGCGTCTAATGGCTTTCTGGCGTGCCGCGATCGAGACCACGCGGTTGACGGCGGCCATCTTCCTGATCATCGGCATCTCGTCGGTGATCAGTTGGGAGTTGGCCTATGCACAGGCGCCTGACCGTTTCACTAGCCTGCTCGAGCCCTTCATCGACTCTCCGGTGATCGTGCTCTTGCTGCTTAGCGCCATCACCTTCGTGACCGGAATGTTCATGGAGGAAGTTTCGGCGCTGATGCTGCTTTCGCCGGTGTTTACCCCTGTGGCGCTGGCGGCCGGCATCGATCCTGTGGCGCTGGGTATCATTATCACGCTGAATATCACCATTGCCTTGATAACGCCCCCGATGGGGGCTTGCCTGTTCATCGCTGCGGCGGTCAGTCGTGTGGATATCACCATGCTCTTTCGCACCATCTGGCCGTTCATTCTCGTGGCGGTCGGGGTGCTGTTATTGCTTATCCTCTTTCCCGAACTGATCACCTGGCTACCCAACACCTTGGGCTGACTTCAACTTGGAAACGAATCGCTTGAATGTGACTGACTCGACGTCCCGACCCATCGCCGACATTGCCGATCCCCAGTGGGAGGCCATTGCGGCTATTTCCATCGACGACGATGGCACGGCGCTACATGCACTTAGCCTTGCCGTGCCAGCCTTGCGCGTGCATCCCATCTATCATGCGCTTGGCGTGCCTCGGGCAGTGCCCGAGTGCTGGGCGCGGGAGGCCGTCTATCGGCGGCTTCTCAAAGTGGCACGGAGCCTGCCGGCGGGGGTGGGTCTGGTGGTGCTGGATGCCTGGCGGCCCTATGTCGTGCAGCGCCACTTCTATGACACCTTGCTTAGAATGGTGGAAACGCGCTACGCCGATCTCGACGAGTCGGATCTGCGGGCGATGACCCGGGAATTCGTCTCGCCGCCCAGCGATCGGCCAGAGTGCCCGAGTCCACATCTCACTGGCGGCGCGGTGGACGTGGCCCTGTGCGATGCCGATGGGATGCTGCTGGAGATGGGGTCGGCATTCGATGAAGCGCGGGTCGCCTCGCATACCGTTCATTTCGAGCATCATGCCCACGACGCCGCGACACGGGCCTATCGTGATCGTCGGCGCATTCTTTACCACGCCATGGTCGATGCCGGCTTCACCAACCTGCCCAGCGAGTGGTGGCATTACAGCTATGGCGATCAGATGTGGGCCTGGTACCGCGGTGAATCTTGCGCGCTGTTCGGCCCCAGCGGCCCCGATAGCCTGGAAGCTCGCTGGCGGCGTTCGCTCGGGCAGGACGCCTAGCGGACTGGCGGGATGCCCAAAGACGCCAGGGCGGCATCCAGAGAACTCCGCTCGCGTTCGGCATAGAGCGTCAGCTCGTCGGTGACCGGTGCGCCCAGTGCCGCCTCGAAGGCTTCACGATTGGCGTGACCGGTATAGGCTTCGCTACCGTTACCGCCGAGATTCGATTGAAAGATGCCGGCCGCGCTGACGGGCAGGAAATCCTCATAAGTGATCGGCCGGGCCGTGATCAGTCCCTGCTCTATCAATTGCTCGACCTCGGTCTCGGTGGCCGGGCCGGCCTCGCATCCCGCCTCGGTCGGTCGATATTCGAAGAATGCCAGGCCCTGACGGCGCAGTTCGGTCTCGGTATCCGGGAAGTCGTCGAATGCTTCGGCCAGTACGCGCTGGTGCTCCTCATTGGTCAGTCCAGCCGTACGCTGACGCGATTCGGCGAGCAGCCGATCATAGAGTGCACGCCCCTTGGCGGTCAGCGCCACGCCACGTTGTTCGATCTCGCCGAAGCGCGCGGTGTGAGTGCCCTGGCGTTCGCCGGCGAACCGGGTTGGTTCCTCCAGAGCCTTGAAGCTGGTCTGACGCAGCAGGATCGGGCAGTCGCGGCGCGGCGGGCCTTCGATGACCTCCTTGGGATTCATCCCCGCCGCGGGCATGCGGCGTTGCGCCTCGTCGATATCCAGTGTGCGTGGCGTCAGATGATTGATATGTGGCCCGTGGAAGCAAACCACATCGGCAATCAGTCGGTGCTCGGCGTGCAGCGCCTCGTAGGTTTCCAGGTCCACCGTGGCGTCCTGGTGCCAGCGAAAGGTCTCCAACGACTCGGCCACGAAGCGGTCGGCTTGCTCGTCGGTGAGCCCGCCCTGGCATTCGCTGAGTTCGATCAACTCCCGTGCGCCGGGCGTGAAAATGTCGCGCTCGGCGAGGATATCGGTGGCGCGTTCACGCATCTCGGCGCTCTCGATCAACTCCAGGCGTAGCAACGAGGTGAAGACACGGAAGGGGTTACGTGCCAGGGCGGCGTCGTCGATGGGTCGGAAGGCGGTGGAGTGTACCGGCACGCCGGCCTCGGAGAGATCGTAGTAGCCCACCGGATACATGCCCATCACCGCGAAAAGCCGGCGCAGCATGGTGAGTTCTGCGGGTGTACCGACGCGAATGGCACCATGCCGCTCGACGCCGAGGCGATTCAGCTCATCATGAGCCTTGAGTCGCGCGGCCAGCTCGGGATCGCGCTCAAGAGTCTCGCGATTCACCTCCGCCACCAGGTCGAGCAGGGTTTCGTACTGCGGCACTTCGGCCTGATACATGGCCGACATGGCCTTGGAAAAACGGTCACGAATCTCGTGATGGGAAACGAGGGTTGTCATCGGGGGTACCTCTCAAGTCGCACAAAAGCCCAGCGCCGTTCGTGAGCGCGGTGTCCATCATGGCGGTGATGACACCAGAGCCTCGTTGCATCGGCAAACGAAAAAAAGCGCGCTACCCATGCCTTTCGCTCATGCATTACGCTTAAACGCATTAAATGAAGCAGGGGCATGAGCTTTCAGCATGAGCGCTGCGAATCCACTCCGTCGCGGAGAAGACGCATGACGGCACGCCACCTGCCCTCGACCACCACTCTGCAGTGCTTTGAGGCGGCTGCGCGGCACATGAGTTTCACCCGTGCCGCCGACGAACTGAGCATTACCCAGAGCGCCATCAGCAAGCAAGTGGCGCAACTCGAAGCGTATCTGCAGCACAAGCTGTTCCGGCGTGTGCGCCGCACCTTGGTACTGACACCAGAGGGTGCGTTGTATCTTACTGAAGTACGCAAGATTCTGGCCCGGATCGAGATGTCGGCGAACGCGATCATGAGCTATAGCGGCAAGGGCGAGGTGCTGCGGGTGGCCTGCCTGCCGACCTTCGGTGCCCGCTGGCTGGCACGCCAGTTGCCCGAATTCCTGAACGCGAATCCACACATCGATCTCAGCGTTAGCGACCACGTCGAGCCCTTCGACCTGGATCAGGCAGGTATCGATGTGGCCGTCTTCCATGGCCATGGCCGCTGGCCGAAACTGGAGTGCCACAAGTTGTTTGACGAGGAGGTGGTTGCGGTCTGCGCCCCCGAGTACCTGGCCCGTCAGCGACCGGCGAGTGCCGCAGAGCTGGCCGAGTGCCGCCTGCTTCACCTCTCCACGCGCCCCGATGCCTGGCACCGCTGGTTCGCCGATCAAGGCATTACTACTGAACGCAGTTACCACGGCACGCGCTTCGAGACCTTCCAGATGCTGATCCGCACGGCAATGAGCGGCGGTGGCCTCGCCCTGGTGCCTCGTTTCTTCGTCGACGCCGAGCTGGCCGAGGGCCGGCTGTCACTGGCCTGGCCACATGTTCTCAAGGGGGCCGACGCCTATTACCTGGTGTACCCCGAGCATCTCGGCGAACTAGTGCGTGTGCGCTGTTTCGTCACTCATGTGCTCACGTGTGCCGAGGTGGATGCGCCGGCCGGAGCGTCGCGCTAGTGCCTGCCGCCGGCGTTGCCAGAGGCAGACTCCGTTGCTTTCAATCAGCGCTCACTTCGGCGGTTCGACGTGGCCGCCAAAGCCGAAGCGCATCGCCGAGAGCAAACGGTTGCCGTAGGTGTTGTCCTTGCGCGAGTTGAAGCGCGCGAACAGCGCGTTGGCCAGCACCGGGGCGGAGACGCCTTGCTCGACGGCCGCGTCGATGGTCCAGCGGCCTTCACCACTATCGGCGACGGCGCCGGAGTAATGATCGAGCTTGGGGTCGCCGGTCAGCGCCTGGGCGGTGAGGTCGAGCAGCCAGGATGAGACGACGCTGCCACGCCGCCAGACTTCGGCCACGTCGGCGAGGTTGAGATCGAAGCGCTCGTCTTCCGGCAAATCCGGCGATGACTTGCTCTGCATCAGCTCGAAGCCTTCGGCGTAGGCTTGCATGAGACCGTACTCGATGCCGTTGTGGACCATCTTCACGTAGTGGCCGGCACCGACCGGGCCGGCATGAATATAGCCACGCTCGGCGCTATCATGGGGCGCGTTGCGGCCGTGCGTGCGCTCCAGATTGCCGTGACCGGGCGCCAGAGTGTCGAACAGCGGATCGAGGTGAGCGAAAATCTCTTGTTCGGCGCCTACCATCATGCAATAGCCGCGCTCCAATCCCCAGACGCCTCCCGAGGTGCCCACGTCCACGTAATGGATGCCCGTGAGCGCCAGCGCCTTAGCGCGGCGAATGTCGTCCTTGTAGAAGGTGTTACCGCCGTCGATGATGATGTCGCCGGCGTCCATTTGCTCGGCCAAGGCATTGACCGTCTCCTCGGTGGGGTCGCCGGCAGGCAGCATGACCCATACCACGCGTGGTGTTTCCAGTTGATCCACCAGCGTCGCCAGGGAGTCCGCCGGGGTGGCACCGTCCTCGATCAACGCCGAGGCGATGGATCGATCGCGGTCATGAGCGACGACGTCGTGGCCGCCGCGCATCAAGCGTCGGGCGATATTGCCGCCCATGCGGCCGAGTCCGATGATACCGAGTTGCATGTTCGTACCTTTCGCGATGTCGGGTAGGGAGTGGGAACGGCGGCAAGCCTACCGATACCGAGTGCATGACGCAAAGCGGGCCATGTCACATGACACGGCCCACTTCGAAGCCTTACATGTGACGTGTCAATCCCAGCTTAGCGCGCCGCCGACCTGGTATCCCGGGACGCGCGTCTCGAAAAAGTGCTTCTCCTTGCCACGCGTTTCGCCGGAGGCGCCACTGGCCGCTGGGCTGGGCGCAGGGTTGGCAGCAGGTTGAGGCGACGGTGCCGCACCGCTGTCGGCGTTGCCCACGGCATTGAGATTGCCACGATCGACAGTGGATCTTTCCACCGAGGTGGCGCCTAGCGCGCGCAGGTAATAGGTAGTCTTGAGGCCACGGAACCAGGCCATGCGATAGATGACGTCAAGTTTCTTGCCCGAGACGCCGGCGATGTAGAGGTTCAACGACTGCGCCTGGTCGATCCACTTCTGGCGTCGCGCGGCGGCTTCGACCAGCCACTTGGGCTCGACCTCGAAGGCACTAGCATAGCGGGCCTTGAGATCATCCGGTACGCGGTCGATGGGCTGCACGCTACCGTCGTAGTACTTGAGGTCGTTGATCATGACCTCGTCCCACAGGCCGCGTTCCTTGAGGTCGTTGACCATGTAGGCGTTGACCACGGTGAATTCGCCGGAGAGGTTCGATTTGACGAACAGGTTCTGGTAGGTCGGCTCGATGGACTGCGTCACGCCACAGATGTTGGAGATCGTCGCGGTCGGCGCGATCGCCATGACGTTGGAGTTACGCATGCCCTGGCTTACGACCTTGTCGCGCAGACGTGTCCAATCTTGCGTGGTGGAGGTGTCCACTTCGATATAGTCGGCGCCGCGCTCTTCGGCCAGGTTTGCGATGGAGTCGATGGGCAGCACGCCCTTGCTCCATAGCGAGCCTTCGAAGCTTTGGTAGCGTCCGCGCTCGGCGGCCAAGTCGCTGGAGGCTTCGATGGCGTGATAGCTGATCAGCTCCATCGAGGTGTCGGAGAATTCAACGGCCTCCTGGGAGGCGTAGGCGATCCCACGCTTGTAGAGCGCGTCCTGAAAGCCCATCAAGCCAAGGCCTACCGGGCGGTGCTTGAAGTTGGAATTCTTGGCCTGCGGCACGGCGTAGTAATTGATATCGATGACGTTATCGAGCATGCGCACGGCCGTCTTGACGGTCTTCCTCAGCTTGTCGCCATCGAGTTCGCCGTCGACGATGTGCTGCGCCAGGTTGATCGAGCCCAGATTACACACGGCGATTTCGTCCGCCGAGGTGTTGAGAGTAATCTCCGTGCACAGGTTGGAGCTATGCACGACGCCGGCATGGTTCTGCGGGCTGCGCAGGTTGCTCGGGTCCTTGAAGGTGATCCACGGATGGCCGGTCTCGAACAGCATGGACAGCATCTTGCGCCACAAGTCCTTGGCCTTGACGCGCTTGAACAGTTTGAGCTGCCCGGTGAGGGTCATCTCCTCGTACTCGGCATAGCGCGTCTCGAAGGCGGCGCCGTAGAGATCGTGCAGGTCCGGGCAGGTGGACGGCGAGAACAGCGTCCATTCTTCGTCGTCGCAGACCCGCTTCATGAACAGGTCCGGCACCCAGTTGGCGGTGTTCATGTCATGGGTACGGCGGCGATCGTCGCCGGTATTCTTGCGCAGTTCGAGGAACTCCTCAACGTCGAGATGCCAAGTCTCGAGATAGGCGCAGACCGCGCCCTTGCGCTTGCCACCATTGTGGGCGAGTGCCGCCGTGGTCATATAGGACGGATCGCCCTCGACCTTGAGGTCGTAGACGAACGAAATCGGGTCGATTTCGCACACGTTGCGCACGCGGGTGAATACACAGCCGTGGTGCTCGATCCAGTTGCGCTTGGTCAGTGCCACGCAGTTTACGCGTTCGGCAATCTCGGGCACGGCCGGCACACGAATGTCATACGCCTTGACGGTGCCCGTGAACTGCACCGAACTGCCATCGCTGCGCCGTCCTTCGTGGTTCTGCTCGCGTTCGCGATACTGGCCGGCGGTTGGCACCCCCAGACGCAGGCATTGATAGCGCAAGCCTTCCGCGAGCGAACGCGAGGTATTGGTGAAATAGATTTCCTTGCCACGACTCACGCCGCCATCAGTTTCCAGCAGGCCTTGAATCAGCGCCAGAGTTTGGCTCTTTGGCAGATGGGCGAAGCGCCGATGGATACGCTTGTTATGGGCCGCGTCGTACAGATCGTCGGCGACGAACGGCAGCGTCGGTTCGCCGGCGCCGGTGATTTGCCCGGTCGTGGCACAACGCTGGACGCCGCGACCGGCAGCCCAGTGGATCTGACGATAGGCGGTACCGCGCTCGCTCTGCCAGTGATGAATACCGCGCGCCTCGAGATAGTCGCAGACGAAGCGCAGATGATCGGCGTCAGCCGATGGGTTGCCGGATACGCCCCACTGCTGGCCGTCCTTCGATAGATGGCCATCGCCGAGCAGGATGCCGTACAGCCGCGCATCGTCTTCGCTGAATTCCGGCACCGGCACGACTTCGCGCGGAATCACCTGGGCAACATAGTCGCCAGCCGTCAGTTCGCCGGCATCCACCCACTCGGGCTTGATCTTCGCCTTGGCAAGCCAGTCCCGGGTGCGATGGCCAGCCTGCGCCATCGGCACGCCGCGCAACGCCCAAAGCGGATGGCCGGCAGTCACGCGCGTGGTTTCGACGGTATGCTTGATGTTCAGCTCGACCATCGGGTCGCGCTGGTTATAGGCGAACTTGTTCGTGACCTGACGATACTCGCCGCGCTGACCGAGCACGAGATCGTCACGCGTGATGTCCTTGATCGCCTTGACACCGTCGGCTGTATGCACCTGGGTATCGGGCGCAAAGCATTGGTTGACGGCCATGACCACCTTGAGGAACGGCACCACGCCTTGCGACTTGCCGTTAGTGCCTTTGATGTAGGAGCCCAGCGCACGCACTGGGGTCCAGTCGTTGCCCAAGCCGCCGGCCCACTTGGAGAGCATGGCGTTGTCGCGAATCGCGCCGTAGATGCCATCGAGCTGGTCGGGCACGGTGGTAAGATAGCACGAAGAGAGCTGGCTCTTGACGGTGCCAGCGTTGAACAGCGTCGGCGTGGAGGCCATGTAGTCGAAGTTCGAGAGCAGCTCGTAGAATTCGATGGCACGCGTTTCGCGATCGTCCTCGTTGAGCGCCAGGCCCATGGCGACACGCATGAACATCACCTGCGGAAGTTCGTAGCGAATGTCGTCGTGGTGCAGGAAGTAGCGGTCGTAAAGCGTCTGCAGACCGAGGTAGGTGAACTGGGCGTCGCGGGTGTGATCCAGCGCTGCCCCCAGGCGCTCGAGATCGAACTCGGCAAGCTGCGGATCGAGCTGGTCGAAGGCGATACCCTTGGCAATATAGGCTTTGAAGGCCGGCGCGTAGAGGTCGGCCATCTCCTGGTAAGTTGCTTCATCGGCGATATCCAGGAAAGAGAGCGCTTCGCGACGCAGGTTGTCCTGCAAGAGTCGCGCGGTGGCGTAGGTATAGTTGGGCTCTTTTTCGACCAATGTGCGCGCGGTCATCGTCAGTGCCTGCGACACGCCATCGATGGACACGCCGTCGTAGAGACTCTTCAGCGACGCGTCGACGATTTTCTGTGGCTCGACGTTGGTGAGCCCTTCGCAGGCGTCAAAGACCAGGGTCTCGACCCGGCCCAGATCCAGCGGACGCACGGTGCCGTCGGCCTGCGTGACGTTGAGGCTGGGATGAGGCTTGGCGATATCGCCGTTCTGAGGCTGACGGGCACGGGCGTGTTCTTCGCGGTACAGCACGTAGGCGCGGGCGACTTTCTGTTCGCCGGCGCGCATCAGAGCCAGCTCGACTTGGTCCTGGATATCTTCGATGTGCAGGGTGCCACCATCGGGCATGCGACGCAGGAAGGTGTCGACGATGCTCTGGGTCGCTTTGTGAACGAAATCACGGATGCGTGACGATGCTGCGGCATTGTCGCCTTCGGTGGCGATGAACGCCTTGGTGATCGCCATCGAGATCTTGCTGCCATCAAAGACCGCGACATCACCGCCACGCTTGATGACGCGCAGTCGCTGCGGCGCGGTGATGTCCACTGACGCCTTGTCAGAGGAAGAAGGAGTGGTATCCATGACGCTTTCCTGTCGTTACGGGTCCCAGGGTAAAGAGTGCTGCCGTTCATGTCGCATCGCGAGAAGTCGAGCCTTATCGCGACGATGACCGAATTAATCGTCTTGTCTCGGCATTTTCGTGCCTGAAGAGGATTGTTCGGAACGAGCACGCGAAATACGGTAGTCCTATATATGGGGGGAATCCTGATGATGAGCACAAGATAGAGCTGTTTCGTGGGGGGTCGCAAGTGGATAAGTCGTTGATAGTCTGTGGTTCTCTTGGGGCTATTCTTGCGCTCCGTCAAAAAATCTATAACTAGCTGCCACGCGACGATTTTTCAATCAGCGTGGCGATCTCTATGATGCTCGACAGCTACTCGAAAGTGAATTCGGGTATCATCGCTTGCTATCCGCTATGGTAGGGAGTGGCGGCATGCACCCCTTTGTCGCACCGCTTATTCAGGCGACGTCTCTCTGGATAGCGCGAAGAATACAAAATAAAGATGAACGGAACTCGCACGACAAGGCCGAAGGTAGGCAGGGCTTCATGGCACTAATGTAAAGGGATGGATGACAGCTTGGACAGCAGCAGACATCACGATCACGTCCTGATCATAGAGGACGACGAGCGGCTGGCGCATCTGACGCGAGAGTACCTCGAGGCAAATGAATTCCAGGTCGATCTGGAATACGACGGTGCTCGTGCCGTGGAACGTATTCTCGACGAGCAGCCGGACATGGTCATTCTCGACCTCATGTTGCCTGGCGAGGATGGTCTTTCCATTTGCCGTCGCGTGCGTGCCCAGTATGCCGGCCCCATTCTCATGCTGACCGCGCGTACCGATGATATGGACCAGGTACTGGGGCTCGAAATGGGCGCCGACGATTATGTGCCCAAGCCGGTACAGCCACGCGTGCTGCTGGCGCGCATGCGTGCCTTGTTGCGCCGTGCCGATGCTCTGGACGCCGCCAGCGGCGCTACTCGGCTGAACTTCAGCGACTTGCTCATCGATAGCGCCACGCGAGAGGCTTGGCTCAACGACGAGCGCATCGACTTGACCAGCGCCGAGTTCGACCTGTTGTGGCTGTTGGCCGGTAATGCTGGTCGCGTACTGACCCGCGAGGAAATCTTTTCGCAGCTGCGGGGCATCAAGTACGACGGTCAGGATCGTTCCATCGATGTGCGAGTCTCGCGTATCCGGCCCAAGATCGGTGACGATCCCAACCATCCGCACCGAATCAAGACCGTGCGCAGCAAAGGATATCTGTTCGTCAAGGACAGCTAACGTTGATGCGGCGAACCCTATCGGACAGCACCTTTCTGCGCGTTTACGCCTTGTTGTTGCTGGCGTTGGTGCTGACATTTGGACTCGCCTTGCTGGGATACTTGGTGGTCGATCAGGTGCGTCAGGAGAATTACCGCGAGCGCCTGGCCAGTGGCCCGATGCAGGTGCTTGCGCATCTGGCCGCCGAGCAGCCGGTCGACGAGCGCGACGAATGGCTGGCATCGATGTCATCGACGCTGGGTGTTCCCATGACGTTGCACCCCATCGATGACGTGTCGCTGAATTACTTCGATCGCTCGCGACTCAATGAAGGACGGCCGCTGATCGAGCGCCACGATGCGGCTTGGTCTGTGCTACGGCGTCTGCCGGATACGCCTTGGCTGCTGGAATTGCGTGTCGGTGGTCTCAAGGAGATGCAGTTACGCGGCGCAACCGAGGCCTTGCGAACCTGGCTCAGCGGCGTCTCGGAAGATGAACGCGACGAGCGTCTGGCGCGTCTTCAGCGTGTCTTCAAGATCCCGCTGGAGGTTTCACCGACGCCCCCCTCGGGTGTCGATCCTATCCAGCAATCGCGTCTCGAAGGCGGTGAAGTCGTCGTGCGACTCGAGCCGGGGCTCGGCGTGTTGTATGTGCACGCACGGCTAGGAGCGGATCGCTGGCTCAATATCGGCCCCGTCCCGTCCTTCGAACCGATGCCTATCTCGTTGGCGCTGGTCCTGCTGGGCATCATGTTGCTGGTGCTGGCAGGCACCATCTACTTCGTGGTGCGCGGTGTGGAAGGGCGCGTGGAGCGTCTGGAACGTGCCGCCACGCGTATTGCCGGGGGCCATCTGGATACTCGTGTCAAGGTCGAGAGCAACGACTTTCTCGGACGGCTGGGGATGGCCTTCAACGGCATGGCGGCCCAGGTGCAATCGTTGTTGCGCACGCAGCAGGAAATGATTCGCGCCGTCTCCCATGAATTGCGCACCCCGGTGGCACGTATCCGTTTCGCGGTGCAGATGGTCGAGGACATGACCGAAGAACCCGTGGTGCGGCGCCAGTTGCAGGATATCGACGGCGATATCGAAGAACTCGATCAGCTCGTCGACGAGATCTTGACCTACGCCCGCCTGGGGAGTGACAGCGCCCAGGGCATCCAACTGGCCACCGAAACCACCGATTGCCGTGCCATGGCCCATCGCGTGACCGATACTCTGGCACCGCTGCACGCGCATTTGCGCCTCGAAGTCCTGGACGGCGAGGAGGTCGATGTCGAGGCCGATCCGCGCTATCTGCAACGCGCGCTGTCCAATCTCGTGTCCAATGCCTGTCGCCATGCGGAAGGGCACATCCATGTCAGCGTGACACGGGAAGCGCGGGCCGTGCGCCTGGATGTCGAGGATGACGGCGCTGGTGTTCCCGAAGCCGACCGTCTGTTGATCTTCAAACCCTTCGCGCGTCTCGACGACAGTCGCACGCGGCGCTCCGGCGGTTATGGCCTGGGGCTCTCCATCGTGCAGAAAATCATGGCCTGGCATGGCGGCAGCGCGGTGGTCGAACGCAGCCCGCGGCTCGGCGGGGCGCGCTTTAGCCTGTTGTTGCCGACGTCGGACATGCTTCAGGGTGAGTCGCGCCACGCGCGGGGGCGCCGCCTGGGCAATACTTGACCGCTATCGTACTCGGCAGACGCTTGTATGCCGCAAGCGCTGGCGTGAAGCATGGCTAAGAAGAGACATGGCTACGCCGGCTTGATTCCCTCGAGTACCGAGAAGGAGGTCTCGCGCGCGGTGCGCAGGAAGTCCTCCATCCATGGCTCGTCACGACTCTCCTCGCGAATCGCCGCGAACAGTGTGCTCCATACCCCCTGCTCGCCGAGATGCAGGGCGCGTACATAACCGCGCTCCAGATACTCGGTGAGCGCCCAGTTGGGCAGTGCGCAGACCCCCCGGCCGCTGGCGACCAATTGCATCATCATGATCGTCAACTCGGCGGTGCGCACCTCGGCCGGCGTGAAGCCCGCGGGTGTCAGAAACTGGGTGAAGACGTCGAGGCGCGTGTGTTCCACCGGATAAGTGATCAGTGTCTCGCTGGCCAATTGTTCCGGCGTGACCCAGTCGCGGCGTGCCAGGGCATGCTGCTTGCCCACCGCGAGTAGGCCTTCGTAGCGGAACAAGGGTTCGTAATGAATCCCGGCCAGCGGCTGGGGATCGGCAGTGATCACCAAATCCAGCGATTCCCGCGCCAGTGACGGCAAGGCGTCGAAGCTGTAGCCGCTGGGGATATCGACCTCGACCTCCGGCCAGTGATCGCGAAAGTGATCGATGGTCGGCATCAACCACTGAAAGCAGCTATGACATTCGATCGCCATGTGCAAGCGCCCTTGTTCATGGCCGGCCAGGCGTGCCAGGTCGCGTTCCGCCATGCGGATCTGCGGCAGAATCTGTTCGGCCAGCGCTAGCAGGCGCTCGCCCGCCCGCGTGAAGGTGACCGGGCGTGTCTTGCGCTGGAACAGGGGCGTGTCCAGGCGCTCCTCGAGATCCTTGATCTGATGCGAGAGCGCCGATTGGGTGAGATGCACGCGTTCGGCGGCCTCGACGAGCGAGCCCGCGTCACGTAGTGCGATCAAGGTGCGGAGATGGCGAAGCTCGAGCATGGTGTATGAGAGCCGTTCATTTTGATGATTAGTTAATTTAGTTTGATTCACGCACTGCCGCCAGCGAGACTGCCCGCCAGCACATCACGGCGTCGCCGTGACCACGAAGTCACTTATTCTAGACGCATACCGCAAGGGGAAACACGATGGCGCTGGCACACATTCTGGGCTACCCGCGCATTGGCGCGAACCGTGAGTTGAAAAAGGCCGTCGAGGCCTACTGGAAAGGTGAAATCGATCAGGCCACGCTCGAGGAGAGCGGCAAGGCGTTGCGAGCCGCACACTGGCAAGCCAGTCGCGATGCGGGGCTCGATCTCGTCACCGTGGGCGACTTTGCCTTCTACGATCAGGTGCTCAACGTCAGTGCGCTGTTGGGGGCGGTGCCACCGCGTTTCGGTGCCGTCGAGGGCGAGGTCGACCTGGATACGACGTTCCGCATGGCGCGTGGTCGGGCGCCCACCGGCGAGCCGGCAGCAGCCTGCGAGATGACCAAGTATTTCGATACCAACTACCACTACCTGGTCCCTGAGTTGCACGCAGATCAACGCTTCCGGGTGGCCTCCACACGGTTGTTAGACGAAGTCGCCGAAGCTCAGGCCGAGGGACATTCGGTCAAGGTGGCGTTACTGGGTCCCCTTAGTTGGTTGTGGCTGGCCAAGGAAAAAAGCGAGGGGCTCGATCGTCTGACCCTGCTCGATGCGCTGTTGCCGGTGTATGGCGAGATCCTCGAGCGTTTGTCGGCGCAGGGCGTCGAATGGGTGCAACTCGATGAGCCGGCCCTGGTGCAGGACTTGCCCCGTGACTGGCGCCAGGCCTACGAGGCTGCCTACAACAAGTTGCAGTCTGCGCGGGTCAAGCTTCTTGTGGCGACCTATTTCGGCGCCTTGGGCGATAACCTGGGCCTGGCCGCCGGGTTGCCGGTCGCCGGGCTGCACATCGATACGGTACGCGCGCCCGAACAGCTCGACGCGGTGCTCGACCGTCTTCCCACTTACAAGGTGCTGTCCATCGGCGCCATCGACGGACGCAATATCTGGCGCGCCGATCTGGCAGCACTGCGCGAGCGTTTGCAAGTGGCCCGCGCGCGTCTCGGCGAGCGTCTATGGATCTCGGCCTCCTGCTCGCTGCTGCACGTGCCGGTGGATCTCGACGCGGAAACCGACCTCGACGCCGAGCTCAAGAGTTGGCTGGCCTTCGCACGTCAAAAGCTAGATGAAGTCGTCACATTGGCGCACCTGCTCGATGGGCGCACTACGAACGAGGACACGGCGCGTCTGGACGCCGCTACACAGGCGCTGGAAGCACGCCGCAACTCCCCGCGCATCCACAAGTCTGCTGTGGGCAAGCGACTGTCGGGCGTTTCTTCCGCTGATTCTGAACGTTCGAGTCCTTACGGTGCGCGTGCTAGGGCCCAGCGGCGTCATCTCGACCTGCCGCTGTTTCCGACCACCACGATCGGTTCGTTCCCGCAGACGCAGGACATCCGCGCCGCGCGCCGCGCCTTCAAGAATGGCGAATGGGACCGCGATGCCTACGAGACCCGTATGCGCGAGGAGATCGTCCACGCCGTCGAACGCCAGGAAGCCCTGGATATCGACGTGCCGGTCCACGGCGAGCCCGAGCGTAACGACATGGTCGAGTACTTCGGCGAACTGCTGGATGGTTTTGCCTTCACGCGCTTCGGCTGGGTGCAGAGTTACGGCTCGCGCTGCGTGAAACCGCCGGTGATCTTCGGCGATGTGAGCCGTCCCGGCCCGATGACGGTGCGTTGGAGCGAGTACGCGCAATCGCTGACCGACAAGCCCATGAAGGGTATGCTCACTGGCCCGGTGACGATTCTGCAATGGTCCTTCGTACGCGACGACCAGCCGCGCGATGCCACCTGCCGTCAAATCGCCCTGTCGCTGCGGGACGAGGTCGCCGATCTCGAAGCGGCGGGTATCAAGATCATCCAGATCGACGAGCCGGCACTGCGTGAAGGCCTGCCGCTGCGGCAGGGCGAATGGCAGGGGTATCTCGACTGGGCGGTGGAAAGCTTCAAGTTGAGCGCGGCCGTGGCTCGCGACGAGACGCAGATCCATACCCACATGTGTTACTCGGAGTTCAACGACATCATCGCGGCGATTGCGGCCCTGGACGCCGACGTGATCACCATCGAGACGTCGCGTTCGGACATGGAGTTGCTCGACGCCTTCCAGGACTTCGCCTATCCCAACGAGATCGGACCGGGCGTTTACGATATCCACTCGCCCAATATTCCCGAGGTGGAATGGATGGTGCAGTTGATGGAAAAAGCCGCCGAGAAGATTCCCGCCGAGCGACTTTGGGTCAATCCGGATTGCGGGCTGAAAACGCGTGGTTGGGCGGAAGTCGAGCCAGCATTGGCCAACATGGTCGATGCGGCCAAGGAATTGCGTCGCCGCCACGGGTGAGCTTTTCGCGTGGATGCCATTAACGCGCCGCCGAGCCACCGCTCGGCGGCGCGTTTCTTATGGTACCGGCGTTTCTCATGGCATGAGGACTGCTATGCTATCGGTCTTCTTTGATTGAATGATATCGCATGCAATATGTCTCGCTGATGGAAGTGGGGCGGGTCCTGACCAGCAAGGAGAAGCTGAATGTTCCCCAAAATGTCTCGGCGTGCGCGGCACGTTTTGTCGGCTGTGGTATGTGTCGCTGTGTTGGGCGGCTGTGCGAGTACCGAGAAGCCACCCCAGGTGAGCGACGCCTCGGGAAGCGATTTTACCCCGCCGCCGCGTCTCGATGTGCCGGATGAGAATGACGACGCCCCCAAGTCGCCGCTGCTGCCGAGCGCTTTCTTTGCCGATGGCGCGGAGGCATTCGTGTCCTGGCGCTGTACACCGGCACAGGATCTCATCTCGGCCTCGCCCGGGGATCATCTGCGATTGTGGTCGGCTCAGGGATACTACGGGCTCGAGCGTAGCGTGGTCGCCGAGGGCAAGCGCTACCGCAAAGGCACCCTGACGTTTGCCCAGCAGGGCGACGAGGCGCACGTCGAAAGCGACAACGGCCAGCTCGCCTGCCAGCAAGATGCGCGTCGCGATGCGATCACGCGCGCCGACGCCCCGAATGCGATTTTCAAGGGGCAGGGTAACGAGCCTGGATGGACGCTCGAACTCGACCGCGAGACGCCTCAACTCAGGCTGGTCACGCAATACGGCGAACAAAAGCGCACGCTGGATTATCGGGTTACGCGGCTCGATAACGGTCATCAGGCTGCCATGACGCTCGAGGCTGGCGACGCCGACGCGCCGGTGATCGTCGAGCTCAAGGCGCGGGCCTGTTTCGACAGCATGAGTGGCAAACCGTATCCCGTTCAGGTGCGTGTCGAGGAGGCGGGGCGTACCTGGGTCGGCTGCGGGCAGGGCGTCGAGCGAACACGCTGAGCCGTAGGTGAAAACCGTTTCATGATATCGAACGCTTCATGGGCTTTTTTGCGTTTTTCTTTTCAAACAGGGCAACGAATAATACGTCTATTCGCATCACATGCCCTGAACCCAATGAGAGGAATTCCGCATGGCCGTTCGCAATATTCTGCTGGTGACTGCTTCTATCCTCGGTGAACATGGCCAGTCACGTGCGCTGGCGACGCATTTCAAGGCGCAGCTTGGCGCGCGCGATGATATCCAGCTCACCGAGCGCGATGTCGTGACGCTCGACCTTCCGCACCTCGACGGCGCCGAAATGGCCAGTTGGATGACTGCTCCCGCTGAGCGTGATGCGGCCCAGCAGGAATTGGCCGAGCGTTCCGATACGCTGGTCGAAGAGGTGTTGGCACACGACCTGATCGTGTTGGCGGTGCCGCTTTACAATCTTGGCATTCCCAGCCAGCTCAAGGCGTGGTTCGACCGTGTTCTGCGGGCCGGCAAGACGTTCAAGTATACAGAGCACGGCCCGGTGGGGCTGATCGAAGGGAAGCGCGCCCTGGTGCTCGCGGCGCGTGGCGGTCAGTACGTCGGCACTGAGATGGATACTCAGACCGGCCACGTCAGCAGTCTG
This sequence comes from Chromohalobacter sp. 296-RDG, assembly GCF_029889885.1. Taxonomy (GTDB): domain Bacteria; phylum Pseudomonadota; class Gammaproteobacteria; order Pseudomonadales; family Halomonadaceae; genus Chromohalobacter. Next base: position 20,568 of record NZ_JARANY010000012.1, read on the forward strand.
CTGGGCTTGGTCGGCATTCGCGACATCGACTGGATCTACGCGGAAGGTCTCAACATGGGCGAGGCAGTACGTGAGCAGGCCATGGGTGAAGCGCGTCAGGCCGTGGCGAATTACACCGCGGAACGTCTCTGACGCGTGACGCAGTGCCCGCAAACAAAGCAGAAGGCGGCTCAAGATGAGCCGCCTTATTTGTGTCAGGGCGATATGCCTGGCATGAGGCACTGGATCTGGCGCTCGTCCAGTGACAAGCAGGTGTCGGCCTGCGGCACGAACACACGGCTAAACAGCGAGGCGAAGGCTTTCTCATCGGGGCGCGCGCCGACAATACGTTCACTGTCTATAGGATGCCAGCCCTCGGCGTCGCGCTCGGCAAGCGTGAAATTGAACATGTGGTAGCCGGGCGTGCCTAGACGCAGGTCGGTGGCGATCAACTGGGTGGTGCCCTGGCGTTCCGCGGTGCGATAGCGCAAGAAAGGCCCGGCGAACCACGCAAGACGCTGCCCGGCCGCCGTCGCCAACGCGGCGTCCTGCCATGCGCCGCCACGTGGCAGGCGGGTCAGCGCCATCGGCGTGTGGCCATCGAAGAGGCTCACGACGCCTTCATAGTAGGCATCGTCTTGGACGACCGTGACACGCCAGAGCAGGATGTTGAAAGGCGTTGGCTGGACCAGACGCGCGGCGTCTTCGAGCCCTTGGCTGGCGAGACTCGGTCCGATGCGTGCGTTCACGGTGTTCTGTGCGGCGACCGCGAACGTCAGATAAAAACAAGCGAGCGTCAGTCCCCAGCCCAGCAGGCGCGGCGAATAGCCCTTGATCAGTGCGGCGGCCACGCCCACCAGCAATGGCAGCGTAAAAAGCGGGTCGATGATGAAAATGCTGTGCCAACTCACTGGTGGCGTCGTCATCGGCCACCAGAGTTGGGTGCCATAGGTGGTGAAGGCATCCAGCATTGGATGTGTCAGCAGGCAGCCGCCAAACAGCAGACCCCAGCGCCATGTGCCGATGGGCGGCGAAATTTGACGCCAACGCTCGCCTGCTCGGGCCAGTACGGTCAGCAGGAAGGCGAGGGTGCCGAGTACCCAAAGGGAATGGCTGAATCCCCGGTGATAGGTGTATTCGGCCACGGCGTCGCCATAGTCGATGACTACGTCGAGATCGGGCAATGTGCCGAGCACGGCACCGGCGATGACGGCCTTGCGTCCTAGACGGCGGCCCAGCACAGTGCCGCCGATGGCGGCACCGAGGCAGGCCTGCGTCAGTGAATCCATGCGCTGTGATCTCCCCTAGCGGCGGCGTGTTTCTGGTGGGCGTTCATTCGGTGTTCAGCCACGGTGGCCGTTGTGCGCGTACCCGGTGTTGGGTCGGACAGTCCTCGCGATGGGCTCCCGGCAGGTAGCCGGTACTCATCAAAAATTCGTTGACGATCTCGGGACCGGTGAAGCGGAAGGTGCGTTTGAATAGCTTCACCCATTCCGACAATGCGAGCGGATGATGCGCGTCGAGCCAGGCGGCGAAGCTACCGTGAGACGCCTGCAAGGCGAGCACGACATTGGCATTGTGAATCGCGGCGTCGACTTTGCGCCGATTGCGGATGATACCTGCATCCGAGAGCAGACGCGCCCTTTGCGTATCGTCGTAGGCGGCGACGCGTGCCACGGCAAAGTCATCGAAGGCCATTGAGAACGCCTCGCGCTTCTTGAGTACCGTCAGCCAGGAGAGCCCAGCCTGGTTGATTTCCAGGATCAAGCGCTCGAAGAGCCGGTCGTCGTCGCGCACGGGAAATCCGTACTCGTGGTCATGGTAGGGGCCATGAAAGGGATGACCGGGAGCGTGGTCGCAATACGTACTCATGGAAAGTGTGCCTCGCGGAGTGTTGACGAATCGCCCTGCCGGTGATGAATTCGCCGTGACCGGCGGGCTGGTTTACCATAGACGTTTAGCCTGCATAACATCATGAGGAGACTACCATGCAGTACCTGCACACGATGGTCCGTGTCGCCGATCTCGACGCCTCGCTGCGTTTCTACTGTGACCTGCTGGGCCTCAAGGAAGTGCGACGCAAGGAGAACGAAAAGGGTCGTTTCACGCTGGTATTCCTCGCCGCGCCGGAGGACGAGGAACGTTCGAATGAGCAACAGGCTCCGGAGGTCGAGCTCACCTACAACTGGGACCCGGAAACGTATACCGGCGGTCGTAACTTTGGCCACCTGGCGTATCGTGTCGATGATATCTACGCCCTGTGCCAGTACCTGATGGACAACGGCGTGACCATCAATCGCCCGCCGCGCGATGGTCACATGGCTTTCGTTCGCTCGCCGGACGATATCTCCGTGGAGTTGTTGCAAAAGGGCGATGCGTTGCCCGCTCAGGAACCGTGGGCGTCGATGGAAAATACCGGCAGCTGGTAAGCCGCCACGCGTCGCGTCCCGTTCCCGCGCTGGGTGGGACGCGGCTATCGCCGCAGGCCGGAAACCCCCCATGAACTTGAAAGGACACCCAGGATGTCACAGGACGTGACCCTTCCCTCGGCGTTACGCGATGCATTCCGCCGTGAAGCCGACACGCTCGACAGCATCGATCGCGATGTCTACCTCGCCAACCGGCGTGACCCGCTGGAGCCGATCATCGGCTTGGGCCCACGCGACGCACCGGTGGGATTTTTCGGACGCGACCCCGGTCGTCAGGAGGTCGTGCATGGCGCGCCCTTCGTAGGCAGCGGTGGCCAGAAGGTGCGCGCCGGGCTGTACAAGCATCTGCACGGGAAGGCGCTGCCCGATTTTGAAGCCTCACTCGCCGTGGGGCGGCGTTATTTTTGGGCCAATACCGTGCCCTACAAGCCGACCGGCAACAAGGCGTGGTCGATGGCGGTCAAGAAGCGCTTTCAGCCCTTGATGGCGGAGCTTTTGATCGCGCACTGGCAAGGCCGCACTCTGATTACCCTGGGGCGCGAGGCGTTCTTGTGGTTCGCCATCGGTCAGTCGCGTGAGATCAAGCGTGAACTGGAGACTTTCTGGGCTCGCGAGGACCGTTTCGAGGCGCTGCATACCACCCTGCTGTCACTCCCCGATGGGCGTAGTGCCGAGCTCCAACTGGCGCCGCTGCCGCACCCTTCTCCTCTCAACCAAACTTGGTTCAAGCGTTTTCCGGCACTGCTAGAGGCACGCCTCGCTGCTCTGGAGCGTGCCCACTGAGTGGTGTGCGGAGTGGTATAAGGCGCTGAATTAGTCGGGGTGCATCGCCAAACGCCCGCTGCCCATGAACATGATCGCCAGGGCACCGCACAGAAAAATGCCCTGTAATTCCAGCGTCCAGCCACCTTGCGCGTTGAGCGTCAGCAATTCGTCGTGGTGGACGAGGATAAACGCCACCAGCATGTCGCCGCCCATCAACAGGCCGCCGATGCGCGCCTGCCAACCCAGGATGGCCATCAACGGCGCAACGATCTCACCGATGAGCACCCCATACGCGAGGGAGATCGGGACGCCCATGGCGTCGAGCATGTGGCCGATGTCGGTAATGCTGGTGGGTGACAAGAGCTTGTCGACGCCGTGCAGCAGAATCAGCCCACCCACGGCCAGGCGCAGAATCAGTTTTCCCAGGTCGTCATGATGCAGCAGTCGTTGCATAGGCTCGATATCCTTCATCGTTTGAAACCGGCATCCAGCCGGGCAAGGCGTGTGAACTTTCGCATGTTCGCGCGTCGCTCACCAGTAACGCCACTTCTTAACATTTATTTACGTTTTGCTGGCACTTTAGCGTGCATTAACTAAGCTTTCTTAGAAATACCGCTGGAAGCGGATCTTGCAGATATTGGCACCGACACTGGCGGGTAAGACCGTCATCCGGTGAAGACATATAACGATCCTTGCCCTGAGGCCCACTGAAAAGGGGCAGAGGCGAGGACGCTACGTTGCGAATCACGCAACGGTACGCGGGTAAAAAGGGATATCCCAGATGACTTCAAGGGCCTTACAGCGGCTCTGGGGATGGTCGTGCAGTGCGCCGGGGGCGTTGCCGCTGGAGCATCGACGCAGCTATGAGGTGGTAGCGCAGACCTTCGTGCTCGCAAGCCTGGGGCATTTGCTGTTTGCATGCGTGCTGATCGGCTTGCAGATCCCGCTGCTGATTATTTTGAACCTCGCCTGCGTGGTGACCAATACGGCAGCGTTGATGCTGCACCGGCGCTTGCAACTGACTCAGGCGATGACCGTCAAGCTGGCCGCCACGCTGGTGTTGATCACGCTGAGCGTATGGCTGATCGGTGCCGATGCTGGCTTCGAATATTACTTTTTTTTGCTGCTTTGCGAGATGTTGATCAGCGATATGGCGGCCCGTTACAAGATCGTGATGAGTACCACGATCGGTAGCGTGGCGCTGGCTACGTTGTTGATGGCACCGCACTCCACTCCTTGGATGCTTGAAACAGCCGATTTCCGCGAGGACATCCGCATGACCAATCTGGTCATGGTCTTTTTGATTCTGGGGCTGATTCTGTGGCGGCTGCATGCCATCACCGAGCGTTGCGAGCACCATTTTCGACGCGACGCCACCCATGATTATCTCACCACAGTGCTCAACCGGCGCGCCATCTTTCATGAAGCCGACATGCTGTGGCAGCAGGAGCGGAATTTCACGCTGCTGCTGCTCGATGCCGACCACTTCAAGCAGGTCAATGATACCCATGGTCATACTGCAGGCGACGAAGTCTTGCGTCACCTGGCGTATATAGTGCGAAGCGCCTTGCGCGAAAACGACCGTCTCGGGCGCGTAGGCGGCGAGGAATTCTTGATCGTATTCCCCGACAGCACGCGAGATGAGGTGCTCTCGGTCGCATCGCGCATTCGTCGATGCCTGGTCGACCAGCCGTGTCGGATGGAAGCGTTAACCCTCCCGGTAACGTTCTCCATGGGCATGGCCGCGGCTCAGGAAGCCACATCATTGCAAGCGCTCATCGACATGGCCGATCGCCGCTTGTATCGCGCCAAGTCGGCCGGACGCGATCAATTGGTCATGAGTGACCTGGAAATCATCGGGCCGGCGGCGGCGTTGTGACATGCCTGGAAACGCCGTGCGGATATCGTTTCGTCTCATACGGATATCCTAGCGCAACGAAGCGACAACATGGCATTTTGCTTATTTGGCGTTTGACGAATTTCATGCTGCAAAGCGGCTAAATTCATACACGAATCGTCCTTTTGATGCGCCGAATATGGCTAACCTTGCTAGGGAATCAATGCAGGGGGAGGCCCGTCGCATGACGTGGCCTAACGCAATAAAAAGGGATTCATTCATCATGCCGCTACGTACCTATCGCCTCTGGGGGGGCCGAGGCGCCGCGTTGCCTCCGTCTTGCCCTCTGCCGCCGGAATACCGCCGTTATTTCGATACCTTTGCCCATCTGTATGCCATGGCGTTGGTGGCCTATGCCGGCTTGATGCTGCCGCTTTTCGTCTGGCTAGGACGCCCCGGGCCGATATTGATCGTTCTATGCAGCATCTTGATGACGCTCGGTGCGCGCGGGCTGCATCATCGGGGCTATATGGCCTGGGGCGCGGCCTTGCTGTGGGGCATGATGCTGCTGCTGATTGGCGAGGCTATTCGCCTCTACGGCGCCGGCGTCGGCTTCGAATTCTACGTGGGCCTGGCACTACTGGTGCTGCATATCAGTGCGATCCCGCGCAGCTACAAGATCGTATTGTCGCTGTTGCTGCTGGGCGTGACTGGCGCGTTGTTGATGAGCATGCACCGGGGGGAGGGCCAAGTCGCGCTGCCCTCCGCGACGTCGACGTGGCTGTTGTGGGTCAATCTAGTGCTGACCGGAACGCTATTCGCTGGTGTGCTGATGGGGCTGGAAGGCGTGACCGAACGGCTCGAACGTGCGTATCGCCGTGAAGCGCTACACGACATGCTGACTGGTGCTCTCAATCGTCGCGCGATCGTCGCCATTGCCGAGCGCTGGCAGCGCGCCAAGCGGCCTTTCGCCGTGGTGTTGCTGGATGTCGATCATTTCAAGCGGTTCAATGATCTACATGGGCATGCCGCGGGAGACGCAGCGCTCTGTCATCTCGTGAATTGCCTGCGCCAGGGGTTGCGCGACGGCGATATGCTGGGGCGTTACGGCGGTGAGGAATTCATGCTGCTGCTCCCGGGAACGTCGCGTGTTGCTGCCATGGCGGTCGCCGAGCGCATCGCGACCATCGTGCGCGATCAGCCATTGGTGCTGCCCGACAAGTCGCTCGGGATGACCGTCAGCCAGGGTCTCGCCACTCAGGAGGAGGCGGCGACGCTAAGCGCCATGACCGCCTTGGCCGATCGGCGGTTGTATGCCGCCAAAGGCGCAGGGCGCGATCGTGTCATGGTTTGGGAAACTTTTGACAGATTGTTCCCCATACCGACCCGGTGTGTCGTCGAAGGCGCCGAGGCGTGTCCCTTCGAACCGCCTCGGCGACATGACGATTCAGCGGTCAAGGCGTGAGACGCGCATGCAATGATAAATGTTGAAGCGCACGAGATGGAGACCCAGCGATATCTAAGCGTGACGGTTAGTGATGACGGCGGGGCAGGAGTCGCTCAAGGCCTTGATGCAGGCATTGCGCGCTGCGCTTGGCGATGGGCGTGCACAAAACCCATGGCAGCAATAGCAGGGCAATGGACAGGGAGCCGACGAAGATGTCGCTAAACCAGTGAGCGCCGACCATGATGCGAGGTGCCGTAGCGGCCAGCACCAAAAGAATACTGGCGATACGGGTGAGGCGGTCACCGAAGGTCAGCATGAAGCCCGCAAAGATCATCGCCATGATGCCGTGGTCACCAGGGAAGCTATTGCCCGCTTGGTCCTTGGTAGCAAAGGTGACGAACTGCGAGACCAAGTTGACGTTGTCAAAGACTTTGGTGGGACTCGGGTGACCATAGGTAATGATATGGCGGACTAGTTCATTGATGATTCCCGCTGTGAGCAGCATGGTAAATCCGATACCGAGCCAACGGCGCCAACCCCCATTTCGATCACGATAGCAGGCATAGCCCATGGTCCCCAACATGCAGCATATGATCAGCAAGTCGAACTTGCGATTGTTAAGCGCAGCTATAATGGTTGTCCAATGGGGATTGTCGGCCGTCAAGGTGTGGTTGAATAACCAAAAAACACCGTCATCGAGCGTGGACCAAAGTGTGAACTGAGGAATCCACCAGCTTGTGATCAGGGCAATGCCCATCAAGTTAAATAGGATAATACGGGCGATATTCATGACAATAGTGCTTCAGTAGCAAGTTGTAGAGCGATATTTTACGTCTTTATATTGTTCGTGAACAGTGTTTCTTATCGCTTTATCTCTTTGCTACGGCTGTGGCGCGCACCGTTGAAATCGGCTTGGCGTTTACGGAGCCTTCAGTCCAGTGAGGAAACTCGTCAACTCGGTACGGCGTCGCAGGGCGGTGAAGCGTCTGGCAGCTTCGTCGTCACGCCCACGCATCTGGTTGAGCCACTGCTTGAGCAGCGAGACCACGATCTTTTCCGGCAGGTGCATGCGCATACGCTGAGCATAGGCCGTCAGCATTTCGGCACGCGCCGCCCAGGGCGTCTCCGTCAAGTGCTCGCCGGTACGCTGCCAATGCTTGATGCGCCGCGCCAACCAGGGGTCGGCGAGCATACCGCGCCCGAGCATCACGTCCGTGCAGCCTGACAGCGTACGCGCCTTCCAATAGTCTTCCAGTGTCCATATATCGCCGTTGGCGATGACCGGTATCGTCAGCCGGGCGCGAATGCGTCCGATCCATTCCCAATGCGCGGGCGGTCGATACCCTTCGCGACGGGTTCGGGCATGCACCACCAGGTGTGCCGCACCTCCGGCTTCGGCGGCCTCGGCACAGGCAAGTGCCACTTGTTTGTCGTCAAATCCCAGGCGGATCTTGGCAGTCACGTCGATCCCCAGGGGCGTCAGTGCCTCATGTACGGCACGCACGACGCTGTAGACGCGCTGTGGGTCGCGCAGCAGCGAGGCGCCCCCATCATGGCGATTGACAGTCTTGGCCGGGCAGCCGAAGTTGAGATCGACCTGGCGGGCGCCGAGCGCCTGGGCGTGCACTGCGTTTGCCGCCAGGGCATCGGGATCGGAACCGAGTAGCTGCAGGTGGACCGGTGTGTCGCTTGAAGTCGCGCAAGCGGCCTGTTCGAGCTCGGGACAGTGACGCAGGAACACTCGGGCCGGCAGACGCGCGTCGACCACGCGCACGAATTCGGTCACCGTCCAGTCGAGCGCACCGTCGGCGCTCAACAAATCCCGCGTGACTACATCGATCACGCCTTCCATCGGGGCCAGGCCGATGCGCCCGCTGGCCACTTGCATCATGTCGTCGTCATTACTCTGGGTGTCATTGCAAAATTTCGCGTATGGGTACGACAACGCCAACGTCGGTGTCGTCTGGTGTCAGGAAGGTTCTAGCGACGTGAGCCGCCCCTTGAGGCGCGAGGTCAGATCGCTCAAGTCACTGTCGCGCTCGCGGGGCCATGCGATGTCGAGTGTCACGCCATCGGCGTCGTAATCAGCGCTTTCGATGAGGGCGTCCTGCGTGGTGAGCCACTCGCGGGCAACGGCCTCGCCGGCAAAATCAATGCGTATCCGTAGTGTTCGACGCTCGATGAAGGGGCGCCGGGGTAGACCCTCGAGTGCCTGGACGACCGCCTGTGTATAGGCGCGGATCAAGCCACCGGTGCCCAGCTTGGTGCCGCCGAAGTAACGAATCACCACGCAGCCGATCTGTCCCAAACCCGAACCTTCCAGTGCCTGATACATGGGCCGCCCCGCGGTGCCGCCGGGCTCGCCATCGTCGGAAAAGCCGATGGCATTCTGCTCGCCGGGCGCGCCAGCGATATAGGCCGTGCAGTGATGGCTAGCGTTGGGATGAGCAGCCCGCGCTTGCGCCAGCAACGCGTCGAAACTGGCGATATCGGGGATGAAGGCCGTCCAGGTAATGAAGCGGCTTTTCTCGATTTCGATCTCGTGGTCGCGATACTCGCCGGATGCGAGGTCGGGAATCGCGTAGCGCATCAGTGACTCGTGGTCGCGTGACGCATCACGCCCATCACCAGACCCAGCACTTGTACGTCGTCGTTCTTGAGATAGATGGGCGCCATGTCATCGTTGGCGGGTTGCAGGCGCACGCCGGATTTCTCGATGTAAAGCCGCTTGAGCGTGACTTCCTGGTTATTGATCTGTACCACGGCGGTTTCGCCGTTCTCGGCTGACTCGAAGCGCTCGATGATGATGATGTCGCCATCGAAGATGTTGCTGTCGATCATCGAATCGCCGCGCACGCGCAAGGCATAGGTATTGCGTCGTACCATGCGCGACGGCACGTGAATGGCCTCGTCGTCGAGGCAAGCCTCCATGGGCAGCCCGGCGGCAACCACGCCCAGCAAGGGAATCTCGACGAAATCGGTGGCGTCGATCTCTTCCCAGGCGGCGTCCGATAGTGGCAGGTTCGGCAGGCGCTGCAGATAGTGCGGCGTAACGTGCGACATGACCCTCTCCCTCGGATGATCCTTCGGCATCATAGCAAGGCGAAGCGAGGCGGCAAATCCCGCTAGCGGCGTGGCGTTAATGATGGGGCTTGGGCCACGCCCGCGCCTCGGATAGACTGCGGGCTCTCATGCATGGCTCGAGCATCGGGTCGCGACATACTCCTGGGGGAATTCCGGCAGCGCATGCGCCTTACGTCCATCAAACTGGTCGGCTTCAAATCGTTCGTCGATGCGGTCAATGTGCCGTTCGCCGGCAACATGACCGCCATCGTCGGCCCCAATGGCTGCGGCAAGTCGAATATCATAGACGCCGTGCGTTGGGTGATGGGCGAATCCTCTGCCAAGACATTGCGCGGCGAGTCGATGACCGATGTCATCTTCAATGGCTCCACCGGACGCTCGCCGGTGGGGCAGGCATCCATCGAATTGGTCTTCGACAACAGCGACGGGACCATGGGCGGTGCTTATTCCCAGTACGCCGAAATCTCCGTCAAGCGTCAGGTTACCCGCGACAGCCAATCGAACTACTTCTTCAATGGACAGAAGTGTCGACGCCGCGATATTTCCGATCTGTTTCTGGGCACGGGGCTGGGGCCGCGTTCCTACGCTATCATCGGGCAGGGCATGATCACGCGCTTGGTCGAGGCGCGCCCCGAGGATCTGCGCTCGACACTGGAGGAAGCGGCGGGCGTTTCCAAGTACAAGGAACGCCGTCGCGAAACCGAAAATCGCCTGCGCCGCACTCAGGAGAACCTCGACCGCCTCGACGACATTCGCGAAGAGCTCGACAAGCAGCTCGAACGTTTGAAGCGTCAGGCCGATGCCGCGCGGCGCTACCAGACCCTTAAAGACGAGGAATATCGCCTCAAAGGCGAGCTGGCCCTACTGCGCACGCAGGCGTTTCGAACCCAGCAACATACCCAGGAACAGCACGTTCGTGAGCTGGAAACCCAGGTCGAGCAAGAGATCCTCGGGCAGCGCCAATGCGAAAGTCGTCTGGAAGAATCGCGTCTGGCGCACGATGAGGTCGCCGCCGAACTGGAGACCCATCAGGCCCGCTTCTATGAGACCGGTGCCGCTATCGCGCGCATCGAGCAGTCCATCGAGCATGCCCGTTCGCGCGATCAGCAGTTGGCGCAGGATATCGAAGATGCGCGCCGCGAACTGAGCGAACTCGAACAGTTGGGGGCTCAGGACGACGAGCGTCGCGGGGCCCTGGACGAGCGCCTAGAAAGTATCGTCCCCGAGCTTGAAGAGGCCCAGGAAACGCTGGACATGCTGCAGGAGTCGCTGGACGCCGCCGACGAAGAAGCCGCCACAGCGCAACAAGAGTGGGAGCGTTTCAACGAAAGCGATCGTGACGTGGCGCACGGGGCCGAGCGAGCCCAAGACGACGTGCGTCGCCTCGAAAATACCATCGCCGAATTGGACGACCAGATCGGCAAACGCCGCCAGCAACGCCAGGAGTTGCCCGACGTCGAGGCGTTGCGCGGCGAGCGCGGTGAACTGCGCGAACAACTCGAAGCGCAGGACCTCGATCAGGAAGCGCTGGAAAGCCAGCGCGAGCACCTGCAGCAACAGCGCGAGGACGTTCAGACACGCCTCGACGACGCGGCCGCTCAGCGCGATACACAGCATTCGCAGCTGAGTCGTCTGCAGGGCGAGCTGGCGTCGGTGGAGGCCTTGCTCGATGCCGCGTTGACCGATGACGATACCGCCCTGGAGTCGCACCTCGCGCGCCATGACCTGGCTGAGGCGCCGCGTCTGGCCGAACGGCTGGAGGTCGCCGCGCCCTGGGAGACGGTCGTAGCCTGGGCCTTGGCGCCGTGGCTCAAGGCGCGCCTCGCGACGTCGTCCGCCATGGCCGAGGTCGTCGCCGACGCTCCACCTGCTGAGTTGGCCTTGCTGAGTGGCGATGACGTGGCGCCTGTTGCCGGCACCTTGAGGGAGCAGGTCGACGGCGCCGGGGCGCTGGGCACTTGGCTCAACGCCATTCACTGCGCCGCCGATGAAGATGCCGCCTGGGCGATGCGCGCGCGTTTGGCGGTAGGCGAGAGTGTGGTCACCCCTGGTGGGCTGTGGCTGGGCCCGGATTGGGTACGCCGGCGTGGCGAGTCGGTATCCGAGGATGGCGTGCTGGTTCAGCGCCGTCGACGCGAGACGTTGCAGGCTGATATTGCGGCGCTCGAAGCGTCGCTCGAGACGCTCGAGGAAACGTTGCAGACCGCGCGTGAAGCGGTGGAAAACTCGGCGGCGGAACTCGAATCGCTGCGTCTTCAAGAACGCGACCTTGGGCAGCGTCGGCAGCAACTGGCTTCGCGCGAGGCCGGGCTGGCGAGCCGTCTGGAGCAGCTCGACGCGCGCTCCCGTGAGCTCGATGACGATGTGGCGCAGCTCGTCGAGCGGCATGCCGAGCGGCGCCTGGAACTCGAGGAAACGCGTGAGCGCTGGCAGGCGGCGATGAGCGATGTGGACGCCAATAGCCAGACCCGCGAGAGATTGGAGAATCAGCGTCGCGAAGCACGGGAAAAAGCCCAATCGCTACGCCAGCAGGTAGCGCCTGCGCGCGAGCGCCAGCAACATCTGGCGATGGAGCGTCAGCGTTTGGAGACGGAGCGCTCGGGGCTCGATCAGCAGCATGCGCGCTCGCGCGATCAGCGTGAGCGTCTGGCCGAAAAGCTCGCCATGCTTGAAGAGCAGCGCGCCACCCTGAGTGAGCCGGAAGAGGAAACGCGGGAACGGCTCGACGAATTACTCGACCGGCGCAGTCGCGAGGAAGCGACGCTCAACGCCTCGCGCGATCGTGCACATCAATTGGCCGAGACGCTGCGTGACACCGAGGCCTCGCGTCAGCAACACGAGCGCAACCTCGACGGTCTACGCGGCAAGCTCGAAGAAGCGCGCATGCAGGTACAAGCCCTGACGTTGAAAGCCGATACACAGGATGCACACCTCGAAGAACTCGGGCACGATGTCGACGCGTTGCGTGAAGGGCTCGATCCCAACGCGACCGAATCCGCGTGGCAGACCCAGCTCGACGAGCTCGGCGATAAGATCCGCCGCCTCGGCGCCATCAATCTGGCGGCCATCGAGGAATACGATCAACAGGCCGAGCGTCGCGACTATCTCGAGGCCCAGCATGCCGAACTGAGCGAAGCCATCGAGACCCTGGAAAAGGCGATTCGACGTATCGATCAGGAAACGCGGACGCGTTTCAAGCAGACTTTCGATCAGGTCAATGCCGGCTTCGGCGAACTTTTTCCCAAGGTCTTCGGCGGTGGGGCCGCATGGTTGACGCTAACCGGCGACGATTTGCTGGAGACGGGGGTGGCCATCATGGCGCGCCCACCGGGCAAGAAAAACACCACTATTCATCTTCTATCGGGGGGTGAAAAAGCACTGACGGCATTGTCGCTGATATTTGCTATCTTTCAGCTCAACCCGGCACCATTCTGTATGCTCGACGAAGTCGATGCACCGTTGGATGATGCCAACGTGGGACGTTACGCCAAGCTGGTGAAGGAAATGTCCGAGAGTGTTCAGTTCATTTACATCACACACAATAAGATTGCCATGGAAGCGGCCGAACGATTGATGGGCGTGACCATGCAGGAAGCCGGGGTATCCCGGCTGGTATCGGTAGGAATTGACGAGGCGGCGACCCTGGTGGACGCATGAACGACTTGCAGAAAATCGCCAAAAGGGTTACCAACACTATTGTGAGCCTCGACAGGGATATTGAAGGGTGATTGCTCTGAGCTAAGGGTACTACTTGACATTCAAAAAAAGTGGCCCCTTTTTTGTTAATCGCGCTATGCTTCTTCACGAAAGAGTTTTAATTATGGCGCCAATAGCGAACAGGCAAGAAGACCCATGGAACTAAGAGAGTGGCTAATCATCTTGGGGCTGGTGCTGGTGACGACCATCGTGATCGATGGTGTGCGTCGGCTCCAACGCCAGCGCCGCGTCCCGCGCCTCGACCAGGCAGCGCATAGTCGGGTATCCGAGGGCAGGGACGCCGAGGAAGAAGATCCGGAAAAAGCGGCCCGTGAGGCTGAGGTCCGGCGGGAATTGCCCAATGGAGGTGCGCGAGTCGTGCGCGATGCCACCTTCGATCGTAGTGAGGAGCGTGAACCGGTACGGCCGGAATCGCCCTTGCGTCAAGAGCGAATTCCCGAAGAAGAGCTCGAGCCTAGCGTGCTCAAGCGTGGCCGAGGCAATGCTCATGGGGACAATGCGCATCGGGATGATGAGGCTCAGGAGGGCAAGCGTTCCGGCATGAGAGGCATGAAGGATGCCGTGCGTGCAGGGGCTCAGCGTATGAGTGCCTCGGCCCAGCGCCTCACGGCGTCCCGTAACCATGATGACGAGCATCTGTCCGATGATGAGTATCCGCATCACGAGCCGACGCTTGAATCATCATCGGATCGAGAGCCCGCGCTCGACTCAGCTCGCGCCGATGCGGCGCGTCCGGCAATGGACGAAACGTCGCAGCGTCGGCGTGAGGAAGCGCCTACGCGGCGGGCAACGCCTGATGAGCCACCGGCGGCTCGTGCCACGGACGAAGCGGCCGAGGTACCCCCGCAACAGGCACCTGCCGAGGAACCAGCGCGTGCCGAGGAACATACGGCGCACCGCGAGGTGGTCACCGATCACCCGGCGGTAGAGCGTGCCAAGCGTAATCCAGTGCATGCCGATCGCGCACGCGAGGCCTTGTCCGACGCCGAAGAAGTCATCGTCATCAGCGTCCTGTCACGCGACGAGACGGGTTTCCAGGGCCCGGACTTGCTTAAACTGATGCTGGCTTGCGGGCTGCGTTACTGCTATGAAATGGGTGTTTTCCACCGTTTCGAGACAGAGTCCGACGAAAGCGCCTTGCAGTTCACTATGGTCAATGTGCTCAAACCAGGCGTGTTCGATCTCGACGACATGGACGAGTTCACGACGCCGGGGGTGACGTTCTTGATGCCGCTACCCAGCGCGAATGACAGCGCGGCGGCGTTCGAGGCCATGTTTGAAACCGCCATGGTGCTGGTACGCAACCTCAGCGGCGAGCTGAAGGACGAAAACCGCAGCGTGATGACCGCGCAGACGGTGGAGTTCGCTCGGCAGCGCGTGCAGGAATTCGAGCGCCGCCATCGCCTGCACCGCTATCAGGCGAATTGAGAGCGTTAGCATCGCGATTCTTGCCTGTTCTCGCGATGCTTGTTCTTGAAGACGGCTGCTCTTGAAAACCAGCGGGGCCCCTCGGGGCCTCGTTTTTTTATGCACGACGAGGGCCGATATCAGGGTGTCGTGCGACTAGCCGTGAGGAGCCCTTGTAGAGCGCTGGTATCCAGACAGCGGTAGGTGAACGAGGGGCGTCCCACCTGTCCATAGTGGAAGGACTCACCGAGATAGCCGTGCTCGGTCAGGTACTTTAAATACTTGCGCACCGAGACGCGGGACATGCCAGTGGCCGGGATCAGGCTTTCGGTGGTGAAGGTTTCCGTGTCGAGGCTCAGGATGGCCTGGGCGATTTGCGCCAACGAGGGCGTCGTCAGCCCCTTGGGCAGGCCATCGCTACGCGTCTGGCGTGGCCTGGCGGGCTGGAAGAGCCGGTCGAGGTCGCGTTGGTCGGCTTGTTCGGGTAGGCGCTCCAGCGTGGCGCGCACGCGTCGGCAGGCATCGACGGCGACCTTGAAGCGCTCGAACTCGAAGGGTTTGACCAGATAGTCGCGCACGCCGAGGCGCCGTGCGGCGCGCACTGTCTCAGTCTCGCTGGCGGCGGTGATCAGGATGACGTCGATGTCGCGCCCCAGCCGTTGCAGGTAACGAACGATTTCCAGCCCGTTACGACCGCGCAGGTAGACGTCGAGCAGGATGACGTCGACGGTATCGCTCTCCAGTACGTCCAGGGTACTGGGAATATCGCCGCATTGCGCGACCAGCGCGACGTCATCGAGTCGGTTGAGGTATTCGACGTTGAGGCGCATGACCATGGGATCATCCTCGACGATGAGTACTTGCAGTGGCGTATCGCTCATGCCGGCGTTCCCATTGCTCGCTCAATTCTCGGTGGTGGACGAAACAGCATAGGGTAGGGCGACTTCGATCAACGTGCCGCGCCCTGGTTCGGAATATAGCGCCAGGGTACCGTCATGCGCTTCGACATGCTCGCGCACCATTGCCAGTCCAAGGCCGCGCTGGCGTCCCTTGGACGAGGTGCCTGTGGCGAAGACGTGCGCCTGCATGGCCTCGGGGATGCCGGGGCCGGTGTCCTGCACATGCAGCGATAGCAGGGCGGCGTCGACGCCCATGGTGAGCGTGACGTGGCGCTCGTGTTGCGCGTCGACGGCGTCGAAGGCGTTCTCCAGCAGGTTGCCCAGCACGATGACCAGCGTGTGAATCATGGCGGGGTCTTGCGGTGCGGGGATGGCTTCCTCGACGTCTACCGTCAAGGTAATGTCGCGCTCGCGGGCCTCGCTCTGTTTACCCAGTAGAAAGCCCGCCAACACCGGTTCGCCGATGCCTTCGACCAACGCCGCACCCGGTGCGACATGGTGATCTGCCACGTCGCGCAGATAGCGCTGCAATGTGGGGTATTCCTCCACTTGCACCAGGCCGAGCATGACATGCAGCTTGTTCTTGAACTCATGTGTCGCCGCACGTAGGGCTTCGGCGTAACGTCGGACGCCGGTCAATTCCTCGGCGAGCAGGCGTACTTCGCTCTTGTCGCGGAAGGTCGCCACCGCGCCGATGACCTGACCCTGGTGGTGAATCGGCATGCGGTTGGCGAGCAGTGCCTGGCCGTTGATGAAGATTTCCTGGTCGAGCGAAGCTTCACCGTTTTGCAGCACATCCGGCAGCCCGCTCTGTGGCAGGTAGTCGGTGATTGGCGTGCCCAGCGCTGGTACTTCAAGGCCCGCTTGATTGAGCAGCGAGCGGGCGGCGGTGTTAGTCAGGGTAATATGCCCGGCGACATCCACCGCGAGAATACCTTCGTGTACCGAGCCGAGAATCGCCTGGCGTTCTTCCACCAAGCGCGTGATCTGGTACGGCTCGAGCCCCATCAGCACACGCTTGATGTAACGTGCCAGCCAGCTGGCACCAAGGCTGCCGAGAATCATGAGAAGTGCGATGCCCAGCATCATGTGCAGGCGGTTGTCGGCCAGGCGGGCGCCCAGCGTATCCAGTGTCACCCCGACCGAGACGGCGCCGATTACCTCGCTGGCAGCATTACGTACCGGTGCGAAGCCGCGAATGCTGACGCCCAGGGTTCCCTTGGCCCGCGAGGCATAATGCTCGCCCTGCAGTGCCGGACCTTCGTCACCGCCCTGGAAATGCTTGCCGATACGCGTCGGGTCGGGGTGCGTGAGGCGAATGGCATGGGGATTCATCACCACGATGAAATCCACATCCAGGCGCTGGCGCAATGCGTCGATCTCCCGTTGTAGGTTGTTATCGGCGGCGAAATCGCGCTGGCCTCCTGCTTCCTTCAGCACGTTGATGACACGCTGTCGCGACGCCACGACCTGGGCGATATCAGTGACGCGGGCCGCCTGGGCGTCTTCCTGTGTGTCGCGCAGGGTGGCATCGAACATCCACAATGCCACGCCCAGCGTGACGATCACCGTCGAGGCCACGAGTAGCGAGATCAACACACTGAGACGAATGGTCGGCAAGCGGGGCATGCGTATCGGGCCCTATGGGGTGGTTTTCGACCTTGGTGTAATATCCAAGCGTGGCGTGCTATGCCGGATACAAGGCCGTCGTTTTCAATAATTTCAAAACGCTTTAATAAGTTGGCAAAGCTTGGTTCACGGCACGTGCGGCTTATCCTCGGCGGCGTTCACGTTCTCCGCCCGTCCGGGTGGATTCCAACACATGGGAGCACGCCAATGAATACCAGTGCCGCTACACAAAGCCTGGACGATACCCAGCACGCTTCGAGCGCGCTGGGTACGTTGCGCATCTTCGGTCTGCCGTTGCCGGTCTTCTTCATCGCTTTCGCCGTCATGGTCGTGGCCATGTTCACCGACACGTTGCCCAGCGGCATGATCGGCGCCTTGCTGGTGATGATGATACTCGGTGAACTCCTGGGCTTCATCGGTGATCGTCTACCGATCATCAAGACCTACCTGGGCGGTGGCGCGATCCTGGCCATCTTCGGTGCGGCCGCGCTGGTTTATGTCGGCTGGTTACCTGCCGGTATCACCGACAATGTCACCACCTTCATGAAAAGCGGTGGCTTTCTTAACTTCTACATCGCCGCCTTGATCACCGGCAGCATCCTGGGCATGGATTCCAAGGTGCTGGTCAAGGTCGGATCGCGTTATGCGCTGCCCTTGCTTTGCGCGGTATTTTTCGCGGGCTTGTTTGCGGTGATCGTCGGCGCCGTGATGGGCTTCTCGATGCAGGATGCCCTGGTGGTGATCACCCTGCCGATTCTCGGTGGTGGAATGGGCGCGGGCGCGGTGCCCATGAGCCAGATCTACGAGCAGCTGCTCGGTCAGCCGGCAAGCTACTACATCTCGATTCTGGTGCCGGCACTGGCGTTGGGTAACGTCTTCGCGATCATCATCGCGGGCCTTCTCAACGGCCTGGCCAACCGCTTCCCCAAACTGACAGGCAACGGGCAGATGATGCCGGGCGTGGAAATCGAGGAGCGCAAGAGCACTTTCGATCTTTCCAAATTGGGCATCGGTGTCGTCGCCGCGCTGACGTTCTTCACCGCCGGGCAGATTCTGGGTGGCTTTATCCCGCTGCATCCCTATGCGCTGATGATCATCCTGGTCGCCGTGCTCAAGATCGCCAACGTGGTGCCGGAAAGCATCAACGAGTCTGCATCGCAGTGGTTTCAGTTCGTCGCCAAGAACTGGACCTTCGCGCTGCTGTTCGGGATCGGTATTGCCTATACCGATCTCGGCCAGGTGATCGATGCCATCACGCCGACCTATGTGATGATCGTGCTCGCCGTGGTGGCCGGTGCCGCCTTCGGCGCTGGGCTGGTCGGTAAACTGGTCGGCTTCTATCCCGTCGAGTCGGCGATCACCGCGGGGCTGTGCATGGCCAACATGGGTGGCACCGGCGATGTTGCGGTACTCTCCGCCGCCAAGCGTATGCAGCTGATGCCCTTCGCGCAGATTTCCTCGCGCCTGGGTGGCGCCTTGATCCTGTTGATCTCGAGCATCCTCGTGCCGATATTCTTTACTTAGCACGTTGTTCACACAGCAAAACGCTTAACGGCGCCCCTGAGGGCGCCGTTTGCGTTTTACGCGGGATACGTCGGAAAGCGACTTAGGCACTGTCTGAAAAGTCGACGAACGAAGGTCAGGCAATGCCTAGCCTTCTTCCTCGTCGTCGGCGAGCTGACGTCCGAACGAACGCCACTGGGCCAGCGTCATGACCTCGGTGGTCTCCGTCTGCAGGTCATGGGCGATCAGTAACTCACCGCGCTCGAGCTGGCCTTTGAGCTCGCGCACCCAGGCCGGCATGCCTTCGCCTTCATCGGTGGTGTCGTAGCCTTCGCGGGTGACGAAGCCCTCCAGCAATGCATCCAGCGTGTCGGCTGGCAGCATGCGGTAGGGCACTTCGATGAAACGTCCGTTCATTGGTTTTCCTCCGCGTTTTCCCACGCGGCGAGTCGTTGCAGGAAGGTGTCTTCGTCGAGCACTTCCACATCGAGCTCGCGCGCCTTGTCGAGCTTGCTGCCCGCCGCCTCGCCGGCGACGAGCGCGGCGGTCTTCTTGGAGACACTGCCTGAGACCTTGGCGCCCAGCGCCTGCAAGCGCGCCTTGCCATCATCGCGCGTCATGCCTTCGAGGGTGCCGGTAATGACCCAGGTCTGCCCGGTGAGAGGCTGGGGACGTGCGCTGATGGCTTGTTCGTCCCAAGTGAGGCCGACTTTGATCAGATCGTCCAGGGTCTCCTGGTTGTGCGCCTGACGGAAGAAGGTGTGGATATGCCGGGCGACCACTGGGCCTACGTCCTCGACTGCTTCCAGCGCTTCTAGCGTGGCCTCGCGCAATGCCTGGAGCGTACCGAAATGGCGCGCCAGGTTAGCGGCGGTGGCTTCGCCCACTTCGCGAATGCCGATGGCATAGATGAAGCGCGCCAGTGTCGTACGTTTGGCGGTTTGCAGGGCATTGATTAGATTGTTGGCGGACTTTTCCGCCAGCCGGGGCAGTTTGGCCAGCGATTCGGCCTTGAGTCGGAACAGGTCCGCCGGTGTCTTGACCCATTCGCGTTCGACCAGCAGATCGATCAGCTTTTCGCCCAGGCCGTCGATATCCAGCGCCCGGCGACTGGCGAAGTGTCTCAACGCCTCCTTGCGCTGCGCGGGGCAGAAGAGCCCTCCCGAGCAGCGGGCATCGACTTCATTGTCGAGCTTTTCTATCTTGGAACCACAAGCAGGGCAGACATCGGGCAGAGATATAGCCTTCGTTTCCTCGGGGCGCTTCTCTTTGATGACTTTGACAACTTTGGGGATGACGTCGCCGGCTCGGTAGACTCTGACCATGTCGCCAATCTTGAGCTCTAAACGTGCGATCTGATCCATGTTGTGCAATGTCACACTCGAGACCACCACCCCAGCGACTTGGACGGGATCTAACTTCGCAACGGGTGTCAATTTACCGGTACGACCGACTTGAAACTCGACATCCAGTAGTCGAGTTTCTTGCTCTTGCGCGGGATACTTGAAAGCAATTGCCCAGCGTGGTGCGCGGGAAAGGAATCCTAATTCGCGCTGATCGAGCAGGCTGTCGATTTTGATTACGGCGCCGTCAATATCGTAATCGAGCTTATCCCGCTGCTCGCCGAGTCGGCGACAGAAATTGATGACACTATCGATACCTTCAACAATCGCTAGCTCGGGGCTGGTTGGGATTCCCCAGTTTCTCAGCAACCCCATCCGGCCTGAGTGGGTTTCTACAAGGCTGTGGTCGATGCGCTGCATCTCGATTCGCGCCACCTGATAGGCGCAGAATTCTAATGGACGCTTATTCGTTATTGAGGGATCGAGTTGGCGTAAGCTGCCAGCAGCAGCGTTACGAGGGTTTGCAAAAACCTTGTCGCCACTCTCTAGCGCCTTTTCGTTAAGTTTCTCGAAGCCAGAGTGGCGCATATAGACTTCGCCACGCACTTCTAGCAGCGCCGGCCAATCCTTACCGCGTAGTTTGAGTGGAATTGAACACAACGTTCGAAGGTTCGTGGTGATATCTTCTCCGGTGTAGCCATCGCCGCGTGTGGCGCCGTAGATCAAATAGCCATTTTCATAGACCAACGAGACCGCGAGGCCATCAAGCTTGGGTTCGCAGCAGAAGGTCACAGATTCGGCTTCGCTTTCGAGTGCCTTTGCTATGCGACTACCGAACGCGATTAATTCGTCTTCGTTCAGAGCGTTATCAAGCGACAACATCGGCACAGCATGCCGAATTTCAGGGAAACCGTTGTCGGGCGGTGCGCCGACACGCTGAGTGGGCGAGTCGGGCGTCACCAGCTCGGGATGCTCGGCCTCCAGTGACTGAAGCTCGCGCAGCAGGGCGTCGTAGTCCGCGTCGGTAATCTGCGGATCGTCCTCGACATAGTACTGATGGTTGGCGTCTTCCAACTGCTGGCGCAGGCTGGCGGCCCGTTCACGGGTCGCTGAAGAAATCTGGCTCATGGCGTCTCGGTGGTGTTCGGTGACGTCGGCGTGTCGTCGCTCACGGATGGTGATGTCGATAGTGTAGCGTTTCCGCGGATGATATCGGCAATCAATCGCCGCCCAGGATGAAGGTGGTCGGCGAGCTCGCGCTCCAGCGGTAGCGGTTCGTCGCACAGCCGCGAGGCGATGACCTCGGCACATAGCGGCGCGCTGGCCAGTCCTCGCGAGCCATGTGCGGCACTGACCCACAGGCCGGGATGATGTTGCCCCGGTGTGTCGGGGACGCGGCGCGCATCACGGCCGAGCACGGCGTAGTCATCGAGCCAGGCGTTGCGCATAGGCACTGGGCCCGCATAGGGCGATTTGTCCGGGCTGGCGGCGCGCAGGCTGACGCGCGCCTCGCAGGCGGCGGGGTCGAGCGTGGCGCCGGCTGCGCGTAGCGCTTCGGCGAAGGCGGGCAGGGTGGCCTCGAATTCGGCCAGATTGCGGGCGTGGTCAGCCGCGCGCGGCGTGGTATCGGTATCGCCGGGGGCAAACGTCGCCCCCAGACTGAGCACGCCGGCCAGGGCCGGGGAGACATAGCCTCCCGCGCAGACCACACTCGCCAAGTCGGGGGCCTGCGGCGGCACCGGCAAGTGTGTGAGCTGGCCACGAATGGGCTGGAGCGGGAGCCCGGCCAGTGGCCCCAGCGCAGGGGCCTCGTGGGCAGTGGCGACGACCACTTGATTGGCCTCGAGCGCCGTGCCGTCGGCCAGCGCGATGCGCCATCCAGCGTCCTCCGCGTCGCGCTCGAGCGTGCGTGCCTCGCCCTGATGGAAGGTAACCCCCGGGTGGGCGGCCAGGTGGTGGCAGAGCGCATCGGGACGCACCCAGCCAGCCTGTGGATAGGCCAGTCCCGAGGCGTCAAGCGGCGTCTCGGCGGCGCGGCTCGCGGCGGTCCGGTCGACGCCTTGGACCACGCTCTCGGGCAATCTGTGGTGCTCGAGAAAGCGCTGCTGCCGTTTGGCCTCCTTGGCGTCGGGGGCGAGTTGCAGCACGCCACAGTCGCTCCACAGCTGGTCACACTCGGGGTCGAGCGTCGTCATCCAGCGCCGGGTATGCAGCAAACCGGCGAGGTAGACGCGGCTTTGCGAATTGGTCTCGGCGGCCAACTTGACGTAAAGCGCCCCCTGGCGATTACCGGAAGCGCCCGCACCGATATGGTCGCGTTCGAGCAGCGTGACGTGAACACCGCGCCGCGCCAGGGCGGCGGCCACGCTGGTGCCGGCGAGTCCCGCGCCGATGACCACCACATGTCGCGCAGGGGGTACTTCGGGCGGTGTGTACCAAGGCGTCGCTGCGCGGCGCGTATCGCGCGGCGGCTCGGCAATTTCACCGCACAGCATCTCGCGCTTGCTTCCGTATCCCGGCGCCTTGCGCCAGGCGAAACCGGCACCGCGCAGGCCGCGCTTGACCACGCCGGCGCAGGTGAAGGTAGCGAAGGTTGCCCCCGGGCGACTGACGGTGGCCATGGCCTCGTAAAGCGCCGCTTGCCACATGTCCGGATTGTTGGCCGGCGAGAAACCATCCAGGAACCAGGCGTCCACACGGCCGTCGAGACGCGACAAGCGCTCGGCGGCGTCGCCGAAGTGCAGATCCAGGGTGACGCGCTCGGAAAGCCATAGCCGGTGTACGCCGCTGAGCGGTTCAGGCCATTGATCGATCAGCGGCCGGGCATGCGCGGCGAGATCGGACCAGATCGCCAGTGCCCGCGCCAGAGCCTCGCGCGGCAAAGGATACTTCTCGGTGGAGACCAGGTGCAGCCGTGCTTCGTCGGGGGCGTATTGCTCGAAACACGTCCAGGCGCAGAGCATGTTGAGGCCGGTACCAAAGCCGGTTTCGCCGATTACGAAGGGACGCGCCTCCCGCCACTCGGTAAAGCGCTCAGGCAGGCGATTGCCATCGAGAAAGACATGCGTGGTCTCGGCGCGGCCGTCGTGACGTGAGAAATACACATCGTCGTAGACGCTGGAATAAGGCGCATTGCCGATATCGTCGGCGTGCCATTCCAGGTCGGGCGCGCTCAGCGCGGTCAGCGGCGGCAAGGAAGAGGGAGGGGGCGGCATGGCTCTCGGCAAAGGCGTGAAACTGTTTAAAAATTGAGCGAAATCGACAAGGCGGCGTGATGACCGCTAGAGAGAAAGGCGTCCGCCGTCTCTTAACAGTGTTATCCACACCTGGTGTGCATAAAGGCTCAGGCATCCGGGTGTGGATAAGCGATGTTACGGCAACACCTTCTTGAACGGCTTGACCGTGACCTTGGCGTAGACGCCGGCGATCACGAAGGGATCGGCGTCGGCCCAGGTTTGGGCATCTTGCTGGCTGTCGAACTCGGCGATCACCACGCTGCCGGTGAAACCGGCTTCGCCCGGGTCGTTGGCATCCACGGCGGGGTTGGGGCCGGCAAGCACCAGGCGCCCTTCGTCGCGGAGTTTCTCGAGACGCGCCAGATGATCGGGACGCGCCGCCTTGCGGCGTTCGAGGCTGTCTTGCACATCGTCGCTAACAATCGAGTAAAGCATCAGACGTCATCCTTCTGGTGGTCGTTTTGCGAAAGCGTATCACGGGGTATGTGACGGGCCAGATAAATGCCCTGGCCGATCACGAACACCAGGGTCAGCCCCAGCATGCCGAACAGCTTGAAGTTGACCCATGTGGCCTCGTCGTAGGTCTTGAAGACATACACATTGATCGCGCCCAGCGCAATGAAGAAGAGCGCCCAGGCGAGGTTGAGGCGGCGCCAGATGGCGGCGGGGAGCGTAATGGCCTTGCCCATCATGCGCTCCACGAGGGTCTTGCCCCCGAACAGCGGTGCGACCAGAAACGCGAAGGCGAACAGCCAGTTGACCACGGTCGGCTTCCATTGGATGAACGCCGCGTTGTGAAACAGCACAGTCGCCCCGCCCATGACGACGACCAGTACTAGAGTCACCAGCTGCATCTTTTCCACACGACGGTAGCGCCACCACATGAAGGCGACCTGCAGCAGCGTGGCGGGAATCAGCACCAGCGTCGCGAGCAGAATATTGCCGCTGAAGTGATACACCGCGAAAAACAACACGATGGGCAGGAAATCCAGGAACATTTTCATCGGCGAGCATCCTGTGAGTTGCCGGCGCGGCACGGGAATTGACCCAGCGCAGCGCAGGCGAGCACTATAGCGGACCTATTCTGACAAAGACGCCGCACCGCGTCATGCCCATGAGCCAACCCTTACCCCCCTTGCCCGATACCTTCGATGCCGATCTTGGCCTCGACTTGCACATGCATTCCACCGCCTCCGATGGTGCGCTATCGCCACAAGCGTTGACCGACGCCTGCCACGCCAAGGGCGTCACGCGATTTTCCCTGACCGATCATGACACCGTGGCCGGTGTTGCCGAGGCCCAGCGTCATGCTGAAAGCCTGGGGATGCGTTGCCTGGCGGGGAGCGAGTTATCCACCTTGTGGCGCGGTATCGGCATTCACGTGGTGGCGTTGTTGCCCGAGGGGGCCAGTGGCGCCCTGGTGCCCGGGCTCGAGGCGCAGGCGCAGGCCCGTGTGACACGCGCCGAGGAAATCGCCCGGCGCCTCGAGAAAATCGGCCTCGACGACGCCCTGGCGCGTGCCCGCGAACAGGCCGGCAGCGAGCGACCCCTGGGGCGGCCGGATTTCGCCAAGGCCCTGGTGGCCGCAGAACTGGTGCCGGACATGCCGACGGCCTTCAAGAAGTATCTGGGCGCCGGCAAGCTCGGTGACGTGAAGACCCATTGGCCGTATCTCAGTGAAGTAGTCGACTGGATTCGCGATAGTCAGGGCATCGCGGTACTGGCGCATCCGCTGCGCTATCGCCTCACGCATCGCAAGCGCAGCCAACTGCTGGACAGCTTTCGCGAGGCCGGCGGGGAAGCCGCCGAATTGATCAGCGGCCACCAGAACGCCGATGTGGGGCGCGACCTGGCCCGTCAGCTCGAAGCGCGCGACCTCATGGGGTCGCAGGGCAGTGATTTTCACTATCCGGGTGGGCCGTTGGCGCCGGGCGTGATGAGTGTGCCGCCACGTTGCTCGGTGACGCCGGTGTGGCGTCATCCGAAGCTTGCGAGATTCGCCGCGTAAGGTTATTGCTGGGGACGAGGCACGTCGTGCGGCCCAGCGCCTTCACTACGCCGCACGTTCGGTCCTCGGTTCTTCCGGTTCGTTCATCCGGCCCAAGGAGGCAGGCATGACCCAGTTCTTTCAGATTCATCCCGACAACCCGCAGAAACGTCTCATCGATCAGACGATCTCGTTGTTGCGCGGTGGCGGCGTGATCGCCTATCCGACGGATTCCGGCTATGCGCTCGGTTGTTGCCTGGGCGAGAAGAAAGCTATCGAGAAGATCAAGTGGCTGCGCTCGCTGGATGACAAGCATAACTTCACGCTGGTGTGTTCCGACCTGTCTCAGATCGGCACTTATGCCAAGGTTGATAATGACGTGTTCCGCCTGCTCAAGGCGCATACGCCGGGGCCGTATACCTTCATTCTCAACGCCACCAACGAGGTGCCGCGTCTGCTGTTGCATCCCAAACGGCGCTCCATCGGCGTGCGCGTGCCGGATCATCGCATCAGCCATGCGTTGCTCGCGGCGCTGGGCGAGCCGTTGATGAGCGTGACGCTGATCCCCGTCGACGACGATCTACCCATGACCGATCCCGAGGAGATCCGCGAACGTTTCGGCGCGCATCTCGATGCCGTCATCGACGGCGGCGCCTGTTACCTGGAGCCGACCACGGTGGTCGATCTGCGCGAGATACCGCCGACGATCGTTCGCGAAGGGCGCGGGGATGTCGCGCCCTTCGTCTGAACGCGCTTGTGCGGGGTCGAGTCGGCCCCGCTGGTGCAGCTTACGGTGTCTCTAGCGGTGCGTCCCAGGCCTTGAGTTCTGCATCGCTCCAACTGCCATAGCTAGCGTTGGGGAACATGATCCAGTCATCGCCAAAGTGTGCGGCGTCGTCGCTGGCCAGATCTTTCTGGGTCGCGAGATCGGCATGGTGATAATCTTGGGAAAAGTCGGCCAATGAGTCGCCCAACTGCATGATCAGATCGTAATCGCTTTCAATAGCTTGGCGGCGCTTAGCCTTGCTGGGACCTAGTAGCCGGACCTGAGAGTCGCTGACTTGAGGGAGCTGTAGCGACTCGAGTGTCTCGACAGTTGCGCCCTTGTTTTCCTGGTAGCGATCGGACACGTAAAAGATCGTCACGTCATTGGAGTCGGCGTAGTCGAGAAAATCACGCGCACCGGGGATCAAGCGTGGATTACCCTCGCGCTCCCATACCTTCCAGGTATCCCAGCCAGTGAAGTCGTGGCATGCCTGCATATCGCGTACCAGCAGCGCTGAGTTATCGATCACCGTTTCGTCGAGGTCGGTCATGATGGCGAGATCATCAGCGTCAGGATGCTCGGCAAGCATTTGTTTCAGCCTCGCGGTGGCCAAGGCGTAGCTTTGACGCTGGAGTGCCTGAATCTCCGCTGACTGCTGCTGATAGCGAAGCGCCATCGCGTACTTTTGTGGAGCGCATGACGATGAGGAGTCGGCAGTTTCGGTGGCATCGTCGTCGGCATAGGCATTGCCACCAAGACTCATGGCCAGAACACCCGCGAGCAGCCAACGGTATGATCCACCGGCCGTGAAGGTGTGAGAGCTGTGATGATATCGAGTCGACATGGGGTCTCCTTGTAATTCGCCCTAGCGTGAGATTTGATAATTATCGTTTTCGTGCTTTTCTATCATTAACTTTTATCGGTCGTTTAATCAACAACGACAAGCTTGAGCGATACCCCAGCACCTAGTGGTTATTACGTTTTCTCGTCTTCGGGTGCCTCCTGAGGGGAAGGGGCGTTGGGATCCTCGGTATCTTCGTCGAGCCAGGTGCCGCATTTGCGGCAATACTTGGCGTCGCGTTCGTGCCCTTCGTGGCCGCAACCGGGACAGGCTTCTTCGGAGTAGCGTTCTTCGCGGATCGAGCGGATCACCTCCGCCGAGAAGACGCCGGTGGGCACGGCGATGATCGAGTACCCCATAATCATCATGCATGCCGAGATGAACTGTCCGAGCGGGGTGATGGGCGTGATGTCGCCATAACCCACCGTGGTCAGCGTGACGATGGCCCAGTACATCGCGCGTGGCATGCTGCTGAAGCCGGCCTCCGGCGGCTCGATCATGTAGATCAGCGCGCCGAAGATAGTGATGATCAACAGCACCGTGAACAGAAACAGCATGATCTTGCGATAGCTGCGCGTAAGTGCCTGCGTCAGCATGCGGCCTTCGCCGACGAACTCCATCAGCCGCAACACGCGAAAGACGCGTAGCGCACGTAGTACGCGCACCACGAGCAGCGACTGGGCGCCAGGTATCAGCAGGCTGAGCCAGGTGGGCAGGATGGAGAGCAAATCGATGACGCCATAGAAGCTCTTCAAGTAGCGTAGCGGGCGTTCCAGGCAGTAAAGCCGTACCGCCAGCTCCAATGTGAAGAGCAGCGTAAAGCCCCATTCGAGCAGATGGAACGCTCCGCCAAAGCGGGCGTGAAGGCTCGGCACGCTGTCCACGAAGACTACCGCCACACTGAGTAGAATCAGCGTGATGAGAACGATGTCGAAGATCTTCGCGGCCCTTGTGTCGGACTCGAAGATGAGATGGAACAGTGTCCTGCGTAGGCCGCTGTTGGCGGGTTC
This sequence comes from Chromohalobacter sp. 296-RDG, assembly GCF_029889885.1. Classification (GTDB taxonomy): domain Bacteria; phylum Pseudomonadota; class Gammaproteobacteria; order Pseudomonadales; family Halomonadaceae; genus Chromohalobacter. The sequence goes on from NZ_JARANY010000012.1 coordinate 48,447, forward strand.
GAAAGGCAGCGTCAAGGGACGGTCTCCTGCGTTGCGTCAGGCGATGGCGTAGTGCCAGGCAGCGAGCCAGTCGCGGCTCATCTCGGGGGTGAGCCAGGTATCGGGACGTGCGTCGTCGGCGTCGCGCAAGGCGCTCGCCAGGCGTTGAGCGGCGCTGCCGCCAAGCGCCTCCAGCTGGCTGCCGGCTCGATGACGGTAGTCCGTGTTTCCCGTGTCCTGCCAGGCATCCAGCGCCTCGAGCGCTGCGTTCCAGTGACTCTGAGCGTCTGCGGCATTGTCGGGGAGCGTCCAGCCGTCATGCAGGGCGGCGCCGCGTTGGGCCTTGCTGGCGTTGGCGGGGCGGAGTGCCACGCCGTCCGCGAGAGAAGCCGCCAATTGCCACAGCGTATCGGCGCTGCCTGTCTTGAGTTCGAGTTCAAGTTCACGAATCGGCACTTGCTGATCGCCGGCATGGATAGTGCCGATATCCAGCGCGACCTCGATAGTGGCGTCCGCCTCGATGACGTCCCAGCGCTCGCGGGTGAAGTCGGTGGTGAAACGCGGGGCGAGTCGGGCGAGGTCTTCTTCGTCGATGGTGTTCGGCGCCTGCTGGCGAATGCCGTCGACGTCCAGTTCTTCGCCATCGATCGGCCATTCCCATTCGCCGCGTGCGTGCAGACCGCCCTGGCCGCTGCCCGCAGTCTTGAGCGTCTGCAGATAGCCGTCTGGTGTACGGCGAATGCGCAAGGCGATACGCGCGCGCTCCAAGGCGCGCTCTGGCGTATCGTAGTAGGTATTGGCGAGCCACTCACGCTGCGGGTTGTGGTGTGCGAGTCGCGGATGCTGGCGCAGCGCATTCGGGCCGCTAGCGCCGAGGGCGAGCTTGAGTTCGATTTCCTGAGCCATGCCTGACCTTGTGTGTTGATGACAAGATGGTGAATTTTCCATGACGCGAAGGGGTGCAGTCACTATACTGACGCCGCCATTTCCAACGCATCGAATCTGACATTATGGTGACTTCCAATCCGTTTTCGGCGTTGTTCGGGCGCTCGCCTTTCGAGCCCTTGCTCGCGCATATCGTCAAGACAAGCGAATGCGCCGAGCGACTCCTGCCGTTTTTCGATGCCACGCAGGCGGGCAACTGGGACGACGCCGCCACGCATCGAGAAGCGATCACTGAGCTCGAGCATGAAGCCGATACCCTCAAGACTGAATTGCGTCTCAACTTGCCCAACAGCATGTTCCTGCCGGTCTCGCGTTCCGACCTGCTGGAGTTGATCAGCGTACAGGATAAGATCGCCAACAAGGCGCGAGATATCACCGGCATCATGCTGGGCCGCCAGATGCAGGTGCCGGAGTCGCTGGCAACCTCGATGCGCGCCTATTTCGAAACCGCGATCGCCACCGTGGGACAAGCGCGCAGGGCGCTCGAAGAGCTCCAGGAGCTGCTCGACTCCGGCTTCGGGCGTAACGTCGGCGATCTCATGCAAGACTTTATCCGCGAACTTCATAACCTCGAGCATCAAGCTGACGATCAGCAGGTGCTTATTCGTCGCCAGCTCTTCCAGTTGGAGACCGAGTTACCGCCGGTCGATGTGGTCTTTCTCTATCAGATCATCGAATGGATCGGTGAATTGTCCGATCGCGCCGAGCGCGTCGGCAGTCGTCTCCAAATTCTCACGGCCCGCTGAATGCGGGCCGTGTGATTTTCCGTCTCACGCCAGCCAGATAGAACTTGCCTATGTCCATCATTGCGCAGTACGGCGATGTCTTCATTATTCTCGCCTGCATTTTCGGTTTCTTCATGGCCTGGGGGGTAGGGGCCAATGATGTGGCCAATGCCATGGGAACCTCCGTGGGGTCCAAGGCCATCACCATCCGTCAGGCGATTCTCATCGCCGTGGTATTCGAATTTCTCGGGGCGTGGCTGGCCGGGGGACAGGTCACCGACACCATTCGCAAGGGCATCATCGATCCTAGCTTGCTTTCCGATGACCCGCAGTTGCTGATCTACGGCATGCTGGCCTCGTTGCTGGCGGCGGGCGTGTGGCTGTTTATTGCCTCCATGCGTGGCTGGCCGGTATCCACGACGCACTCCATCGTCGGGGCCATCGTCGGTTTCGCCATCGCCGGGCTGGGGATCGACTCTGTCGGCTGGACCAAGGTCGGTCAGATCGCGGCGAGCTGGGTGGTGTCGCCCCTGCTGGCGGGGTCCATCGCCTTCGTGCTGTTCAAGTCGGTGCAGCTTTTGATCTTCGAGAATCGCGATCCCTTCGCCGCCGCCAAACGCTATGTGCCCGGTTATATCTTCCTGGTCGGCTTCATCGTGGCAATGGTCACCCTGGTCAAGGGACTCTCTCATATCGGGCTGGAAATGAGCTTTGGCGATAGCCTGTTGATCGCGATCGGCATCGGCCTGGTGGTAATGGTCATCGGAATCCTGATGGAAAATCGCGTCGATCGCGCCAAACGCAAGCGCGGCAACTCGGCGTTCGATTTCAATAGCGTCGAACGTGTGTTCGGCGTGCTGATGATGTTCACTGCCTGCGCCATGGCATTCGCGCATGGCTCCAACGATGTCGCCAACGCCGTGGGACCGCTGGCGGCGGTCATCAGCGTCGTCGAGTCGAACGGTGACGTCGGTGGTGCCGCCGCATTGCCGTGGTGGGTGCTGGTGCTGGGCGGCGGTGGTATCGTCGTCGGCTTGATTACCTATGGCCACAAAGTCATCGCCACGGTGGGCACGGGGATCACTGAACTGACGCCGAGTCGCGGTTTCGCGGCGACCCTGGCAGCGGCGACGACTGTGGTGCTGGCTTCCGGAACTGGTTTGCCGGTCTCCACGACGCAGACGCTGGTCGGTGCGGTGCTCGGGGTCGGTCTGGCCCGCGGGATTACGGCGCTCAACCTGCGTGTGCTAGGCACTATCGTGTTGTCCTGGGTGATTACGCTGCCGGCCGGGGCGTTGCTGTCGATCATGTTCTTCTTCATGTTCAAGGGCTTCTTCGGCTGACGAGCTACGGGCCAACGAGCTGCGAGCCACGAGCGACGAGCTAAAATGTTGCCGAAGCCCGAAGCCCGAAGCCCGAAGCCCGAAGCCCGAAGCCCGAAGCCCGAAGCCCGAAGCGGCGGTGCCACGACAGTGGTGCCGCCGTTTTTGTCGCTCTGTTATAGTCAGGATTTCCCGTTCACCTGCTGCCGGAGTGCGGCCTTGGATACTCGCTTTCCCTTCGCCGATTGGTTTCGTAAATCGTCTCCGTATATCAACGCGCACCGTGGGCGTACGTTCGTGGTGCTCCTCGAAGGCGAGGCATTGGCATCCGAGCGATGGGAGCCGCTGCTTCAGGACCTGGCGTTGCTGCATACCCTGGGCGTCCGCCTGGTGATGGTCTTTGGTATTCGTCCGCAGGTGGGTGAGACGCTGAGCGAGGCGGGGATCGAGCCGCGCCGGATCGAAGGGCGTTGGGTGGCCGACGAGTCGATCATGCGTCATGTCGAGCGCATTTCTGCCGAGTTGCGGCTCAAGATCGAGGCACGGCTGTCGCTGGGACTGCCCAACACGCCGCTGCATGGCGTCGAGCTAACGGTGGTTTCCGGCAATCTGGTGACGGCCAAACCGCTGGGTGTACGCGATGGCATCGATTTTCATCACAGCGGTGAAGTGCGTCGGGTGCGCAGCGATGCTATCGCTGGACTACTGCGTCAGGAAGCGCTGGTCGTAGTGCCCCCGCTGGGATACTCGAGCACCGGTGAGGTGTTCGATCTCGATGCGGCCGATGTCGCCCAGCACGTCGCCATGGGGCTGGGTGCCGATAAGCTGATTCTGCTTGGCGACGCGGCGGGACTGCACGATGCCAGCGGCATGCTGCAGCGCCAGCTTACCCCGCTGGAGGCCGAGCCGTTACGGCGTCAGGCCGCGCCGGGCAGCGAGCTGGCGCGCCACCTGGGCGCGGCGTGCGAAGCAGCGCGCCATGGCGTGGCCCGCACCCACCTGCTGACGTGGCACGATCGCGACGCCTTGCTCGGCGAGCTGTTTACCCGCGATGGGGTGGGGACCATGATCACGCAGCATCGCTACGAGCAGTTGCGTCGCGCGACGCTGGAAGACGTGGGCGGCCTGCTCGAATTGCTGCGCCCGCTGGAAGAGCGCGGCATGCTCGTGGCGCGCTCTCGGGAGCGGCTTGAGCATCAGATCGACGACTACTGGGTGATCGAACGCGACGGCATGATCATCGGTTGCAGTGCCATGCATGCTTATCCCGAGGCGGGCATGGGAGAACTGGCGTGTGTCGCCGTGCATGGCGATTATCGTGGCGGCGCGCGCGGCGATCTGCTATTGGCCGAGGTCGAGCGTGAGTCCCGTCGGCGCGGCTACAGCGCCTTGTTTGCCCTCACCACCCACACCACGCACTGGTTTCTCGAGCACGGCTTTCGCCTCGATGGTCTGGAAGTGTTGCCGCACCTGAGGCGCGATTCCTATAACCATGCGCGCCAATCCAAGGTGTTGCTCAAACCCCTCGGTTGAGCGCCTGCCCTGTGCCGCCGCTCAATGGCAAGGCGGCACCGAGACTTCCTCGTCCGGCGACATGCAGTGTCGCTCCCACCTGGTGCGGTGTCTCCAAAAAGAGACGTAATAAGTAACTGTTTTTATTGTTTTTTTATTATGAGGGCGAAAGAGCGTTGGTAGTTGGCGACATTATGAGCGTCAAAATGCCCGCGATTCTCGGTGTCATAGCCTGTCGTACGGTTTTGGCCTATAGAAGATGTTTTTAACTTGTTGTTTTAAAATATTTTTTTAAAAATTGGCACGACTATCGCAATATATAGGGTGAGCAACGGGAAACGGTTCAATACGGCTCGAGCCGTTTCTCGATCGATCAAGCCAGGGCGTTTCGACTACAACCCTGTGCGTAATGTCCCGGCTAGATTGATCAGCGTCTGCTCCACGCGATGTGTGACTTAGGTTGCGATGAGACGGGTACCGCCTACGGGCATGGAAAGGTACCAGAAGGGCAAGGATGCCCAGGCATGGATGCCACCCCTTCGGGGGCTAATTTTGCCGCGCCGCGTTGGCGACGCGGCACACCAAACGAAGTGGCGGCTGCGCCGCCAACATGAGGGCCTTTTCCTGGCAATGTATGGACCTCATGGCTTCGTGGGCTTTCGAGCCCTCCGATCACTTTCGAGAATTCAGCCAGGTGGATGTTCGAGAGTGTTCATTTGACCCTTCAGTTCCCTGCGTACCTTGGGCCGGACCTTCCGGCCCATTTTTTTGCGCGTCTTGTGGGCCGCCGTGGTGTGTCTAGCGGATGCGTCGGGTGCTCATTGCTGGATGGGACGTCCTACTCGCTTGCGATCGGTGCGGCGATGCGAAAACCGGCATACGTACGTAACTCTGTTATCCTATGCGGATAAGCTGACATGGCATCCACTCTCTTTCTGCACAGAATCGCGCTCATGACCACTCAGGTCTCCCGCCGCTGGCGTCCTCGTTCGTTACTGCAGTTGGTAATGCTCGCCTTTGTGATGGTGATGCTGCCAATCGCTGTGCTCATGTTTCAGGCCGGCCAAGCACTCTCCGAGCTCTCGTCGCTGGCCGATGTCAGCGCGCGCCAAGCGGTGGAGCAAACCCGCCGTGCCCGTACGTTGAGCAATCTAGCATTGGAAATGGAGCGCAGCGCGCGTCAGTACGCAGTGCTCGAGCAGGAAGGATTGCTCAGCATCTATACCGAGAAGGCCCAACGCTACGCGCAACTGCTCGACGAGCACGCCTCCTTGCTGCCCGACGATCCCGATATCCCGCGTCTGCGTGAGCAAGTGAGCGAGCTCAAGGCGTTGCCGGACCAGCCAATCGACGAGTTTCGCGAGCAGCTGGCGGCGTTCGACGACTTTTCCCAGCGGACCGATAATGTGCGCCAGGCCACCAATCAGGTGATTGATGAGCGTATCGAGAACATTCGTGAGCGTGCCAGCACCGTACGTGGTCAGCTGTGGATGCAGACGGCGGCGCTGGTCTCGGTCAGTCTGGGGCTGATGCTGGTCTTCACCTGGCTGATTACCCGTCCCATACGTCAGCTCGAGAGGCGAATCTTCAGTCTGGGCGGCGGTATGGAACCGGCCTCGCCGCAGCATATCCAGGGGCCGGCGGAACTGGTCAGGCTCGGCGAGCGGCTGACTTGGCTATCCGGACGCCTCACCGAACTCGAGGCGCAGAAGCAGCAGTTTCTGCGCCATATGTCCCACGAATTGAAGACCCCGCTGGCCAGTGTGCGCGAGGGTACGGCGCTACTTTCCGACGGTGTGGTCGGCGAACTCAGCGAGCGTCAGCGGGAAATCGTGGGCTTGATCGATGTCAGCGGTCAGGAACTCCAGGCCCTGATCGAGCAGTTGCTCGACTATAATCTGTTGCAGCACAGCCGGGGACTCAAGGTGGTGCGTTTCGACTTGGTCACGGTGATCCAGGAGGTGCTTGCCAAGCATCGTTTGGCGCTTGACAAGAAGGGCATGCATGTCGACTGGCCTCGGCACACGCCCTTGCCCTGGCAAGCCGATCGCGAGCGTACCGCCAGCGTTCTCGACAATCTGATATCCAATGCTATCGCCTACGGTGAGGATGGTGGCCAGCTGGCACTACGTGCCTGGCAACATGCGTCATGGCTGGTGGTCGAAGTCGCCAACACCGGCGAGCCCATCGACGACAGCGACTGCGCGCATCTTTTCGAAGCGTTTTATCAGGGCCGCATGCGCCGCCAGGGTACCCTCAAGGGGTCGGGTATCGGCTTGTCGGTGGCCGCCGATTGCGCCAAGGTTCAAGATGGACGCTTGGAGTTGGTCGAGGATGACACCTTCCCGGTTTGCTTCCGACTGACATTGCCCGAGGTGACGTCGCCGGAAGAAGGAGCCGATGGCGACGACGCTTCCATAACGACGCCGGCCACGACGACGCCGGCGCTAAACGCAAGGAACTCGAACGCATGAACATCCGGATGCTGCTAGCGGCGTTATGCGCTGGCTCGCTGCTGACCGGGTGCCAGTGGATGACGCAAGAGACGTCCGCTCCGGCAGCCCCGGTCACTTCCTGCAATGACGACATCCCCAAGCTGGCCGATAATGTCTGCCTGGTGGATGACTGGATCGACTTCGGCCTCGCCTCACAACGCGGTGACAGCGAGTGGCGCGGCACCATGTTGTCGCGTCTCCAGGGTGATATGCCGCACCTCAAGCTGGCCCGCGCCGTGGTACTGGCATGGGGGGAACGCGACGGCTGGGAACAGGCATCCGAGCTTTACAAGGCCGATATCTCGGCGGCGCCGAGCCGCTTGCAGCCCCTGCTGCGGCAATGGCTCAACGAGCTCGAGACACGCCGAGACTTGGCCAGCGATCTCGCCAAGAGCGAATCGCGCCGCCAGGCGCTGGGACGCGAGCGTGATGAGCTCGCCGAGAAACTCGACGCCCTGACGGCCATCGAACAGAGCATCAACTCGCGCCATGAACAATCGCCATGATGTCGCGACGGTTACCAAGGAGAGATTCGTGAAGCACGCCGCCGCCCATATTCTGCTGGTCGATGATGACCCCAGCCTCCTCAAGCTTTTGGGCATGCGCCTGGAAAGCCGAGGTTACCGTGTGACCACTGCCGAAAGTGGGCGGCAGGCGTTGGAGAGTCTGGCCGAAGACCGCCCCGACCTGGTACTTTCCGACTTGCGCATGGATGAAATGGACGGCATGGCGCTGTTTCGTGAATTGCAGCGCCGTGCGCCGGGCATGCCGGTGATCATTCTTACCGCGCATGGCTCGATTCCCGATGCCGTGAGTGCTACGCGCCAGGGCGTGTTCAGTTTTCTCACCAAGCCGGTGGACCGCGATGAACTATTCGCCGCCATCGATGAAGCCCTGTCGCAGACGCCGGGTACGCCTGGCGTCGGCGACGATGCCTGGCGCGCCGAGATCATTACCCGCAGCCCCCAGATGGAGCGTATTCTCGAGCAGGCGCGTATGGTGGCGGCGTCCGATGTCAGCGTGCTGATCACCGGGGCTTCCGGCTCGGGCAAGGAACTGCTCGCCAGCGCCATCCACCGGGCCAGTGGTCGCGCCGACAAGCCGTTCGTTGCGATCAACTGCGGCGCACTGCCCGAGCAATTGCTGGAAAGCGAGCTGTTCGGCCATGCCAAGGGCGCCTTTACCGGCGCGGTCAGCCAGCACGACGGGCTGTTTCTTGCCGCCGATGGGGGCAGCTTGTTCCTCGACGAAATCGGCGACATGCCGCTGTCCTTGCAGGTCAAGTTGCTGCGTGCGATTCAGGAACGCCAGATCCGCCCATTGGGTTCGACCACCTCGGTGCCCATCGACGTGCGCATCATTTCCGCCACGCACCGCGATCTCGACCGCGCCATGCACGAAGGCGACTTCCGCGAAGACCTCTACTACCGCCTCAACGTCGTCAACCTCAAGTTGCCGGCGCTCAAGGAACGTGCCGAGGACGTGCCGTTGCTGGCCAAGTACCTGGTGGGGCAAGCCGCCGAGCGCCACAAGCCTTTCGTCAAGGGATTCTCGTCGGAAGCGCTCAACCTGCTGGCCTCCAGCGCCTGGCCGGGTAACGTGCGTCAACTGGTCAACGTCGTCGAGCAGTGCGTGGCGCTGACCAGCTCGCCGATCATTCCCGAGGCGTTGGTGGCGCAGGCGCTGGCGGCCGAGGAAAACGCCTTGCCGTCGTTCAACGAGGCGCGCGCGGGCTTCGAGCGCAGCTATCTCGTCAAGGTGCTCAAGATCACCGAAGGCAACGTCACCCAGGCCGCGCGCATCGCCGGGCGCAACCGTACCGACTTCTACAAGCTGCTGGCGCGCCACGAACTGGAACCCAGCAGCTTCAAGCCCAGCACCCAACCGCAATCGGCGCAGAACGACGACGCCCAGTCGCGCCGCGCCCAGCGTTGAGGCGTGTCCTCAACGCTTGAAACGCCGCTTCACTTCCATCTTGAGCCGCCCCTCACCGAGCCGCGCGGTGAGGGTCTGACCAGGTTGGGTGTCGTGGGCGTGGCGCACGACGCGTTGCTCATCGTCCTCGAGAATCGCATAACCGCGCCCCAATACCGCCAGCGGGCTGACCGCATTGAGCTCACGCGTCAGCGCTTCGAGCCGCTCCCGGGATTGATCGAGGCGGCGAGGCAGGGCGGCATGTAGTTGACGTTCCAGGGTCGTCAGGCGTTGCTGTAGCGAGGCGATGGCAAGGCGTGGGTCTTGGCGTTCCACGCGGCGTGTCAGCGTCTCGTGGTGTTGATGCTCGCGGTCGAGCCGCCGCCGCATGGCCAGGCGTAGGCGCGTTTCCCAGCTCTCCAGGCGTCGACGTTGCTCGGCCAGGCGCTCACCGGGATGACGTAGTCGCGCCCGGGAATGATCGAGACGTTGGCCGTCGCGCTCCAACCGCGCCTGTATGGCGCGTGTCAGGCCGCGTTCGGCGGCTTGCAGCTGGGCCTGGCGCTCGCGCCAGTCGGGTGCCAGGCGTTCAGCGGCGGCGGAGGGCGTGGGGGCGCGCTCGTCGGCGGCGAAATCTGCCAGCGTGACATCGACCTCATGTCCCACTGCCGACATCACCGGCAGCCGGGAATGATGTATCGCCCGCGCCAGGTGCTCGTCATTGAACGCCCATAGATCCTCCAGACTGCCACCGCCGCGCGTGATGAGCAGGGCATCGACGGTATCTTGCGGCGTCTGGGCGCGCTGATTGGCCTGGGCGATGGCACGAATGATCGCCGGTGACGCCTCGCGGCCTTGGACCGCCACCGGCAGGATCGTCACCGCAAGCGCCGGCCAACGGCGGCGTAACACCGCCAGGACGTCACGAATCGCCGCGCCAGTGGGCGAGGTGATGATGGCCAGATGGCGCGGCGGACATGGCAGCGGCCGCGCGTTGGCGAAGACACCCTCGGCGGAGAGCTTCGCCTTGAGGCGCTCGAACGCCGCCAGCAGTTCGCCTTCACCCGATGCCTGCACCGCCTCGACGATCAGTTGATAATCGCCACGCGGCTCGAACACTGACACGCGCCCGCGCACCCGAAGCCGGTCGCCATCCTTGAGCGTCGCGCGCATCAAGCGCGCCCGGTTGCGGAAGAACGCGCAGCGCAACTGCGCGCGGTCGTCCTTGAGCGTGAAGTAGATGTGCCCCGACGCCGGCCGCGCTACGCCCGAAATCTCGCCCTCCACCCAACACTCGCCGAAGCCGCGCTCCAGCATCAAACGGGCCTGGCGGTTGAGTTCACTGACGCTGAGGGCGGTGGGGGCTGGGGCGGACATGGCGACGGCATCCTTGATTGGAACGCCGCTTAGACTAACACGCTTGTCGCTTGTACCCCGATGTCGACTATCTAGGGTTCGTTGATTGGCAGGCAAGGCGCCCGCCTGGAAGGCGGGCGAAAAGAAGGCATGGTGGAGAAGATCAACGGAACCATAGCGCCGTCATAGGCGTAAATGTCACGAACAGCAAAACCGAAAACATGGCCAGTAAGAACCATTTGCAGTAGCCCATGACCTGCTCGATCTTCATGCCGGTGGTCGAGCACACGGTTAGTAGCACGCTCGCCACGGGCGGCGTCTGCTGTCCGATGCCTAAATTGAGGCAGACGATGACGCCAAAATGCACTGGATCAATACCCAAGTCGGTCGCCATGGGAAGCAGCAGTGGCACGACGACGATGATCGCCGCGCTGGCATGCAAGAACATGCCTAGCAGGAGCACGAATACATTGATGATGAGCAGGTTCAGAATGTAGCTATCGGTGATTCCGCCGAGGGCGCTGGCTATTTGTTGGGGGAGCTGCTCGTTGGCGAGGTACTGCCCCAGAATGGCTGAACCGGCGACAATCATCATGACCACAGCCGTCTGACGTGCCGTCGTCACCATCAGTTTCCAGATGATCCGGTAGTCGAGGTCGCGTGTCACGAGTAGGCCGAATAGCAAGGCGATCATCACTCCAATGCCCGCCGCCTCGGTCGGCGTATAGATGCCGGCGATCAGACCGCCGACGACGATTACCGGGATCGCCAGCGGAATCAATGCCCCCTTGAAGGCGGTGCCGAGCGCCTTGAGCTCAAAATTTCCTTCGCGGGGGTGGTGCTCACGACGGGCGAACAGCCAGGAGGTCACCATGAAGGTCGCTGCCAACAGCAAGCCCGGCACTATGCCGGCGATGAACAGGTCGCGAATCGAGGTGTTTGTGGTCACGCCGTAAAGCACCATGGGAATCGACGGCGGGATGATGATGCCCAGCGTTGCCGAGACGGCCGTAATGGAGGCGGCGAACCCTTTTGGATAACCGCGCTTTTCCATCTGCGGTACGAAGATCTTGGACATCACGGCCGCGTCGGCCACCGCCGAACCACTCATCTCCGCCATGAACATCGAGGTAACGACGTTGATATGGCTCAGACCACCACGCATCCATCCCACCAAGGATGCCGCAAAATCGATCAGGCGCTGGGCGATGCTGGTCGCGCTCATTAGCTCGCCCATGAGGATGAATAGTGGGATTGCTAGTAGTACCAGCGAGTTGGTACCCGAAAAGGTCTGCACGGGAATCATCAGCAAGTTGATGTCCGCGATCCACATCGAGATCGTCGCGGTGATCATCAAGGCAAATCCGACCGGCACACCCAATAGAATGATGCCGAACAGCATTGCGACTACGCCCCAAGCCATCAGTAATTCCTCCAACGTTGGAAAAGGCGAACGCTCAATGCGATCACCATCAGGGTGCTGGCGATGGGGAGTACACTCATGAATACACCCTGCGCGATGGGTAGGGTCTCAATGGACCGCCCTCCAACGCGGTCGATCATCTGCCATGATTTGATGCCGAGCAGCACGAAAAACCCGATGACCGCCGTTTCCCCGACGACTTGTACGATGCGTTTAAGCAGAGGAGGGAAAGCCTCAATCAGCATGTCAAAGGCGATATGCCCTTGATCTCTGGCCGCGATATAAGCCCCCAGGAAGGCGATCCATACCAGCAGGAACCCCGGCACTTCATCGGCCCACACCAGCCCGGAGCCAAGCACGTAGCGGAAAAAGACGTTCAAGCACACGGCGATCGTGGTGAAGGCCACCAGCGCCCCCACGACGGTTTCGACCAAACGATCCAAATATTTCAGCATCGTTTCGACTCCAGCGATTATGACGATTCAGCGGTCTGGCGCACGATCTGGAGCCAGTCATCGCCATACTCGTTCACGTAGTTCTCGTAGACGGATTCGACCTTGTCGCGGAACGGCGCCAAGTCGACATCATTGACTTCCAGGGAATCGCGCATGGCATCGAGATTCGTTTGCTCGAGCTCGGCGGCTTGCGCATAGGCGTCGTCGCGCATGTCGTCGGCGACCTCGGCGAAGACCGCCTGCTGCTCTTCAGTCAGCGAGTCCCAGAACCCAGGAGAGGCCAGGAGAAACGACGGTGTGTAAACGTGACGGGTCAATGATAGATAATCCTGCACCTCGTACATTTTCTGTCCATAGAAGCCGTAGGTCGCGGCTTCGGCGCCGTCGACCACGCTGGTTTGCATGGCGGTAAAGGTCTCACCCCAGGCGACCTTGGCTGGTACGGCCCCCAACGAGGCGAAGATCTGCTGGCGGAAGTCGCCACCGGAGATGCGTATCTTCATGCCATCCAAGTCGGCGGGTGTCTCGATAGGGTGGCGAGAGTTGATGATGTGGCGGAAGCCGTTCTCATAAACGCCTACCACCTTGGCGCTCATGTTGTCCTCTACGGTGTCGGACAGTTCTTGTTCCAGCCCAGCTGCCATGGCGCGCTGAACGTTCTCGCGATCCTGAAACAACCATGGAAGATCGAAGAAGCCCAGCTTGTCGTCCACCTTCAAGACACCGGAGGCAACATTGACCATTTCGATGGTACCGAGTTGTAAATTATCGATAAGCGCCGATTCCTTACCGAGCTGGCCATTCGGATAGAGCTCGAAGTCGAACTCTCCGGGGAGTTTTTCCTCGATGCGTTCCGCGAACATTTCCATCTGCTTGGCCAGTGGCGACTCTGCTGACACATGCGTTGCGATGCGGACTTCTTGAGCAGCGTGAGCATTCAGGCTCATGGCGAGCAGCCCCATGCCGGCGAAACTGGTCAGTGTTACTGTCTTGTTGTTGATCATGGCGTAGCTCCTTGAGGGAGTCAGTTTGGTGTTTCAGGAGAAGAGAGGTGGCCCCCACCTCCTATCGGATATCGAAGCTGTAATGGAATAGATCGAGTCGACCTCGGCTTAGTCGCCACTCCAGCGGTCGTTCGTCATAGCCCCTGGCCAGACGCGTGATTTCTATTACCTGCGATCCTGGCGCCTGTTCCAGATAATGTGCCGGGCCCTCTGGTGCCGGGCCTGCGGAAAGAGTGTCGGTAGCGCGAAAGACCACCTCGCCACAGAGTTCTTCATACAGGGGGTAGAGCAAATCGCCCCACTCCTCGGTGGGTAGGCTGAGCAAGGGGGCGAAGCGTTTGCTCGGCAAGTAGATCACCTCGTGCAAAAGCGGCGCAGAATCGACGCGGCGAATCCTCTCGATTTCGATCAGCTCGCTTTTGTTGGGAATCTCGAGCTGGCGGCAAATGCCGGCCGGCCCCTCGCATGTACGAATGCCGAGGAGTTCGCTTTTCGGGTGCAGTGGCACGCCTTCGTGGTCCGTCAGGCGAAAGAAGCGAGCCAGTGAGTGGCTGAAGTCAGCACGGCGCACGAAGGTGCCTTTGCCATGCTGGCGCTCCACCCAGCCGCGATCGACCAGCATGTCGATTGCCTTGCGGGCGGTGCCTGGCGCCACGCCATGCGATTTTGCAATGCTCATTTCCGATGGCAGTACATCGCCTGGCTTGAGGGCGCCATGCTTGATCTCGTTCAGCAGCGCCTCGTAGATGCGGTAGTAGCGCGGGCTGCGAGTTTCGTCTTGCTGGGCGTTGGCTTGCATTGATATATACTCTAGTGTACTTATGGTCTTATATAAGTGTAGATATCTATGACACGCTAAGCCTATGAGCACAACCCGGATTCGACCAATGTCTAGAATCATTGATACCCATGCCCACGTCTTCACCCACCATTGCCAGGCCGCTAGAAATCCCCGGCATCGGCCTCACTACGAGGCTCCGTTGGAGACGTATCTCGATTTGCTGGACCGCTTCGGGATCGCGAAGGGCGTGCTGGTTCAGCCAAGCTTTCTTGGCACCCACAACGACTATCTCATGGACTGCCTGCGACGGTATCCGGATCGGCTCAAGGGGGTGGCGGTGGTGGACCCGCAGGTTGCGGATGCCACTCTCGACGAGATGACGACGCTTGGTATTCGGGGCACACGCCTCAACTGGATCGGGCGGAACGTCGATGAGCTCAAGGCAAAGGAATGGCATCAGCTTTTCTCGCGGCTTGAGTTGCGCGGCTGGCACGTGGAGGTCCAGGCGGAGGGCGGCACCCTGATGGCGATTCTCGATGTGCTGCAGAATTGGGATCTGGACCTGGTGATCGACCACTTTGGTCGTCCCCAGGCCAACGCCTGGCGGGATCCCGTTATCGACCAACTCTGTGCGGGAACCGGCGATCAGCGTTACTGGGTCAAGTGTTCAGCGCCCTATCGCGGCCGTAGCGACGACCTTGTCGATGTGAGCAAGCGATTGCTGGAAGAACTGGGGCCGCACCGGCTGATGTGGGGCAGCGACTGGCCCTGGACGGAGCATGAACATCTCTACAGCTTCGAGAAGGCCCTGCACGATGCCGAGCGCTGGATCCCCGACGCTGACCTGACCACGGTCATGGGCGAGACGCCGCGAAGGTTCTACGGCTTCGATGGCGAGTTACGGCTTTAGAGCACGCTCTGAGCCTTTTGAGGACCAGCAACGCTCCGCTTGGAATCACTGCGCCATCTGGGGGCAAGGGAGCGCTACCTTTTGGTCATAGGCCAGCAGATTGGCCCGAATGTTGTGGGAGAGAACTTGTTCGCGATGAATGTGCCCGGGAGCCGCCTTGCCGCCGCCATCGGGAATACCTTGTATCTTGGTACGCCTCCCACAAGGGCAAGCTACAGAGCGGAACCGTGGAAGCCGCGCTTAGGCATCTCTGCCAATTGATAGACGGCTTCTGCGAGCAATGTTTCCTAGAGGGTGAATTCCGGGCTGGGCGATCCTGGCGCCGGGCCCTCGAGTGCAAGGATTGCTTGATCCAGCATCGCTGTGATCTCGCGAGCTAGAAAGTCAGCAAAGTGGGGATTTCTTATCGTGCGCTCGATGGTCTCGGTGGGCAGGAAGCGGGTCATCTCACCCTGAAACGCCGTACCCGACACAATGCCGGCCAGATGTGCTTGCATGTCCTTGGCTCGGTCAGGGTAATGCTCAACGGTGTAGTCTTGAATCTTGCGCTTGACGAGCTCGACGTTGGGAGATGCCCCTTGCTGCTTGAGCCATGCCAGGTCCCAGATGTCACGGTGCCGCACATATTTTGTCGTGTTGACCAGTGAAATCAGCTTATCCGCCATGACTTCCTCTAGGTTTTCCGTCACGACCAGCAAGTCATCGTAGCCATCGGGTAAAAAAGGGTAGTGGACCTGGAGCGAATGCGCTTCCCGTGTATACGCCGGGAGGCTGGCCACTTCCAGTTTGATACGCTGCTTGGGAACATCCTTTCGAGCTGGCGCCGTCAAGACGGAAACCTGCCATTTGTCGATGCGAATGTCCCGGTAGCCAGGCTCTTCGCGCAGCTCCTTCGGTTCCTTGACGCTAACCTCGAGCTGATAGCGATTGCTGACATAATCCTCGATGCACTCGCGGATACGGGACAGATACTGGCTGCTGAAATCCCAACCGCCGGCAAAATCCAAGTCTTCGCTGAAGCGTGGCGAGCCCTGGCACAAGCGAAGCGACGTTCCTCCTTGAAAGGTAAGCCGATCCAGAAGCCGTTCTCGTTCGAGTGCGAACAGGATGTCGAGATGCAGTAGTTCTTTCTCGATGACTGGGCGCATAGCGGTTCGGCCGGGTTGCGCCATCGCGCGCGCGACCAGTTCATCGAAGTTGGCGCGTTCAGTGTGCATTCGGCAGGCTCGCTTCATCGACAAGGTGGGTATTGCGCCCGACACGCTTGAGGTCGGCCCAGGCGACTTGGGGCGTTGCTAGCCGCAAGGGGCGCCCGACGTCGCGCATCCGATCAAGTAATTGGGGTACGGATCGTTTGGTATGGGTGAACTCAATGGTGCCATAAGGGGTTCGATATTCTCCCTTGCGGCCTGTGGTCATGATCGTCAGCCGATCGACAGGGATTTGTGAGATCGCACCATATTCCGAGAGTGCGGACTCGAGGCTGACATAGCTGTACTCGCCACGGCGCATGGCCTTGGCGATTCGTTCGAGAAGATCGGGATCATAGTTGCGTGACAGCTTGTAGATATACACGCCGCGGCTGACTGCCTCGAGCATGCCATGTCGACGTAGTCGATTGACTCCCTCCTGAAGCGTCTTAGGACTGTCTTCGGGAAAGATCTTGGCTAGGTCCGAGAGAGTAAATAAAGATCGGTGTTGGCGGTCCCAGTAGTCGAGACGCTCACGGGCGGTGATCTGATTCATCAAGTCTACACAAATGCTATTTATAGATAGTTTATGTGTAGACTTGAGGAGTGGCAAGTAGCGCCTGTTGTACAGAATATCGTTGCCCCGTGCGCCCGAGAGGGCGGCACGGGGCCAGTCGGTTCAGGTCTTGCCGTGTCAGACCCCGACGTTTCAGGCCTTGCGGGTCTTGGCTTGCAACAGCTTGGGTAGCAGCCAGGGCAGCACCAGCAAAGCAAATGCTGCGATCCAGAGGCCGAGCGAAATGCCGGATTGCCACAGGATGCCGAGGTCGCCGCCGCTGATGGAGAGCGCGCGCCGCAGGTTTTGCTCCATCAATCCCCCGAGGACATAGCCCAGGATGACGGGGGCCAGCGAGAAGCCCAGTTTGCGCAGCAAGTAGCCGAAGATGCCAATAATGAGCATCAGGTAAATGGCTGCGAGATTGGAATGAAGCTGGAAAACGCCGACGAAGGCCAGAATCGCGATGCCCGGAACCAGCACCCAGCGTGGAATCGTCAACACGCGGGCGAAGACGCCGGCCAGTGGCAGGTTGAGCGCCAGCAAGACGATATTGCCGATATACAGTGAGGCGATCAGTCCACCGGCGACCTCCGGACGTTCACTGAACATCATGGGCCCGGGGGTGATGTTGTAGAGCATCAACGCGCCGAGTAGCACCGCCGTCGTGCCGGAGCCGGGAATCCCCAGCGTCAGCATGGGAACGAACGAGCCAGCCGCTGAGGCGTTGTTGGCTGCCTCCGGCGCCGCCAGGCCGCGCATGTTACCCGTTCCGAATGAATTGTCCTTGTCGCTCAGGCGCTTCTCCGTGGTATAGGCGACCGCGCCGGCCACCGACGCACCGGTTCCTGGCAAGATGCCGATGATAAAACCGATCAAGCCCGAGCGGCCCATCGTCCACTTGCAGGCCACTACTTCCTTGAGGCTGACGAAGACGCGTCCCAGTGGCGGGAGACCGTCGTTGCCGTCCTTGCGGTTGGCGTGTTCCAGCATCAGGAGGATCTCGCTGATCGCGAACAGGCCGATGATCATGACCACGAAGTCGATGCCGTCGTACAACTCGGGCAGGTCGAAGGTATAGCGCAGCACGCCGGTGCTCGAATCGACGCCCACGGTGCCGATCAAGACCCCCAAGACGGCGCCGATGGCGGTCTTGATGGGATCCTTGCCCATCATCACGGACATGGAGGCGAAGGCGAACACCATCAGCGCGAAGAATTCGGCGGGCCCGAACATCACGGCGACTTCCGCCAGCAGCGGCGCGAATAGCGTCAGACCGATGATGGCGATGGTCGCGCCGACGAACGAGCTAATCGCAGACAATCCGAGCGCCGGCCCGGCCAGCCCCTTCTTGGCCAGCGGGTGGCCGTCGAGCGTGGTCATCACGGCCCCGGCATCGCCGGGCACGTTGAGCAGGATGCTCGACATGCGCCCGCCGTACTCGGCCCCCGTATAGATGGCGGCGAGCAGGATCAACGCCGATTCGGCGGGCAGGCCGAGCGTATAGGCCAGCGGCATCAGGATCGCGATCCCGTTGATCGGACCGATACCGGGTAGCGACCCGAAGAGCGTGCCGAGAAGCGCCCCGAGCACAGCCAAGCCGATGTTCAGCGGACTCAGAGCAACGTCGAAGCCATGGATCAGGAAATCGAACATGAGGAGGCTCCGTTATAGCAAGGGCTCGACCCAGTAACCACTAGGCAGCGAGATCCCCAAGGCATGCGTAAAAAGGAAATAGCTGACGACGGCCATGAGCCCACCTGTCAGCAGTGCCTTACCCCATGACGCACCAAAGATGCGAGACAAGCTCGTGACGGCCAGCAGCGAGGTGATGATGAAACCGAGCTTGGTGAAGAGCAGGGCATAGACCAAGAGCGTGGCCAGCACCAGCAGTAACTTCATGCCGAGCTGGCGACCGGGCCACGTCTCGTTGCTTCCAGGCTTTACGATCAAAACGCAGGAAAGCACGGCTAGAATGATGGCAAGACCCAGCGGAAAGGCGCGGGGGCCTACGGGGTCGTAGCTGAAGGGCACTTCCAGTTGCATGGCCTGGACGGCGACGAACGCCGCCAGACCGATCAGGACAATGCCCAACAACCGGTCGGCGGCGAGTTTCATTGCTTCAGCCCTACTTCTTTAGCCAGGGATTCGAACTGGTCGACCTGCTCCAGCACGTAGTCATTGAACTCGTTTCCAAAGCGCGACATCGGGAAGAGACCACGATCTTCACGCAATTCAGCGAACTTTTGCGACTCGGAAAGCGCTTTCATACGCTTTACCCACTTCTGGTAGGCCTCGTCGCTGACGTTGGGCCCCATGTAATAGCCGCGCCAGATGGGCCACTGAACGTCATAGCCTTGTTCCTTGGCGGTGGGGATGTCGGCGTAAGGACCGCTCATGCGCTCTTCGGACAGCGAGGCGAGCACGCGGATCTTGCCGCTTTCCAGCTGTGACTGGAGTTCCGAGAGGTCGCCCGTGAAGACCTGGATGTGATTGCCCAGCAACGCCGCCAGGGCTTCGCCGCCGCCCTCGAAGGAGACGTACTTGAGCTTGCGCGGCGAGAGGTCGGCAGCCTTGGCGGTGAGCGCGGCCTTCATCCAGTCTTGACTGCCGACGGTGCCGCCCGCGCCGAAAGCGATATCGCCTGGGTTGTCCTTGAGGTCTTCCATCAGCTCGTCGAGCGACTGCCAAGGTGCGTCGGCGTTGACGACGATGGCGCCATAGTCGACGCCCAGGGCGCCCAGCCAGCGGACGTCATCGGCGTCGTATTCGCCGAACTTGCCCAGCGCCAAGTTAACGGCCGCGCCAGTGCTGGCGGCAACGATGAGATTGGGGTCGTCGTCGCGCACGCCGTTGACGTGGTTGTAGGCCACGGCCCCGATGCCGCCCGGCATGTAACTGACGGCCATGGGCTTGTCGATCGTGCCGGTCTTTTCCAGGCCGTTGGCGGCCAGGCGGCAGGTGAGGTCATAGCCGCCACCCGGCTTGGCAGGCGCGATGCACTCGGTCGCGTCGGATTGCGCTTGCACGCCACTAGCGGCCAAGATACCGCCCGCCAGCATCAGCATGCTGGCATACGTGGAAAGCCCCTTGTTGATCTTCATGGCGAACTCCTGTTCTCTTGTTTTGCGCTGCATTAGGAATGACGAGAATGGTGCCGATGTCATCGCCACGGATGACGAATGCCGATGCTAGAGAGTCAACCTTTCATCAACCTGTCACCTGACGTTCATCTACATGAGACATTGGTCGTATGCGCCTGCTGGTTATCGAAGATGACCCCTTGATTGCGCGCTCGCTGGAGCAAGCACTCACCCCGCTGGGCAACACCGTCGACGTGTTCACGCACCATGCGCAGGCACGCGAAGCCTTGCAGGGCGGACATTTCGACTTGGTCTTGCTGGATTTGGGATTGCCCGACGGCAACGGCCTGACGTTGCTGGCCGAGCTGCGCCAGCGTGGTGATACCACGCCTGTATTGATCCTGACGGCCCGTGACGGCATCGATGATCGCGTGGAAGGGTTGGATCTCGGCGCCGACGATTATCTCGCCAAGCCCTTCTCGCTCGCCGAGTTGGAAGCCCGGGTACGCGCTTTGCTGCGCCGAAGCCAACAACGCGCCGACAATCGCCTGATGTTCGGACCGCTGGCCTTCGATGCCGCCTCGGGCGTCGCTACGCTTGATGAACGGGTTCTAGACTTGCCGCGTCGCGAACTGCTGTTGTTGGAAGGATTGCTGTTGCATGCCGGTAGCATCACGCCCCGTGAGGCGCTGGAAAATCGCCTGTTCGGTTATGGGGATGTGGGCCCCAATGCGTTGGAAGTCTATATCAGCCGGCTGCGCAAAAGGCTTAAAGACAGCGGATTGCGCATTCGTACGTTTCGCGGCCTGGGATATCGGCTCGAGGAAGAAACATCGTGATCGAGGTGGATGGCACGCTGAAATCCCGGTTGGCCTTCTGGTTGTTGGCGACCGTCAGTGCGCTTGGCGTATTGCTGCTGGTCGAAGCCTATTTCAGCTCACAGCGCGCGGCTGAACGTGCCTATGACAGCCAGCTCGAAGCCGCTGCCTTGACGATTGCCGAGGCCATACGGTGGGAAGGTGGCCAGCCAGTGGTGGAAGTCCCCTCGGCGGCGTTGCAGATTCTGGCGACGCGCCACCAGGAGCGCGTGTTCTACGCCGTTCTGGATGCCGACGGCCATACGGTGTCGGGTAACCTGGATCTCAGTATTTCTCCCGATTGGCGCCGCCGAGTGTCCTCACAGCCGACATGGTTGAATGACTCGTACCATGGCACACAGTGGCGTCTGTATGGACGGGAGCTCGATTCCGCCGGCTGGGAAACCCAGGATCCGGTGCAGATCTGGGTCGGCCACACGATGTCGGGACGTAAAGCGTTGACGGAGGTTCTCTTCGAACATGCGGTCACGCGTTTCGTGATCATGGTGCTACTGGCAGGCATTCTGATGCTGCTGGCGATGCGTGTGGCCCTCTCACCGATCCGACGACTACGCCACCAGTTGCGCCAGCGCGATGCCGACGACATGCGCCCATTGGATACGCGAGTGCCCGAGGAAATGCGTGAAATGGCGGAAACGCTGGATTCGCTCTTCACGCGACAGCGCGAGGGCCGAGAAGCGCTGCTACGTTTCACCGCCGATGCCAGCCATCAACTCAAGACCCCACTCGCGGGATTACAGACCACGAGCGAGTTGGCCTTGCAAAGCGATAGCCCCGACGCCTGGCGGCAGGCGCTAGCCGAGGTGCATGGCAGTGCGGGACGTACCAGCCGTCTAGCCAGCCAGCTATTGAGTCTGGCGCGCCTGCGCCATGCCATGGAAGCAAGCGCCACAGCGCGTATCGATGCGCTGGCGCTACTGCATGAAACGGCTTTTGACTGGGCGCAACGTGATGTGTCGCAAGCCCATGACATTGGCTTGGCGTCTCTCCCAGCATCACCGCAATACATCCAGGGCGAGTCATGGGCCTTGCGAGAGTTGTTAGGCAATTTGATCGACAATGCGTTGCGTTATACGCCTCCCGGCAGCGTTATTACCCTGGGCGCGGTGTGTCATGCCCAGACGCTGGAGGTATATATCGAAGATGACGGGCCTGGTGTGTCATCCGAGACACTGGCGTACTTGCACCATCCCTTCGAACGCGGTGGCCGTCAGGACACCGAGGGCTCCGGCCTGGGATTGGCTATTGTGGACTCGATCGTGCGTCGTCACGAAGCGCGGATGCAGGTCGAGTCGCCGGACGAGAAGGGCGGGCTGATAGTGCGCCTGTTTTTTCCTTATTTCACCCAACACGAGGAGGGGTGATGCCGATTCGCCGTGTGGCGCTCGTTTGGCTTTTGGGGGCATTGGCACCGAGCCTCGCCTGGGCCGATAACCCGCTCGTCGTCGAGGCCGCGCTCGACAGAGAGGTCGCGGCACCCCTGCTGGACGCCTTCGAGGCGGCCCATCCGAACATCCAGTTGACCTTTCGCGATCACTCGACGCTTGAAGTCGATGCCCGTGTCGCTGATGAGGACAACCCACCCGATGTCGTCATCAGCTCCGCCATGCCCTGGCAGATGTCACGAGTGAATGAAGGCTATGCCCAGCGTCTCGAGTCGCCGGAGGCACGCGCTTGGCCGGAGTGGGCCAAGTGGCGCGATGAAGTGTTCGGCTTCACCTTCGAGCCCATCGTCATGGCATACCGGCTGGACCTGGCGCGCCATATGCTGCCGCCCAAGACCCATGCCGACCTGCATACGCTACTCACGCAGCACCGCGAAACGCTGCGCGACAAGGTGACGAGCTATTCACCCGTGCGTAGCGGCGTTGGTTACTCGCTCTTTCAGCAGGATGCACGCTACACCACCCGGTTCTGGGACCTCGTGACCGCCATGGGCGCGACCGGTACGAATCTCGAGGCCAATACGCGGTCCATGCTCGAAGGGCTCAGCGAAGGGCGCTACTGGCTGGGCTACAACCTGCTGGGCTCGTACGCCATGGTGTGGGCGCAATCGCATCCCGAGGTTTTCGTGCAGGTGCCGCAGGACTATTCGCTGGTCATGATGCGCATGGCGTTCATTCATCGCGATGCCCCGCACCCCGCGGCGGCCCGTGCGTTTCTCGACTTTCTGCTGGGCCGCGAAGGGCAGCGTGTCATCGCCGGCGAGACGCCGCTATTCAGCGTGCGCTCGGATGTCGTGGGGCCCTACACAGCTCAGCGACTGCGCGATCAGGTCGGGGAGCGCTTGTATCCGATTCCACTGAACGCGTCGTTACTTGCCTTCGTCGATTCCTCGCGGCGTGCGTCGTTCATGGAGCGCTGGCAGCGGGAGTTCCACCGTTTGTCGCGACCCGAACCGTCCCAGGGCGAACAATCCACCGAATCGCACATTGACAAATTTCCTCAACGTTGAGAGGAAGGGGATAGGGGTTTATAATGGCGGATTAATCTTTCCCCGCACCCGCTTTCCCCACAGGTGTCGCAACATGCTACGTATAGCGCAAGAAGCTCTTACGTTCGATGATGTCTTACTCGTCCCCGGCTACTCCGACGTCCTGCCCAAGGATGTCAGCCTCAGATCCCGCCTGACACGCGACCTTTACCTCAATATCCCGCTGCTTTCTTCCGCGATGGATACCGTGACCGAAGCCCGCCTGGCGATTGCCATGGCGCAGGAAGGTGGCATCGGGATCATTCACAAGAGCATGACTATCGCCGCGCAAGCGACGGAAGTGCGCAAGGTGAAAAAGCACGAGAGCGTGATCGTCAAGGACCCGGTGACCGTTAGCTCCAAGGCGAAGCTGGCCGATCTGCTCGAGATGGCTGACGAGTATGGCTATTCCGGGTTCCCGGTAGTCGAAGGCGACACCCTGATGGGCATCGTCACCGGGCGCGACATGCGTTTCCGCCCGGACAAGGGCGATAGCGTGGCGGAAATCATGACCCCGCGTGAAAAGCTGGTCACCGTGCCTGAAGGCACTTCGCTGGATGTCATCAAGTCCAAGCTGCAGGAAAGCCGCATCGAGAAGATCCTCGTGGTCGATGATAATTTCCGCCTGCGTGGCCTGGTCACCGTTCGCGACATCGAAAAGGCGCGCACCTATCCGCACGCCGCCAAGGACAGCGACGGCCGCTTGCTGGCCGGCGCCGCCGTGGGCACCGGGCCGGAAACGTCGGATCGTATCACTGCGATGGCTGAGGCGGGAGTGGATGTGGTCGTGGTCGACACCGCACACGGCCATTCTCAGGGCGTCATCGAGCGCGTGCGCTGGGTCAAGGAACATTATCCGCAGGTGCAGGTGATTGCCGGTAATATCGCCACTGCCGCCGCCGCCAAGGCACTCGCCGAAGCCGGCGTGGACGGCGTCAAGGTCGGCATCGGCCCCGGTTCTATCTGCACCACGCGCATCGTCGCCGGGGTCGGGGTGCCGCAAATCTCCGCTGTTTCTGATGTGGCCGACGCGCTCAAGCCATTCGACATCCCGCTGGTTGCCGATGGCGGCATTCGCTTCTCCGGCGACCTCTCCAAGGCCATTGCCGCCGGCGCCAGCACGGTGATGATCGGCGGGCTGCTGGCCGGCACCGAGGAAGCACCGGGCGAAATCGAGCTCTACCAGGGCCGGACCTACAAGGCCTATCGCGGCATGGGCTCCATGGGTGCCATGTCCCAGACTCAGGGCTCGTCTGATCGTTATTTCCAGGACAAGAACGCCGGCGTCGAGAAGCTGGTGCCGGAAGGCATCGAAGGTCGTGTGCCCTACAAGGGCGTGATGAGCGCCATCGTCCACCAGCTGATGGGCGGGCTGCGTGCCTCCATGGGCTACACCGGCTGCCACGATATCGACGAGATGCGCACCATGCCGGAGTTCGTGAAGATCACCGGCGCAGGCTTCGCCGAATCCCACGTGCATGATGTGCAGATTACGAAAGAGGCCCCCAACTACCGGGCGGGCTAACGCGCTCGCTCAAGGGGTAAGTAAAGAAGAGGTAAGAAAGAAGAGATGAGAGGGAAGAGAGAAGAAACGAGGCGGGCTATACCGCCTCTTACGTCTTCATACTTCCCTCTCGATTTTCGAGGCAAGGATCCAGGCCTCGACGTTTGAGCCCACAACGGCGGTGCCCATTTCATGCAAGATATTCACGCCCACAAGATCCTGATCCTCGACTTCGGCTCCCAGTACACCCAGCTCATCGCGCGTCGCGTGCGCGAGATCGGCGTCTACTCCGAAGTGCGCGCCTTCGATATCAGCGAAGAAGAGATCCGCGAGTACAACCCCAACGGCATCATCCTCGCCGGGGGACCGGAATCCGTCACCGAACTCGCCTCGCCGCGCGCCCCGCAATGCGTGTTCGAGATGGGATTGCCGGTGCTGGGGATCTGCTACGGCATGCAGGCCATGGCCGAGCAACTGGGCGGTAAAGTCGAGGGCTCGCAGAAACAGGAATTCGGCTATGCGCAGGTGCGTATCGACGCCGACAACGCGCTGCTCTCGGGCATCAAGGATCATGTCGATCACGCAAGCGGGCGTGCGCTGCTCGACGTGTGGATGAGCCACGGCGACAAGGTCGGCCAGGTGCCGGATACCTTCAACGTGACCGCCTCCACGCCGAGTTGCCCCATCGCCGCCATGGCCTGGGAAGAGAAGCACTTCTACGGCGTCCAGTTCCACCCCGAGGTAACCCATACCCTGCAAGGCCAGCGCATTCTCGAGCACTTCGTGCTTGATATTTGCCAGGCCGAGCGGCTGTGGACCCCGGCGCAGATCGTCGAAGACCTCTGTGGGCGCGTACGCGAACAGGTCGGTGACCGCCACGTGCTGCTGGGGCTCTCCGGCGGCGTAGATTCCTCCGTGGTCGCCGCGCTGCTGCACAAGGCCATCGGCGACCAACTGACCTGCGTGTTCGTCGACAACGGCCTGCTGCGCAAGAAAGAAGGCGACCAGGTGATGGAAACCTTCGGGGAACACATGGGCGTGCGTGTGATCCGCGTCGACGCCGAAGACGAATTCCTCACCAAGCTGGAAGGCGAGGACGACCCCGAGGCCAAGCGCAAGGTCATCGGCAACACCTTCATCGATGTCTTCGACCGTGAAGCCGCCAAGATCGAGGGTGTCGATTTTCTCGCCCAGGGCACCATCTACCCGGACGTGATCGAATCCGCCGCCAGCAAGACCGGCAAGGCCCACGTGATCAAGTCACACCACAACGTCGGCGGCCTGCCCGAGACCATGAAGCTCAAGCTGGTCGAACCGCTGCGCGAGCTGTTCAAGG
The DNA here is from genome assembly GCF_029889885.1 of Chromohalobacter sp. 296-RDG. GTDB lineage: Bacteria > Pseudomonadota > Gammaproteobacteria > Pseudomonadales > Halomonadaceae > Chromohalobacter. The sequence goes on from NZ_JARANY010000012.1 coordinate 74,288, forward strand.
ACGAAGTGCGCAAGCTCGGCCTCGAACTCGGCCTGCCGTACGACATGGTCTACCGTCATCCCTTCCCGGGACCGGGCCTCGGCGTGCGCATTCTCGGCGAAGTCAAAAAAGAATACGCCGACATCCTGCGTGAAGCCGACGCCATCTTCATCGAAGAACTGCACAACTTCGACTGGTACCACAAGACCAGCCAGGCCTTCGCCGTCTTCCTCCCGATCAAGTCAGTCGGCGTCGTCGGCGACGGCCGCCGCTACGAATGGGTCATCGCCCTGCGTGCCGTCGAAACCATCGACTTCATGACCGCAAGATGGGCCCACCTGCCGTATGAGCTGCTGGAGAAGGTCTCCAACCGCATCATCAACGAGATCAGCGGCGTCTCCCGCGTGACGTATGACGTCAGCAGCAAGCCGCCCGCGACGATTGAGTGGGAGTGAGCTGACCAATTAGCCCCGCCGCATCACCTGCCTCATACGAAAGCCTGCCTTGATCGGCAGGCTTTTTTGTTGCACAACGTTACCAAGCTAAGGCTAATTTGGATTAAGTTAACGAGGCTATGGCCGATAGAAAAGAGAAGGAGAGAACAACGCGGAAAATGTCGCAGGGATAGGATGTTTTGCCCGGATGGTAGTATGCCTTGGACCACAGGCTCCGTAGGATTATTTAGTTTAGGTAAAAATTTATTTTAAATTAAATATTGGATTGATATTTAGGCGTGGTTACGTTTTTAAATTTATAAATGCTAAAAAGGGAGGGGTAGCATGATACCTACTTTTTGGAAAATTTCGCATGGTGTGGAATATTTTGGAGCGGAAGATATGATCACTGCCATGCATGAAAAGCTTGTATATGTTCATAAAGATACGCCCGCTAAAGGAAAATCGAGCGTTCGCCAAGGAAAGGCATTTGTGGATGCTCCAGTTGGTGACTATTTTTACTTAACTAATGGCAACGAAGGGATCTATTTGCTTGGTCAGTTTACTGGTCCTGCTAACGTTTTTACATCAATGGAGAGTGGTTGGCTAGACCGCCCTTACCGTCTTATCAAGGCAAGTCGCTCGTGGGACTATTACGACGGACCGGAGAAATGGTGGGCACCAAACCACCGTTCCACTTTTACGCAGGTACCTAAGAGTGAATTGAGTGTTTTTGAGTTAGAAATACTTAAGCCATATTTTTTTCTCGAGTTGAGCGATTTTAACATTCCCTCTTGAAGCATTTGCATGCTTACTTATAGTCCGGAAGTCTGCACTTCTTATGCTAGCGTCTGTAGTTTTCCAGTATTTTAAAAAGAAAGATGGTGTGTTTTTTACTTTGACGTCAGCAAAAATAAGCTACCTGAAGTCTCCTCTCCAGAGCTGCACAGGCTATAGTGCAGTCATCAGGAGAACAGGATGAGCGACGATAACCCCATCAAGCGGTGGACCGCGAAGCGCAAAGCGTCCGTGGTCATGGACATCTTCAAAGGCAAGACCACGGTCGCTAAGGTCGCGCGACAGCATGACCGCACCGTCTCCGAGGTCGAAGGCTGGATCGATGAAGCCCAGCGCAACATGGAGAACGGGTTCAAGGCCCGCCCCAAGGATATCCGCGAGCAATACGAGTCCGACCTGCGGGA
>NZ_JARANY010000120.1 GCF_029889885.1 Chromohalobacter sp. 296-RDG
CCTGCCTTGTATTGCGCGATTGATTTACTCAGGTGTTCAGCATTAGCAGGGGAGCGCAATAGATGTACTGTCTCCATAAGGCTGTTGTAGTAATCCAGCGACATGACGACGGCATCCTCGGAATCACGGCGTGTAATCACAGTGGTGTCGGCGTCGTTGACCACGCCATCCAGCACTGCCTTGAGACCGTTGCGTGCGTCAGTGAAAGAAATAATTCTCATGAAACTTTGCCTGTACAGGATGCAGTACAATTATAGAGTGAAGGATATTTCTGTACAAGATACTGCACATCTTATCTTGCCGTTAACAGGCATCGGATAGAACGCGCATTCCTCCATGTGAACGGCGCATGATATTCGCCTGACGACTGTCAGGCTTCGACGCGCTGCGGTTCGGCTACGTCTACGGCTTGGTGCAAGGTGTCGACGAAGCGGGCCAGGGCGGGCGTCCAGGTGGCTGGCTCGGGCGCGGCGAAGTAGGTGTCGATTTCCGCGAGAGGCTTCGGCAGGGCAATATAGTGGATACCAAAGCGATGCTGATGAGCTTTGATAGTGCTCAAGGGGAGCACGGTATAGCCCATCCCGGCGGCGACACAGCCGAGCATGGCGTCCAGGCTTCCGAACTCGAAGATGCGCGCTGCGTTGACGCCATGGGAGGCCAGCAACAACTCGATGCGCTGGCGATAGCTACAGCCTTGGCGAAACGCGAGGAAGGCGGCAGCCATCAGTTCTTCCGAGTGGGGCATCGCGGCCATGGGTCGAGGGCCGACCAGTACGAGGCGTTCGCTGAAAGCCTTGAGCAGATGATAACGGCGATGTTCGAGACCTCCCGCGATGAATACGCCATTGACGTGGCTTGCCATCAGCATCTCGATGAGTTCCGCCGTGGAGCCTGTGTGTAGCGTGATGTCGACCTCGGGATGAGCGGCATGATACGCCGTGAGGATCGGAGGGAGCCGTAACGCGGTCGTGGTTTCCATGGCACCGATTCGCAGTTGGCCATGTGTCTTGTCGCTGCCCTTGAAGTGCGATAACGCTTCATCATGCGCAGACAGCATGCGCTCGGCATATGCCACCAGCGCGCGCCCGGCAGAGGTCAGGCGCGTCTGGCCAGCCCGGTGGACGAGCTGGGCGCCGAGTTCTTCCTCGAGCTTCTTGAGATGGGCCGTCACGTTGGACTGCACCGTATGCATCCGATCTGCGGCGGCCACGAAGCTACCGGTTTCGGCCACGGCCATGAATAAACGTAACGATTTGAGTTGCATGCCATGTCTCCCTGATCGAGAAGCTATCTCTAAACACGATACCAAGTATCAATATAAATCGCTTTCAGGAAAGTAGGTGTCGTACGTACGCTGTTCATGGGTCAACGCGCAAGGTGCGACGCCTCCAAGCGCACGTACCGGCATACTCATAATCCGGGAGACCGTAATGAACGACATCGATCTGGCCAATCGAGCGGCTGACATTCTTCGCAACAACCTCTATGCCAACATAGCGACGTCGAAAAACGACGTGCCATGGAATACACCCGTAACCGCCTTGCCGGACAGGGATTTAAACTTTTACTGGTCGTCCTGGATTCAGGCGGAACATTCCAAGAATATCGTTTTCAATAGCTCGATCTTCATGACTTTCTATGACTCGACGCGCGCGAGAGGGACCAACAATCTCATGTGTCTCTACCTGAAGTGCACTGCGAGAGAAGTGTCGGATGTCAGTGAGGCAGAAAAGGCATTTGCGCTACTATATCCCGATGACCATGTTGATCTAGAAAACTTTCTGGGCGATGGAATAAAGCGGTTTTTCTGCGCCGAACCTCAACAGGCCTGGCTGAACTGCCTATCTGAAAAAGAGCTTGAGCCGACGACGCTAAAAATGAGAACCGAAGTCTCTATTGAAAGCATCAAGAGCGCCATGGCCTAAACTTGAGCCATGGCGCTTCTCGTGACATTCAATGGCCAATTCGACCGCGACAGGATTGGCCGATACACCAGGCAGGAAGCACGACCCTGCGCGATGACAACATCCCCTCTGCTCATCCCAGCAACTGCGGGTTGAGCTGCCAGACGGTGTGGGTCAGTGCTGTGGCCAGCGACACCCACGCTAGATAAGGCACCAACAGTAGTCCGGCCAGTAGTCGCACGCGCCAGAAGGTGATGAGGGTGGCAAGGATCATGCCCCACAGCAGGATGACCTCGACGAAAGCCAGTGCTCCCTGGTGCCAGACGAAGAACAGCCAACTCCAGAGTGCATTGATAGCAAGATGCACGATGAATAGCGTCAGAACGCCCTGGTGCCGTTTCCAGCCACCTTCCCGCCAGACCAGCCATGCGGCGAACCCCATCAAGGCAAAGAGCGTCGTCCACACCGGGCCGAAGGCGCCGGCGGGTGGCGCCCAACTGGGCTGTGTGAGTTCAGCGTAGAACTGCGTGGCATCCACTGAGGCGATGGCACCGACCCCTGCCGTAATGAAGCTGACCACCAGCCAGCCGATCAGGCCGAGGACCTGATGGCGAGTCGAAAATGCTTGCATGGCGATATCCCCGTCACGTCGAAACGGTCTTCAGAGTGTGCGATATGGCGATGATATGCCAAGCGTTTTTCAGATATTGCGCGGAAACGTCGCAGCGCATTTGTCTTTCCCTATAAATCGCAAGGGATTGTTAAACCCTGGTTATTCATTCGAAGCATGCTCGCAGAGTATTAACCGCCACGATACTGATCAATCCTGGTTAATTTTTGCTTTATTTTCAGGTAGTTATTGTTATTCAGGTGTGTCGGGTATAGGCTGTTCGAAAAGTTGACAAAAATGATCAGGTTTTGGGAGTGAAGATGCATTATCAGCATCGCCTTCTGTGCAGTATGGAGATCACATGAATCCTGCGTCGTTGATTCTGTTGGCATTCGCCATGTCGACAGACGCCTTTGCCGCTTCCATTGGCCGGGGCGCCGAGCTGAGCAAGGTGCGCTTCATCAGCGCGCTACGTATCGGCATTGTGTTTGGCGCGGTAGAGGCGATCATGCCGCTGTTCGGCTGGGCGCTGGGTCATGTCGCGATGCGTTTCGTCTCCGGGATCGACCACTGGATTGCCTTTGCCATGCTGGCGTTGCTGGGCGGGCACATGATCTGGGAAGGATTAAAGAACGGCGGTGCCGAGGCGATCAAGGTCGCCGGACCCCAGCAGGAAGACAAGTCCATATGGCTGATTGCTGTCACGGCTCTGGCCACCAGCATCGACGCCATGGCAGTGGGTATTACGCTGGCGCTGACGGATATCAATATCGTCGTGGCGTCCCTGGCCATCGGCCTGGCGACGGCCTTGATGGTCACCTTCGGCACGCTGCTCGGTCGTGCTATCGGCACCGTTGTCGGCAAATGGGCTGAGGTACTGGGCGGCCTGATCCTCATCGCCATTGGCGTCGCCGTGCTCTATGAACATCTGGCCGGCGTCGTCTCGCCATGAACGCGATATAGCCTTAACGCGCAAGGCTAAAAAGGCCCGACCACAAAGACGCGAGCCAACAAAAACGGGGTGGGTCCATGGGACCCACCCCGTCTGCTTTCTACTTTACTTCTATATTGCTCTCTACCACTTACTGACGGTCGTTACTCGTCTTCGTCCTCCGGCAGCGCGTAGACGACGACCTGGTCGCCGAC
>NZ_JARANY010000121.1 GCF_029889885.1 Chromohalobacter sp. 296-RDG
CCGACATCTTGCCTGCGGCGAACGCAAGCAGCGCCAGGCAGAGAATCGCCACAGCGGTGCCTTGCACGGTCAAGGTGACCAGCGCATTGCCCAGCGCGGCGCGGCGGGCCAGACGCCGCTGATCGTCGAGCAACGTCCGCTGCTCGCCTTCCACCCTCGCTCGGTGGGCGCCGAGTACGCCAAAGGTGCGCAGCTCGGCAAGACCTTGAAGATGCTCCAGGGCGCGAACGCGCAGGCGTTCCAAGGTCCCGACGCGCCGTGCGCTAGGAGCGCTCCCCGCCACCGCCATGCCCAGCGTGACGATCCCCCATAACGGCAGCATGATCGCCAGCAGCACGCCGCCGAGCGCGGGCATCGCCAGCGCCAGAATACCGCTGACCACGAGAACCGCGAGCAGTCCCACCAACGGCGGCGCCAGCAAGCGCAGATAGAGATTGTCGAGCGCGTCGATATCGGCGGTCAGCCGGTTGAGCCATTCGCCGGCGCGGTAACGCGCCAATTCACGGCCCGAGAGCCGTGACAAGCCGGCAAAGGTGCGCCCGCGAATATCCGCCAGCAGGCGCAGCACGGTATCGTGGTTATAAAGTCGCTCGGCGTAACGAGCGGCGGTGCGCCCCACGGCGAAGAAACGAATGCCGCTACCCGGCGTGAAGACATTGATCGTCGCCGCGCCGCCCGCCGCGAGCGTCATCCCGGTCAGCGCGGTCGCGGTGATGAACCACCCCGACAGCGTCAGCAACCCGATGGCGAACAGCAGCGTCGCCAGCATCAGCAACGCCCCGATCAGCAAGCGTGTACGCCGCTCGCCCATCAGACGCAACCATGGGCCCAGCGCCTTTACCGTAGCCCCTTTCATGATAGTGGATTCCTTCATGACAAGGCCTCCGACGATGCCGGTACATCCTGTGAATGCAGCTGCCCCGCCTCGAGACGCAACACGCGGTCGGCCATGCCCATGACGGCCGGATGGTGCGTGGCAATGACCAGGGTGCGGCCTTGTGCGGCCAGTTGCGTCAGCCCCTCGATCACGCGTTGCTCGCTGTCAGGGTCGAGGCTGGCCGTGGGTTCGTCGAGCAGCACCAAGGGCGCATCGCTGAGAAACACCCGCGCCAGCGCCAGGCGGCTGGCCTGCCCGCCGGAAAGCCCCAGGCCGCGCTCCCCGAGAGACGTGTCGAGCCCTTCGGGCAAAGCGCTCAGCAAGTCACCGAGCTGTGCCGCGATCAACGCCTCGCGCAATCCGTCGTCACTGGCATCGGGCGCGACCAGGCGCAGATTCTCGGCCAGCGTGCCCTGCATCAAGAACGGACGTTGATCGAGCCAAGCCACGCGTGTCTTCGAACGCAGCACGACCTCGCCCGCCTCGGCATCGACGAAACCGGCGAGCACCTGTAGCAATGTCGACTTGCCGGTGCCCGAGGGACCGACCAGCGCCACCACCTCGCCATCGGCGATATCGAGATCGAGCGGCCCCAGCACCCGGCCGCGTCCGGCATGCGCCACACAGACCTCGGTCAGGCGCGCCCGCAGTGGCAGCGTGTCGTCGTGCCCATTGTTTAGAGCCTCCATTCGCGGGCCCTGCGGTGGCGTCTGCGCCAGCAGGGTGCGCAAGCCCTCGGCAGCGCCCAGGGCACTGGCGCGGTCATGATAATGCTGCGCCAGCAAGCGCAGCGGCTGGAAGAAATCCGGCGCCATGAACAGCAGGAACAACCCGCTGAACAGCGTCAGTTGATCGGCGGGGCCGAACTGGATATAGCCCAGTAACCCAAAGCCGATATAGATGGCGATCACCGCAATCGACACCGAGGCGAAGAATTCCAGCACTGCCGAGGAGAGAAACGCCACGCGCAACGTTTTCATGTTGCGCCGCCGGTAGTCGTCGGCCACCGCCGTGACCTCCTCGGTGGCCTGACGGGTGCGCCCGAATAACTGCAAGGTGGTCAACCCGCGCACACGGTCGAGAAAATGCCCGGCGAGACGCGTCATGGCCTGGAACTGCTGCTCGTTGAGACGCTGGGCGCCCATGCCGATCAACGCCATGAACAGTGGAATCAGCGGCGCCGCAATCAGGAAGAACGATGCCGCCAGCCAGTCCAGCGAAAACGCCACGCCGAGAAAGATCAGCGGCAGCACCACCGCCAGCGTGGCCTGGGGCACGTAACGCGCGATATAGCCTTCCAGCGCTTCGACCTGATCGACCAATTGTGCGGTACTGCCGGCGCTATGCCGCTCGGCGAGATGCACCGGCCCCAGCGCCGCGAGATGATCGAGCACTTGGGCGCGCACGCGTGCCTTGACGCGCAGCCCGGCTTCCAGGCCACTGGTTTCCTGCAGCCACTGCGCGAGCCCGCGCACGATCACCGCGCCCGCCAACGCCGCCGCATAGGGCCATAGCGTCACCAAGGCCGTGTCGCGGACCACGACAGCGCTGATCAACCACGCCATCAGGCCGAGTTGCGCGAGTGTCGCGAGCCCGCCGACGACACCGGCGGCGATGGCCAAGCTCAGCCAGCCGCGCACCTCACGAGATTGCGCGGCCAGCCATTGGCGCGACGCGCGCGCCGAGGTTTGGGCTTGAGATCGAGACACGGCTCAGTGATACCCGTCGCCGACACGCACCTTGCCGCGGAACACCCAGTACGACCAGGCGGTGTAGGTCAGAATGATGGGCACCACGAACAGCACACCGATCAGCAGGAAGAACTGTGACTCCGGTGCCGATGCGGCGTCCCACAGAGTGTAGTCCGGCGGGATGACATACGGCCAGCGACTCACCAGCAAGCCCAGGTAGGTGAAGACGAACATGCCCAAAGTGAGCAGGAATGCCATCAACTCGCGCCCCTTGCGGTTGGCAGTGTAGACACCGATCACGCAGGCCAAGGCCAGTGCGGGCAGCAGCCAGATTATCTGCATATGGTCGAACCAGCGCTCCCAGACGCCCGGGTCGATCCATGGCGTCCAAAGGCTAACGACGGCGAACACCGCCACCACGCCGACGAGAAGCTTGGGCACCAGGCCACGCGCCCATTCACGCACATGCCCTTCCGACTTGAGCACCAGCCAGGTCGATCCCAGCAGCGCATAGCCGGCCACCAGCCCCAAGCCGGTGATCACCGAAAACGGCGTCAGCCAGTCGAGCGCTCCGCCGGTGAATACGCGATCGGCAGTCTCGAAACCTTCGATGTAGGCACCTACCACGGCGCCTTGGGCGAAGGCCGCCACGAAGGAGCCACCGGCAAAGGCAGCGTTCCACCAGTTGCGCGTGCGCCGCGACTTGAAGCGGAACTCGAAGGCCACGCCACGAAAGATCAAGCCCGCCAGCATCAGGAAGACCCCGATGTACATCGCCGGCAGCAGGATCGAATAGACCAGCGGAAAGGCCCCGATCAATCCGGCTCCCCCCAGCACCAACCACGTCTCGTTGCCGTCCCATACCGGGGCGACGGAATTCATCATGACGTCACGTGCATCTTCGTCCGGAGCGAAGGGGAATAGGATCCCCAGCCCCAGGTCGAAACCATCCATGAGCACGTACATGATCACGCCGAAGGCGATGATGACGGCCCAGATCAACGAGAGATCGAACATTTCCATGGCTTAGCTCCTGTTCGGGGCGCGGTCGTCGCGC
>NZ_JARANY010000122.1 GCF_029889885.1 Chromohalobacter sp. 296-RDG
CAGAGACATCGCACAGGCCCCGTCATGAAATGAGCGCGCAGCTTAGCGGTCGGCGTCTTTCACCCGGCCCTGGCAATCGCGCTCGATGACGTTGCGCTCACCCTCGTCGTTCTCACTATACAACATGCCGTTGTCGCCTTTGGTGTGCCATACGTAGGCGAGCTGCTCGTCGTCGCTGGCATAGCGCGCGCCGGAGCCCGAGGCAATCTGGTGCATGGGGATGGAATCGTGACCATAGCTCAGCATGGCGCGGTCGGTATCGGATCCATATTGGAAATAGGTCACCGACAGCGATGTCTCTCCCTCACATTGGTAAATCTGGGTATGCTGATCGACGCGATCAGCATCGCCACCTTGCATGGCGCACCCCGTCATCAAGGTGGCTAGTGCCAACAGGGTAAGACTGACAGATTTCATTGGAACTCCTTATCCAGGATCTTTATCCAGGCATATCATGATGGAAGCACAATACGACGCGACGTTCTCAAAGGCGTATCGCAGCTAATTTATGATCGTACAATAGTATCGCAGACATCCTATCTTAAACGACGCGTACCGCGCCCAATACGCATCGAGATATTTATTGGGCATCATGAGGGGGCTCTCAGCCCATAACACGGAGGTCAAGCATGTCGAATTGCGCGCGAACCGACCAGCATTGCCCGCGTTGCGAAGGCCCGTTGCCGTTCGAGTTCAGCATGGCGTTCCAGCCCATCGTCGATGTCGCAACGCAACGCATCGTCGCCCACGAAGCCTTGGTACGCGGCGTCAATGGCGAGTCCGCCTTTAAGGTACTGTCCCAGGTCTCGAACGCACTGCTGTATCGCTTCGATCAGGCCTGTCGCGTCAAGGCCATCGAATTGGCCAGCCAGTTGGACATGACTACCGCACTGTCGATCAACTTCCTGCCCAATGCCGTCTATGCACCCGAGGCCTGCATACAGGCAACGCTTGCGATCTCGGAACAGGTCGGCTGGCCCGCCGAGCGCCTGGTGTTCGAGATCACCGAAACCGAAAGCGTCACCGACCGAGCCCATCTGCGCAATATCATAGACGCCTATCACCAAATGGGCTTCACCACTGCCCTAGATGATTTCGGCAAGGGTCACGCCAACCTCGACCTGCTCACCGAGTTACGTCCGGACAAGCTCAAGATCGACCGTGACCTGGTGATGGATTGCCACCGCGACACGCGCCGCCAGATTTTGCTCAAGGCGGTGGCCGATATCGCTACCCAGCTCGACATCGAAACGGTCGCCGAAGGCATCGAGTGCCGGGACGAAGCCCGCTGGCTCCATGAAGAAGCCGGCATCGTGCAGCACCAGGGCTTCTATTATGCGCGCCCCGCGTTTGAAGCGTTGCCCCCGATTCCCGGCTTCGTGGCTTCCTAAACACAGCGACCCCGACACGCATGCCGGGGTCGCTGTGCTTTTCCTACCCTATTGAGTCGTCAGGCACCGTCGGGCAGCGCATAGGCGATCACGTAGTCGCCGCTGGGAGTCTCCATGAAGTGGTGCCCCGTGGCAACGATCACCAGATACTGACGACCATTCGCCTCGTAGACCATCGGGTTGGCCTGGCCACCCGCTGGTAACGGTGCTTGCCACACGGTCTCGCCGCTCTCGATATCGATCGCACGGATCAGATCATCGGTCGCTGCAGCGATGAAAATCAGCCCCCCGGCCGTGACCACCGAACCGCCGTTATTGGGCGTGCCGATATCGATGGGCAAGCCGGAACGAATCCCCCACGGGCCGTTGGCTCGGGCCGTGCCCAGCGGGCGATCCCACAGCGTATCGCCACTAGATAGCTCGATGGCACGGATATGACCATACGGCGGCTGCTTGCACAACATACCGGTATAAGGCACGCGCCATCCGGCGTTGACGTTGATCGCATACGGCGTGTTGGCCTGCGGATCTCCAGCACCCTCGGCACCACCGCGATCGCTAGCGAGCTCCTCGCGTGGCTTCCAACCCATGGCATCGGCCTTCTCGCGCGGCACCAGCTCATTATAGTTGGGCATGTCATTGTAGTTGGCGATCATCACGCCGCGCCGCGGGTCGATGGAGACACTGCCCCAATCGGAGCCGCCGTTATAGCCGGTGTACTGAATCCACGGCTGGTCGGCGGTAGGCGGCGTATACATGCCCTTCCAACTGGCCTGCTGGTACTGAATGCGGCAGAAGAGTTGATCGAAAGGCGACATGCCCCACATGTCCTTCTCGTCGATGTCGGGCTGACGCAGCGTGGCATAGTTCGAGAAGGGCTGTGTCTCGCTGCGTTCCTCTGGCTCGGCGCCGCCTTGCGGCACGGGGCGTTCTTCGGCACCGCCACCCAACAACTCGCCGGTTTCACGGTTGAAGACGTAGATCTCGCCCTGCTTGGTAGGCATCACCAAGGCCGGCACCTCCCCATCACCGGTGGGGAAATCGATCAGCGTCGGCTGCGAACCGGGGTCGTAATCCCAGACATCCTTGTGGGCGGTCTGGAAATGCCACTCGGGTAGCCCAGTCTCGACGTTGAGCGCCACCATCGAGCTGGCCCACTCGTTTTCTTCCGGCGTACGCGAACTGCTCCAGTAATCAGCGGCGCTATTAGCCATCGGCAGATACACCAGACCGAGCTGGCTATCGGCGGCGGCGGTCGTCCACATATTGGGAGAGCCACGCACATACGTTTCATCACCGGTGAGCGGTTCGCTCTGCTCGGGGCGTCCGGCGTCCCAGGCCCACTCGAGCTCGCCAGTCACGGCGTCGAAACCCTTGATGACACCGGAGGGCGGATAACGGCGCTGCCCATCGAGCACCTGATGGCCCGTTACGACGACATCACGCACCACCACGGGCGCCGAGTTGATGGACACGTACCCATCCGGCGTCTCACCCATGTTCTTCTTGATGTCGACCTGGCCGTCGTCACCGAAGCCGGTACACGGCTCGCCGGTGGCGGCATCGACCTCCAGCATGCGACCGTCGAGCGTGCCAGAAATGATGCGTGCGCGGCAGCTCTGCGACTCGCCATCATCGCCGCTGGCCAGATCGTCCAGACGCTCGTCCGGCACTTCATAATAAGTGACGCCACGGCAAGCAGCCGTATAAGGAATAGCATCCTCGGATACCTGCGGATCGTAGCGCCAGTTCTCTTCGCCACTATCGGCATCGAGCGAGATCAGGATATTGCGCGACGTACACAAGAACACGTCATCGCCGACCTTGAGCGGCGTGGTTTCAGCGCCCCAGCGGTGATCGAGCAGGTCGCCGGTGCGGTACTGCCACGCCACTTCGAGATCGCCGACGTTATCCGGGGTGACTTGATCGAGCGGCGAGTAACGCGTTGCGGCGCTGTCGCGCCCGTAGGCAACCCA
>NZ_JARANY010000123.1 GCF_029889885.1 Chromohalobacter sp. 296-RDG
TGGTTGTCTGGCTGGCGTGTCAGGTCGCCGCGATGGGTCTTGATCTCTTCCAGACGTCCGCGTCGCGGGTCGAAACCGTCGGCGCGCCCACGCACGCGCAGCCCGTACCCGGCCGCGCTCCAATAGACACCGTTCAAGGCGACTTCGAACTCGTAATGGGAGGCGCGACGCGAGGCGACCCAGGCATGCCCCTCGATGCCTTCTTCAGCGCTGGGCGATGGCGTGAAACGCAAGTCGAGATCGCCGCGCTTGGCGGTGAAATCGCACAGGGTGCGCACCGCCACCGTATAGTCCACTGCTTCGCTCATGACGCCCACGTCACGTGGCAGACATCGAGGGGCATGTCGTGACGTGCGCAAAACGCCAGCCACCGGCGTTGATTGTCCTGCAGGCGATCGCCCGGCCCCTTGACCTCGATCATCCGGTACTCGCCCTGCTCGGGGCGGAACTGGATCAGATCCGGCATTCCCGCACGATTGGCACGCACATCGCGCAGCAGACGCTCGAACCACAACCGCAGATGTGCCGCCGGCAGACACGCCAGCGCCATATCCAGTAGCGTGTCATCGAGCGCGTCCCACTGCACGAAAGCGGATTCGAGCCCATGCTTGTCGTGGTAAGTACGGCGGATCACGGCGCGATAGCCATGCTCGCCCTCGGACACCTCGAGACGCGCCAGACAGCGGGCGAAGAGCGTCTCGCGACGCGACGCGAACTCGGGACGCAACAGGTCCGCTGGGGCACGCTGGAATGGATGAAAGAAGGCCCCGGCAAGCGGCGCGAACACCGCATCCCAGCACAGCAAGCCGAACAGCGCATTGATCAGCGTATTCTCGACATAGTAGACCGGCATCGACGCGCACGACAGATGCTCCGCCACGGCGCGTTCCACCGACGCCGTGCGCGGTAGCGTCACCTCCAGGCGCGCCGGCATTGGCTCCTCGGTCACGGACGGCGGCGCGAGTGCCAGACGGCGATGCAGACGCGGCAAAAGGCGGTCCAGTTGTTGACGTTCGGCCTCGCTTTCCGGCGCCGCCGCAAAGTCGTTGGCCAATGCCAGGGCCTCGGCGTGGCAGTCCTGACGTTCCAGCATACGCAGGCGACGCCCGCGGGCACCGGGATGAACGCTCTTCGCGTAGAGACCTTCCGCCGCCGCCAACTCACCTTCGCGCTCACGCGCCCGCGCCAACAGGAACAGCAGCTTGCCGCGCCGATTCTCCAGCCATGGATTGGCATTCGCCGGCGGCACGTCATCGAGTATGGCGGCGATGGGTTCGCCGGCCTCCAGTCGCTCGCGACAGGCATGCAGGTGTGCGTAGGTGTAGATGTCCTCGCGGCACTGAAAGGCCCGCGAGGCCGAACTCAGCGGCACATGCTCGAAGCGGCGGACGCCAAGGTCGGCGAGCACGAACTCGCTCCAGTCCTGATGCAGGTTGCCGAAGAACATCAAGCGCAGCCGCTCGCATAGTGCCATTCGCGTCATGCGCACCACGTTGAGAGGAATCTCGGGACACCATGCGGTCAGCGGGTGCTCACCAAGGTCGGCCTCGGCGAGCACCTCGAGCATGTCCGCCTTGCGCGCGCCACGGGTGAGGCCGTGATCGCGCAACAGCCCGTTCAGGTGACGACCGATCTCGGCCTTGGTCAGCAAAGGCCATAATGCCGCCAGCGACAGTGGCGGATCGTCTTCCACCCATCCGCGTTCGATCAACGGCGCCACGGCCGAAGCCGGCGTCCCGATTTCCGCGTAGTCGAGCCGATCGTCACGGAAGGTATCGCCCTTGCGCATGACCATGCGCACCCACAGCGCCTGCGCGGGCTCGGGCAAGCTTTCAAAGTGGGCGAGGAAATCGCGCTCGGCGTCATCGAACAGATCCACGTAGCACGCCTCGAGCCAGCGCAAGGCGCTGCGGAAGTTGTGCAGATAATAAAGCGGATCGTCGAGGGACGCGGGGCGCGGCGGGAGCGGCGTAGCGTTCATGGGCGCATGATAGCAACCGCGTCTTGGCGACCCAAGCAGAGCGCACCTCGTCAGATGTTACCCTAGAACGCGACATTGCGTCGCCCTGCTACCGAGCGCCGCTTTGTTATACTCCGGGACGCATTCAATCGACGAAAGAGCTCGCCGTGAAAGACGCTTCATCCTGGCGCGAAAAGACACCGCGCCGTGCCAGCAAGTTTGGCTGCCTGGGCCTGATCGTCGGCGCCATCGCCTTCATCGTGGCGGTATACGCCATCATCATTTACTTCATCAGCCAGGGCGCGACTCCGGAAGACGAAGCCGGCGAGGAACGTGGTATCGCGCAATGCTGGCAATCGATGGCGGCGCCGGAGATGACCGATCGCCAACGCCACACAACCGAGGAGCGCTGTCAGGAGATGACCGAGCAGTTCGAGCTCAAGTACGGTCATGCGCCGTCGGTGACCCAGCCGCCGTCGTCGTAGTCCCGGCGACGCGTCGTCGTGCACGTTGCGAGGCACCATTGCGCATCGACCAGCGCAGTATCGGCACCAGCCGATGCACACCCGCCCGCACCGTGTGACGCTGCCAGCGCGGCATGTCGCGGTGGGCCATCTCGGCCGCCCAAAACGGTAGCAAGTCGACGCCGGCGCGCATCGTCAGCGCCACCAGCGGCCGCGCCAACGGGTGTGGGGCCGGCGCCCCGATCAGCAGTCTAAAGACCTCGGCGGTGCGCGCATCGAAGCACAACTGCGGACGCATCGCTTCGAGATAAGCATCGGTATCACCGCGCGTACGCGGCACGTCGCGTGCGCCCAGCGCCTCGGCGATACGCGCCACTTCGGCATAGTAACGGTCTTGGTCGGCGACGCTCAGGTCAGGGTTGCGATAGCGCAGATGTGCGGCAAGAAAGCGACTGACCTCGGCAACATGCACCCACGTCAGCAAATCCGGATCGTTGGCGGTATAGGGCTGCCCGTCAGGCGTAGTGCCCGCCACCTCGTCGTGAATGCGCCGTACCCGGTCGATGAGCCGCTCGGCATCCGCCGTGGAGGCGAAGGTGGTCGCGGCGATGAACTGGCTGGTGCGACGCAATCGGCCGAGCATGTCGTCGCGAAAGTTGGAATGATCCCACACGCCAGCCAGCGCCAGCGGATGCAACATCTGCAACATCAGCGAGCTGATGCCGCCGCACAGCATCGAGGTGAAATCGCTGTGCACGCGCCAGCACACGCTCTGCGGCCCGAAAAGGCCAGGGTCGCCCGGTGGGTGTTCATAATCGATATCGCCCAAGGCCATGCCGGTCACGCCCATGATCTGGCGCTCGATACGCCGCCTCA
>NZ_JARANY010000124.1 GCF_029889885.1 Chromohalobacter sp. 296-RDG
TTCTACTTTACTTCTATATTGCTCTCTACCACTTACTGACGGTCGTTACTCGTCTTCGTCCTCCGGCAGCGCGTAGACGACGACCTGGTCGCCGACCTGATCTTTCACGATCGAGTTGCCGCCTGCCACGAAGGCGACGTATTCGCGGCCTTCATACTCGTACACGGCAGGGTTCGCGACGCCAGGTGCCTCGGCCTGGTCTTCCCATAGCTCTTCGCCGGTCTCGAGTGAGTAGGCGCGCATTTTGGCGTCGATGGAGCCGCCGATGAAGATCACGTTACCCGCGGTGACCGCTGGACCGCCGATGGTGGGCGAGCCCCAGCTTTCGGGCATGAAGAAGCCGTACTGCTGCGAGGAGCCGATCGGGCGACGCCATTTCACATCACCGGTTTTCATGTCGAGTGCGACGATCTCACCAAAAGGTGGCTCCCAGCACGGCATACCGAGCCAGTTACGTGCCACCTTGAGACGCATACCGTAAGGCGCCCCTGTCTGCGGTGCGAAGCCACTCTCATTGCCTGAGCCGCTATCGGCTTTCTCGTAGGCTTCACGCTCGTAGAGCTTCACGTATTGCACGATGTGCGAGGTGTTGACGATGGCCGTTTGGCTGACAGGGTCGAACGCGACACCACCCCATTGCACACCGCCGGAGCTATCAGGATAAGTCAGTGCACCTTCGCCCTTGGTAGTGGGCGGCGTGTACATGCCTTCATACGTCAGGTTGTCCCAGAGCTTGGAACACTGTCCACCGCCAACGGCATCGGCGAGTTTCCAGACCTTCGGTTTCTCGGATTGGTCGAGCAGCGGAGCGGGCTTGGTCGGGAAGGGTTGCGTGTCCGCGTATTCTTCGCCTTTGACGGAGCCATCGCCCTGCGGTACCGGGCGCTCTTCGATCGGCCAGACGTCCTCACCCGTCAGGCGGTTGACGACGAACAGGAAGCCTTGCTTGGTGGCCTGGATCAATGCCGGGATTTCCTCGCCATCCACCGTGATATCCATCAGCGTGGGGGCGGAGTTGATGTCGTAGTCCCAGACGTCATGGTGGACCCACTGGCGCGACCAGACGACTTCGCCGGTGTCGACGTCAAGCGCGGTGGTCGAGGTCGCCAGGGGCGCGTCCTCGGTGCGATTGCCACCCCAATAATTGGGAGATGGCGAGGAGATCGGCAGATACACGAGGCCGTTTTCCTCGTCGGCGGACATGTGCGTCCACACGTTGGCGGTACCGCTCTTCTCGCGCATCTCGTCGGAAAGGGCGTTGAAGCTCCATTCGCGTTCGCCGGTACGGGCATTGATGGAGAACACGGTGCCGGGAGGCGCTTGCTCGAACGCCCAGTCCTTTCCGGCCCAGCCGAGGATCAGGTGATCGCCCACCACGGTCGGTGGCTGCAGCAGCGATAGCGGCCACTTATCGTGGGTGTCATTCCACTGGTTGACGTCCAGTACGCCGTTATCGGCGAAGCTAGTGCACTTCTCGCCGGTGTCGGCATCGACGGCAAAGAGCTGCGCGTCCATCGTGCCCAGATAGACGATCTTCTGGCAGGACTTGCCTTCGACCGGATCATCCGCTTCCCAGTAGGCGACACCACGACTCTTGAGTGCGGGCTGCGTCATTGCTTCGAGCTTGGACTCGGTGTCGAAGCTCCACTTCTGCTCGCCGGTGGCGGGGTCGAGCGCGAGAATGCGGTAGAACGGCGTGCCGATATAGAGCGTGTCGTTGGCGAATACCGGTGTTGCGGACCAGACGGTGGGCGGTAGATCGCCCGAGCCATCGGATACATCGCCGGTGTGGACTTCCCAGGCCTTTTCCAGGTCACCGACATTGTCGGCGTTGATCTGGTCGAGGGGGCTGTATTTCTGCGCGTTGAGCTGGCCGTGGAAGCTATCCCAGGTCGGCGTGCCGGGGACCAACGGTATCGATTCGGACGAAGCTTGCTTGGATGCAGCCTGTGACGGAGTGCTCTCTTGTGCGCTCGAGGCGTCCTGGTCAGCGTCCTGATCCTGAGCCAGAAGCGGCAAAGGCGTCAGGAAAAGCGCCAGCGCGGTGGCCGTGCCCAGGCGTTGCACGGTGGTTCTAAATGTCGGCATGAGGCGGCTCCTTATGATTGGGCGGGACGGGCGGTGCGTGTCGCGAGGGCCATATCGAGAATAAGCCCGATCAGGCCGACCACCATGGCCACGCAGATCCACCATTGGTGCAGGAGGAGCGCTGCGAAGAAGGTGCCGGCCAGGCCCAGCAAAATCAGCACGCGCCACACGTTACGCCCGGCGTTCCCTTTCAGTGCAGGTAAGATGAGCGCCATGACGGCCAGGGCGATGTTGGCCAGGATGGCGACAAGCGCGCCAAGTGTGCCATTGACCCCGGTCAGCGGGGTGAAATAGGCATAGAGTGCGATGGCAAACCCGACGATCGAGGCTACCAGCAGCACAATGGCGCCCAATCTTTGTGAACGAGATTGTGGCATGGCGTTGTTGTCTCCTTGTGGGACAGGAATGATCACCTGGCTCTTTTATTCCGCCGTTGGGCTGGGGCATTGCGCCAGACTCAAAGGGTATGAGCGAAATGGTTGAGCCGTGGCTACGTCTTTGGTCGTAACTCTCGACCCTATCTTAGTAAAAAACGTAGGACTTTTGTGGCTCTGTTTCGAAAATTATTTTTCTGCTAACGAATTCGCCCGAGAAGAGGCCTCAAGGCGGTACATGGGATCCTGATACTCGAATGGGACTTGACGCGCGGTGATTCTTTTAGCATGCTAATAGTGTAATGCGACAAAACGCCGCATCACTACCTCAATTCAGGAGTGGTCATGAAAGCGCTTAACAAGCTGTTCTCGATGCTGGCAACCATCGTCGTTTCTGCATTGCTGCCGTTCTCCATGGTGGCGGAAAGCGAGGCCAATCAAAATGTTAGTGTCCATAGCGACACAGCGAACATCTCCACCCTGAACGCTAAACAGCGTCAGGATGACGAGTCCCTGTAATTTGCGCCGACTTCCGAGGCATCGCCAATAGTGTAGTCTGTCGCGCATCATTCACGCGTCGTGCTCGGCGTGTCATGTCACGAGGGCTACACCATGCTGAAGATCTCCAATACGGTGACGCTCGCCGATTGGGAAATCGATATCAGCCAGATTCGCGCGCAGGGCGCCGGTGGCCAGAACGTCAACAAGGTCGCCTCGGCGGTGCATCTACGTTTCGATATTCCCCGCTCGTCATTGCCGCCGTTCTACAAGGAACGTCTGATGGCGCTGTCCGATCAGCGTATTAGCAAGGACGGTGT
>NZ_JARANY010000125.1 GCF_029889885.1 Chromohalobacter sp. 296-RDG
CCGCCGCGTTGCATGGGCAGACAAGCGCAAGAACAGCCAGTACGCGCTGTTCGATGCTCGAGTGCTCGTATCTGAGCGAGACAACCCGCAGGGGCTCGAAGGCCCGGATTTGACGCACATACCTTCGATGTCGCCAGCGGACGGCCAACTACCATCTGGGGACGGCGAGGCACCACCATCTCAGCCATCCATCGACGGACTGGAGCCGGACCTGCCTCACCTGCGCGACTAGCCTAGCTCGGGGCCGTCCTGGCTCCGAGTATTGCCCCGGCGCACATCCTGGGCCTGTCGCCTCTCATCGGCCCATGCGTCCCGCTGGGGCGCCTTTGAGCGCTCCTGCTGCCGTTCTTGGCTCCAGGCATCGCCCTGGCGCTTCTCCTGGGCGGGCTGCTGCTCGCGCTCGATCTGCGCGGTGCGCTGCTGCTGGAGCTGCGCGTACTCCGTCTTCACCCGCTCGACATCACGGCCCTCTGTGGCCGCCTGCTGCTTTAGCTGGCCGTATTCACGTCTCAGGGCGGCATCGTGGGCTTGCGCTCGCTGTGCGGCCTCCTGAGCCTGATTCTGGCGCTCCTGAGCCTGATCGTGGCGCTGGGACGCTTCGCGGCGCTGCCGCCCCTTGAACCAGCCCTTGATTCGATCACGCTGGGCTTGCGCCTCGCGGACGCTCTGTGCGGCCTCTCGTTCTGTCTGTTCGGTGCTGTCGCGCTGCTGTGCGGTTTCGCGCATCGCGAGCTGTACATCGAGCAGCCGCTCTCCAATCTCCGCGCCGCGCTCCCGCACTTGGGCTAGGTGCTGGGCCTTCGCGTCGATCTCCCGGTCGAGCCGCTGCACAGCAGCCGATGGGCCGGGGGGGGCCTTGGGCGGCTCCTGTGTGCGCTGTGGGCGTTCTCGCGGTGCTTGTCCCGCTTCACGCTCAAGCCGACGGGCTTTCATGCGCTCAGCAGCAGCGGTGAACGCCTCGCCGCGTGTCATTTTCGGCTCCTTGGCCTCGGCCCTTTCGGCCTCAACCGCAGCGTTGGCCGCTTGGATCTCAAGATTCAAGCTCGCTCGGTCGCTCTGCTCAGGCACTCCGCGGCGTTCCATCTCAGTGCCCATCGGGCCAACGTGGATCTGCGGCACGCGGTTGATGCCCTGGTCTGCCAGGGATCGGCAGTCGATCCGTTCGGCGACCTGGGCACGCTCCAGAGCGTCGTTAGCCATGCCCTCCCAGCGCTGCCGGATGGCCTTCACCTCGTCGGCGCCGCGATCGAGCCCGGCCTCGCGGCGCTTCTGGTCGCTCCACTCGATAGCCGCCTTGTCGCCCAGCCCGTCATGGCCATAGGCCCGGGTCGTAGCGAGCAAGTGGGCGTGGTGGTTGCGCTCGTCGCCGTCTCGATCCGGTGCATGAACGGCGAGATCGACGGCGACGCCGTAGCGCTCGGACAGCTCGCCGGCGAGCTCGCGAGCGAGGGCAAGCCGCTGGTCGGCATCGAGCTCGTGCGGCAGCGCGACGACGTACTCCCTCGCGACCCTCGCGTCTTTGCGCTTCTCGGCGGCTTCGGCCTGGTTCCACAGCGACTCGCGCTCGGGGCCCGGAACGCCGTCGCGGGTCACGATCTCGTCGTGCTCGACACCCCGCTTGCGGGTGTAGTCGTGCACGACGCCGGTGCGCTCATCGGCTAACTCACCACCCGACCGATAGGCCGCTGCGGCGACGGCTGACCGTCCGCCCTTGCGGTTCATCGGCTTGGTGCTGAGTGAGTAGATGGCCATGGCTGCACCGGCTGGGGTTGGGGTTAGGGGTCCAGGGGCGAAGCCCCGGCGCACGGGACTTGCAGAATCGAGGAACGAGATTTGCAAGTCGTAAGTGCGCCCTTCGGTATATGGTGGCTGATTCAAACTGGAAAAGCCAGTTTCAGGTAGGCTGTGGATAGCCACCAAGGAGATACCCAAATGCCTCAACACCGCTCCAAAGATCAGCAGCTCGCGGATGCCGAAGCCCGGGTTGCCCGGTTACGCAAAGCGAAGCGCTCGGAAGACACCCGCCGCAAAATCCTCGCTGGCTCAGTGTTCATGCGTCTCGCCGAGCAGGACGATCAAACCAGGGCACAATTCCGACAGATAATGGATGAGCACCTAGACAGCGAGCGCGACCGTCAGCTGTTCGATCTACCCCCGAAGGCATGATCACCCCCGGGCCGTTGGCCCGGACGCTTACGCGCTACCGCCCTTCGGTTGGTGGGTGCGCCCCTCACTCGGTCGGCGCGGTCGCTACGCTCCCAGCATGCCGACCGATCTCGGGCCGCACCGGGTGTGCTGTGTCGGAAACCCCCGATTTTTACTACCTACCCCCTGTACTGCAGAACAAGGGGTAGGTACTCGCGGAGAGGGGATGCATGTCACCAGCGCGGCGTGCTTTAGCGGCCAGGCTGGGGCAGGCAGCGCGGGCGCGTAGCGCCCTGATAGCTGCCGCACGTCGCGCCTTTGGCGCGCCATCATCAGGCGGCCGAAGGCCGGGCGAGCGAAGCGAAGGGTAGGCGAGCGCATAGCGCTCAAAGCGCTACGCGCTTCGGGTTTTAGTGGCCAATTCCACCCCCCCTAGAAGATCATTAGAAGGGTCGAAAATAGAACCCTTTAAAATCAAAGGCTTACAGGGGGGGGGTAGGTCACAGCTGGTGACCTACCCCTAGGTCACAGCTGGTGACCTATCGTGCACGATATCGAGCAAATATGCTCGATATCGTGATAGAGTCGGGGAAGGCATTTGAACGATAGCGAGCAGATATGAGCGATACCAAGACCAAATTGACCCAGCCCCAGGTCAGAGGCTCCTGGGTGCAAACCGAGCGGAAAGCGCATGAAAAATGGGCGTCGCTCATCTCTCGAAAGCCCCGCGCTGCTGCACTGCTGCACTTGATTATCGCGAACATGAACAGCCGTGGAGCGCTCATCGCATCACAGACGACGTTAGCCGAGCTGTCTGGCACCTCAGTGTCAACGGTCAAGCGTTCAGTGAAAGTGCTGGTTGATGAGCAGTGGGTCCAGACTATCAGGATCGGATCAGAGCGCGGCGGGGCACTCGCATATGTCGTGAACCGCCGCGTTGCATGGGCAGACAAGCGCAAGAACAGCCAGTACGCGCTGTTCGATGCTCGAGTGCTCGTATCTGAGCGAGACAACCCGCAGGGGCTCGAAGGCCCGGATTT
>NZ_JARANY010000126.1 GCF_029889885.1 Chromohalobacter sp. 296-RDG
GTGATATGGCCCCACCTTGCATGCGCTGTCATTCACAGCACCTCATCAATCTCGAGACGGCCCGCAAGCTCGGCATCGCTGCCGGTGCGCTGGCCGGCAGTCTCAAGAGCGTCTATGGATCGCTTTACGCCGTCAGAGTGCCGACGGTGCCGTCGCCGCACCTGCCGCTCAGTCGCGTGGCGAGTGCGGTCATTGCCGGCGCCTCCGGTGGTATCGCCGGTGCTGCGGCCGGCAACCAGATGGTTCGTCATCTATTGCCCCCCGGCGAAGGGTCCCCCTGGCTCTGTCTGGGCTGTGGCCACACCTTCCGCGTGCTGGACTGACACTGTTCTTTCCCCCTTCACCCGCCGGCGCTCTGCCGGCTTTTTTTCGTTCAGGAGCTTTCTCATGGCCCATCAAATCGAGCACATGGCTTACGTCGGCGATACCCCCTGGCATGGTCTGGGGCAGCAGCTGTCCCGCCATCAACCGCTGGACGTCTGGCGGCAGCAGGCCGGCATGGACTGGCACATCGAGGCATCGCCGGTGCGTTTCATTGCCGACTCGGCATCACATCTAGGCAGCATCCATTCCTTCCCCGAGCAGAAGGTGCTCTACCGTTCCGACACTCAGGCCCCGCTGTCGGTGGTGTCTCAGCGCTACAAGGTGGTGCAGCCGGAGGAGGTCCTGGCGTTCTACCGCGACCTCACGGAATACGCGGGCTATGAGCTCGAGACCGCCGGCGTGCTCAAGGGCGGTCGCAAGTTCTGGGCCCTGGCCCGCAGCGGGCTGGGCGGTGCCTTAAAGGGGCAGGATCAGATCAACGACTACCTGCTGCTGGCTACGTCGTGTGACGGCTCCCTGGCCACCGTCGCTATGCCGACCTCGGTACGGGTGGTCTGCAACAACACTCTGTCCATTGCTGTGGATGGCATGTCGCAAGGCGTGAAGGTGCCCCACAGCACCGAGTTCCGTCCTCAGTTGGTCAAGCAACAGCTGGGCCTCTCGGTCTCGCAGTGGGACGACTTCATGGTTCGCATGAAGACCCTGGCCGAGCGCAAGGTTAGCCAGGCGGAAGCCCAGACGTATTTCCAGTCGGTCATCTGCAATACCGACGGCCCACTGGACGACCCTTCTAAGCTGCCCAATGTCCGCGCCCTCAATCGTGTCCAGAAGCTTTACCAGGGCGAAGGGCGTGGCTCGCAACTGTGCACGACGCAAGGCACCGCCTGGGGCCTGCTCAACGCGGTCACCGAGTACGTCGATCACGAGAAGCGCGCCCGCAGCAACGACTACCGCATGGACTCTGCGTGGTTCGGCCAGGGAGCCCACCTCAAGGACAAGGCGCTGGAGTCCGCGCTTGCGCTGGTGGCCTGATCGGCCGCGAGCGCTACGACACCGGCGGCACGTCACACAGCCCCATTCATTTCCATCACGACAGTGCGCCCGGCCCTTTTCAGGCCGGGCGTCGCTGTTTCTGGAGGTATCAATGCAACCCCGCATGACGTCCGAGACCTACCGCGTCCTGACTCGGTTGACGCGTCAACTGTTGAAGGCCAGGGAACACACGACGGACACCCACGTGCTGGCCGAGGGCCGTCTCTACCGCGTGGCCGTGTCCCTGGAACCGGTCCCTGCCGACCAGCTCGATGATGTCATCAATCGCTATCGCTAACGGAGGCTGTCATGGCAACCCCCATCAAGCCCAATGCCAACGGTCAGACGCCGGTGGCTCAGTCCGATCAGGACAGCACCGCGATCATTCAGGTGATCGAGCGGGCTGCCCTCAATCCCGACGTCGATATCGACAAGATGGAGCGTCTGCTGCAGATGCAGGAACGCGTGCTGGATCGCCAGGCGCTCATGGCCTACAGCGCCGCCATGGCGGCCATGCAGACCGAACTGCCGAGCATCGCCGAACGTGGCCAGGGAAACAACGGCCACTACGCCACGCTGGAGGACATCGTCGATACCGTGCGCCCGATCATGCAGAAGCACGGCTTCGCGGTGAGCTTCCGTATCCAGACCCAGGAGCGTGCGATTCAGGTCACCGGCGTGCTGATGCACCAGGACGGCCACCGGGAAGAGACCAGCATGCTGCTACCGGCGGACGTCAGCGGCAACAAGAACGCCGTCCAGGCCTTCGGTTCGTCGACCAGCTATGGCAAACGCTATGTGCTCTGTGCCTTGCTCAACATCACGACCCGGGGCCAGGACGACAATGGACATGCCGCCGTCTCGGTGACGCGCGTGACCGCGTTGCAGGCGGGCCAGATCAGGCAACTGATGGGCGCCTGCCCGACGGCTACCCAGGAGTGGTTCGTCGGCAAGTATGGCGATGCCGAGCAGGTGCCGCGCAGTGATTTCGACAAGTTGCGCGCATCCCTGCAGAAGCGAGCCCAGCCCTACTCACAACCTCACTGACCGGCCGCGAGGGACGCCCCTCGCGGTCTATGCCGCGTCATCGAACAAGGAGATCGTCATGCAGATCCTGACATTGGACCAGGGCACGCCCGAATGGCATGCCGCACGTCTCGGCATCGTCACCATGTCCGAGCTGAAGACATTGCTGGTCAAGGGCAAGGGGCCGGGAGGCCTTGGCAGCGGGGCACTGAGCTACATGCATCAGTTGATCGGTGAGCGCATCACCGGCGAGCCCTCCGATGCCTTCCAGGGCAATGCCCACACCCAACGCGGCCACGCACTGGAGCCGGTGGCCCGCGAGCTCTACCACGAGGCGACGGGGCTGCCGCACCTGAAGCAGGTCGGCATCATCCTCAATCACGGCGTCGGCTACTCGCCCGACTGCCTGGTGGACCGCAACGGTCTCGCCGAAATCAAGACCAAGCTGCCCAAGTACCAGATCGAGTTGCTGCTGGCCGGTGAGCTGCCCCCGGAACATGTCGCCCAATGCCAGGGCGGCCTGTGGGTCAGTGAACGGGAGTGGATCGATTTCGTCAGCTATTGGCCGGGGATGCCGCTGTTCGTGAAACGCGCCTATCGGGACGAGGCGATGATCCGCACCATCGCCGAGCGGGTCGACGCCTTCCACGAAGAACTGGAGCGCCGCATGGCGCTGGTGATGGCGGCCTGA
>NZ_JARANY010000127.1 GCF_029889885.1 Chromohalobacter sp. 296-RDG
GGCATGGGAACAGTATTGGCTTCCCCGGTCGCTGTGGCAGATCACTCCGGCGGGGAAATTGCGTCGCCACAGTGCCATCTCCAGCGCGTCACAGACCAGATCTGCCGTCATTCTGGTGTTCATGGACCAGCCGATGACAGAGCGCGAATACAGGTCAATGATGACGGCCAGATACAGCCAGCCTTCGGAGCTCATCAGGTGCGTGATGTCGCCAGCCCACTTCTGGTTTGGGGCGGTCGCTTCAAAGTCCTGCTCCAGCAAGTTGGGCGCCACAGGCAAGTGATGATCGCTGTCTGTGGTGGCGACAAACTTGCGGGCGGCCTTGAGCACCAGCGCCTGGCGTCGCATGCTGGCCCCAACCGTTTTGACATCATACCGATATCCGTCAGCGGCCAGCGTGGCTTGGATACGACGAGCCCCGTCGCGCTGCTTACCCTGGCAAAACGCTTCTTTCACGCGGCGATCAAGCCTTTTCCGAGCCTGCTCCAATTGGCTGGACTGCAAGCGCGTCTTCTGCCATGTGTAATACCCACTTCGCGACACCCCGAGCACAGACGCCATCCGGGTTACGGAAAACCGGCCACTGTGCTCATGTATAAAGTTGTAGCGCTTCACTTTTGGTTCTTGGCGAAGGTAAGCGATCCACGAACCCCACTAACTCAGAGCGGCAGCGTCTCTTTCCAATGCCAGGGCATCAGCGCATCGAGGTCGTCATCTTCAGCGAGCGTCGGCAGGGTGTCGAACACGAACTGCAGGTACTCGTAGGGTGAGAGGCCGTTGACCTTGGCCGTTTCGATCAGACTGTAGATGGCTGCACTGGCGTGGGCGCCGCGCGGCGTGTGGCTGAAGAGCCAGTTCTTGCGCCCCACCACGAAGGGCCGGATGGCGTTTTCGGCCGGGTTGTTGTCCAGCGGGATCAGACCGTCGTCGAGGAAACGCGTCAGACGGCCCCACTGACCGTCCAGGTAGTGCAGCGCTTTGCCCAGGGCGCTCTTGGGGAGTACCTGGTTGACTGACTTGTCGAGCCACGTCCGCAACTGCTGAATCAAGGGGCGGCTCTTATGGTCCCGCAGCGCTTGCCGAGCCTCGGGCGTCATGCCTTGGGCTTGCTTCTCCACGGCGTAGAGCTTGCGGATCTGGTTGATCGCCCAGTCAGCCTTGCCGGTCTTGCCCTTGGGCTGGGCCTTTTGCGCTTCGACGAATTTACGTCGCGCGTGCGCCCAGCAGCCGGCATGAGGGATGCCGTTACGGCGCACCACCTCGGCATAGCCTTCGTAGCCATCGGTGATCAAACGACCGGCATAGTCCCCCAGCAGGCGCACGGGTACCCGCCCGGCGCGGCTGGCATCATAGTCGAACAGCACGATCTGTTGACCTGGCGGCCCCCCGCGCTGTAGCCACATGTAGGACGTTGAATTCGCTGCTCGGTCGGCTTCTTGATTGACCTGTAGCGTCGTTTCATCCATGTGAATCAACGGCGCTTGAAGCAGGTGCTGGCGTAGCGCTTCGATCAGCGGTGTGAGTCGTTCACCG
The DNA here is from genome assembly GCF_029889885.1 of Chromohalobacter sp. 296-RDG. GTDB lineage: Bacteria > Pseudomonadota > Gammaproteobacteria > Pseudomonadales > Halomonadaceae > Chromohalobacter. Next base: position 1,534 of record NZ_JARANY010000127.1, read on the forward strand.
GCCTGGACCATCCAGCGCGCCAGGGTGTTGCGCGGGATCTCGACGCCATGGCGAGCGAAGATCTGGTTCTGCCGGTAGAGCGGTAGCGCATCCTGATATTTGGCGGTGGCTACGTACGCCAGCAGCGTGGCGCTGGCATTGCTTTTGGGCAGTAACTTGGCCGGCGCCGGGGCGATCTGTACGCCGTCTTCGCAGCTTGGGCAGGCATATTTGTGTCGCACATGACGAATCACTTCGATGCGCGCTGGCACGACGTGGAGCTCCTCGCTGACCTCCGCGCCGATGACCTTGAGCGCGGTGTCGTCTTCGGCGCAATGGCGGGCCTCCTCGGGAAGCTCGTGGACGACCTCGACGCGCGGAAGTTCCGGCGGTAAGGCAATGCGACCGCCGCGGGTGCGGCGCTGGGCCGGTTGACGAGAGGCCGTCTCGGCGTCTTCAGCGGAGGATGCATCGGCCGAGAACGCCTCATCGGTCGAGGCATCTTCCTCATCGACCGCCGCTTCGGCTTCGTTGATGAGAAGATCCCCTTGCTCGATGCGATACTTCTCGGTGGAGGGGCCGAATTGACGCTCGATGGCCAGCCGAAATTGCTCGAATAGCGATTGCTTGGTGGCTTCCCACTGGGCCTCTTTCTTCTCCATCACTTGATGAAGACGCGCAATCTCTTCCTGCTGAGAACGCACTTGTTTCTGCAGCTGAGAGACGGTGGCAGAAGCGGGGGAGGCCGAAGAAGTCATACCACTATTTTACCGAATTCGGCGGCATAAGGGGAGTCAAAAGGCTACCCCACCGACTGAAAATCCAGCACCTGATGAGGCTGCATGACATTCAGATCATAACCATCGAGCAGCCAGTTCAACTCCTGGCCTGAGAGCGTGACCGTATCGCCTGCTACCCGGTCGGGCCACTTGAAGCGTTCGCGTTCCAGGCGCTTGTACCAGACCACGAAGCCGTTGCGCTCCCAGAACAGCAACTTCACCTTGTCGCGTTGGCGGTTGCCGAACACGAACACCGCCGCTTCGAACGGGTTGAGTTCCATGGCCTCCTGAACCAGCAGTGCCAGACCATCGATTTGCTTACGCATATCGACCGGCTCGCGGCAGAGGTAGACGCGCAGTCCGGTATCCGGCCGGATCATGAAGCCACCTCAACAGCGACGAAACGCATCGGCCGATGACGTGGCGGCACGGGTATATTCTGCACCGCCAGGCGCTGCTCCCAAGCCAGCAGTGCGGCCAGATCGAGGCCTTGCTCCTCGGCATAGGCGCTCAAGGCCAATTGCCGGGACGAAGCATGAAACAGATGGCCCAGCCAGTAGGCCTGCGTGGTCGTCAGCTCGTTCATGGTGTTCTCCTCTTCATCAGAGGGCACCAGTTTGCAGAATCCGGCTCAGCTCAAGAAGATGGGTTTTGTGGACCGCTTACCAAAGTTAATATATCTAAACGAGAAATGCAAAGAATATCATGACGACTACATTTCCCATAAAAAAAGCAACCCACATAATGCTAGCAGCATTCTAGCCGACCTCGACAGTG
>NZ_JARANY010000128.1 GCF_029889885.1 Chromohalobacter sp. 296-RDG
CGCCTTCGATGTCGGCCAGGGCGGCCGGCGTTGGCTGCAAGGCTGCTATCTCGAGCGTGACGAAGCCCGCTCGCGGCTACGCATGCTACGCCGCGCCCACCGCCAGCAACGCGTCGAGGTACTCGGCCAGGGCTGATCCAGAGCCAGGACTGATTGAGGCGCACGACGGCACGTGCAAACACGCAAGAACCCGCCCATGGCAGGCCATGGGCGGGTTCTTGCAGCGAGGGAGGACGTAATGATCCGCCTGCGATTCAACGTTAGCGACGTACGATTCCTATACGCCGCCCGGCGGCGCTTGGCCACTCATCTCCGACGGACGGCAATGTCTCGATAACCGCCGCCACCGGTTCGGGAAACGGCCCGGGCCTCCCGCTAGCGACATCTATGCCCATCAGCATCTGCTCGCTGGTCGCCAGCGGGTCGCCATCGACGTTGGTCAGCGTGAACAGCACATGCAATCGCTTGGCATCATGATCGAGCAGCGTCAGTTCGACTGCCAGTGCCTCACCGCGATGCGCTTCCTGCCGGTAGCAGAGGTGCGTTTCCAGGGTATAGAGCGTGTAGCCATGCGCGCCGCGCCCCGCCACATCGAGGCCGATGCGCTCCATCAGCGCCTCGACGGCCAGCGAGAACACCCGCGCGTACTCGGCATCGTTCATGTGACCGTTGTAGTCGACCCAGGCGTCGGCCACCCGAGTTTTAAACAAAGGGCCGAACGTTGAGCTTTCTGGCGCCTGGTTCATCAGATGCGCCCCTCGAGCCCTTCGGCTTCGGGCCAGTACTTGCGGGTCAACGCCAACAGCTCGGTGAGGAAGGCGTCACGTCGCGTTTCCAGTTCGGCGACACTGCGCCCGGCGGCCTGATGCTCGCAACCGTCGGCGACCTTCTCGATCAGTTCCTCGGTCAGTTCCGGCGCTTCGAGCTTGGTCCACGGCAGCTTCAGTGCCGGCCCGAACTGATGCAGCATGTGGCGCATGCCACCCTCGCCACCGGCCAGGTGGAACGTCAGGAAGGTGCCCATCAGCGACCAACGCAGACCCGCGCCATAGACCACGGCGGCATCGATCTCCTCGGTGGTGGCGACGCCGTCGTTGACCAGATGCAGCGCCTCGCGCCACAGCGCTTCCATCAGACGGTCGGCGACGTGCCCCTCGATCTCGCGGCGCACTACCAGCGGCCGCATGCCCAGCGCGGCGTACTGTGACCGGGCGCGCTCGGTAACCACCGGCGCGGTATTCTCGCCGCCCACCAGCTCGACCAACGGCAGCAGGTACACCGGATTGAAGGGATGCGCGACGATGACGCGACCGGGGTCGCGCGTGCAGGCCGATTGCAGCTCGCTGGGCTTGATGCCGGACGTCGAGGAGCCGATCACCACGCCCTCGGGGGCATGCGCATCCAGTTCCGACAGGACGTTATGCTTGATCTCGAGGCGCTCGGGCACGTTCTCCTGGACCAGCTCGGCGCCCTCGACGGCTTCGGCGGGCGATGGTGCGAAACGCAGCTTGGCCGGGTCCGCCGTGTCGGCGAGCCCCATCGTCGCCACCGAGTCCCAGACCCGCGCGACGAAATCACGCGTCGTTGCCTCGGCGCCGGGCGCAGGATCGAAGGCGACGACCTCGCAGCCCGCCGCCAGCGCTCGCACGATCCAGCCATTGCCGATCACGCCGGTGCCGATGACGGCGACGCGTGCCGGTGCGACGCCTTGTTTAGCCGTGCTTCGTTCAGCAGTCTGTTGAGACATCACGCTCTCCTTGTCGCTCACGGTTGACGCAGGTCGAGCGTCTGGCGGGTTTCGGCCGGCGTCTGGACGCGCCCGCCCAGATTTTCGGCAATCGTGGCGGCACGCTCCACCAGTTGGGCATTGGTGGCGAACACGCCTCGACTGAGGTAGAGATTGTCCTCGAGGCCGACCCGCACGTGGCCACCGAGCAGCATCGACTGCGCGACCATGGGCATCTCGCTACGGCCAATACCAAATGCCGACCAATGAGCGTTGGCGGGCAGCTTGTTGCGCATCGCGAGCATGGTTTCGGTGTCCGCCTCGGCGCCCCAAGGGATGCCCAGGCAGAGCTGAAACAGCGGATCGCCCTCGATCAGGCCTTCCTCGATCAACTGCCGCGCGAACCACACGTGGCCCAGGTCGAAGCACTCCAGCTCGGGCTTGACGCCGGCGTCCTTGACCATCCGGGCATGCTCGCGCAGCCAGTCGGCGGTATTGAGATAGACCATGTCGCCGAAGTTGAGGCTGCCGCAATCCAGAGTGCAGATTTCCGGCAACAGCTCACCGACCGGGGCGTGGCGCTCCGCCGGCGTCTGCAGGTCGGTACCCTCCAGGCCATGGATGACGCCATCGCGCACCTCGGGGAAGAGATCGCCCCCGCCCCCTGCGGTGATATTGATGACCGCGTCGACATCCGCCTCGCGGATGCGCCCCACCGCTTCGCGGAAGTACTCGCTGGAATGGCTGACGCCGCCGGTTTCCGGATCGCGCACGTGCAAATGCACGATGCTCGCCCCGGCGCGTGAGGCCTCGATGGCGCTATCGGCGATCTGCTTGGGCGTGATGGGCAGATCAGGATGCTTGTCGGCCGTATCACCGGCACCGGTGATGGCACAGGTGAGGATGACGTTTCGATTCATGGTGTCTTCCTGAGCGTCTAAATGGCGGCACGATGCCGTCGAACGCCCTCATTATCGAAAGTCCGCCGAAAAAGAGGTTGCCATGACACGTCATGCGCTTGGCGTTTTACGTCGCGGCGTCGCTTTCCCTCGGCAAGGCGACGCCGCGCGTTGTCACTCGATGATGTGGAAGCGATCGAGGTGGCGTGTATTGAGCGCCAGGCCCAGACCGGGCGTCGTGTCATCCAGGTCGAGGAACCCATCGACCGGTTCCGGATCGCCTTCGAAAAGGTAGTAAAAGAGCTCGTTGCCGATCTCGACGTCGTGCACCGGGAAGAACTCGGACATCGGCGAGGCCAGCGACGCCATGGTCAGATGATAGTTGTGCATCTGCCCCGCGTGCGGAATCACCGGCACTTCGAACGCTTCCGCCATG
>NZ_JARANY010000129.1 GCF_029889885.1 Chromohalobacter sp. 296-RDG
ATGTATGGAGGCGACAGCAGACCAGATGAAAACCTCTGCCTTATCACGCGGCCAAGGCGCTGGCCAGCCGGATGTCGCTGGCTTCTTCGATCCTCGCACGTTCAGCATTCAATACGTCGTCAGCGACCCCGCCACAGGTCGTTGCGCGATCATCGATCCCGTGCTCGACTTTGATGAGAAGTCCGGCGCTACCGCGACTCACCAGGCCGATGAGCTTTTGGCCTACATCGAGCGCGAAGGGCTCGGCGTCGATTGGATTCTGGATACCCATCCGCACGCGGATCACTTTTCCGCTGCGCGCTATCTGCATGACAAGACCGGCGCGCCCACCGCCATCGGTCGACCGGTGACCCAGGTGCAGGCGCTGTGGAAGGAAATCTATAACTGGCCGGAGCTGAAGGATGACGGCAGCCAATGGGATCATCTGTTCGACGAAGGGGATACCTTCACGCTGGGCGAGGTCGATTGCCGGGTAATGCACTCGCCGGGCCATACACTGGCCTCGGTCACCTACGTGATCGGCGATGCTGCCTTCGTTCACGACACCCTGTTCCAGCCCGACTTCGGCACCGCCCGTGCCGACTTTCCCGGCGGAAGCGCTCATCAGCTATGGCATTCGATCCAGGCGATCCTCGCGCTGCCTGACGAGACGCGGGTGTTCACCGGTCACGACTACATGCCCGACGGGCGCGAACCGCAGTGGGAAAGCACCGTGCGCGAGCAGCGCGAGACCAACAAGCATCGCCTGGGCGATAGCAGTGAAGCCGAGTACGTCGAGCTGCGCAACCGTCGCGACAGCGAATTGCCGATGCCGAAGCTGATCCTGCACGCGCTGCAGGTCAATATTCTTGGCGGCCGTCTGCCGGAGTCGGAAGCCAACGGTAAGCGCTACCTCAAGCTGCCATTGAATGCGCTTGAGGGAGCTAGCTGGGAATGAAAACGCATAGCGCCGGACATTGAGCAAAGGAGCGTCATGCACGTATTGCTCATCGAAGACGACGAACTGGTCGCCGCCGGTATCCGTGCGGGGCTGGAAAGCCATGGCTGGGCGGTGGATCGCGTGGCGACAATGGCGGCGGCGCGTCATGCGCTGCATACCTTGAGCAGCGATATCGTGGTGCTCGACCGCGGTCTTCAGGATGGCGATGGTCTGTCGCTAGTCGATGAATGGCGCGAGACGGGTCGTACCTTGCCGGTGCTGGTGCTGACCGCGTGGGACGCCGTGCCTGACAGGGTGGCGGGACTCAAGGCCGGCGCCGATGATTATCTCGTCAAGCCCTTCGATCTCGACGAGCTGGTCGCGCGACTACACGCGTTGCTACGGCGCGCGGGCGGCCGCGCGCATCCCCTCATGATGCACGGACCGCTGTGTTTCGATCCCCAGGCGCGCCAAGTGACCTGGGAGGGTCGCCCGGTGGCGCTTTCGAGGCGCGAAATGGTGCTATTGGAAACCTTCTTGCAATCACCGGGCAGCGTCCTGAGTGCGGACCAACTGCGCGATAGCCTCTATGGCCTCGACGACGAGGTAGAGAGCAACGCACTCAACGTCCATATCCACCACTTGCGGCGCAAATTGGTGCCGGCGGTGATCGAGACGGTGCGTGGCCTCGGCTACCGTCTCGGTACACAGGATGACCTGGCACGGTCGGGTGCATCATCGATGGTTCGCAATGAGCCTTAAGGCCCGCTTGCTGGCGATCCTGGGGGTGACGTTGACGGTCACCTGGAGTCTGGCGGCGGCCTGGTTGTGGTGGGATCTCAACGACGAGGTGGAACGCACGCTCGATCGCCGCCTCGCGCAGTCGGCGAACATGGTCGCGGGCCTGATGGCGCGATTGCCCGAGGGTGCCTGGGTGGCCGACGAGACGCAGCGGGCGTCGGTCGTGGCGCCGCTCGAAGGCGTCGCTTGCCAGGTAACGTCTGCACAGGGCGAGGTGCTGGCACGCACGCATGCGGACATGGCCGCGATACTCGACGTGAGCCAGCCGGGTTACGCTTATCGGCAGCGTGAAGGCGAGGACTGGCGTGTCTATACCCTGATACGCGATGGCGTGACGATCACCACCGCCGACCGCGTGACGGAACGGCGTAGCCTGATGCGCGATATTCTGGCGGTGGTGGTCGTGCCCTTCGCGATGGCGCTGGTGATCAGCGGAGGCGTGTTGTGGTGGGGTACCCGGCATGCCTTGCGGCCGCTCGAGAGGTGGCGCGAGGCACTGAGTCGCCGTCACCACGACGATCTCTCGCCGGTGGCGGATACCGGGCTACCGCGTGAACTGCGTCCGCTGATCGTCACGCTCAATGAGTTGCTGGCACGCATGCGCGCGGCCATTCGTCGCGAACAGCGCTTTACCGATGCCGCTGCCCATGAATTACGTACGCCGTTGACCGCTGTCAAAACGCACCTTCAGGTCGCGCGACGCGTGGAGGGCGATGCGGTTCTCGAGGCCGTGTCGCATGCTGAGCAGGGCGCCGCGCGCTTGGCCACCACACTTGATCAATTGCTGGCCCTGGCACGTATCGAGGGAGCCAGAGCGCAGCAGGAGACAGGCGGTGCGTCGGTGGCCGATATCGTCCGCAGTGCCGTGCGCGATACGCAAGCGTCTGCTCGTATCGACGTACCGGCCACACTCCCGGATGCGCGCGTGGGAGTGCCGCTGGAACTGGCTGCCACAGCGCTGCGTAATATACTCGACAACGCGCTCAAGCATGGCCCGGCCGAAACGCCCGTGACGCTGAACGTGGCCCAGGCAACGCATGAGGTGAGCGACGACACAAGGGTCGAGCTACGCGTGCATGATCAAGGGCCGGGCGTTTCCGATGAGGCGATTGCCCATGTGACCGAGCGCTTCTGGCGGCGTTCGGCCACTTCGGGTAGCGGTCTGGGGCTAGCGATCACTGCCGCGATTGCAGAACGCGCCGGGGGCGAACTGCAATTTCACCGTCCGCAGTGTGGCGGATTCGAGGTATGCCTGATGTTGCCGCAAGTTTGATATGCGGCGCCTCTGACTCGGATGATCAGGGGCGTGGCGAACCCATGACTGACCGCAT